>CAUZON010000005.1:0-107371 GCA_963581445.1 Gammaproteobacteria bacterium | reverse complement strand
GGTAGTCTTTTCCAGCTTGGATAGCGACAGCGCCTTGGCCATCAAAAGAGGCAGCAAATAGCAGCATATGTAAATTATGCGTTGGACCATAAGAGAAACCCCTATTTTGTGCGGCTTTAAGGTCAGTATGGTAGGCCCTAGTGTTGGCTCGCACTGATTTGCCCCACAGACCTACTTCGTTCCACGTATGTGATGGCATGTGTTGAATATGACTTGCTAGGGGTACTGCTGCGGCTAGGTGTTCTGCGCAAGGTAGCGCTAAACCTGGATCTTGGCTTGACTCGGTCGCGTGAATGTATAGGTGGCAAGCGCCAGGATGCTTGATGTCTTCGTTTAATACACCGCTGAGTACGTTGTGTAACTTTTGGAGACTGGGCGAGGCAAGATCTCGATAGCCTCTTCTATTTTCGAGTAGAAAGAGGGATACGCCATATACGGCTGCTACGTTGTGACTGTCTGGGAACGTACGATATACCTTTGCCATTTCATCGGCAAAAGCTTGGTCTACAAGCCTTCTGTTATTAGGGTCATAGTCTTTAGGGTAGCGGATCTGCGCTGCCTGAATAAGAGCTCTTTCTATGGGGCTGGCTTTTGTTTCGCTAAGCGTCAGCGCCCGGTTAATTGCGATGTGAGCTCGAGCTGCTTTTTCCTTACTAGTGCCCCCGTTTAAAAATGAGCCTAAGGCAAAAGCTTCTCCCCAAAAACACATGGCGCAACTAGGATCAATCCGCCGAGCTTGGGCCATAGAGCGTGCGGACTCAGGCATATTATAAGCCCAGCGGAGTTGCATGCCTTGCGTGAAATAATTCTGTGCATCCACACTTTGAGTTGATATTTCCCATCTATAATCGCCGAGGGCTTCTGGAATAAAATCGATTGGCGCTTCCAGGCTATTGATATTCATAGCCATGTTTGCATGAGCTGCAAATGTCTTAGGACCGCAAAAAAAGCAAATTATAAGGGTAATAGTTATTTGAAGAACTTTGTGGCTCTTTGGCAAACTTAGGTTAAGCATGATTCCTCTTTAGGAGTAAGTTTTTGGGCTCTGTTTTCTTGATTTAGCAAGACGCAAATTAGATTGAGAATATATAGACATCGATGCCGTGTCTAACCGCCGTGATGCGCTTATTAAAGCCTGCTCTTTAGAGTAGGTAAACCGGTACACGATGCAACTGTGGTGATTGCCGGGCCATGTTTTTTTTGATTTTTTTGCGTTGAATATATGCAAAAACGGCGGGCACCATAGACAGCGCTATTACAGCCGATCCAACCACTCCGCCGGCGATAGCCGTGGCGAGCGGTGGCCAAAACTCGCCTCCGTTAACGATTAGGGGCGCAAAACCGCCAATGGTGGTAAGCGTAGTGGAGATGATGTGCCTTGTGGAATCAACTACAACATTTGCTATGCCTTCGCTGTCGCCGGATTGACTGCGCGGGTCTGCCTTTAACGCGGATAACACAATAATCGCGCCGTTGATGGCCAGGCCCATCATGCCTAAAGAACCAATTAACGCCATATAACCAAATGGGTAGCCGAATATTCGTACGCCCAATAAAGCTAGCCCGAAGCTCAAAATAGCGACGATGCCAATAAGACCTGCATAACGGAAGGAGTTCAGCGACAGAATGATGACGCCTGCCATCGCTAAAAGGAAGATGATAAATACCTGAACAATGGCGCCAAACGCTTCGCCACTGCTTTCCGCTTCGCCGCCCAGTTGTAACCTATAGCCTTCTGGCGGCGTATAATTTTGTTCTTCGAGTTTTTTTGTGAAGTCAGCTAACACTCCGCTAGCTATGGTGAATGGGGTAAGGGAGCCTCGCACGGCGCTGATGCGTTCTCCTTGGCGTCGGTCGATTGACGATGAGGTCGGCACCAATTGCCAATCCCCAAGTTCGCTAAGGGGTATGCCGTCGCGCCCGTTGGCCAATATAGGCATAGAGTTGAGATCTGACATTTGGTTACGAGAATCTGTTTGAAATCGAACTCTGACGTCTATTTCTGTATTGCCCTCTAAAACTGTGCCTGCTCTATCGCCCATTAATGCTGAGTTGATTCTCTGTGCCAGATCGCCGGTACTTAACCCTGTTGCCGCTGCGGCGTTTTCTCTTGGAATGAATATGAGTTTGGGTTCTGCTGTGGATAATGATGCTCGAGCGTAGGTGACGTTGTGCACACTGGCTAGTATGGCTCTAAGTTTCAGTGCCTCCTGGCGCAGTACATCCAAGTCCTGACCAATGATTCGTATTTCTATGGGCGAATCAGTGGGAGGCCCTTGCTCAAAAGGAATTGCCAATACTTCCGCGCTGGGGAAAGCCGATGAGAGCTGGCTTTGGATTGTCCCAAGTATTTCTCCAGTGGCTTCGGGCGATGTGGTATTCACCCACGCGGCCGCAAAGCTGGGTATGCGCTCGTTAAGAGAGACTACGTTGTAAAAGACGCGTGGTGCCCCCTTACCAATGGTCCAAAACGTATCGGTTATCTCAGAATTGCTGCGTAATATTTCATCGGCTTTGAAAATAGCTTTCTGTGTTTCCCGTATGGAAGTTTGGGCGGGTAGGGATAACTGTACTTGAAATTGATTGCGGTCTACCGCAGGGAAAAATTGTTGGGTTAAGGTGGGCGCTAGAGAGAAGCCAACGATGGGCATAATGCAGGCAATAGTGATGCCGATAATTGGGCGCTCGAGTATAGCGACTAGTGCCGCGTGGTACTTTTTTTTCAAATTGGGGCTAGAAAAACCCCTCTGCCACCAGCGATTGCCGTCTTTTACTGGCCAACGATTTTCTAAATAGCCAGCAATGGCGGGTACTACTGTCATTGCCAAAATAAAAGAGCTTGCAACAGATAAAGCTACAGTAACGCCCAAGGTTCCGGTGAAATCGCCAACGCCGCCTGGCGCTAATGCAATCGGCATAAAGGCAAATACGGTTGTGGCGGTGGATGCCCCTAAGGGAACCAGCAAATGTTTTATGGCGCGGCGAATGGCCTCGTCAATCTGTGCGCCTCTAATACGCCGTAGTTTGTAGTCTTCTACCACTACAATGGCATTATCTATAAGCAGGCCTAAAGAAATAATTAAGCCTGTGACAGACATTTGATGCAGCGGGATGTCTAACATCTGCATACCCACCAACACCATGCTGGCCGAAAGAGGCAGAGCGATTCCCACTGTTAACGCCGAGCGAACACCCATAAGCCAAATTAGAACTAGAAGCACAATGACCAATGCGAAGATCAGGTTGTTCGCCAATGAATTCATGCGTTGGTCGGTATATATATTTTGCGAATAGACTGTGTCTACGCCAATAGAGTTGGGTAAGTTAGCTTGGAATTTTGCTACAAGTTCATTGGCGTTGCGGGTCCAATTCTCAACTTGTAAACCGGCTTGCATTTGAGCATTAACGAAAATGACCTGCTCGGTGCCATGAAAAGCTAACGAACGGGGTGGATCTAATTGAGTTTTACGCACACTTGCTAGATCTGAAACTCGTACGGTGCTGCCGTTGTCGCCCATAACTAGGGGAATGCTGGCTATGCGCTCAACGGAATCCAGTTCAGCATCTACCTCTACCAAAATGTCGTTGCCGCCTGCGCGGAGTCTGCCGGAAGCGATTTTGGTATCTGCTGCATTGATGCGCTGGGCAATAAAGGCTGCAGATAAGCCGCTGGCCACCATGCGATTGGGGTCTAGGGAGACAACGATTTCTTCTTCAGCTTCGCCCCAGGTGTCGGTTTTTTCGGTGCCGGACATATTTGCCAGTTGTAATCTTAAGGACTCTGCTAGCCGCGAGAGAATGCCCATTTCAATGTCTGAGCCGTGTCGCCAACTTAGGGCAATAATCATGGTTGAGGCAACGGGTGGTGTGATCTTAAGATCAGACTCCACCGTGCCTCTGGGTAATGTGGCTTGCATTGTGCCCAATTGGTCGCGCACCTCGGACCATACATTTTGCGTATCTTTTGAGTTGACTCGTTCCAACAGTTCAATGGAAATGACCGATATGCCGGCCTTAGAGGTTGAGTATATCTCTTTGATCTCTGGAATTTCCCTCAGGCTCGTCTCTAGTGGTTCGCTAACCAAAGACTCTATTCTCGCCGCAGATGCACCGGGTAAAAAAGTGTTAACCTGAGCATATCGCTCTGCCATGCTAGGGTCTTCCTGGCGTGCCAGATTTGCAAAAGCAACGCCGCCTAAGACAATAATAAACAGCAGAAATAATGCTGTTAAGCGAGGGTTTGTATAAAAGCTATCTCCCTGCATTTGCTTGCTCGATGGCGCTTTCTTTTGGGCTGTTGTTGGTTCCTTGGACGTTGTTCTCTTTAGCTTTCTGAGGCAACACACTTTGCCCCGGCACTATTCGCTGCACTCCGATGTTTACTACGCGTTCTTTGTCTGAGAGTAGGCCGCGGACATAAGCTCTTGAGGCCTCGTTATGAATCACCTCGACCAAGCGACGCTCGATTATATTTTCGGCATTGATAACATAGACACCCCACAAGCCTCGGTCGCTGGCGGTGAGTGCGCTAATCGGCAGCCAAAAGCCTGGTGTCCCCACGCGTTGCGCCAGTAACAAGTCGATTACCGCGCCAATGGGAACAACGCCGGCGTTCATTTTAAACACCACATTGAGAGTGCGGGTGTTGGGGTCGACTTCTGGGGAAACTGCCATTAGGACAGCGGGTTGTGCTTTATCCTTCCAGTTGAGGTTGTAGGTGTCGCCAATTGTCAGGCTGGTTGTGCTATCGCTAGGCACGCCAATGTGAGCTTCAATTGGGCCTAGTTCTATGATTTTTAGTGCGGGCGTTCCGCTAAGTATTTGAGAGCCTTCATCCACATAGCGCGACTGTATTATGCCGTTAAAAGGTGCCTTTATTGCAGCCTCTGCTATCGCTATTTCGCTTGCGTGAGTCGCAGCGCCGGCTCTCTGTACGTTGGCCTGAGCAACTTGGAATAGTGCTCTTTTGGTTTGGAAACTGAGTTTTGCCTCGTCATAAATTTGCTTAGAGGTGTTGCCTTTACCGCGCAGTGTACGAAAACGCTTTTCAGTATTTGCTGCTAACTGTGCTTCTGCTTTCGCAGCGCTGAGGTTCGCTAGGGCAAGGGCTGTGTTGGCTTCTGCTTGATTCAGATTAGACGCTAATGTTTGACTATCTAGGCGCGCTAATACTTGGCCTTTTTTGACAACATCGCCGATGTCCACTAATACCTGAGCAATTTCCCCGCCTCTCTTAAAACCCAGCTCAGAACTGCGTGAAGCTAGAGTTTTACCGGCATAAACTCGTTCGCTGACAAAGCCTGCTTGGCGCTGAATGGTGATATAAGAAGCCGTTAAATCCGCAAAGGTAGTAGCTGCTGGTAATAACATCCATAGGCAAATTGCGGTGAGCAACTTGGTTCTAGATCGGTTTAGTGGTAAGCGGATATTGCGCATTTTGATTTGAAATCCTCTGCTTTGCTGATTTTTAGATCGAGTTTGAGCAACGATCACATATTTATTGAGGTCAGTTATGTGTATTGTGAAAACCAGTCAAAATATCGAGTAAAGTTGCTTATCTTTATGTAATCAGTGCTAACATTTTGGGATCTTGCCAAATTACTCATCGTTAAGCAAGATAAATGGACGAGCGTTGATAATAAGTCGACTTTTAACGCGGACTAATGATCACAAAATGGCGTAATGGCGAAGTTATGAGTTCATTCAGTACCTCGAGTACATCAAGTAAATCTAGTAAGAGTAATTATCATCATGGCGATTTACGTCAACTGTTGATGGGCCTAGCTCTAGATCACATAGCTTCCCGCGGTACAGAAAAACTTAGTCTGCGCGCGCTGGCCAGGGACGCTAATGTGTCTCCCACCGCGCCATTCCGCCATTTTCCAAATAAACATGCACTGTTCGCGGCTCTTGCTACAGAGGGTTTTCAGAAGTTAGAGGCAAGGGTTAAGGAGGTTGCGCAATCTTCCGAACCGGTCGAGCGACGCCTTTTGGCTACGGCTGTGACGTATGTAAGATTCGCACAAGAAAACCCAGTGGCTTATCAGTTGATGTTTGGTGCAGTGTTGGGGGATTTGTCGGAGTTTGAGGGTCTGGATGCGGCGGCTTCTAATGCCTATGCCGAGTTAGATGCCTTGGTGATTGAAGTCGTGAAAGTTAAGCAGCTACATTTCGATGAATTGGTATTGGGTGGTTTGGTCTGGTCTACCATCCATGGTTTTGCTTCTCTTCGGCTAAATGTGGCAGGGAAAAAAGAAGCGAAAAGCTCCTCGACAGTGCTCCGTCCAGTTCAGGCGATTGTTGCTATGGCTGATGGTTTAGAATCCAATTTGAAGATAGTCATTGATGGGTTGCTAAGTCAGTCGCTCTGATCGGCTGTGGAGAGAATTGATATTATTGTTAGGCTGCATAGGTGCGGCTAACGGTGACAAATGTAAACAAAGTCGGCGGTCTTCCTGAACTCTAGATCCTTTCCAACGGGTTGACTGGTTAAACCTGATTACTGGTATATTCTAACGAAATACCTATGCTTTCACTCTTTTTTACTTTTGCTGTTAACGACGCTAGCTGATAGCGCTAGGGTTCGGTGACAATGATTTCTTTTGATCCAACTAGCATTTGAAAAGTCATTAGGTCTTTAGTCAAAATTACATCGCTGGAAATACCCCTCTCGAATATTTTTTCTATCAGCGGCATAGTCGGTACGGGCACAAAATGATAGAACGCTAGTTGTTTAATGCCGGCCTTGTTACTTTGCGCTTCAAGATTAGTGGAGTGCGCGTGGTAGTCGTGCACATCGCTGACTATGGACGCTGTTCTATCATTGCCGGACGCTTTCATTGCCGCTATTACAGCATCCAGTGCGGGCACAGAAAGTGCATCATGGAGCAATAGGTCAGCGTCTTTGGCTGCTATAAACAAAGAGTCAGTGGACACTGTGTCGCCGCTGATAACCACTGAGCGACCTTTGTAGTCCACGCGGTATCCCATAGCGGGCTCTATTGGTGCATGGTCTACGAGAAATGCAGTGATCTTAATGTCGGTGTCTTGAAACGCCACACCTGGCGTTAATGTGATTGGATTCATAGCTGCTGTAGCTGCAGGTAAAAGATCTGCGCCGTGGTGAGCGGTTCTATAAGTCTTGTCCAATCGGTAGGCCATGTTAAATCCACTGATTACAGTGTCCACGCCTTTGGGTCCATAAACGTTGAGTTTGCTGTCGCGACCTTGAATCCAGGAATTCATGTTCACCGAGGGCACATCGGCGATATGGTCCGAGTGAAAGTGGGTCAAGAAAATACCAGTTAGTCGGCCTGTAGGCAGTCGCCCTTCTGCTATTCTGAAAGATGCGCGGTCGCCTATATCAAACAAAAAGAAATGTTCTGGCGTCACCACAGCTATGCAAGCTTGGGCGCGTTCTGGATCATTACCCAGAGGGGAGGCGCTGCCACAAACGATAACATTGAGTCCCTCTGGGTCGATTGCTTGTTGGCCCCTGCTCAGCGTTGCAAGCCGATCAATTAAAAAATCTTGGCCGCTCGCGGTGTTGTAGAGCAGTGCTCCGGCAATAATGATCAGTAGCGTGGGTGTGCCAATAAATACTGCTAGTTTTTTCATTTTTGGAGTCTCATATGATTTATTGCGCTTCTAAATTTTTGAAGATCTAAGGGTTATTTCATGCTCTACAAGCCAAATTCTGTCCTGGCCCCAGCATGAGAAACTGCCTTCTTTGCTGCCGCCTGAGACCCTGAAACTCGGAACACCCCATAATCCAGCACCGAGCATTGCCTGTAGGTTTTCCTCAAGTACGTTCTGCCAATCGTATTTTGCTGCTTCTATACTTAGCTCGTCCCAGTCTAGGCCGGCATTTTTAACTACAGTTTTTAGTCCGCCCTCAGAATCTATATCAATGCCTTGGGCAAAGCAGGCGGCCAGATATTCGCCGATAAATTCCAAACCGTGATTCAAATTAAGTGCACCCGGATAAAGCGCAAAAGCGCGTTTAACCGGTTCGCCAAATGGATCTACAAAGTTGCCAAAGGCTATGCTCTTCGCCCGAGCCTCACGCGCACAGTCCATAATAATGTATTGCTGCTTTGCTCGCGGCGCTGGAATGCCGCGCATGAGCATGGGCATAACCGGGCGAAGTGTCAGCTGCACGCCACTGCGCCGAATAAGATCTGCCACTTGCTGGTGGCCAATTGCGGTGTAAGGACTGCGTAGTGAGGGAAAGTACTCTAGCGTTACGTTTTTTGCGCCGTTGACGGCGACTTTGAGCACTTGCTCCGCCAAAGGCGGATGGATTGCATCTGCGCTATCGGTTTGACGTGTTGCGAAGCCTTCCTCGGATAGTCGGGCGCGCAGCAGGCTAATTCTGTCTACCCCCCAAAACCATTCCCCTTCAAAATAAAAAGCGCCGCCTCTGTAGTGGCCAAGTTTCTCTAGCAGCTCATTATTTTGCCTCAATACGGTTGTGGTGCTTTCATAGCCGTCTTCGGAGAGTTTCAGATTATCGCCGTGCCAAAGATTTCTGCCTATTGCTTTCGCCTGTTCAGCAAAGGCAGGCGTGTCCACAAAAGGCGCAAGTAGATTGTTAGCGATTTCGGTTTGTTCGCTACTGGGTAGACTGAGGTTTTGTTTGGTCTCAGAAATTTCCGGAATCGGCAGCGCCTCTCCATAGAATGGCGCAATGCTTTTTGCGTCGTTATAGGCCCAAAGCGCGAAGCGCTCTGCGTCACCTTGGTAGGCTTTGTCGTTGTTGCTGACTAAATGGGTGCGCAGGGGTAAGTTGTAATCTGCCTCAAATGAATGCAAATGCTGGACCACAAGAAAGCTGTAAGGGTCGTCTACTTGATGAAAGTAATGTAACTCGCTGGGTTGGCCGCTGAGTTTTCTCTTTAGGCGCGCGCCGTTGCGCTTGAGTTGCAAAAATTCGTTGGATGCCATAACGGCCATGCCGAAGGATCGTATTCGGGTTTCTAATCGCATTTTTTGGCCTCTGCAGATCTGCTAGTAATTGGTGATCTTAATAGCTAATGATAAGGGTAGTTGCGTCATGTACAGGCAATTTCCGAGTCTGCATTCAGTGCTGTGTTATCGAAATAATAACGTCTCACAGCCTGTGCCAGCGAATATTTCATCTATTTGGGCGCGGCTGTCGGCGTCTAGATTTTGGTATTCCTGATTAATGGCGGCCAAACATTTACCCTGATAAACAAAGGTAGGCTGCACCCAACGTTGACCATCAATGGTGGTTTCCATCTCTTTTTCACCTTTTTGTAGCGCTTCCGCATTAGCCCGCAAGGCGGGCGCATAGACTCTGCCTATTTCGCTTAGTAGCGGGCCGAGATTGGCTTTTACATCAGCGACATCCATCCAGTCGCTTTCTGCTGCGATATTGCCGCTGAGGTCGTCAACAATATCTGTCCAGGCGTGCACGCGAGGCGCCTGCTCCATACAAATTTGCGCAGGTGTGGGGTCGAACTTAGCTAGCTGTGTCAGTTGCGCGTATAGCCCAAAGTCGGCAGACGATGGGCGTTGTCCTAGGACGAACGTCTGTTTTTGAATGAGATCGTCTAGAATTGATAGAAAACGTTTGTAGCTGTTCTCAATAACTTGCGCAGTAACGTCGTTGGAACCGACCACGTAGAGTCGAGAAATTTGTCGGTCGGCAATGTAGTCACTCATCGCAACTAGTTTTTCTTCTGAGCTTTGTATGCCGCTCCATCGGGGCAGTATGGTGGCGGCCATTTTGATGTCAGCATCGAAATGCCATCGGTAGTGGAACATGGCTTTGGTTAGCCATTCATCGCCGTAGTCTTCGATTAGGTAATTTAAAAATGCCAGTATCGGGTCGCTGGGTATGGCTAGACGGCCTTGGAAGTCGTTTTCAAAACGCCTGATTAAAGGCGTTGAATCTACTACGGCCTCTGTTTCGCCGTTGGCATTGTGCAAATAGAATGTTGGCAATAAATCCACCTTCGCGGAGGGCATGCCGAGGGACGCAGCCTGATCGCCGATCAGTAGTTGATAAGGAATATGGCGAAAGCGCAGATAGGCGAGCATTTTTTTGGTGTAGGGCGATCCTGGGACACCTTTGAATTTTAGTGGTGTGTTGCTCATGCTCATACCCTTCATTTATTTCTGCGCAGTTATCTTTTTAGTAGATTCTCAAACGCTTGTTTTGCCCGTTGATCTGCATCGGTTAGTTCTCTATGCGTCAGACGTTTACTCAAAGGACAGCCAACTTTGATTCTCTGACAAATCTAACGTCTATTCAAATAGACACTAGTTCATTTCCGGCCAATTAATCTTCCCATAATATATAATGGATGTCATTATAAGACGGTTAGGCACGAGTTTTCGGTGATATTTTCTATTTTAAAGGGGCGTGCTGATCTTAACTGGAGGGTGCATGCAGAAGTTTTCCCGGATCTCTTTGATCACTTTCGTGGTGTTAGGGCTTTTGGCCTATAGCGCGTGGCAGAATCGAATTAATTTGCTGGTTTGGGGTGCGCCTATTTTGGCGGAAACCCTAGACCCCATTGGTCCTAATGTACCCATCCTGTGGGCGGTTGGCCCGAGCACGGCAGAGCTACTGCCCGGGCAGCGGCCACCTAATGTCATTTTAATATTGGCCGATGATCTGGGGTTTAACGACGTATCCCTTTATAACGGCGGCGCAGGCGACGGCTCGGTGATGACGCCAAATATAGATGCGTTGGCCCAACAGGGTGTTTCGTTTACCAATGGTTATGCGGCTAATGCAGTTTGCGCGCCCTCACGGGCGAGTTTGCTCACCGGGCGATATTCAACTCGTTTTGGTTTTGAGTTTACGCCTGTCTTTAAGTTAGGCCCCAAAATCCTTCAATGGATGCAGGACTTGGAGCCACGTCTTCTGCCTAGCTTTATTGACACGGTGGGCGCCGATGCGCTGCCTGAAATGAATGAATTGGGCATGCCCACCTCTGAGATCACTATCGCAGAAACCCTCCATGATGAAGGCTATTACACAGCGCACATTGGTAAGTGGCATTTGGGTACTAAAGAAGGTTTGCGTCCGCGAGATCAAGGCTTTGATGATTCTCTTTACATGGCAGGAACTCTTTATCAACCATGGGACCACCCGGATGTGGTCAGCGCCAGACGACCCGAAGATGGTATCGATCGCATGGTCACTGCCACTGCGAGATACCGTGCGAATTTCAATGACGGCGAATATTTTCAACCCGATGGTTATCTAACAGATTACTACGCGCGAGAAGCGGTTAAGGTCATTGAGAATAATCGCAATCGTCCGTTCTTTTTATACTTGGCCCAGTGGGGTGTGCACAACCCATTGCAGGCAACCGCCGAAGACTACGCCGCTTTTGATCATATTACAGACCATCACCTGCGCGTTTATGCTGGCATGATTCGAGCGCTGGATCGTAGTGTGGGCGAAGTGACAAAGGCGCTAGAGCGCAATGGCATAGCTGATAATACGTTGATTATATTTACCAGTGACAATGGTGGCGCGGGGTACATTGGACTGCCGGATGTAAATAAACCCTTTCGCGGTTGGAAACTCACGCATTTTGAGGGCGGTACTCACGTGCCCTTCATGGCCAAGTGGCCAGCACAAATTCAGCCTGGCGTTGTTTTATCGGATCCCATTCACCACGTGGACATTTTTCATACCTTGGCTGCTGCGGGGAATGCGCAAGTTCCCAGCGACCGCAAGTTAGATGGCGTAGATTTGATGCCGTATGTCAGGGGTGAAAAAGACCAGCCGCCTCACGAGACTTTGTTCTGGCGCGAAGGACATCACCAAAGTGTTTTGCACAACGGTTGGAAATTGATTCGAGCTAATCAAACTGATAAAGGCCCAAGTGCGCCGCAAAAGAAATGGTTATTTCACTTGTCTGAAGACCCTACCGAGCAAACCAATTTGGTGACATCCGAATCAGGTAAGGTTGCTGAGTTAGAGGAATTGTTAGCGGCTCACAATGCAGAGCAGGCCATACCTGCGTGGCCCAGCGTTGTTGAAATGCCGCAAAGAATTGATAAAACAGGCATCGAACCCTTCGCCAAGGAGGACGAGTATATTTACTGGCCGAACTAGCGAGTTTGGGCGCCAGTATTTGGTAGGGCCTAGCGCTGGCGATTTAACTTACAAAGCGAGCCAGCGATAGTATTCCACCATTTTCTGCAAACGGTTTGCAGAATATTTATAGAAGACTTTTTGGAAATTTTGGAGAATATAAAGTGGAAGTAAAAAACAGTGTCTATCCAAATGAGGCGCAAATACAGGGATTTATGGAGCCTGGTCCGGAAGGTCCTATTTTTATGGTTAATCTATTAAAATTTAAGTCGGTAGCCGAATATGAAGATGGCCGAGAAACCCATCTCTCAGGTAAAAAAGCCTATCAACTGTACGGCGCTGGAGTGTCCGAGCTTCTGAAAGAGTTTGGTGGTGGCGTTGTCTTTGGTGGTGACGTCACCCGCTTGATGCTTGGCGAGGTAGAAGATTTGTGGGAAGAAGTGGCCATTGCTATGTATCCATCGCGCAAGGCGATGTTGGAAATGATGATGAGCCCGACCATGAGAGAAATTGGTCAGCATAGGGCGGCTGGTTTGGCGGGCCAACTTAATATTGAGACTACAGCCATAGACTTTGGCACTCTAAAACAGGCTTAATTACGGTTTTGGTGAGTAGCTGAAGATGAGTGATAGCACGGTGAGTGGCGCAAGCGGCGGGAGCAACGAGCATTATGACTTGCCGAATGCTTGGTTTGTTCGCGCGGATGAGACGCCAGATGAAGATTTTTATCAATCACCCCGCATGGTGGCGCATGTGGACGAAGGAACGTTAGCCGCGCTCACAGAGTTTTATAGATCCTTTATTCCTCCGCACAGCGATGTCCTTGACCTTATGTCCTCTTGGATTTCGCATTTACCAACTGAAGTACAGCTGGGACGAGTTATCGGTTTAGGCATGAATGCTGATGAGCTTGCGGCCAACACCCAGCTCACCGAATGGTCTGTTCAGAACTTGAATGATCAGCCTACTTTGCCCTACGCCAGCGCGAGTTTTGACAGAACCCTGATAGTTGTTTCCATTCAATATTTACGTCGCCCCATTGATGTGTTGTTGTCTGTGCATAATGTATTGCGCGAAGGGGCAGAGATTGCCATCGCAATGTCGCATAGACTATTTCCCACCAAGGCGATTGTCGCCTTTCAAAGTCTCTCCGTAGACGAACGTATGAATTTAGTGCGCTATTATTTAGATAAAGCGGGGTTTCGAGAGATAAAGCTGATAGATTGCTCGCCGCCTAATGCCGACCCGCTCTGGATTGTTACTGGAAAGAAATAATGCCGGCAGTCAGGCCTTTTGTTAAGGACTTTGTACTGCTGTCGTAACCTGCTTTGAGATTCATATATGTTAGAGATAGTTCCCCAGGCACTGCGCAATATTCATATTCGCAGCGAACTTATAAGCGCCAACGGTCTGCAGTTTGAGGTAGATGTTTGCGGCTCTGGCCAGCGTCTGGCGTTGTGCTTACATGGATTTCCTGAGCACAGTTTTTCATGGCGGTTTCAATTACCCCTGTTGGCAGATCTGGGTTTTAAAGCGTGGGCACCCAATCTGCGCGGCTATGGGAACACGACCCGCCCGAAAGGTTTGGCCGCCTACCGAATGGACGAGCTAATAGAAGACGTGGCCGGGCTTATTCAGGCCAGCGGCTGTGAGGAAACTGTACTCATTGCCCATGATTGGGGTGCGGTAATTGCTTGGCAATTTGCCCTGCGTAAGCGCTTGCCGTTGGCAAAACTGATTATATGTAACGTGCCGCACCCACAAGCAATGTCCGATGCATTTGACTGGCAACAGTTGAAAAAGAGTTGGTATGTGCTGTTTTTCCAGATTCCCAAGCTGCCAGAAATGCTTTTAGGCAAAGATGGTGCCGCGGCTATCGGAACGATGATGCATGATACCGCAGTAGATAAGAGTAAGTTCCCGGCGGAAGTAGGTGAGGTTTATCGACGTAATGCAGCAGCGCCCGGCGCCTTAACCGCAATGCTCAATTATTACCGTGGTCTGTTAAGACCGGGTAAAAAAAATGGCAATGTATCCCCCAAAACGCCTATCGATACGCCCACGCTGATGGTTTGGGGCGAGGACGATGTGGCATTGTCTAAGTCGACGACGCTGACCACGCATAGGTATGTGAACAACTTTACTGTGCGTTACTTAAAGGGCGTGTCTCATTGGGTGCAGCAAGAACAACCTGAGGCGGTGAATGCCATGATGTCTGCATTCTTAACAGATGAGCCAGTACCAGAGTACTCAAAAAACTAGCTTTGGCAGGAAACCTGATTGTCTCCTGACTCGTTTTTGTAAGGCAGCTGCTAAGAAACGCTCAAGATCGTCCTATGTTGAGAGGGTAGGACACGCTTTGGAAATCAGGATCAGGTGAGGGGTAAGCTATGAGCGCAGCTGAACAGGTAACAGATTCACTAAACAAGATTGCCGAACTGGACCTAGATCTTACCCAGACTATTTTCCAAGAATATTTTTCTCGTTGTCCAGCAGCCGATGCCTTGATGGGTTACTCGGACCCGCATATGCGAGGGCGCATGTTAGAACAAACCTTTTTTCTCATTATGGATCCTTCTCTGCAGGGCGAGGATCAATACTTTCGCTGGGAAATTGGTAACCATCTGATGGGTTACGGCGTAAATAAAGATAAGTACGTAGACTATTTAGAGTCCATTCGCGATTGTGTCAAAGCCGCTCTACAAGATGCATGGCAGCCCCAGCATGAAAGTGGCTGGCAGCTGCGGATTCAGTCATTGCTAGATGAACTGGCGCTTCTTAACTAGAGCGCTAGAAAGCTGACTAAAGCACCATTGAAGAGTCAGCGAGGCCTTCGAAACAGACCGCCTTTTCCTCTTCATGCCGCCCTCTAAACTTAGACAAATTATTGATACAGCTCATTTTTTTGTGATTCCTAGAGTTTTTCCGGACAGTGCAATTTATTTGGTGTTATCCGAGGTCGGATTGATGTAAGTTTTGGTCGAGTTTTCTTAGAGAGAGAGAGTGTAATGAACAGACTTATAGCCTTGGTGGGTGTTTTGGCTGTTGTCGTCCTTGGTTATATGGCGGTAACGAACGAGACGTCCGGGCCAGATCTTCAAGATCCGGCGCAAATGAGCGAAGCGTCAACAACAGTGGAACCAACGCTAGGTTTTATTGACGACGAAAGAATTAAGAACGCCGAATCTGAACCAGGCAACTGGTTGTCTTTTGGACGCACCTATGAAGAGCAGCGGCATTCGCCTTTGACTCAAATCAACCGCGAATCCGTAAAGGGTCTTGGTCTGGCTTGGTACAAAGATATGGGTACCAACAGAGCACAAGAAGCCACGCCGATTGTGGTAGACGGCATTATGTTTTTCACCAGTTCTTGGAGCCGTGTCTATGCAATTGATGCAAAGAGCGGTGAAGAATTGTGGATGTTTGACCCCAAAGTACCTGGTGAAGTAGCGCGTAAAGCTTGCTGTGACGTGGTAAACCGCGGTGTAGCTGTTTATAAGGGTAGAGTTTATGTAGGTAGTCTTGATGGCCGCTTAATCGCCCTTGATGCTGCCACCGGCGAAGAAGTTTGGGAAGTCGATACTATAATTGACCGCACCCGTTTTTATACGGTTACCGGCGCACCTCGTGTTGCCAATGGCAAAGTCTTTATTGGTAATGGCGGCGCTGAATTTGGCGTACGTGGTTACGTAACCGCCTACGACGCTGAAACTGGCGAGCAAATGTGGCGCTTTTACACCGTCCCCGGCGATCCATCACTACCGTTCGAACATCCAGAAATGGAAATGGCGGCTAAGACTTGGAAAGGCGGCAACTGGTGGGAGTTTGGCGGTGGCGGCACCGTTTGGAACTCAATTGTTTATGACCCTGATTTCAACAGTCTTTATATTGGTGTAGGTAACGGTTCTCCTTGGACGCGAATTATTCGCTCTCCGGGTGGTGGCGACAACTTATTCTTATCTTCTATCGTAGCGCTAGACGCAGATACCGGTAAGATGAAGTGGTATTACCAGACGACGCCAGGCGACAACTGGGATTACACAGCGGTACAGGACATTGCGCTGGCCGACATGGAAGTAGACGGCGAGATGCGCAAAGTATTGTTGCAAGCGCCTAAAAACGGGTTCTTCTACGTACTAGATCGTAGTGACGGTGAATTGCTACGAGCTAACCCTTATGCAACTGTGACCTGGGCTTCTCACGTAGACATGGAAACAGGTCGTCCTGTTGAAAACCCAGATATGGACTACACAGAAAAAGCTAAGTGGGTTCTGCCTGGGCCTTTGGGCGCGCACAACTGGCAGGCAATGTCGGTTGATGTAGACGCAGGTGTTGTTTACATCCCAGCTCAAGACAATCCATTGATTTATGGCGTATCTGAGCAGCTGAAGAAAACTGGTGTTCTGAAGCACGAGCCCGGTCGTTGGAATACAGGGATTGAGTTTGGTCGTGTCACCAAAATGGTGGTAGATAATATTGCAGACCAACCCACACCTAAGGGTTACCTGAAAGCCTTTGATCCGCTCACTGGTAAGGATAAGTGGTCGGTAGAAATACCTCACTACTGGAACGGCGGCGTGTTGTCCTCAGCTGGTGGTCTAGTATTCCAAGGCGATGCTTTGGGCATGCTAAAAGCCTATGACAGCGACACAGGTGAAGTGGTTTGGGAATTCAATACTTATACCTCAATGCTTGCGCCCCCAATCACCTTCGAGCTGGAAGGCGTTCAATACCTGTCTATCTTGACCGGCAGTGGTGGTGGCGATTTATTTGGTGGTGAGCCTTTACCGCCAGTTGCGGAGCATGCTTCATTGACCTACAACAACTATGGACGTTTGCTTGTGTTTAGCTTGGGTGGAACAGAATCCATTCCTGTGCCTTCAGTGCGCGATCGGAGCATTCCTGCTCAAGCTGTTAATGCCTCTGTAACAGACATTGCTGCGGGCGAGATTGTTTACAACGAAGTTTGCGCTGTATGTCATGGTTTGGCTGTGCGCTCAGGTGGCTCTATTCCAGATCTGCGCCGTATGAGCGAAGGTACTCATGAGATCTTTAATCAGATTGTGCTAGAAGGACTGTTGTCTGCACGTGGCATGGCTGGATTCGGCGACACCATCACTGAGAAAGATTCTACGCAGATTCATGCCTACGTTAGAGCACGCGCTGAGCAAGATAGACTTTATGCAGCAGGCGAGGTTGAATTGCCTCAACTGACATGGCTCACTAACTAGGAACTCTGTTGAGCTATTAATCCGCTTGAGGTTGTTCTGGCGGGTTATGTAGATAAGAGCCGTGAGCCCTTGCAGGGTTTGCGGTTTTTTTTGCCTATTTTTTGAGTGCTTTGCTCTTTTTGATATATTTCACTTGGTATTGCCCGTTGATTTTTGTGTGCGGTATGTCAGTTAGGCGCTAGGTCTAGGAGGACGATGTTGAGATAAGGTTGGCGGAGTTTAAGCCGAGATTACCTGTGCACAGATATAGCCGTTTTTTGATCGTTTTTAGACCGTTCTCTGATTGTCCTAGGTTAAAGAAAACTAAGGGAACTGCACTAAATTGATCGTAGCGAGCAGCTTTCTTAAGCGGCCTTTTTTGGCAGAGAAGGCGGTGGGATCTCGATGAAGTCAAAGGTGGGGCTGAAGCCATCTTCACCAGAGGATGTTTCGCCCTGTTCGTAGCCGTCTTCTGGCAGGTCAGATTCGTCTTGGTCGGTGAGGATGTTATTTGACCTGCGTCCGTTGAGCTGCTCGCCCTCATCCATTTTCTCTAACGCTACTTGCGCCTTTTCCGCCAGTTCTATACTCCAAGGCATTTTATAAGCTCGCGGTTCTCCCACCGGAATGCCAGCCTCATCTGTAACGCGTAGCCAAAAGAATATTGCTCCGGGCTCCTTGGACCTTTTATCTGGATCGTCAATGGTGATCCATAAAACTCTAAAGGACTCTGGCATGCTGGCTTGAGTTGCCCAGCCAAGGCTGTCTCGGTAGCCAAACCAGGTTAAAACGTAAAAAGCCGAGACGATCACGATCATCGAACCTTTCACGAGGTTAGATACTTTTGTGCCGACGCACAGTACCAGTAGCAATGCCGCAACTAACGCGTAAGCCAAGGATAGAGTGATTGAGATACCCACTAGGATTTATCCTTAACAGCGCGTGTAATGAGTGTTTTCGGCCGTTGGCTGGTGCTTGCTACCGCGCCTTGGGCATCTAAGGTGAAACGCACTGCGGTTTGCTCATCGCCGCTGCCGGTTAACTGGTGGGTGCCGTAATAAACCATGCTGACACTGGGGTTGAGCTTTTCAATTTTGACCGTCACAGGTAGTGGCTCACTGTAGTTTGACTTGTAGTGCAGTAGGTTGACCACGTACTCACCGGGTTGAGCGGCGCGCACTGTGACGGTTTCTTGGTTGATAGGGTTGGACACTTTGACGCCATTAATGGTGATGTTATCGGCAAATACGCCACGGTCGTCGCGGTCTAAATGCATTAGGCCAGTGTCGCGGTTGTGATACCAAACTAGGCCACCTTGAGGATCTTCCACTAACGCATCTACATCGTCGGGGTGTTTATCTGCCCAACGAATGGTAATTAATATTTCTGCCTTGCTCTCAATGTCACCGGCTTTTTCCGGTGAGCTGATGAGCATGAATGCAATGGCAAACATAAACGCAAAGCCAAGCAGCGTATTGAATAGCAGGTCAGTAAAAACGTCCTGCTCGGTGTCTTGTCTAAATATACGATGACGCACTAGCTGCCTTAAGTACGTTAACTGGCGTGCTGAGTTGGGCTCAGCTTTGTTTGATCCGGGGTTACCTGACCCAGTTTTAACTGACTAAGCACAGCCAACTTATTCACTAAATCCGCCAAGGAGGAGTCGAGCAAGTAGTACTGCATCTTCAGCAGCGTACTGGTCACAAGGCCTGCAAGCGTTGTGTATAGCGCCACAGCCATGCCGCCGCTCATAGCAGAGAGTAGTTGCTGCATCAGTGAAGGGTCGAATTCTTCAATCTGTCCGATGGGTAGCAGCATTAAGATAAAGCCAATCACGGTGCCGGTAAGACCGAGTTTTAACAGAAGGTCTGCAATAAAATGACCAGGCGCATGGGTATTGGTGAGTTGATCACCCAGTGTGTCTATCAGCAGGCGGGTGGACTCAGCACTGTTTTGTCTTTGCTGTTGTAGGCTAGTGAGGAAACCGCCCACGTAGCCTTGTCCTTGGATGTTATGTTGGGTTAGCGAGCCGTCTTGGGCAACAGCTTGGTCTATTGCCGCACAATGCTTATGCTCTTTGCTTAGCGACCATGCTCGTAATAACCAATGCAGCGTTGCGAAGCCGTACAGCGCGAAGATCACCCATGAGATGTAGCTGCGGTCTGAGGTTAAGGCCAGTGTTAATAAACCCGTTGTTGAGAGTAGGAAAAATCCAAACAGGATTAGGCCAAGTAATATGAGTGCGTATAAGAAAAGGCGTTGCTCTGAAGTTGCGCTCACGGTCTAGTTATCCTTGTCCCAATACATGGTCAGCCTACAGCTGCGGATAGGCACTACTGCTCGGCTATATTCTTAATTTTTTATGGGATACAAAAATCTATCGACGCCATAATTGTTATAGCCGCGCTTTGATTAGACTTTCCTCTCCCTCTCCGTGGCTAATGATGCCGGTGCTGGCAGCTGGGGGCAAGAGTTGCGCGTAAGCACCAAACCCTCGCCTTTTATGACTTTTCTGTGACTTTTGCTTATCGGTAAAAGTCGGGTGCGGTTTTCAGCGTTTTAAATAGGGCCAAATCATGCTCAATCTAAAACTGCGCACCTTCTTCTGCGACTAAAGATTCAACTTTATCCATAGAGGCCAAAGTTTGATCAACGTTGATGTTGAACAATGGCACTCGACGCTGGGCGCGGCTAAAGCGGAAATGGTACAGGTCACCAGATAGTACCAACGGGCCGTATTCGGTTAAATCAACAAATAAAACCTGATGCCCTTGGGTGTGTCCCGGCGCGGATATAATGCGAACGCGACCGTCACCAAATACGTCGTGGTCACCGTGGAGTTTTATCAACTTAGAGTTTTTAATTTCCCGCAGTAGGTCTGGTTGCACACCTGGTCCCGGAGGCTCGCTCTCAGGTAAAAATACGGCATAAAAATCAGCTTCTTGGACTAACCAAGTGGCGTTTTTAACCTCATTGGCAACGCCAACATGGTCGAAGTGTATGTGGGAAAAAGCCACATAGTCGAAACTGGTTAGATCAAACTTCATGTTGCTTAGTTGCTGTGCAAGGGTTTTATCTAGGCGGACTCTGCTACCTTGCACCTCTCGGCTCCAGCCTGGTTTGGCCGCAGTAGCTGAAGGCAGACCGCCATCCCACAACAAGGTGCCCATTGAATATACTATCACATAGCAAGGAACCACCAGCTCGCGCACGTCAGTCTCGTCATTGCTTAAGCCGAAAGCCTCTAAAGAGTTCATGCGAAACTGGCCGCAATTAAATACGTAAAGCCTGAGCTTGTCAGATTCCACAGGCGCATTGATTGGCTGTGTACTAACCGATTTTTTCGCAACTTCATCTTGATCTGCTAAGGACTCATCGCAACCCGCCAACGCTGTAGCCCCCAGCAGAACGCTTATAAAGATCGCAGTTTGCTTAGACATGGATTGCCTCTCTCGATAGTTGACTAGGGCTTATTCCGCGTAGCTGGGGTCAAGGCGGTCAGCTAAGCGCAGCATGGAGGGCCATGCAACCTTACTCAGTCCTTCCCAAGAATTAGGGTTATTGAATGTGCCTTCCATCATGTCGATAGCATCTTGGTTGGGCATGTTTAACGTGCCTTGCATAGCGTTGACCTGAATTTTGCAAGCGCGTTCAAGGTAGTATAGGCGCATAAAGCACGAGGCAACGCTGCCACCGGCAGCCAACGTCCCGTGGTTGCGTAACAGCATGACGTTCTTAGTGCCCAAATCTGCCACCACGCGTTCGCGCTCATCAAGGTTTAGCGCAACGCCCTCCCAGTCATGATAGGCAAGGTCGTGATAAACAAAGAGGGCGTGCTGGGTAATCGGCAGCAGGCCTTCCTGCATGGTGGCTACCGCCACGCCGTGGTCAGTATGCAGGTGCATTACCGCGTGGGCATCCTCACGCGCCATGTGCACGGCGCTGTGAATGGTGAAACCAGCGGCATTCACCTCATAGCCATTGTCCAAAACAATGTTCCCCTCAAGATCTACTTTGACCAAGTTAGATGCAGTGACTTCGCTGAACTGGAAACCATAGGGGTTGAGTAAGAAGTGTTCTTGAGGCCCAGGCACGCGCGCTGAGAGGTGGGTAAAGACCATGTCGTCCCAGCCGTAGTGGGCGACTAATCTATAAGCTGCGGCTAAATCTTGGCGCACCTGCCACTCTTCTGGGGATACTTGGTTTTTAACATTAACCACTGTAATAGTTGCTTCACTCATAAAATCTCTCCTCGCGGGCATGTACTTTTTTCGTTGTTAGAAAAATACCTTGAAAGGGCTATGGAAGGCCAGCTTTCTCAATGTGACTTGTAGAGTGGGTGGGACTGGGTAGTGCACGATAGTGCTCGATAGTGCTCGATAGTGCTCGATAGTGCTGGGTAGTGGTGAGCAGAGCTGGGTAATTGAGCCGGCCCTAAAACAGCGCAGAAGAAAAGGCTTCTTGGCGACTGCTCTCAGCAGTCGCAAGCAAGGCGTCTAATTGCTAACCCCTAATTTACGAGCCTTAACTCAGGAGCAAAACTAGGGCGCCGGTTAATAGCAGTGAGAAAGCACAGTAGCGCAGAGCGCCAGTGAGCTGCGATATATTACTATTCGCGACATTTGAATCCCCTCTAACCTAAATTTGTTTGGCCTCGTGTTTGAGACGGTTACTAATTCGTTTTCTTTCAGGCTGTTGCAAATGAAGCTCTCGTAGAGCATTTTGATGTGACGTTACCTATTCATGAAAATGAAAGATCAGCGCAGCACCAAACTTCGTCATTGAAACATTTTGAAAGAAAATCCCAGTGAGTGTTTCTAAGTGTTCGCGAGGGCTTAGATAAGGGCGCTCTGACAAAGTGGGGTATATCTCTGATCAACGGTTGTAGTTGAGGGATGAGAATGGGCTCAGGTCAATAACGTCAGCTTGTACATCGATTGCTATCATCTCTTTGTTACCTATGCTGAAACACTTTTGGTCGCCTATCCTTGGTATGGCGGATCAATTTTCAATTACACTTGGATGTGCAGTAAACGGTGTTAGCGAGCCTGAACATTGGCTAACTGAGTGGTAAAAGTTGTAGCGGTTTGGTGGATTCTGAAGGCAAATCCCTGATCCAAGGAGAGGATATAATTTAGCCATCACAGTCACTTAGGCTTGTTTTTTTTGGAGGCGGGAGGTGTTTTTGTCTTTTTTTCTCAGTGACAGTGAAATGTCAGGCTATAAATCAAAAGGATTCCTAGTTAGAGACAAGGTTTTTTCTGATTCTGAGTTGATTGAATTTTGCTCAGCGGCGCAGCAAGCGCAAAAAGACGCGGTTGAGCTGATTGTAAAAGGTACTGATCAGGAACGTAAAATTCAGCCCTATGCGTTAGATGGTAACAGCTTCACGGACATAGATTTTATTACCGTGCAATTCGAGCATGGGGTGGCGAATGATGCTGTGCGTGTCATTGAACCTGTTAATGAGTTGAGCGAGCGGTTCAATGCCCTAATTGATGAGCCGCGGCTGACCCAACCCATGCAGCAAATAGTGGGCGTAGACGATTTGGCTTTATGGACCGCTAAACTGAATCTGAAGCCGGCCAAAGAGGGTTCAGGCTTTCGTTGGCACCAGGACTCGCCTTATTGGATCCATGACTGTGGGCATGTAGACCAGTTACCTAACGTCATGGTTTTGTTTGATGATGCTGATGCGTCAAATGGCTGCCTGCGGGTGATTAAGGGCAGTCACAAAAATGGGCGTTTGCCTGGTTGTGAGGATGGTTCGCAATTACAGGGCTTTTTCACCCACCCCGGTGCGTTTTCCGAACAAGACCAAGTGTTGATTGAAGCGCCCGCAGGGTCGGCGGTGTTTTTTGATCCACATATTGTCCACGGCTCGCAGCCCAACCACTCAAATTCACCGCGCCGCGCAATCATTATTACCTACCAACCGGCAGGGCACCCGGCCCTCAAGAGTCGGGTGGTTAGACCAGTGCTAAAATCATTTAACCCATGACCCTTTAGACATCACTTTAGTGATAGATCTGCTGTGCTCAATTTTCTCCAGTGGATTGTCGCTAAGCAGCACTAAGTCAGCCGCCATACCCACTTTGATTTGTCCCATAGTGTCCTCTAACCCCAAGAACTCAGCTGGCGTAACGGTAGCGGAATAAAGCGCTTGTTGAGTGCTCATGCCGCCGGCGACCAACAACTCTAATTCGGTGTGCAGGCTGTAGCCGGGAATGCCTAGGCCAATGGGCGTATCCGTGCCCGCACCAATGGGAACGCCTCGTTCCAACAATCTAGCAATTAAAAACTGACTCCAGTTGGCGAAGGTATGGTCGATGTCTAGGCTACTGGCACTGAGTAGGTTGATTCTCGCCTGCCAGTTTTCCAGCACGTCTTGCGGCAATGCTGTCGCCGCTTCTGGCCAATCGGCTCGTTCAAAGGGTTTAAGCATGAGCACAGTGTTCAAGCGTAGTGTGGGCACCTGAATAGTATTGGTGAGGCTATCTAGTACTTCGTTGCAGCGGGCCTCGTCATAGGCCTTAATGGCAGGGATGCGCTGTGCGCTATGTAACTCGCTACGTAAGGTATAGCCCAAGCCTTCGGTGAAACCACTTATTTTGGCTTGTCGCTGTGCCAGCAGGTCTTGCCAGTTTGCCGCACAAGCCAGTTCAATATTCCGCAAATGTTCCATGGAACCTGCCATTGGGCCTGCTATATCTGCGGTCATCATAAGCGGTACATGAGACGCGATGGGCATTTCTAGTTGTTTTGCAGCCGCTGCAAGGCTGTTGTAGGTGGCAGGATCTATGAGTTCATAGATTTTTATAAAGTCTGCACCGGAGGATTTGAGTGCGGTTACGGTGGCCATTGCAGATTCTGCATCAAGAACACCAGTGCCAAGTGCTGGGCGGCTGGGGTCGCTGCCGTCATAAACTACAAACTTGCCGTCCAATAAAGGGCCAGAAAAATAGATTCTGGGTGTGGGTGTGTCTTTAAGCGCTTCGCGAAGCGCAGCAAGTTTTGTCACATCGCCGCCAGTGTCTCTGACGCTGGTCACTCCGTAGAGCAAAAATAGCTCGGGCATGACATCCGTTAGGGCTTCGTCATAGAGGAAATGCACGTGCATGTCCCAAAGTCCGGGTATCAAAAATTGCCCGGTTGCGTCTATAAACTGATCGGTACCGTTAGTGTTGGTTGTCGCTGAGACTTCCTCTGCTGGGCCCACATAAACTATTTTATCTTCTTGGATTACTACTTGTTGCTGGGCAACTAGACCATCTACTGGATCTACAACATTGACGTTATTGATAATGGTCTTTGCTGCTTGGGGCGTCTCTTGGATTTCCTGAGGTTTAGAACAAGCCGATAACGCGCAACATAGTCCTGCGGCTAACAGCGTTTTCACCATTAATCTCGGACGCGCAAGATGGTTAAGCCGCGATAGACTGGTGTATTTTGCTGCCGTGTACTTACTCATTATATCTACCTTATTTATGCGCGCAGGCCGATGCGTGACGATACTAGTCATTAGCTGATTATCTATTTTTGATCTGAATGATGAGCTGATCTTCGTCCGGAAAAGTGCCAGTTTGCTTTTTGCTATAAATCAGCACGTTATCGTGCATAACTTCGAAAACACCGCCTCCGGCTTCAACTAATTCAACCTCTAGCGCAAATTCAGATTTTAGCTTGGCAGCCAAACTGACCGCCTGTGGCGCGTAGTTTCATTGCACGCAGTAAGTAATAGAAAATTTCATTAATAAAATGCTCCTCTTTTCGCTCAATGCTCCCCGCGCATTGCAATAAAGATAGTACCGGCCTTCAAGCGAGTCAATTTGCGTTTTTATTCTAAGGCCATTTTGTGTCCAATATTGCCCTTTATAACAACATCTTATGCGCGGGTTTCGAATTCTCCCCGTTGTTGTATAGTCTTACATTTGAATTTAAGCAGAGAATTTCTATGAGCGTTAAGTATTACGATTGGACCGCCTATCACGCCAACATGCGGGGTAATAAAGTAGCGATCATTGATTTAGACACCCAAAACGAGCTGACCTATGCGCAGCTTGACCAGCGCGCCGAGCGCCTGGCCGCATGGCTGCAAAGTCAGGGCGTGATCAAAGGTGATCGAGTCGCACTCCTGACGCCAAATTGCCCAGAGGTTTTTGAAGCCGAGTTTGCTTGCGCCAAGATTGGCGCTATCTGTATTCCGCTTAATTGGCGTTTAACGGTTCCGGAGCTTGAATATATTCTTAACGACTCTACCCCCAAGGTGTTGATATTTGATAAGAGCTTTAGTGAGCAAGCCGCCGCACTGAAAGCGCTTGGCAGCTTTGCCTATGACTTAGAGGTGGAAATGCAGAATGCCCGTTCAAGTTACGAATTGGCCTTGGCAGGGGCAGATGAAAAGTGTCAATCCATTGAATGTACCCACGACGACATTGCCATGATCATGTACACCTCGGGCACTACTGGCCACCCGAAGGGTGCCATGATTACTTTTGGCATGAATCTCTACAACGTCATTAACCTAGGCATGCCTGCCGGGGTGAATGCCAACGCCGTGCAATTGGTGGTGTTGCCCTTGTTCCACACTGGTGGTTTGAACTGTTACGCCAACCCTGTGCTGCACGCTGGAGGACAAATTTTGCTTATGCGCGAGTTTGAGCCGGGTCGTGCGTTGTCGATTATTGGCGATGCCAACTTAGCTGTGACCCATTTCTTTGCTGTACCCGCACCCTATCAATTTATGATGCAACACCCAGATTTTGATACCACCGATCTCAGCCGCTTAGAAACGGCGGGTGTCGGCGGGGCGCCTTGCGCCGAAGCCATTCTCTCGGGCTGGATTGATCGTGGCGTGCCCTTGATCCAAGGTTGGGGTATGACTGAAACGAGTCCAGGCGGCACCTGCTTAGACGCAGCGGATGTGCTGCGCAAAATTGGTTCGGCGGGTAAGCCCTTGATGCACACGGAAGTTAAGATTATTGATGACGAAGGCGCAGAGTTGCCTTGGGGCGAGGTGGGTGAATTGCTCATTCGTGGACCAAATATTACCCCCGGCTATTGGAACAAACCTGAAGCAACTAAAGATGCCTTTGTAGACGGTTGGTTAAAGACAGGTGATGCTGCGCGTTTTGACGATGAAGGATTTATCTACATAGTTGACCGTTGGAAGGATATGTACATTTCTGGCGGTGAAAACGTCTATCCAGCAGAGGTAGAAAACGTGCTCTACCAACTACCCCAGGTGGCAGAAGCTGCCATTATCGGCGTGCCTGATGATCGTTGGGGCGAAACCGGTAAAGCAGTGTTGGTACTCAAGCCAGATGCGCAGTTATCAGCCGATGAGGTCATTGGTCACTGCTTAGATAAATTAGCAAAGTTCAAGGTGCCCGCCAGTGTGGAATTTATTCAGGCTTTGCCACGCAATGCCACGGGCAAAGTACTAAAGCGCACTTTGCGTGAGCAGTATGTTGCAACGGATGCGCCGGCAATAAGCTAAGTTTTGCCGCGCAACAAATTTGAGTCATGGGGCGGAGTTGCGCCTTACTAAATTAAATGAACGAGGGGTGGTGGTATGAGTGAATCAATTTCCCAGACCGGGGTAATGAATGATGATATGTCCGCAGAGCAGATGCAGAATATCTTGGAGCGCCAGAAGCAGGCTTATTTAGCGGGCGGTGTGGTGTCTACTAAACTGCGTATTGACCGCCTTGAGCGGGCGGTAAATGTTTTGAAGAGCAACCAAAAAGAATTGGTTGAGGCCATGTCCGCGGACTTTGGTCATCGCAGTGAACATCAGTCCATATTTACTGATATTGCTTCTGCCATTGGCCCCATCAGGCATGCACAAAAGCATCTCGCTGGCTGGCAGAAGAAGCAAAAGCGTAAAGTAACACCGGGCATATTGGCGTTACTCGGTGCCAAGGCGTGGGTTGAATATCAGCCTCTAGGCGTTGTGGGTGTTATTAGCCCATGGAATTTTCCCGTGAACTTAACGTTTGCGCCATTGGCCGGTATTTTGGCTGCGGGTAATCGCTGCATGATTAAACCCAGTGAATATACGCCGGAAACCTCTAAAGCAATGGCAGCGGCAATCGCTCAAGAGTTTAATGCAGATGAAATTGCAGTCATTACAGGTGGCCCCGAAACAGGTGCTAACTTCTCGTCGCTTGCTTTCGATCACTTACTGTTTACTGGCGCCACTTCGGTTGCCAAGCATGTCATGCGAGCGGCAGCGGCTAACTTGGTGCCTGTAACGTTAGAGCTTGGCGGTAAGTCGCCGGTAGTGATTTCTCGCAGCGCACCTATGGCGGCTACAACGGATGCATTAATGGCGGGCAAGATGCTCAATGCAGGACAAATTTGTTTGGCGCCAGATTACGTATTTGTACCCTCCGAGCGCATGGGTGAGTTTGTGGAGTCGAGCAAAAAATCCGTTGCCAAAATGTACCCAACCTTGGTGGATAACCCAGACTACACGTCAATTGTTAACGACCGGCATTTTGAACGCATTAACAAATACGTAGAGGAAGCCAAGGACGCAGGCGTTGAAGTAGTGGAAATTAATCCGGCTAACGAAGACTTCCGTCAGCAAGCGACAAATAAGATTGCTCCAACACTGCTAATTAACCCTCCAGAGGATTCTGCTGCCATGCAGGAAGAAATTTTTGGCCCAGTGATGCCGGTTAAATCTTACGAGCACATGGACGACGCAGTTGACTACGTTAACGGCCATGACCGCCCCCTGGGCCTTTACTACTTTGGCAATGATCAAAAGGAAGTGGATAAAGTTTTGGGTGAAACAACCTCAGGTGGTGTCACTCTGAATGACGTATTGATGCATATTTCCCAAGAAAACCTGCCATTTGGTGGCGTAGGTCCATCGGGAACCGGCTCATACCATGGTGAAGATGGTTTCCGCGCGTTCAGTCATACCAAGGCGGTGTATCAGCAGGCTAAATTTAATCCAGCAGAGATGTTGGGTTTACGGCCTCCGTACGGAGATAAGTTGATGAACTTGCTCAAAGGCCAAATGAAGTAGCATTTGGCCGATGTCAAAGACCTCTGCACGCCCTTTGTGCAGAGGACCGCTGGCCGTCTCTTAGCCCGGATTTTTCGGCATTGCCGGTACACCCTCGGCTAACTCCACCCAATTTTGCTTACTGCCGCTCCACACATGAAACTGTGGCGCGAAGTTTGAGGTGTCGTCTAGTGTGCCTGTCTTCAAGTAAACCATTTCCGCTTGGCTTGGCACCTTGGAATAAATAGGTGAACCGCAGTTGCCGCAAAAAAAACGCTCTACTGCGTCGCCGCTATCAGTATCTGCATCTTTATATAGCTTAGGTTGCCCCTGGGTGATGTGGAACTCAGGTACTGGTACGCCTGCCAAAGTTGAAAACGCTGATCCAGCTTGGCGCTGGCAATTCTTACAGTGACAGACGCCAGTCATTGCAGGTGGGTTGTCTAAACTATATTTGATTTCGCTGCATAGGCATTGTCCGGTTGCAGACATGTTGATACACCCTCTCTTTATTGTTCTAAAGTTTTTATTGTCAAAACTATGCGCACAACGATGCCGCTTTATATCTCCAATATCAAGAGAATTGGGAGCATCAAGGTCGAAAAGCCCATTGCGCGCGTGTTAGGGATATTGTTCTCCCAAGCCACTCTCTCGCTCTGTCTCTCCCTGACTTCGTCTCCCCGGCTATTTTACCGGTCACTTTTCTCTCGAAGAGGGGTCTGTTGCGCTGTGATTTGCTGTAGCATCACGATCGTTATTCTTCTCGGCTAGGCTATGCTGCGTATTCAAAATGTACTCCTCAACCCTGGGCTAAATTGTGGCTTTGACCATAATTTTTTGCCCGGCGGAATGACCGTTGTACTTGGGCGTAATCAGGCGGGCAAAACCAATTTATGTCGGCTTATCGCCGGCTTATCTACTCAAGCTGCGGGCGAGCTGTCGTTAAACAATACGCCGCTGAATAAACTCAGTCCGCAAAAGCGCTCGGTGGCGGTGGTTTTTCAAGCTTTTGTTAATTATCCCAATTGGTCCGTGCAGCAAAATATTGCGTCGCCTATGGTGGCAGCGGGTAGAGACAAAGCGTATATCCAAGGCCGGGTAGTAGGGTTGGCAGAAAAACTTGGGTTGGGTGAGTTACTTCAGCGTATGCCCAATGAATTGTCCGGTGGCCAGCAACAGCGCCTGGCTATTGCGCGCGCCTTAGCCAAAGAAGCCCAGGTTCTGCTGTTAGATGAGCCGTTGGTGAACTTGGATTATAAGTTGCGCGAAGCACTGGCATTAGAGCTGCGCAGTCTTTTGGATGACAGTGACACCACGGTTATTTATACCACCACAGACCCCAAGGATGCCTTCACTCTGGGGGACGATTTGTTGCTGCTAGACGGCGGTGGCAAGTTGCAGGCTGGAGCGCCACTTAGCGTTTATCAAAAACCCAATACTTTCGCCGCTGCAAATCTAATGAGCGATCCCTGCATCAATACTTTTGCTTGGTCGACACTCACTGATCAAGCATTTGCTCAGCAATGCCAGGCCGCCAGTGACGTCAGCCAGTTGGGGGGTGTTAGACCCGAACATCTGTTTTTTGTCGATAAGAGCGAATTCAATGCAACCGAATGCGTAGGTTTTGACCTGCAAGTTTCTGCATTAGAAACCAGTGGCGACGAAACTTTTGTTCATGGTTTAGTGCAGGCATCAAATCATGGATTGGTAGATCAGCCTGCATGGGTTGTGCGCAGTCCCGGCATGCTCAATTTCAGCCAAGGGCAAGAATTGTTAGTGGCTGCTCGTAAGCGCGATATTCTCGCTTTTGGTGGACAGTAGCATGGCGAACATTATTCTCGACGAGGTAGGCTTTGCCTACCCAGGTGCTTTCGAGCCGACCTTGCTGCCACTTTCTGTAGAGATTAAAGATGGCGAGGCTTTTGCTTTATTAGGTGCATCCGGCGCTGGTAAAACCACGCTACTGAATTTGCTTTCTGGGCTATTGGTGCCCACAACCGGCAGAATATTATTTGATGGCGTAGATGTGTCTGCCCTGTCCGGTAGCCAGCGTAATCTCGCCCAAGTGTTTCAATTTCCCGTGCTATACGAGTCTTTAACTATTGCAGATAACTTGGCGTTTCCGTTACGCGCAAGAAAAGCCGCTAACGGATTTTTTGCTGCCGATATTGCGTCTCGCGTAGCAAAAATTGCTGGCGAGTTAGAGATTGAAAACCTACTCAAGCGTAAGCCAAAAACTCTGTCGTTGTTTCAAAAGCAGTTGGTAGCCATTGGTCGCGCGTTGATGCGTCCTGATGTTTCAGTGGTTTTATTAGATGAGCCTTTAACCGCAGTCGAGCCGCGGACCAAGTGGCAGTTGCGTCAGAGTCTTAAGCGACTACAAGAAGAGCTTGGGGTAACTATGATCTACGTCACCCACGACCAAACCGAAGCGTTAACCTTTGCAGATCGTGTTGCTGTTATGGCGGCTGGGAAAATTTTGCAAACTGCGTCGCCACAAGAAGTGTATGAGCATCCTGCCCATGAATTTGTTGGCTTCTTTATTGGTAGCCCGGGTATGAATTTTGTCGCAATAGATCCGGCTGCCCCAGCGCCAATGTATGCAGCGAGTGGCGTTGATCAATCTGCACAGCGCATAGGCTTTAGGCCCGAGTGGGCGCGACTAGAAAATCCATCAGAGCAGCGCATGTCGTCTGCAGCGCATTGGCCAGGCAAAGTGCAGTATTGTCAAATTTTGGGCACTCAAGATGGCGCGCCGGTAGGCGTTACCATCATCGCAAGTGCTGTCGGCGAGCTGAAGGTGCGTGGTCCAATAAACGCCATCGTTGGCGATGAAATTGTGGTGGTTGTCGATCGATTTGTGAGCTTTTGTGAGGAACAATATATAGCTACTCACTATGCTCCCAGAGGTTCAGATGACGTTTTAGAAAACTCCGCAAACTCTGCTGGTGATGAATAATGGCGATTAATAAACCTTATAATAATCGCGCATGGCTTGGCGTTCTGCCGGTACTGCTCATTGTGGCGTTCAGTGCGGTCATCCCATTGATGACAGTGGTGAATTATTCTATTCAAGACATTTTAGATTTCAACAGCCGCTTTTATGTGGGCCTAGACTGGTATCGAGAAACTCTGCAAGACCCGCGCTTTATTGATGCCTTTGGGCGCCAGGTACTTTTTAGTCTTAGTGTGTTGGCCATAGAAATACCTTTGGGCATATTGGTGGCAAGAGGGCTGCCAAAAAGCGGCGCCTGGACCTCCGTATTGCTGATCTTACTTGCAGTACCACTGCTTATTCCTTGGAACGTGGTGGGGACTATTTGGCAGATTTACGCGCGCTCAGATATTGGTTTGCTAGGCGTGGGTTTAAACGAACTGGGTTTGGCCTTTAACTACACATCTAACCCAACCCATGCGTGGCTTACCTTGATTGCAATGGATGTCTGGCATTGGACCTCGCTGGTCGCTTTGCTGTCCTTCGCGGGCTTGACTTCAGTGCCACCGGCTTACTACCAAGCGGCTGAGTTAGATGGCGCCAGCAAATGGCAGGTGTTTCGTTATGTTGAAATGCCGCGGTTGGGCGGCGTGTTGGTGATTGCTGTGTTGCTGCGTTTGATGGACAGCTTTATGATTTACACCGAACCGTTTGTACTCACTGGCGGTGGCCCCGGTAACGCCACAACATTTTTGAGTCAGTATCTGGCGACCATGGCAGTGGGGCAATTTGACCTTGGGCCGGCGGCGGCATTTTCGGTGATCTATTTCTTGTTCATTCTGCTGTTTTGTTGGATTTTTTATAACAGTGTCATGTTAGACAACACGGTAGGCGACAATGAGGCACGCTATCATGACTAGTGTTAGCCGTTGGGTCTTAGTGTTTTATTGTATTTATCTGCTGCTGCCGCTGTATTGGTTAATGACTATGGCGCTGCGCACCAACAGCGACATCACCGGCAAGTTTGAGGTAATTCCCAGTAATCCAACCCTCGCCAATTTCGCGGAAATATTTTCTAATCCCGTTTGGTATCAGGCTTTCGGTAATTCATTGAGCTATGTGGTGTTGAATACCCTCATCTCAATATGCGTGGCGCTGCCTGCGGCTTACGTGTTCTCCCGTTATCGTTTTCTGGGTGATCGCCAATTGTTCTTTTGGTTGTTGACCAATCGTATGGCGCCGCCGGCGGTATTTTTGCTGCCATTCTTCCAGCTTTATTCCTCTATCGGTTTGTTTGATACACCCCTTGCTGTGGCGCTGGCCCACTGCCTGTTTACGGTGCCGCTGTCGGTATGGATCTTGGAAGGGTTCATGTCTGGGGTGCCCTCAGAAGTGGACGAAATGGCCAAGATTGATGGACATAGTTTCCCCTATTTCTTCTTCCGCATTTTTATCCCCATCAATAGGGGCGCCATAGGCGTGACTTTGTTCTTCTGCTTTATGTTTAGTTGGGTTGAGTTGCTGCTGGCGCGCACTCTAACCGGCAGTACGACCAAACCCATTGTTGTGGTTATGACCCGGACCGTGAGCGCCTCGGGACTAGACTGGGGCGTGTTAGCCGCGGCTGGGGCATTAACCGTGGTGCCCGGCATTATTGTGGTCTGGTTTGTGCGTAAGCATCTGGTCAAGGGCTTTGCCCTGGGAAGGGTATAATGAGTTGGATGGCTTGGACGACACCCACGATGATTTTCTTTATCGGCATTGGCGTGTCATTACTGTTGCTGACTTTGGCCGAGCTAAAATGGCCCACCGTGCTTGCGAGAGGATTTTTGCCTTTAGCGACCACTCGCGGCGATCGTTTTTTTATCAGTCTTTTGAGCGCAGCATTTATTCATTTGTTTTGGCTTGCACTCATCCCAGGGGATGTTTTGCTAGGCTCAGCCATTGCGCTGGTTTGGACTGGCTTGGTTATGACCAAGGGCTAGAGTCGCGTTGCTAGTACATTGTTTTTTTTAACAGAAAATAGCTCGGCTAAATCACTATACTGCCAGACAAACAAAGTCCGATTCAGAGAAGAAGGAAAAGAGGAGATGGGGATGCAAAAGTTTATAGGTTTAATGGCATTGAGTGTCGTGCTCAGCATGCTTGCCAGTTGTGGTGACGAAGAAGACAAAGCTATTAGCGCAGAAATTCAAGCAATGGATTTTGCCGCCAATGCCGATAAATGGGTGGCGGATGAGTTTCAACCATCAACCCTAAGCCCAGCACAGGCACAAAGCGAGATGGCCTGGTTTACCCAAGCGGCACAGCCCTTCCGTGGTATGTCCATTAATGTGGTTTCTGAAACGCTGACGACTCACGAGTATGAAAGTGCAACGCTGGCCCAGGCTTTCTTTGAGATCACCGGTATTCGGGTTAACCATGACCTCATTCAAGAAGGCGATGTGATTGAAAAGCTGCAAACGCAAATGCAGTCAGGTGAGAACGTCTACGACGCTTACATCAATGACTCAGATTTGATTGGCACACACTCACGCTATGGTTATGTAGTGGCTCTGAGCGATTTCATGATCGGCGAGGGCGCGGATGTAACCTCACCTACCTTGGACTTAGAGGACTTCATTGGCATCAGTTTTACCACGGGTTCAGACGGCAAAATTTACCAACTACCAGACCAGCAGTTCGCTAATCTTTACTGGTTTCGCTATGACTGGTTTTCCAACGAAGACCTTAAGGTAAGGTTTGCAGAGCTATATGGTTACGATTTAGGTGTGCCAATTAACTGGTCCGCCTATGAAGACATCGCTGAATTCTTCTCCACCCATGTGGGTGAGATAGACGGCAAGAAAGTTTATGGGCACATGGACTACGGTAAAAAAGATCCGTCCCTAGGTTGGCGTTTTACCGATGCATGGCTTTCTATGGCCGGTGCAGGGGATGTAGGTATTCCCAATGGCTTGCCGGTAGATGAGTGGGGCATTCGGGTAGAAAATTGTCGTCCTGTGGGTTCATCTGTGACGCGTGGCGGTGCAGCCAACGGACCAGCAGCGGTATACGCGCTGCAAAAGTATATTGATTGGTTAAAAGCCTACGCGCCCAGCGAAGCGCCGGGTATGACGTTCTCTGAGTCTGGCCCCGTGCCAGCCCAAGGCCATATCGCACAACAGATATTTTGGTACACCACGTTCACCGCTGACATGATCAAAGACGGCTTGGCGGTAGTCAATGAAGACGGCACACCTAAGTGGCGTATGGCACCTTCGCCTCATGGGCCTTATTGGGAAGAGGGCATGAAGCTGGGTTACCAGGATACCGGTGCGTGGACCTTGTTAAAATCTACACCGTTAGACCGACGTAGGGCGGCATGGCTGTATGCGCAGTTTGTAACGTCAAAAACCGTCTCGCTGAAGAAAACTGTGGTAGGTCTTACGCCCATTCGTGATTCAGACATCCGCTCTCAAGCCATGACAGATCTAGCGCCTAAACTCGGTGGGTTAGTAGAGTTCTACCGCAGTTCAGCGCGTACGGCTTGGACCCCAACAGGCACCAACGTGCCAGATTATCCAAAGCTTGCGCAGCTGTGGTGGGCAAACGTTGCCAACGCAGTGAGTGGACAAGTTAGTGCGCAGGACTCCATGGACAGTTTGGCCAGTCAGCAAGATCGCGTGTTGGAGCGCCTAGAAAAGCACGGCATTCAGGGCGATTGTGGCCCCAAATTGAATGAAGAAAGAGAGGCCGAGTATTGGTTGTCTCAGCCTGGCTCACCCAAGGCGAAGTTATCTGACGAGAAACCTCAGGGTCAAACCATCTCTTATGATGAGTTGCTCAAAACTTGGGCAGCTGAGTAAACGAAGGCACTGGACACACAGGGCAGAAGTATTTGCCCTGTTGCTATGTTTGCCTTGTTCTAGGGCGCTCTCTTAGACTCAGGCACCTGCTAAATATCTGGCTAAGCACTTGATTAAGTGCTTGTTTATAGGTACTTGCCTAAATACCCGCCTCATAACTGTATTCCCGTTCAACTTTGCATACGCGCACAGTGTAGGACCGGCACCACTTATTCTGTCCCAACTTTTGCGCAACTACACGCTCCGACGCTTGCTTCCAAACTTTAATGGCCTGCAACGATTACCAATAACTCACTGTGATGCCCAGTTCAGATCTAGCAGTTTCCATATGCAAGAAGCCCGGCTGTTGCTGGGTTAACTTGTATATAGTTTTAGCCATAGCATCATAGGCGGGGTCGTCATCAGTTAAGGTTGAGGTGAAAATTACTGCGTAATAGCCGTTTGCAACTGTCATTGAGATTTCCCCTGATATTTGCGATTCCTTAAAAGGCTTATTTGTCCAAGTTTTTAAAGAAGTCGATGTCTCGCTTTTCACCTTCAGGCACAGCTACCTCAGTGATGCGCTCGTCTACATCGTCCCATTCCAAACGCAGTGCCCTAGTCATAGTGGCATGCATTTCATAAGTACAAACAATGTATGTCAGTTCGATGATTTGCACTTCGTTGAGGTGAGCCTGGAGCACAGCAAAGGTGCCATCAGCGACGCGGCCGCCTTGAAGTACTAGGTCATCGGTATAGGCCAAAACAGCACGCTCTAGCTCGTCGAACAAATCAGTGGATGCCCAATGTGGAATCGCCTGAATTTGCTCTTCAGAAAATCCTGCGCCGCGTAGGGCTTTGCAGTGCTGGGAAAATACAAACTGGCTGCCACGAGCAAAACCGGCTCGGGCTTGGCCTAGCTCTCTAAGCTTTGCCGAAATTTTGCGGTTACGGCTGCGGTAGAACTCAAACCCACTCACCATGTGATGTAAGCAATCTGGCACATGGGCAAATACGGTCCACCAGTTGCCTGGTGTGCCTGTGGCTGTACCGGGGTGAGTTGTCGGCTCACGGTCCTTGCCAAATAGCGCGTCGTAAAAAGGCAGTACGCTGGCGTCAGCTTCTGTTCTTGGTACCTGTCTTAGTCTTGGCATAATTCTCCCCTCATTAGATATGCCCCGAGTATCGCGGTTTTTCCGCTCAGGCTCCATAGAGGGGCCTGTATGTTTTGCGCGCCTTAAATAATGAATCGTAGGTGCGCCTGGGGTGGTCTGCGGGCTGTTTAGCCCAGACAAGTTTTCGCAGAGCGCCCTTGGAAAGTGCTTTTGGAAAGCCCCTTTGAAAAGTGCATGCGGGGAGTCGCGCGCTGAGTTATAGCCGTTCAGCTTCTGCTTACAACCTTTGGGAGTCTAAAAGTCCAAGAAGCGCGACAACGTGTTGCTCTTGATACACAACCTTAATGCGCCGGCAATAGACGCACTGAAAGGTGAGTTGGGGAGTATTAATCGCGATGTATCCACCTTAGTTAAGAACATGCAGCGGTCCGTTCAAGAGTCAGAGGCGTTTATTACCACACTGAAAACCGAACGTTAGAGGTATTCAGTGTTGGCGGGCGCTCGCTACAGAGCACTGAAGTCGCCGCGCCAACTCTAGTGGGTGGCCAAAGTTGCAAAGTTATTTGGACACGGCTTAGACTTCGTCTCGTAGCTCTACTAATAGCAATTTGTCTATTTTTGTCTACTAGAATCTGTGCTTCAAGGGGTTGTAGTATCTAGCTCATGAATTATGTTCAACTCGCAATTCCGTACTTCCTTCTCGCCATGGTTATTGAGGCCATTTATGGCTACGTGCAGAAAAATCAAACCTATCGTTTAAACGACACTGTAAATAGCCTACAAATGGGTATGCTCAGTCGCTTAGTCGGTGTTTTACGTTTGGGTTTTTCAGCTGTTGTTTTTACCGAGCTGGTTTCTCTGTTTGGTGTACAGCAGTGGTCGGCGGATACATGGGTGCATTGGGTGCTCGCTTTCGTCGCCTACGATTGCTGCTACTACTGGAAGCACCGTTTTGGTCACCAGTGGAGGATTATGTGGGCGTCTCACTCGGCTCATCACCAAAGCGAAGAATACAACTTGAGTACCGCACTGCGTCAAACGGGCACAGACTACATTGGCTTTGTCTTTTATGTTCCCATGTACTTAGCGGGCGTTCCGGTGGAGGTTATGGTCACTGTAGGCAGCCTGAATTTAGTTTATCAATTCTGGGTGCATACAGAGCATGTGCGCTTCCTAGGGGTACTAGATTACATTCTGGTCACGCCGTCTAATCACCGAGTGCATCACGCCAAAAATCCCGGCTATATTGACAAAAACTATGGTGGAGTATTTGTTGTCTGGGATCGGTGGTTTGGCACCTTTGCCGTTGAAAGAATAGAGGAGCCGTGTCGTTTTGGTATTACCCACGGCCTTAAGAGTTGGAACCCTGTTTGGGCCAATGCCATTGTGTGGTGGGATACGTTAAAGCTGTCTCTGCAAACTCGGCGGTGGCAGGACAAGTGTTTGGTTTGGTTTAAAGGCCCAGCGTGGCGTCCAGCCGATGTTAGCCAAACTTATGCAGATCATTGGCAGGACGATAAATTTGACCCGGTTGCTTCTACTTACTGCAAGATTTATGTGTTTGCTCAATTCGTAGTGGTGTCGTTACTGGCACTGATTTTGCAAAAACTACAGAACGAATTGCCAACCAGTCTGGTCTTGGTCGCGTTTTTCTTTTTGGTGGTTTCAGTTTGTGTCCAAGGTGTTTGGCTGGAAGCCCGAGGGCCTTTTCGGATTATCGAAGCGGCGCGTTTGACGGCGGTTGGTGTCCTTTCCTTAATTCTACCTACTGCTTGGCCTACGGTTGAATGGACGGCGCAATCTTATGAGCTGTCTCTGCTGCTGCAAGGCTATGTTGGTGTGAGTGCCGTGTTGTTGTTGGCGAGCTTAGGTCGAGGTGCTCAAGTGCAAGAACAGGCCGCGGATAACGCATCTGCATAGACCATGAAAGTTCGGCCTTTCATGTCTCTTTGGCTCTAGGTCTTTAGCGCCAGGTGTTTAGCTCAAAGTATTTATCAGAGGTTTTCAATGTAGGTTTTAATTTGCCTGTATTTTTTTTGGCCACCAAAGTATTCAATTTCATCTTCGTTAAAGATTGCCATAACGGCTAACAGGTCGTGCTGGGCTTGGGGGTATTGCGCAATATCCGCTAGCGGCTGAAAGCGCGGGTTGATGGTAAACAGTAAATAATCTTCATGTACCCGGCACAAGGTTTCTCGCTCAGAGCGGACAAACCACTGCTCTGGGCCGTTTTTCATGGTTTCATCTGGTTCATTGTGAAAGCGCTGAGTGTCATCGTGGATAAACCAGTTCGTCCGCTCGAAAGGTTTCATTAACGGCGCATTTTGGATGAACCGTTCAATGGGGTCGCCAATTTTTGCATTCATGCTCTCCACCGGTTGGTGAATTGCTCTTAATGGCCTACCTATTTTAGTGCGCACATCCCAATAGCTTGGAGAGCACACGCAGGCGGCAATTAGCCGCTGGGGCATAGCGGTTTGCATAAGGCATAAATCGTCAGGTACTTGCATCGCAAGGTTGGCAATAAGGTCAGGGTAGGTGTGTGCCAAATCAGGGCGTTGAGAGGCCAGTGCCTTTTGTGCGGTCATAGCAGCGTTAAGGTCATCTATTACGGCGGTCACTTCGTCATAACAGGTCTCTAGTAGATGGCTTTTGTGCGCCGTAATATCTTCGGTCATGGGCACAGGAAACCAGTTCTGTAAGTCGATAGGGGCTAGGCCTAGACGGTACTTTGGTTTGCTACCCTGCCAAGGTGGGTTTTGCCAAAATACGCTTTCAGCGCTTGGGTTTTCAGCGGTCCCTGTATTTATTGATTCTTTGCTAATAGCCGCTTCTCGTTTGTTTTCTACTTCTATTTTTGTTCGTTCAAATCCCAGACGTATTCGTAATCTATAGCGTTTTTAGATGCCAAAATGCTTTGCGCTTGCTGGGGCAGTTGAGCGGCAATGTAGACCTTTAGGCCTTTTTCATCCTCGCTAAAATCTACTTGGTACCAATCAAAAATACTCGACAGCACTAGCTTATTTTTTCTTAACGACACGCCTCGAGGATGGCTGAGGTAGCGTTTTTGCGCGCGCTGCAACTGCGCTTGGACATTGCTTGAGGTATAGGCTGTTTTGCTTAGGTTAGGACAACCTATGCTGGCGCAATTAAGCGCAAAGTGCAGCCTGTGATCTTGCCAAATGGGGCGCAATATTTTGTGCTCAATGTCATTTAAGGTAACCTCCTTACCCTCAATTGTAAGCAGTTCATCGTCCCAAGGGCCACTGCTGAAGAAGCTGCTTTTCATCTTTAGAATGCTTTTAGCCTTGGGGTATTGCAGCACTACTTGCACAGTCAACGCGTTGTACAAATTAGTCCAATAGGCTAATTGTTCCGCTCGGTTTAATTGTGTGGGTGTGAGCGCTGCGAGCGCGTCGATGTAGAGGTTGAGCTGATTTTTTTCTGCTTCTGAAAACTGTTTATAGCTGACACGATTAATGTTGTCGGCATTCTCGTGTACGCGCTGATCTAGCACGTGTTGCCACAGGCTGTGGTCAACTACTACGGCAGACTCTGGGTTGTGAGTAGCCCAGTGGCGCCAAAGATCAGTCTTTGGCGCCGTCTGTGCGCTGCTAGCAAAAGTGCCAGCAAGCACGCTCGTCATTATCAATATTGCTGCGCTAGGGCGCAGATACTTAAGCCTCTTTAGTTGTTTAAGCATACTTTCATAGACCGGGCTAAGGGTCAGAAAGTATAGCGCAGACCTAGGGTCACTCGTCGACCCGGTTGTGGCGCACTTTCCTTAATAAAAGAAGTATGGTGTCTTTGCTCAGAATCGGTGAGATTGTCTCCGCGTAGGAATAGCTCTAAATCCGCCTCTCGAGCAGTGGGTACTTGCCAGCCTAAGTATAGGGACAAGTCGTTATAGGAATCTGTGGGTAGCTCAAAGCTAGCAACATCGTCCTGCTTGAAGGCATGCACGTAGTCAATGCTGAGGGCAAAGTTCTGCCAGTCTAAGTCTGAACTGAGACCAATTCTGCTGGGCGGAATTAGCGGCAGGTTAGACTCAGTAGTTGAATCTATGTCGGCATGCACCACATCAAAAAACCCCCTCAGGCTAAGGTCGCGGTCACCGAATAAACCGGTGGTGTAAATGATTTCACCATCAATACCTGTGAAAGTGGCATCGTCTTGATCCCACAGAAATACGGGTAACTCGTCCAATTCGCGGTTGTCAGAGTTTTGGTAAATGAAATCATTGAAGTCAGAGTAGTAGACGCTTACGGTCACGTCCCAAGGTGCATTGGAGTAGGACAGACCTAACGTTGTGCTCAAAACTCTTTCTTCTTTAAGAGTCGAGTCACCAATTTCAAAGCGGTTGGTGGCAAGGTGTGGGCCAAAGCTGTAAAGCTCTTCACCAACTGGGGCTCTTTCTGCGTAATCAAAGGCGATTTTCCAAGTTAACTTTTCACTTAACGGAATGACAAAACCGCCGGATCCTGCAATGGTCGTGAACGAACGCGACTCGCCGGTTAATGGTTTGTGAGAAACCCGCTCCAGGCGCAGGCCGGTTTCCAGGTCAAAGCCTTCGAAACCTGTTTCATTTAGCCAGAATGCGCCTATTGATCGGCTGTCTACGCCGGGAACAAAGGCTTCCTCACCCACCACGCTGAAATCGCGTTGGTCAAATTGAATTCCGTAAACATTGTGCTGAGTATCTGTTTCCTGGATTAGCTCGAGGCGACTCTCAAATGCATCGTTTTGAAAAAACGTAGCAACTTCGCCATTGGGTTCTATTTCCGAGTGCTCATAGTCGTTGTGGCCAAGACGCAGATTAAGGCTGCTAAAAGTACCAAAAGGGTTTTTGATGCCAGCTTCCATATCTATACGGGTTTGCTCCATATCCAGAATCGGCGTTAGTCCAGCCAATTCGTCTTCATGTTCCTCGTCCTCGTGCTCCTCCTCGTCATGTTCCTCTTCTTCATCCTCGTGATGCCCATGTCCGCCGGGCAAACCATATTGAGCTTCGGTACGGCTAATGGCCGCGCCTAAAAACCCTTTTTCAGTGGCGAAGCTAAGTCCCAGCGCGCCGCCGTCAGTCTTATAGTGACTGCCCGGTAATGTGCCTTGAGCTTCCTCGTCGTGATCTTCATCGTGATCTTCATCGTGGGCTTCTTCAGCCTCTGACGCGCGCAGAGCGCTTGATTCTGCAAAGCCATTAATATTGTAGTTGTCGGCTTGACGGTCAAAAGCATCGACATGCCACAGCCAATTTTCAAAGCTGCCATCAATCCGGCCTGCTAAGTTTTCTTGATCGCCATTATTCCCCATGCTGGCCTCGAAACGTCCGGTGGTAGCGTCATCTGCACGCGGATGTGGCACACGCCCAGTGTGTACATCAACCACACCGCCAATAGCGCCGTTGCCGTAAAGTAGGGTGGATGCGCCTTTGAGTACTTCGATTTTGTCTGCAATGAAGGGTTCAACAGTCGTTGCGTGGTCACCACTGGTTACCGATACGTCCATAGTGCTGAGGCGATCTTCCATCACCCGGACTCGCGTCCCGCTTAAGCCATGAATAACAGGTCGTCCCACAGCTTGGCCAAAACTCGCAGAATGAATACCCGGCTGAGAGGCCAGTGTTTCGCCAAGGCTGGGAGCCAGATTTCGTTGTAGCTGTTTACCGCTCAGCGTTTGTATTGCTTGAGCCAAGCCTTCGCCGGAAAGAGGGTGTGCACTAACCAGCACCTCTTCAACAATGTCGTTATTTTGTGTTTTACTATTTGTGATGCGTTCTTGTCCAAGGTTATCTGCATAGGCAGCTGTGACGCTTAGAGCAAAAGCGGTAGCGCCAAAAATGGCGCTTAAAGTTGTTATATTTTTCATAATTTCCACTAATCATTTCCAATGACAGATATTGTTAGAATGCTGTCATTGAGAAACTAAAGATTTACAGTGCTGCTGCGGGGTGTTGGTAAAACCTCGCTTGATCTGCCTGTACATGTAAACTTAAGGCAAGCACTGGATGCAAAACTCTCATAAAAAATAGGTCTAAAATTAGATCTATTTTTAGGTGTTTTTCTTGGAGCCTTTTCAGGGCTATGAAAAATTAGCGGGGGGCGCTCGTTGGCGGTGCTGTTTGGGGGTGGTGGTAGATAGATCAGCTATTGGTCTGGCTTGCATACTTATTGCCGTGAAAGCAACTGGTCCTGACAGGGCAATTGGCCCCGCGTCAGATCCAGGGCTTTGCTCTATTTGGCAGTAAAGGCAATCGATTTCTTGTTCAACACTTGAATGAAGGTGGCTTAGGTCGTAGGGCAATACTAGGCCGGCTAGTAATAGCATCCACGCGAAAGCTCTGGTTACAGTCCCAATGACTTTCAAATGTCTAAATTTGTTTGTCAGGTATGCCATGTCTCTTTTTCTGCCGGGGCAGTTAATGTTGGGTTGCTGATCTTATTTTGGTCAGAGGATTCATCATTTTGGTCTTTTTGTAAAGCGGTTAGGTCTACATTAGTCATGAAGTGACGGAGGGAATATAAATAGGGTCGGCTTTTTTGAGGCTTTGTTGATGAAATGGGGCGGGATATCCGGGATGGTTCCCGGACGTTTTAATCTTCTTGTCCATCACGCTCAAAGATGCTTTGCATCTTTGCATCTTTGCATCTTTGCGGGTCTTGCGTGGATACCTCGACGTTGAGGTCAAATTGTCCTCAACTTATTCGCGACGTTTGTCTTAACGCATTGCTAACTTTTTCTTGGCTAGGGCGCTGTTTTCGTCTCAATCCAAGAGTCAATTTTGCGCTCTAACAGCGACAAAGGCAGTGCGCCGCCGCCAAGTATGGCGTCATGGAACTCACCAAGGTTAAATTTGTCACCCAATGCGGCTGTTGCTTTGCGTCGCAGTTCTTGAATTTTCAGCATGCCAATTTTGTAGGCTGTAGCTTGCCCCGGCATAACAATATAGCGCTGAATTTCTGAGGTGATACTTTCTAGTGGTTCAGGTGAGTTGGCGCTGAAGTAGTCTATGGCCTCTTGCTCTGTCCAACCCTTGGCGTGTAGCCCTGTGTCTACCACCAAGCGAATTGCGCGCCAAGATTCCGCGGTTAAACGACCAAAGTCCTGGTAGGGATCTTTGTATGTGCCAGAAATTTCCTTGGCTAACCATTCCGAATATAAGCCCCAACCTTCGGTATAAGCGGTGAAGCTGGCTTGGGTGCGAAAAACTGGGATATCTGTTAATTCTTGGGCAATAGATAATTGCATGTGATGCCCTGGCAGACCTTCATGATAGGCAATGACTTCCAACTGGTTCTTGGGCATGGCGTTCATGTCGGATAAATGCGCGTAGTAAATGCCGGGTCGTGAGCCGTCTGGAGTGCCTGGATAGTAGTGTTGCGCGGCGCCGTCGCGCTCACGAAAAGGCTCAACTCTTTTTACTAATAAGTCGGCGTTGGGTGTTAAGCCAAATACTTCTGGTAGCTTGGACTTAATGTTTTCAATGGCCGCTGTTGCATCATCTATATAGGCTTTTCTACCCTCGTCGGTGTTTGGGTAGGAGTTCCACTGCGCGTCGCGCACATGGTTAAAGAATGCGGCAAGGTCGCCGTCAAAGTTCACCTGTTTTATAATGTCCATCATCTCCGCGCGTAGACGTTTCACTTCACTGAGGCCAATTTCATGAATTTCGTCAGCACTTAAATCGGTGGTGGTTTGTGTGCCCAGTCGGTATCTGTAATACGCAGCGCCATTACCTTGACTGCCAATACCTGTAGACATTTTTGGTGCTTTGTCTTTCTCAGTCTCGGCCCAGCTGATGATGTTGTTATAAGCAGGTTGTAACTGGTTTACTAAGGCACTACGGGCATCTTCAAGCAGGCCAGCTGCTGTTTGAGCATCTATTAGCTCTTGCTCTTTTAGCTTTGCCACCTCGGTTTTTATGTCGTCCCACAGGTCGCTGTCTTTGCCTGCTACCGTTTCAAACGGTTGGCCGGTGATAATGGCTTTGGTTTGGTTGATAACGCCGTCCAATGCAAATCCAGGTGTAATGACACCCTTGTTTGATGAGGTTTGCGCATTTGCCAAGGCTTCTTGCATGCGCGGGCTCACGGCTTTAATACGCGAGATATACGCTTGCATATCGGCTTCACTTTCCACGCTGTGAAAGTTAATTAAAAATGTTGGCAAAAAGCTCTGCACGCCGTTCATTTGATCAAAAGTTAGGCCGTTGTGGAAAAATTCAGCGGAATCGACCATCTGCTGTGATTGAAACTCCCAAAGATCATAAGAGAGTTTTTCATCATTGCTGAGGCTTGCGTAGTCAAATTGCGTCTGCATTTCTTTTACTGATGCCTGCTTCCAATTCATCTGCTCGGCAAATGCTTCATAGGTGAATTTGTCAATTTCATCGTTGCGCTCTTTGCGCCCAAGAAAGGTCATTTGTAGGGGCGAGAACTTTAATTCTTGCTCGTATTTTTCATCTAACCATTGGGTTAGAGATTGCGTACTAATAGTTTGTGCTGGTGCTTGAGTTTGAACCGCAGTGTTTGTAGAGGCAGGCTCTGGACTGCAAGCGCTTAAGGCGAACACTAGGCTAAAGGCGAAGTTGAGCTTGTTCATTAAGTAATCTCTGGGCTGGTGATCGGTTGTAAAGGAGTAAGTATAAGGCCAACTAATGATGGGTGGTAATTGTAAACGTCATTAGTTAGCACTTTTGTAACAGTAAATTTAGCCGCCAGTACGTTAAGCGTACCTAAGCACTCCTCGAGTAGACAATAGTAGGGTGAGCATTAAATAGGTCAGCCTAAAACGGATGGTAGGTGGTATTTAGCAGAGCTTCGGTATTGGTGCGCGCTATTATTGAACTAGTAGGCACAGGTAAAGCTAAACCAATAGCAAACTCACTCAGAAAAGCCTTTAAGATGGGGGAACCAACATAGGGCTAAAAAATGGGGCTGGTAAAATAGAGCTATTAATTTAGGGAAATGGTTTAACTGATTTAAGCGCGTAATATTCTCCATTGCTGGTTAATCCTGCGGACTTTTTATCTGCGATAGGCCGCATTTGCAACGACCTATGTTCGAAGCGCCAAATAACTTTAAAGAAGTAGATGACTCGATGACCTCAAAAGAACAAAATCAGACCAATAAAGCGACCCTTGCTAACCAGCAAGGCGCAACCCAAGGCCCATTGCATGGCCTGCGAATTTTAGATTTGTCCTCGGTGGTATCCGGGCCCATGGCCGCAGTTGTATTGGCGGATCAGGGCGCTGACGTAATTAAAGTCGAGCCACCAGGCTGGGGCGATGGCATAAGGGGTTTGGGTGCGTCGCGCAATGGACTGAGCGCCATTTATTCGATGATCAATCGCAATAAGCGCTCTATCGCAATTAATCTAAAATACTCGGCGGGTCAGGACCTCGTGCGCCAACTGGTGCAAGATGCGGATGTGCTTTTACAAAACTATCGCCCAGGCAAGATGCAAAAACTCGGCTTAGACTACGAAACTCTAAAGGCTATTAATCCCCAATTGGTTTACGCCACTATTAACGGCATGGGCGAGGTGGGGCCTTATGCCGGTCACAAAACCTACGACTATGTAATTCAGGCGTTGAGCGGCGTGTTGGATGTTCAGGCTGGCGGTGCGAATGCAGCCGACGGTCAGCCTTTGCAAATGGTGCGGACTATTCTTTACGACAAAATAACTGCCCTGACCGCCGCTCAAGGGATTACCGCTGCATTGCTGGCGCGTGAGCGTGGGGCCGGCGGCCAGCATGTACAGCTGTCTATGTTAGACACCGCAATCTATTTTAACTGGCCGGATTTGATGTGGAACTACACCTTTAAGGGTCAAGGCGCGCAGCTAGCTGGAGATTTGGCAGACGTATGTGAAGTAAGCGAGACTTCCGACGGTGCCATTGTTTCCAGCTACTTGGGTGTAGATTGCAGCAAATATGAGACCGAGCAGTTAATAGATTTGCTGATCGAAAATGAAATTCCTGTGGGACGGGTGAACCGTCGAGAAGATTTACTCGACGACCCACAAATTCAGGCAGCGGGTATTCTTCGATCTGTTACCCACCCACGTGGTGGCGAGATGTTGCAACCGAGGGCGGCTGTAAGATTCAGTGAAACGCAACATTTAGACAATACGCCCTCAGCGGATCTTGGCGAGCACACGGTAGAAATATTAAGCGACCTTGGGCTCACCTTTGCGCAAATGCAGGCCTTAGCTAAGCAGGGCGTGATAGCTTAGGCAGGTCGTTATTGGTCGCAGGGAAAGTCGAAAGACAAAAGGTTTCCACTCGATGAGACCGCAGCGCGTCCGTGACCTAGGTCGATGTAACTGAGACCCACTTGGTCAAACGCCGAATATTTTGCTCAGCAAATTTTTTTTGGGTGTATTGCCAGTTAAACTCGGGATCGAGTTGGATCATTGTGTTATCTATGGATATAGTCGACCATATAGCAATCAGGAGTTAACGGCATGGGTATTGACCCTTTATATTTATGGATAGGTATAGGTTTTGCCTTAGTGATTGCCGAGGTGACGATGGGCAACTTCATCTTGTTTTTCCTCGGCTTAGCATCCGTTTGTGTCGGTGGCGCTGTTTGGTTAGGAATGCCAGCGGATGGTGCGCTACCCTATCTACTGTTTGTAGGACTGGCAGTATTTTTTCTTTTGAGTGTACGTTCGCGGATGCCAGCATTCACAGTGGGTGACATCGCGGCGTCGACGGAGGACGAGGACTTTGTAGGTCGTAATGTGACAGTAGAATCAGGGTTTGATGAAGCCTCTCCAGGGCGCGGCAGAGTCAACTATCGAGGGGCTAGTTGGGATGCGCAAAGTAGCAAACAGCACTTTGCAGCGGGCGAATTCATAACAATAATTGATCGAAGCGGTAACCTTCTGATCGTTGATAACGAGGGCATTTAAATGGATTTAAGTACATTTTTCGGTATCGCAGTAGCTGTACTTGCGATTGTAATATTGATGAAAACTGCACGGGTCGTGCCCCAGCGAGAACAGTTTATCGTTGAGCGTTTAGGTAAGTATTCAAAAACATTAGACGCAGGATTTCATATATTGGTGCCTTTTGTGGATGTTGTGGCATACAAGCACACGCTGAAGGAGCAAACATTAGACGTGCCCTCTCAAAGCTGTATTACAGCTGACAATATATCGGTAGAAATCGATGGCGTTATTTATATGCAGGTCAGCGACTCTAGAGCCGCTAGCTACGGTATTGAAGACTATGTTTTCGCAACCTCGCAATTGGCTCAAACCACGCTACGATCGGAGATTGGTAAGATTGAGCTGGACCGAACATTTGAAGAACGCACAATCATTAACTCGCAGGTTGTAGCTGCCGTTGACCGAGCAGCTGAGCCGTGGGGTGTAAAAATCTTGCGTTACGAAATTAAGGACATCATCCCGCCCGCATCGGTCAAAGATGCGCTTGAAAAGCAAATGCGCGCAGAGCGAGAACGCCGGGCGGTAGTTGCTACCTCGGAAGGCGAGCGCCAGGCTCGGATTAACGTGTCAGAGGGTGATCGCCAAGAAGCCATTAACTTATCTGAAGCAGAAAAGCTGCGTCAGATAAATGAAGCTGAAGGTCGAGCTGAAGAAATTAAATTGATCGCAGATGCCACTGCACATGGTTTGCGCCAAGTAGCTAGCGCGCTGTCTGAACCTGGTGGTCGCGAAGCGGTGAACCTGCGTGTGGCAGAGCAGTGGGTAAAAGAGTTTGGTAAGTTGGCGCAAACTAATAACACCATGATTGTGCCTGCGCAATTGGGCGATGTCGCCACAATGGTTTCAACGGTTATGGGGACCATGGGTAATATCTCTGGCGACAAATCGCAAACATAGGCAATAATTTAACCCCCCATAAAAAGGGTCTACTTGAGCTATTGCAGCAGCGGTGATCATAAAGCATCGCTGCTTTTTTGAGCGAGTAGTCCTATCCAAACGTGTTCACCGCGTGGACCTTCGGTAATTAGTCTGATTTTTTCGATTTCTCTTTGTCGCTAGCTTACTTTCTGTGAACCAGCTCGTATTTTCGGAAATTGCTTTTCGTTTGCTGCGCCTATTTCGGCGTTTTTCCTTTTGGCGTTTTCATTTGTCCACGTCACCTCAAAGACGCTTTGCATCCTCTGATTTGTTGTAAGTAATTTGTGGAGAATATTTTATCAGAGCGCCAACTGCTAATCATGACGAAAAGAAGGTGGTGCTGGGTTCGATTTGGTCCACTGGTAAAAGGCTTTTTTAAAAAACCTCATGCATTGGCGGCTAACGGTTTGCTTTGTTATGGGTGCTCGATTGATGCCGCAGCACGCTCTTGTCACGCAGGGCGTTGTGTTTGGTTTTACGGCCAGTTACGCGCTCGCGCCAGCGCTTGAAGGAGCGAGCGGTGATATTGCCGCGCATGATCTTTATGACTTTATCCTCAGGCACTTGAAATTGCACTTCTATGGCTTCGAAAGGTGTGCGGTCTTCCCATGCCATTTCTATAATACGGCTAATTTCACCTTCGGTTAAATCGGTTGCTGTTTTAGTGGTTCGCATTTTGCATATCGTGCACAGGGTCAATGTCTAATAAATGGTTCAGTAAGCAGCTTGGCAAATGGTCGTTTTTCTCACCACCTAGGTTCGTGCGCGCTGGTAAGGTTAGTGTAAGCAATTGCTGGCACTGGGGCCGCAACAACTGAGACTTAACTTATGGACATACCTTATACCGCTAACACTGCCACTGGCGATCAATTCGATATTCTTTTTCCACTGCATGAACAAACAGAAGACCCGGTAAAAGTGCATCAGCTGCTAACGGCCATCCTGCATACGGTAGACGAGCAAATTAAAGTTTTGGGGGCCACGAGTAACGGTGATGTTTTACAGGCGGCAGCTATGGCGTTGTCTGTTAGAGCGCGCATTATTAATGCACCCACGCAGACGTTGGAGACCATTGTTAACGACCTTGTGAAAATTAATTTGCAAGCGTCCATGGATGCCCAACGTAAGAGTCCCACTGCCGGACATGGCTAACTTTGCTTAAGGTGCTTGCTGTAGGCGCCTTGCACTATACAGCGGTAAAGTTCAGTGCGCTGATGGCCAGCAAGCCAAGGCTCAAGCATACGGTTAAGTTAATTCTTAACGGTATATACCAAGGGGGCCGTTGGCTTTTTTCCAAGTCATTGAGTTCGAAAAATAACAGTGCATTAAGGCCTGCAACAATAAACCAACTGCCCTGTGCGGCGGGCAGCTGTAGGGCCAATACGGTCCACAGTGAGGGCGCAATGCTCACTAGCAGTCTTTTGCTTATGCGCACCTGTGCCTGCGGACTAATGCTCAAGCCCCATTGAATGCCACCTAAAAACGAAAATATGGTGCCTGCGTAAAGGTTGGCCAACAGGCTGAGCTTAGTTAGGTATTGTGGCCAGACTAAGGCGCCTAAGAATATGGCGGCAACGGGCAGTAAACCACTGAAGCCAAGCAGTTGGGCGGTGATGGTCGACGTCCTCTGGGCAGCGTCTAATGGGTCCAAATTATGTGGCTGTGTTTCATTGGGTGAAGTCATTGACGGCTTAATTTTCCTTACACTGCTGCGGGTCGGCCAATTTGTTTGATCAGGCGAATGGCAATGGTTGCAAATATTAGGTGGACCAGCCATAGCCCGAATACGCTGGGGATTTGTGCTTCTGTTATGGCCCAGCGGTTTGCGATCAAGGCGATGTAATAACCTACTATCCAAAGTAACCCAGGCGCTATTCGTGCGTAGGGGCCTTGGCGTGGTTTCACGGGCGCCACGCCAATGGCTAGGCCGCTGACAATTAGAAAGAATAAGGGCATGGCTATGCGCCAATGTAGCTCTGCTTGGTGTTCTGGGTTGTCTTGCAGCGCCAGGGTGGGGGTTGCGTCAACATCCGTGGCTTGTTCAATGACCTTGCCTACATTCAGCGCAATATGAAATTCTTCAAATGTCATCACTTCAAAATTTTGCTCGCCAGGCTGACCTACGTAGCGTCGGCCGCTATACAGCGATAACAGCTGCTGGCCTTTTGCGTTGGGTGGATCTTTACGACCACGCTCTGCCCATACAGTAACTTCTTGGCCGGTTTCTAGCGTGCGCTGTACAAACACATTGAGAATGGTTTGGTCATCGTCAGCCAAACCTTCGCTGTAAATTACCCAGTCGTTTTTGTTGTCGCTTCGAAAGGTGCCGGGCTGCAGTGCCGCAAAGCCTGTTTGCGTGCGCAACTCATCCATCCTTTGCTCCAGCGCAAATTGAGCACTTGGGGCAACCCAAAGGGACAGCAGGCCAACACCAATGGTCAGAGCCAGAATTGGCCTGGACAACCATTTAAGCAGCGTGGCGGTAGACATGCCGCCGCTTTGCAAAATAACCATTTCTTGGGTGGAGTAGAGGCGTCCGAAGGACAGCAAAATGGCCACGTAAAAGGCGAAGGGGATGACCAGTTGCAGAATGCCCGGCATGCGCAGCAACACTACGTAAAGCACCATGTGTCCGGGCAATTGACCGATGGCCGCTTTCTCTAGGAAATGAATTAGCTTGTCGCCCATAGCAATGCTGAAGATCACCGCGAGAGCGATGGCGAAGACCGTCAAAAGTTGCTTAGTAATGTAGCGAGCGGGTGTGTTCAAACGGCTTATTCGTTGGGCTAAAGATGAAGTGTGCACGCAAGTGTAGGCGACGTCACCTCCAATAAGTTGGCACCGCTAATAATTCACCACAATTGCCCAACTCGGTTACTTGGTGAAGTTTCCGGGGTTACTGGGTTTGCACATCTAAGGTTAACAAATTTGGGTATCCGTTGTGCCTAGTGCACAATATGCTCGCTTTTCTATTTATTGGAGTCCAGGTCGAATGAAAGATGAAACTATTGCGGTCCATGCGGGATATACCACAGACCCAACCACCCACGCGGCAACCACGCCGATTTATCAAACCGTGGCTTATGAATTTGACAATGCCCAGCACGGCGCAGACTTATTTGATTTAGCGGTGCCGGGCAATATTTACAGCCGTATTATGAACCCAACTTGCGATGTCTTAGAGCAGCGGGTTGCGGCCCTTGAGGGCGGCGTTGGCGCATTGGCAGTATCTGCGGGTAGCGCGGCAATTAATTACTCCATTCTTAATTTGGCTGAAATTGGTGACAACATTGTCACTGTGCCTCAACTGTATGGCGGTACGTACACGTTGTTTGCGCACATGTTGCCGCGACAAGGTATTGAAGTGCGCTTTGCGGCAGATGACTCTGTGGCTGCTATAGAAGCTTTGATCGACGAAAATACCAAAGCCATCTTTATGGAAACCATTGGTAACCCTGCGGGCAATATTGTGGACATTGAAGCGGTTGCGGCTATGGCGCGCCGTCATGGTGTGGCCACCATTGCCGATAACACCGTGGCCTCCCCTTCATTGCTTAAGCCTATCGATTACGGCATAGACATTGTTGTGCATTCGTTGACCAAATATATGGGCGGCCACGGCACCACGCTTGGCGGTATTATTGTTGATTCTGGCAACTTCCCTTGGAGTGAGCACGCCGAACGTTACCCTCGTTTCAATACTCCAGAAGAAAGTTATCACGGTGTGGTGTATACAGAGGCCTTTGGTGGCGCGGCTTACATTGGCCGTGCGCGTACTGTGCCGCTGCGTAACACGGGTGCAGCGTTGTCTGCCATGAGCGCGTTTCAGTTGCTGCAAGGCATAGAAACTCTGCCGCTGAGAATGGAGCGACATTCGGCCAATACCCTGGCTGTTGCCAAGCACTTAGAAGCGCACCCTAATGTGGAGTGGGTGAGCTATGCAGGCCTAGAGAGTCACCCTCACCACGCATTGGCGCAAAAATACATGGGCGGCAGCGCTTCAGGTATTTTGACCTTTGGTGTTAAGGGCGGCTATGAAGCGGGTGTGAAGTTCTACGACGCATTGAAGCTATTTAAGCGTCTGGTTAATATTGGTGATGCCAAATCTTTGGCCTGCCACCCAGCCTCTACTACGCACCGTCAGCTGACGGTTGATGAGCAAAAGGCTGTGGGTGTGTCGCCAGAAGCCATTCGTCTATCTGTGGGCATTGAGCACATTGAAGACATTTTGGCCGACTTGGATCAATCTTTGAGCTAGGTCGTTTTAGTCAATCAGTAAATACTGCCGCCAAGACTTAACGGTCTTGACGGTAGTTTTATGCAAAAACTTGTTCTTAAGTCTTTCCCTTTCCGTCTCCCAAAGCTTGCGTAAAAAACGCACTTAGACAAAGATGATTTGTCCCATCAAATACTGCGCCAGTTCCACCATTGACGAAAAAATGGGCAGGCCGGCAAGACTCAGTACCACCAGACCTAAAAAAATAATCGTCCCATACTTTGCGTTATAAAAACGATACTTGTGAGCCAGACTTTTGGGCAGCAGGTGGGGCAGTATGTAGTGACCGTCTAATGGCCCAAGTGGAATCATGTTGAATAACATCAGCATGAGGTTGATGAGTACCAGTAGGGTGAAAAATTGGTCCCCAGCATCGCTTTGGAAACCCATGCTAGCGGCAAATAAATAGGCGTTCCAGCTGATCACCGCCAATAGTAAATTCATAAACGGACCCGCTGCCGCAACCCATAGGTCAGCGCTGGGTCGGCTGTAATTGCGTGGGTCTGTGGGTACTGGCTTGGCGTAGCCAAAGCCTACGACAACCACCATAGCCAAGCCCATTGGGTCTACATGGGCGATTGGATTAATGGTCAACCTGCCAGCACGCTCCGCTGTGTCATCACCAAACCATTTGGCGACAACGGCGTGGCCGTATTCATGGAAACTCAAAGACAAGACCAGTGCCACTATGAGCAAAACAAAGACGTCGTATTGACCGTTTGCGAGTAAGTTGAGCATGTGGGGGGTGTTTATCCTTTTTCTAAAGTAGTGGGCTTTTGGGCAAGGTAAGATCATAACCCGTGCTGTGGTTTTTATGCAGTAGTCTGCGTTATTGCTTGAAAGCGCCAGATAAGGGGAGGTTTTTCTGGGTCTTATCAGGTTATATTGTCGGCAAATTCAATGGGACAGCTAATATTCGTACCCCAATTCACATATGGCGATTTGTCGACGGCCGGCCTGGTCACGAGAAGCAGACAGCTGGGCTGATTCAAGGCTTTGAGGAAATTCTTAACGGCCAAAGTGACACTGAGCTTGTTCAAGATAATGGCTTTTCGGTGACAACTGTATCGCTGCCTGAAGATCTGCCCTGGCTGAAGCGTCAGTGGGGTGAAAGTGTGCTCCAACCAGATTTGTTGGTGGGTGCCGGTCGCGCCGTGCAGTGGGCAATGTTGCGTACGCGTTGGCATTTAGGTGGCAAGACGGTGGTGCTTATGAAACCGTCGCTGCCGCTGTTTTTGTTTGATCTCATATTGCTCCCTAAACATGACAGTGCGCCCAATCGTCCAAATATTTTGCGCACAACGGGTATGTTAAGTCCTGTGGTTTCCGGTCAAAAAGATCCAGCCAAGGGTGTTGTTTTGCTCGGGGGAGTAAATGAACACTTTCGCTGGGACGACGATGAAGTTGCTGCCCAGGTGGCGGCGTTGACCGGGTCTATGCCTGGTGTGCATTGGCAAATTTCAGATTCGCCGAGGACGCCGCAAACTCTGCAAGTGAAACTGTCACTGCCAGAAAACGCCAGTTTGGTGCATTGGCGTGACACGCCTGATGGGTGGCTGAGCAACCAGTTAGCCACTTCAGGTTATGTTTGGGTCAGCGCAGACAGTGCATCGATGCTGTACGAGGCGCTGTCCCACGGCGGAAGGGTAGGTGTCATTGAGCTGGCACCCTATAAAGAAAAAAACAAGTTGGTGCGCGGGTTGGGCTTGTTGCTAGAAAAGGGGCTGCTCGGTCGTTCCTCGAGCGGTTCACTTGAGCTGCAAAAGTTAAATGAGCTCAGCCTTGCTGAGCACACGCGCTGTGCTCAGTGGATAATAGACAAATGGTCTGCTGGGGTTTGAGTTAGCCGCCTTTTTAACGAGTGCTTTAGCACTCTTTTTTTAACTCTGCTCCCAACACTTGCCCTCATTGTTCACCTAGCTCAAGGTGCCTTCCGCCGCAATACCTGCAACGCTGGCTGAGTCCATACCTAACCAATCTTTCAGCACTTGCTCATTGTCTTCGCCAATGGCTCTGACGCGGTGATAGTCATTACACGGGGTTTTTTCAAAATGCAGGGGTAAGCGGTCAAACCAGGTCTGCCCCAGCGTAGGGTGTACGTCATTCATGGCTTGGAGAAAGTCTACTTCTGCCAACTGTGGATCTCGTTCCACTAGATCTGCGCCATCTTGAACTACGCCAGCCGGAACGCCTGCACTTTGGCAGCGAGCCATCAGGTCATAGGCGTCATTCGTGGCTGTCCATTGCCCAACCAGCGTATTTAATTCATCGCGCGCCCGATGCCGCCCTGTCGCAGAGCTAAACCGAGCGTCCTGACACCAACTGGGGTTTTGCATCAGCGAGCATAAACTATGCCACTGTGTGTTGTCCGTGCAGGCGATAGCAATCCAGCGCTCATTAATCTTTGCTTGAGTGGTCTCATCTGCGCCCGTTGAACGTGTTTCATCTAAGCATCGGTAGCAGCCGTGTGGTGCCTGTACATCGTAAGGCAGGTCATTGCCACAGGCACGCGCAGCGTTGTTGTTAGCAAAAAAGTCCAATAGCGATGGCCCTAAAAAGTTCACGCCTACTTCAAATTGTGAGACGTCTACGCGCTGGCCTTTGCCGGTGCGATTCCGCGCCTCTAGTGCGGCCAAGACGGCAACGGTGCCATGCAGTCCGGCTTGATGGTCGTTGTAGGAAAAGCCCAGGCCAATGTCCTCACGCCCGGCCACACTGGTTGTATGAGTGAGGCCGCAAAGTGCGTGAATTGTTGGTGCGTAGGTGACAAATTTGGACCATGGTCCGCCGTCGCCCATGCCGGACATTTGTACATAAATAACGCCTTTGTTGGTTGTGCTGATTTGCTTGTAACCAATTCCCCAACGATCCAGCACCCCTGCGGAGAAGTTGTCGATGACGATGTCTGCTTGATTAGCGAGTTGGCCGGCCAATTGCTTGGCTGAGTCTTGACTCATGTTCAACGCCAATGCCCGTTTGTTGCGATTCCACATAAGGTAATAAGGGTGGTGTGGGTCTTGGGTGCCCACGGCGCGATCTGCGGAATTTATTTTGATCACATCAGCGCCCATATCCGCCAAAATTCGGGTGGCAAAAGGCCCAGCTAAGACGTGGGTAAAATCTAAAATTTTGAGCCCTTCTAGTGGCCTGTCTGCTGTTGCCTGTTTGTCGGGTGTTGTGGATTTGCTGTGCCAATTTAGATCGCTAAGAACTTCTTCGTTAGCCGAGCCAATGCCGCCATAAGCGTTCAGTCGCCAAGGTGTGCCGGAGAATCGATACGGTGCTCCCGGTGCGCTAATGGTTTGGTCACCAATTTGGTAGGGCACGTACCACTGGCGTGCCTCTAGTTGCGGGTTTTCTGCCACTTTTTCCAGTGGTAGCACCCAGCCGTAGGGCGAGTGTCTGGACTGGGCTTCAAAGAACAGGGCTTCTACGTCTTTTTCTGCTACCCAGTTGGTCATGACTTCCATCGCGCGCAAGGTGCGAGCGCGTAGGTTCTCAGGCTCCATATACTTAGGGTCAATAAGGTCATCATGCACCCCTTCTTCAATCCACCACATTAACTGACGGTCGAAGTCAGGTGCGGGCGTGGCCATTATGCTGCCGCCCTTGCCGTTCAATACGGTATAGGCGTCGGACCAATGCAGCGCTCCGCGCCTTGGCAGCACTTTACCTTCGGGGCGGTTCAAGGTTTTTTCATACCAATAAAACATAAACACTTGCTCTAGGCATGATGCGATACATTCATGTACCGATACGCCCACGCTTTGGCCCTGACCAGTGGCTCTCACATGAGCCAGTGCGCTGAGTGCCGCAATAGCCACATATGCGCCAGAGATCATGAAGTTCATTTCACCAAAGCCTTTGAGCGGCGGCGTATCTACATCCCCTGTGGTTGACGCGGCCCCGCCAAGGGCGCCGGCAACGATGTCTGGGCCTAGGTAGTCTGCCCACGGGCCTGATGTTCCGAAAGAGGAGATGTCAATAACGATAAGTTCTGGGCGCGCGAGTTTAGCCGCGGCCAAATCAGCTTCATGCACTGCGAAGGCCCCCTTACACAGCAAAACGATTTCAGCATGCGCAATGAGGTTTTGTAGCTGCGCGCGGCTGTCGCTGTTTGCTAAATCTAAGCTGACAAAACGTCTGTTAGAGGCAAAAAAAGCGTGCCACAGCGAGGAGGTTTGGGTGGTTTGACCTTCAATATGTGGGCCTCGAGCGCGCAAAGGGTCGCCAGTAGTAGGCTCTGGGCGAACAACATCAGCCCCAAGATCAGCGAGTAATTTTGCGCCGTAAATGCCTCGCTCATCGGTCAAATCAATGACCCTCACACCCTTTAATGCCATGGTTCCCCCAAAGTGTTGCTACTGACGTAGTGTTTTATGTACTTTTCTCGTTAGGGAAAGTAACCCATGTCTGCCGCCAGCGTAAGAACTTCCGCTGGATTTTCAGGGTAAATTTTGGGCGTGTTTTGCCAAGGCTTTGCCTGAAGCAAATGCATGGGTAGGATGAGTCGCTAGAGACTTAGGTATATAAGGGACAATCAGAGGGCAGGGTTAACTATGCTTAGCCAAGAGCAGATCAATTTTTTTAAAACCAACGGCTATCTCATTGTGCCCGGAGCCATGGCGCAGGATTTGTGCCGCAAGGTGCGTGGGCTGATGTGGCAGACGCTGCCCGATGATGCAGCGATTCGAGCAGATGACTTGGTCAGTCAAATTGGTCCGTTTAAGAGAGAGGACGAGGCGTCTGACGCGCGCCATTTGCGTCAGGGTTACCGCTGGCTGAATAGATTTTTGGGCGTGAGTCCGGAAGTAATTAACCTGATTTACAGCGAATCGATCTGTGCCATGGCCCAGCAGTTATTGGGCGGTGAGCTGCGCCAGGCGCTCGCCAATGGTCTACCCATGGGCAGTTATGGTAACGCCTGGCCTGGCGGTCCTACTGATCCGGCCACCGGCAATGACGGCGCGCGCGGGGTTTATTGCACCTTGCCTTACGGCAACAAAGCGAAAGAGCCTGACCAGTGCCATACCGACGGTCACCCCTTTCAGTTGGGGGTTGTTGGGTTAATTGACGATTGCCCCCAAGACGGTGGCGGGTTCAAGGTTTGGCCTGGCTCTCACAACACGTTGTATCCCACCTTCGCGCTGCGTTACGACCAGCCGCGTATTCCTTACTACGAGCACTTGCCCAGTTATAAAGGCATTGTGCATAGCCCTGAGTACCTGGAAGCGGTGGACAAACTCAACAGCGAAGTGACCCCGGTTGAGTGCTGGGGCGCGGCAGGTGATATTGTGTTTTGGCATCATCGCCTTGCACACATGGCTGGGCATAACTATACGGACAAGATGCGTCAGGCTGTACTGGCAGATTTTTGGACAACAGAGTTAGATCAGTTTCGCACCACGCCAGCGCAAGGCGATATGTGGCGGGACTGGTCCGAGCAGGTAGAGTTGAGTGATGGCGACTACTCAGAGGCGTTCGCGGCTCAACAGCGCGTATAGTTAACGTTCTCTGAGGTGAAATTCCCCAGCCGCCGCGGTGAATGAGCGCAAATCAGACAGATGTAAAATGTGGGAGAGGACAATGAGCAAAGCAATGGACGAGACATTATCAGGAAAGTTGGGCAACCCTAATGCGGTCTTTGAAACGGACAGTCGAGCGGACCCGCGTATTGCCGCGGTTATGGCAATGGCTGGAGATTTGGCTCCTGGTGTCGAAGAACTTGCAGCTGATGCAACTTATGAGGAGTCCTTGGCTTACGCCCAAGTTTTTGAGGAAGCCGCCGCGCTTACACACCCAATGCAAATGGAAATGATGCCCGATTTTCCCTCTGTGGAAGTGACCTCCCAAGTGGTTAAGGGTGTCGATGGCAACGACATCAGTCTGTATATACATCAACCCGCCCGGCGTAGTGGCCCTCTAAGTGGACCTCTGCCTTGCGTGTTGCACACGCACGGTGGCGGTATGGTGGTTATGACCGCCGCAGACCCAGATTACATTAGGTGGCGCAATTCTTTGGCCGCCATGGGCGTGGTTGTAGTGGGTGTTGAATTTCGCAATGGCGGTGGCTCGTTGGGTAATCACCCTTTTCCAGCGGGCCTAAATGACTGCGCAAGCGCCGCACAGTGGACCTATGCCAACCGCGCGGCACTGAATATTTCCTCCATGGTCATTTCAGGTGAGTCCGGCGGCGGTAATTTGTCTATTGCCACCGCTTTAAAGGCGCTGAAAGAAGGTTGGGTGGACAAGATTGATGGCGTTTACGCTATGTGTCCGTACATATCTGGCAGTTATGCCAATCCGCCAGCCGAGCTGGCGTCCCTAAAAGAAAACGACGGTTACATGCTGAACTGCGCCATGATGGCGACGATGGTTCGAGTGTATGACCCTTACGGTGAGCATGAGGCTAATCCTTTGGCATGGCCGTTACAAGCCAGCACAGAGGATTTGACCGGTTTACCGCCTCACATCATTTCGGTTAACGAACTTGATCCTCTGCGCGACGAAGGGCTGGTGTTTTATCGCAAATTGTTGGCGGCAGGTGTGAGCGCTGTTGCAAAGACTGTGCATGGCACCCCCCATGCGGGAGACATGAGCTTTCCGGATGTTACGCCAGATATTTATCAGGAAACGGCTCGCTCGCTGCATGGTTTTGCGACCTCATTGGCCCCAAGCTAGCAGCAGAACCGGTTTGAAAAAGCGGGTCGGTAGACAAAAATTAAGATGAAAAATAACAAGTTAAGGAAGCCTTATGGCAGAGCAAGGTAGTAATTCAGGTGGCAAAGAACCCCAACACCGTAACGATATGTACGGCAACATTGATGCTAGAGGTGAGGGTGAAGAGGGCGTGTCGAAGACTATTCCTGCAGCCACGGTGGTGCTTTTGCGGGACGGCAGTGAGGGTGTAGAAGTGCTGATGCTAAAGAAAAATTCCAAGATCACCTTTGGTGGTATGTGGGTTTTTCCCGGCGGCAAAATTGATCCAGAAGACTACCCCAGTGACGGCGATGTAGATGTGGCTGCTCGAGTGGCGGCTGCTCGTGAAACGCATGAGGAAGCGGGTATTGAAGTAAGCCAAGAGAGCTTTGAGTTTTTGGCTCATTGGACGCCTCCGCCTGGACCACAAAAACGTTTTGCCACTTGGTTTTTTACCGCTCAAGTGGATGGCGACCAAGACATTGCTATTGATGATGGCGAGATCAAAGAACATGCGTGGCTGAACCCAGCTAAAGCGTTGGAGCGCCATGCAAAGGGTGAAATCGACTTGGTGCCGCCTACGTGGATTACCTTGTATCACTTGTCTCAATACGCGCCCGCAGCGGCTGTAATTGCTCACTTCAAAGAAAATCAGGGCAAAACCTATAATACGCGAGTAGTCAAAGCAGCCGGCGGTGATCGAGTGGCCCTGTGGGTTGGTGACGCAGGTTATGACGCTTGGGATGCCGAAGTGGCCGGTGATCGTCACCGCTTGGTCATGTCCGAAGGCGGATTCATATTTGAAAACACGGTAGAGGCTTACTGATCTTTTCGCTCTTCTAAATAGTAGTCAATGAGTAGTCAAACTAAGGCGCCAATTTAGCTTCTGCTAATTTGCCTCTATAGAGGACGCAAAAGGGTTGGGCACGGGTTCAACTCTTGCGTCAGTCGATTTAAGATCAAGCGGCGCTGTGTCCTAGGCTGTGAATAGGGGACAAATTTGCTGAGTGAAAAACCGATATTAAAAAATGTGTAGGGCTCTGGGGAGGATCATGCAAGCTGTTGAACCAATTTCACGAAGAACCATTTATTCACATGGCACCATAGGCCTTCCTATGGCTGTTTATGGCTACCCGTTGGCCATATGGATACCCGCTCACTACGCCGGTGGCCTGGGAATAGACCTTGCCACTGTGGGCCTTATATTGATGTTGGCGCGGTTAACCGACGTTATCACTGATCCGTTGATTGGTGAAATATCGGATCGCTGGCGCACGCGTGTAGGCAGACGCAAACCTTGGCTGTTGATTGGAACGCCGGTTATGCTTTTGGGCGTTTATAATCTGTTTATTCCCGGACCGGATGTGGATATTTTCTACTTTCTGATTTGGCTGACGGTGTTTTTCTTGGGTTCTACCATGATCATGCTACCTCATAGGGCTTGGGGTGCTGAGATCTCAACCGACTACCATCAAAGGTCTCGAATCACCGCGGCGCGCGAGTTTTACTATTTGGCGGGCTTAATGGTGGCAGCTGCCGTGCCTATGGTGGTGGAAATTTCCGCGGATGGTGGTTCTGGCGTGGGCGATGTATTTGGCAAAATCTGGTCAGATGCTACAGCAGCATTTACCGGCGAGATTATGAGTCAAACCCCGGTGGACAGAGCTACCCTTACTGGACCGGTATTGATGGCTCTAGCTTGGGCGTTAATTGGTTTGCTGCCTTTGGCCGCCGCTATTTGTTTCTTTTTTGTTAAGGAGCCCGAAGCACCTAGCCGGGCAGAACAAGTACCCATTAAAGAGGGTGTTCGTGCGCTACTCAAAAATGGCCCAATGCTGCGCGTACTTATGATTGTATTGCTGGTGCATTTTGGTGAGTCTTTCCGCAATGCCGTTTCGCTGTTCTTTATTCGTGACATCGTTGGTGTACCGACAATTGGTGCGGCGTACTTTTTCTACTTTATTGCCGGTCTAGCGGCTATTCCATTCTGGTTATCCTTGGGTCGGCGGTTTGGTAAACATAAAGCTTTTATGATCACGTTGATTACCGTTGCTATTGTTAGCGCTTGTAACTTACTCCTTGAAGATGGTGACTATTTGACCTTCTTTTTGCTTTTTATTGTTAAGGGTTTTTGTTTTGGTGGATTGCACTTTTTACCGATAGCAATGTTGGCAGATGTGGTGGATGTAGACTCTGCGCGAACTGGCGGCAAGCGGGCAGGTACTTATTTTGCTATTTTTGGATTTACCGAAAAAATTGCCATTGCTTTTGGCACCGGCGTGTCGCTGAACGTTGTCGGTCTGCTTGGGTTTGACCCTATGGGCGGTGTTGCCGGTAGCAGTGATCTAGGTGTGGCGTCGCTACGTTTAGTTTATTGTTTGGGGCCGGTTGTCTTTTACGGCTTGGCTTTGAAGCTCATTTGGAACTATCCATTGACGCCAGTTCGTCATGAGAGGTTGCGTGAGCGTATTGCTCGCAGAGAGAAGCGGCGAGCCGCGAAAATTGGGTAGCTATTTAGTTAGTCAGATTGTTAGGTCTAATATTTGATTGCGGAGTTTATATGAACGCTTTGTTCAACCACGAAGAAAAGCACGGCTTTGCCTTGCATCATTTGTCGCCAGTCATTGGCACCGAAGTGCATGGCATAGATATAGGCGCAGACTTAGATGAAGAAGTAATCACCTTTTTGTCTGATCTTTTAGTACAGCGAAAAGTGCTGTTTTTTCGTCAGCAAAACATCACTATGGATCAGCATATAACCTTTGCCAGACGCTTCGGTGAATTAGAGGTGCATCCTTTTACCGCTAATAACGACGACCGTCCCGAGGTGATTCACCTTAAAAACGGACCGGATAATAAGCCTTCTATTGATCTATGGCATTCCGATGTTACTTGGCGTGAAGAGCCGTCGCTGGGCTCTATTTTACGTGGCCGGCAAATCCCGGAAGTAGGCGGCGATACTCTGTTCGCAAATATGGAAGCCGCTTATGACAACTTAACAGATGAGATAAAGGCGCGGCTTGATGGGCTTTATGCGATTCATGATAATCGGCTCTTTCTCGATGCGATGCGCAAACGAGGGGTGAGCGAGGCGGACATTGAAGCCAAAATGAAAGAGTTTCCACCGTCTCGTCATCCGGTCATACGTACACATCCTGTTAGTGGTCGAAAGTCGATTTATGTTAATTGCGCGTTCACCAATACCATAGAGGGGATGGACCCTCTTAAGGCCGAACTACTCCTGGCGCAGATATATCAAACTGCTGCGATTCCCAATATTCAGTGTCGATTTCGCTGGGAGGCAGACTCTTTTGCCTTTTGGGATAACCGTGGTGCACAGCACTATGCGGCCGCTGATTATTGGCCTGCGGTGCGCAGCATGGAGCGCGTGACTATTAAGGGCGATCGGCCGGTTTAGTACTCGGCGAAAAATGTTCTGGTTTTTATTCTTTTTTGTTCTTTTACGAGAGAAATCAGCTCGGTTTTCGGAAAGCCAGTTTTTAGCAGGATTTTTGAAAGGCATGGTTTTCTCGACTAATGGTCATTTTGCGCGGTAATTGCAAAAACACGAACAATTCGAAATGGTTAAGTTACAAACCTTAGCAGACGTGGCTGTTGGGTTTGCTATGCTCAGGGCGACTTAGCTTTCGGAATTGACCATGTTTGACGGAATAATTTAAAAAACTGTTGGGGAAGCTCAGCGCCCTTTATCTTTTACCTTTATTGCCATTTTTCTGGTTTTTTCTGTGTTTGCTATTTCAGCGAATGCTGAAGTGCCGGCAAAAACCATTCAATCTACAGCCAAACAAGTTGCCTTGATCGAGCTTTATACTTCCGAGGGGTGTAGCAGTTGTCCGCCAGCGGATAAGTGGCTGACCAGTCTAAAGTCTAGCCCGAACCTGTGGACGCAGTGGGTGCCTGTGGCCTTTCACGTTGACTATTGGAATTATCTTGGCTGGGATGATGCCTTTGCCAAACCTGCATTCAGTAACCGCCAACGGCTGTATCATCGCCAACAATCTATTTCTACCTACACTCCAGGGTTCATTGTAGATGGACGTGAATGGCGCGGTTGGTTTCGTGGCAAGTCGCTGGAAGGCGCTAAGTTTTCGGATGAACCCGGCGTACTAAAAGCCACTATTGAGGGCGAGCAGGTGTCTGTGGAATTTTCTCCTAAATCCCTTTCTGGCAGCGCTTCAGGGCAAAAAGAAATTCACTGGGCGTTGCTTGGTTTTGACTACAAGCGTCCAATTCGCGGCGGTGAAAATCGCGGTCGTGAGCTAGTACACGACTTTGTGGTGGTAGATGAGGGGCGTCTTAACGGCGTTGCCAGTGGCAATAAGTGGACGGGTGATTTTGCCTATCAAACAGCGGCAGTGCCTGCAGCTAAACAATACGGCATTGCTATTTGGATCAGTGAGCCCGGGCGGGTGAGGCCTATTCAAGCGGTGGGTGATTGGCTTTAGTACTACCTTATTGAATTGCTCTTCCTGATGTTTTTAATGACGCCTTGCCGCGCCTAGTTGCATCGCCGAGGGTGCGCGCACCCTCGGCATTTTTGTCCTCTTAACGTCTAATATTCCAGCCAGCTAAATCTTTCCAGTCTATTCATTACACTCTCGTTTTGGCGCCATAAATGGTACATTTCTGCGCTTAAATTTGGCGTTGCGTTTAGAGGATTTGCCTCAACGTGATGCCGGGTGTGAACGTAAAAAAGGACAGGACATGCAAGAGTTTGACGTGGTTATTGTAGGTGCGGGTATTTCAGGTGTGAGCGCCGCCTACCATTTACAAAAGAGTTGCCCGAATAAGACTTTTACCATTTTAGAGTCGCGTAAAAGCATAGGGGGTACTTGGGATCTGTTTAAGTATCCGGGCATTCGCTCTGACAGCGACATGCACACCCTCGGATTTAACTTCAAGCCTTGGATTGATGAAAAGTCCATTGCTGACGGCCCTTCAATTAAGCGCTACCTAAGGGAGACCATCGCCGAAAACAAAATGCATGATCATATTCAGCACGAGACTAAGCTGGTTGCAGCCAATTGGTCGAGTGAGTCTAGTCGCTGGATTATGAGCGTTGAGCAAAAGGGACATGTGGTGGAAATGAGCTGCAACTTTTTGATGATGTGCAGTGGCTACTATAACTATGACACGCCGTACACGCCTGAGTTTGCCGGCCAGCAGGATTTTCAAGGGCAGGTTGTGCACCCTCAACATTGGCCTGAAGAATTAGATTATCAAGACAAGCAAGTTGTGGTGATTGGCAGTGGCGCTACTGCAATGACATTGGTGCCCTCGATGGCTGAGAAGGCCGGTCATGTAACCATGTTGCAGCGCTCACCCACATACGTTGCCTCGCGCCCAGATCGAGACGCCGTTGCTAATACGCTGCGTAAATTTCTACCGGGCAGCGTCGCGTATGCGATTACACGTTTTAAAAACACTCAGATGCAAAAGTTCTTGTACGGCAAAATGCGCGCCGAACCTGAGAAAATGAAAAAAGTGCTGGTGGGCATGGTGCGTAAGGCACTGGGACCAAAATACGATGTTGAAAAGCACTTCACCCCAAAATATAACCCCTGGGATCAGCGCATGTGCTTAATTCCGAACGGTGACTTGTTTAATTCTATTAAGGCGGGTGATACCACCGTAGTGACTGATCAGATTGATCATTTCACAACGGACGGTATCGCGCTGAAGTCAGGTGAAACCCTGAGGGCAGACATCATTGTCACTGCTACTGGTTTGAATATGCAGGTGATGGGTGGCGCAGCATTTAGCGTAGACGACAAGGCTGTGGATTTTCCCGGTACGTTTTCCTACAAGGGTATGATGTACAGTGATGTGCCAAACTTGATTCAGACATTTGGTTATATCAATGCGTCTTGGACTCTGCGCGCAGACCTAACCTCCGAATACGCTTGCCGGTTGCTTAATCACATGGACGCTAAAGGTGTAAGCCAATGCACGGCGCGCCTGCGTGAAGAAGATATGGATATGCCAGCGCGACCTTGGATTGAGGATTTTTCCGCGGGTTATATGCAGCGTTCTATGCACACCATGCCAAAGCAGGGCGATAAAGACCCATGGCGTAATACGCAAAACTACGCGCTGGATAAGAAGATTATCCGCAAGGCGTCGCTAGAAGATGGAGCGTTAGTATTTGGAGCTACAGACTTGGCCCAAGGGCATGCTAATGCCTCTATCGAGAAAGCTAAGGCGGCTGCATAGTTTTATTAGATAGCTTTTGCAGGCTGGCTTAACAATATCTCTCATTGATAGGTCGTTGTTACGCGAGATCTGATTCGTTTGGATCAGATTTTGCTCGCTCCTTTTCGTTTTCTTCCCACCGTTATTTTCTAGACAGAGGTTTTAGTCACTTATTTTGTAGCTCACCGGCATGGTTTTTATGCCTGAAATAAAGTTCGACGCCAGCCACTGGGGTTCTTCAACCATTTCAATGTCATGAAGCTGGCTGAGAATGGTTTCAAACATACAGTCTATTTCTACTCTCGCGATATGTTGCCCTAGGCAGACATGAGTGCCGGTACCAAACGCGATATGCGAGTTAGCCTCTCTGCCTATGTCGAAGTTCTTCGGGCGATCAAACTGGCGTTCATCATGGTTAGCCGCTGCAAAGTAGCGCACCACTTTATCGCCTTTGGCGATTTGTTTATCTCCCAGTTGGGTGTCTTGCGTTGCCGTGCGGCGCATATAAATCACAGGGCACACGGTACGTAGCATTTCGTCCCGTGCGTTGGGTATGAGACTAAAGTCGCCGCGCAACTGCTCTAACGTTTTCGGTTGCTGGATGAGCTTTTGCAGACCGCCGCTGACCAAGTTGCGGGTGGTGTCGCCGCCTGCGTCTATCAGCAGCATGAAGAACAGCTGAAAATCTACGACATCTAATTTGTAGCCGTCTACTTCTGCTTTAACAATTTGCGTTGCGAGATCGTTGCCTGGATTTTTATTCTTTTCTGCAAAAACTTGGGCTGCGTAGGTGAACATATCTACCCCGGCTTGGGCCATTGCGCCCTTGGGCAGCGCCTCCGGGGAGGTATGCAGAATTTCTGTGAGTTCGTAGAGCTTGCGGCCATCTTCTAGCGGAATTCCCATGAGGTCGGCGATGACTGCTGAGGGTAATTCGCCTGCAACGGTCGAAACAAAGTCTACTTCGCCGCGTCCTTTGGGCAGGGCATTGATAATGTCCATTGTCAGTTCTTGAATGCGCGGACGCAGGTCTGCTGCTGGACCCCGCGTAAATTCTCGGCTGATGAGCCTTCTAAATTGTGTGTGTTGAGGTGGGTCCATCATCAACATCATTTTATGCTCGCCGTCGAAAGCCAGCGCAGTGCCGGTTTCTGGGTCGGTGATCATAATGGTGGGCTCAGAAGAGAAAGTTTTTGGGTCGCGACCACTGTTGGCCACATCGTCAAACCGCGTCAGCGCCCAATAGCCTGCGCCGCCTGGTTCTTCGTGCCAGTGCACTGGGTCATTTTCCCGCAGCCAGTCGTACTGATCGTGGGGGTGGCCGTTGGCAAAACTTTGGGGGTTGATTAGGTCGATATGCATTTATCTATGTTCCAACTGGGTAGATTCAGTGTCTATTTATTTTTTCTATTTTTTCTATTTTTTCTATTTTTTCTATTTCTTTGCATTCATGCAGCGGGCTGCAGTCTCAGCAGATGACATGTAACGCGCAATGTGACGTCTTTGCAGGCGAGAGTATGCGTTTTGCAAGTGCGACTAAGCCCCTTCAAATAGCCTTTTAGGGTTGTCGATAAACAGCATGTCTATGTCGGCTTGCGTTGCGCCCATTTGCAGCAGTTCAGGTATTACATGCCTGTGCATGTACAAATACTGGTCTGGGTTGCTAGCGGTGAACGCGTGCTCGGCAGGTATACTGCCATCGGCTTGCTCATTATGAATATGCAGGCAAATACAGTCGTGGGAAGGGCAGAGGCGCTCTGCATAGCCCATGTCCATCAGTCGCTTTAGCGTCACGGTGCGCATGTGTGGACTAACCAGTCGGCCGGGGTATCTGTCCAAGCCGAGGAAACAGCCCTGATCCAAAATCCATTTGAGATAGTCGGTATCGGTAGTGTCGTTGCTGTGGTCAATTTTAACCCGAGTCAGGTCTACGCCTTCTTCGCGAAAAATTTCAATCTGCCGCTTAGCCACATGACCGGTTGGATACGAGTGCACCATGATGGGCACGCCGGTTTGTAGGTGGGCTCTAGCCACTGCCCTGGCCATGGTTTCCAGTGGTGGGGTGACCCCTTCAAAATCTGCCGCGCATTTAAGCATGCCCGCCTTAATGTCGGTGCTACGAAAGCCTTCATTAATGTCGCGGATAAATTCATCCGCCATTTGGTTGGCACCAACCCCCAGCATAAATCTGGGTACATCTAACCACCAGCCGGTGACATTGATGAGGTTTACACCAGACTCAAAAGCCACATGACGCAGTAGCTCTGGGTCGCGGCCAAGGTCAAAGGTGGTGGCATCCAATAAAGTGTTGATGCCCTTAGCTTTGGCTTTTTTGAGGCAAGCAATAGCTCGTTCCTCGCGGTTTGGCCCCAGTAAATCAGGATAGCTTTTAGACAATCCGCTGGCCGCTACCATGACGTGCTCGTGCATTAAAGTGAAGCCAAGATCACTGCTGTCTATGGGTCCTAAGACGCTATTGATTTGAGTCATTTTGGTTCTCCCTTATGCACGTTGGGAATAGCCCCAGCCGATAGAGCTATTGGGTAGCTCTATTTGATAGCCCTACTTAATAGGCGTCATTTTAATGGTGACGTTTTGATCGTCAGCAGTAATGACGGCGACTTCAAATTCATTGTCCGCTGGGCGGCTGTAGGTCAGCTGCTTAAGGCCACCGGGGCTGGCTGCTTTAAAGGTCACCGTATGTTCTCCGCTTCGGTCTAACAGCATTTTTTGTGCCGGTGCCAAAGCTGTAAAGCCTGGGCCCCACTGTTGGAGGTGCAGTACCAGTGTGCCGTCCATTTCCTGAATGTTCACGATCTCAACCATGCCGGTGCCTTCTGGGGTGGTCAGTCGGACCAGCGACGCAATAGTACCTGACTTAGCTTGAGTCCAGTTTTCTTCTAAGGTTGCTGGTCCCATTGCGCCACTCCAGCTGCCGGTCATCCAAGATAAGTTGGCAATGCTAGTTTTTTCACTTTGCAGGTGACCGTCGGCCAGCGAAATTTGCGACATAGCTGACGCTATAAGCGTAATTAGGCCAAGAATTAGAGTGCGCATTGAAGTTTCCTAGTAGTTATTTTTATGAGGGTTTGGCGGTAAAGCCGAAGTCATGTTTGCAATAGGTTTCCCCAAACCCGTTAGGAAAGCTAAACGACGCAGGGTGATTTAGCAACAAGCTTCGGTGCTCCGTCTTCGTTAGCCGTTTGCCGTTTGAAGCTAGTAAGTGGCGATGAATGGCAGTGAGTGGGTGTCAGTGGAAGCAGAAATAAGGCTACAATCTTTGCCTACCAAATTTATCAGGAGAGGGTGACCATGTTATCTAAAGCAGACGATTACCCAATACACCAAAATCCAGAACCCATTGCCTATGCTGGGCAAAGCCGAAATTTCTATGATCGCTATTTCTTCAACGGCTACCATAAAGAGGAAGATCTGTTTTTTGCCTTGGGCATGGGCATTTATCCCCAACTAGATGTTATAGACGCAGGGTTTTCCCTGATTCGTAATGGTGTACAGCACAACTTGCTGTCCTCGCGCGCTCTGGGTATGGAGCGCATGGATACTCAAGTTAAGGGCATTTCTGTTGAGGTGGTGGAGCCACTGAACCAGTTACGTATTTTGATTGATGCGCCGGATGAAGGTATTCAAGCAGATCTGCTTTTTGTGGGTCGTGCACCTGCCCAAGAAGAGCCACGTTTTACCCGACGCAACGGCGCGCAGATCTTTATGGACTACACACGGCTCACGCAAAATGGCACATGGGTGGGGTGGATTAAGCATCAAGGCACGTTGATTAACGTTACGCCTGAAAATTGGTTAGGCACTCGAGACCGATCTTGGGGTATTCGTCCTGTTGGTATGGCAGATGCGCAGGCTAATCCACAGGGCGTGGCAATGAGCCAGTTTTATTGGCTTTGGGCGCCTATTAATTGGCCGGATGCCGTCAGCCTTTACCACCTTAACGACGATGTGGATGGGTTTCCGTGGAATACCGATGGCGTGTTTATACCGCTTGGGGCCGATGCGAATGCAGAAGAGCATGCAGAAACCATGCGCAAGGTGTCTTCAAATCTGACTTTTATCCCAGGTACCCGTCATGCGGCTAAAGCTGAAATTCAGTTTCAGCGCAGAGGCGGCGGCGTTGTTGATATAACCATGACCCCACGGTTTCATTGGTATATGAAAGGCGTTGGTTACGGCCACCCAGAATTTCCTCATGGGCTTTACCACGGTGGTCCTGCTTCTATGTACGAGGAGTATGTGCTCAGTGAAGTTGATGACGCTATGACCCTGCATATACAGGCTATTTCAACTGTGACCATGACTGGGGATTTGGGCGAGCGTGAAGGGCATGGCGTGTTAGAGCAGTTGATAGTTGGGCCGCATAAGCCATCTGGGTTTAAAGAATTGTTAGATATGGCGCCCTAACCAAGGACTGTTTGCTGTGCCTCTATTCTTAGTGGGGGCGGTACCTTAGCCGTGCAAATCTCAGTTGGGCAACCTAGTTCGGCTGCCTAATTAGGCAGTGTGGGCTTGTCGCCAATCACTCCGTCTACCGCTAACTTTTCCATTTCCGCGTCACTCAATCCTAAAATGCCCCCTAGCACTTCCCCATTATGTTGGCCCAAGGTCGGTGCAGAATTTTGCAATGGCGATGGGTCAGGGCCGTTGCGGAAAGGTAATGAGGGGTGCGGTTGGCTGCCCACAAATGCGCGGTCTAACCACTGCATATAGCCTCGCGCTTTATGTTGCTCATCTTCTAACAGGTCTATGCCATTGCTCAACGTAGCAGCGGTAATGCCTAAGCCTTGCAGCTGCTTCATGAGCGCTGAGCTTTTTTGCTTTGCAGTCCATTGGGCCAGCGTGTTGTTCAGGGCATGTCGTCGCTCTAAGCGATCTGTTAGGGCACCAAACCCACTCAATTCAGTGCACAGGCCTTGTAAAGAGTGCCACTGAGCCTCGCTCATCACCTGAATCAATATCCATTGATCATCCCCCTGGCAGGGATAAACGCCATGTGGCGCAAAGTCTGGGTGGTCGTTGCCTGTTCGTGGCGGTGGCGAGTTGTGCACTGACTGATGCAAAACACCCTCAGCGCCCAGGGGTATAAGACATTCCACCTGACTCAAGTCCACAAATTGACCCTGTCCAGTTTTCTGTTTGTGCCACAGAGCGCTGAGTAATGCCGCCGTACCATTTAGGCCGCCGATGGCATCGCCCAAAGCTACATGCTGCATGGCAGGCGGTTGGTGAGCACTGCCGGTGAGGTGCGGTAGTCCGGATGAATGTTCTACAGTGGAGCCGTAGGCGCGGTAATTCGCCCAGGGGCCTGTGCTACCGAAGGCGGGCATGGAGACCATGACTAACTCGTTGTTCACCGCTTTGAGGTGGGGGTAGTCGAGTTTTAACTTTGGCAGAACTGAGCCAGAGTAGTTTTCTATTACTGCGTCGGCTTTGGCAACCAAATCTAATAACAGTTGACGGCCTACCGGGATTTCCAAATCCAACGTAATGTCTAACTTGTTTCGATTCACCGAAAGATAGGGCAGGGCTTTTTCCGCGCCGTTGTCTGCGATCCACTCTGGGGTAGCCTCCCAACTTCGCCACCAATCAAAGTGTGTGCAACTTTCTACTTTGATGACCTGAGCACCCATGTCTGCCAAATTTCGTGCCGCCAATGGACCAGCCCAGCCCATAGATAAATCGATAATGCGTAGGCCGTTGAGCAGTTTTTCTGTACTCATACTTTGGCCTCTGTCATGGCTGGGTTGTCTTCGCCGAGGGCTGCCACTCTGCCGCCAAAGTGTGGCGGGGTAGCAAATAGGCGAAAAGGTATAGAGGGGGCAAGGAACGTTGTGTCATCCATAGAAATCGAACTGAATGCCTGCCTGCTGACATATTGGTCCACGGAAAACAGTTCTTCCATGGTTGGCACCCGGGCCAGCGGAATGCGCATTGCTTGGCCTTTGTGGAAAAGTGCCTCCGCGCTATAAGAAGCCAGGGCTTCAATGATGGCGGGTTCCAACAGGTCAGCGGATGCTAGGCGATTAACGCTTGCGTTGAAAAAATCCACATCAATAAATTCGTCTAAAGATAAAAGTTCGCAAAACGAGCGCCACTGCCCCGGCGTTAGCGTGGTGACACCGAGCCAGCCATCATTGCATGGCCATATTCCCAGCGGGTAAGTGGGCGGAAACTTATTAATGCCCATGCGCGGTGGCAGCGGATTTTCGTTAAACGCATTGATCGCCATTAAATCCGTAAGACACATATTGGCCTCAAAAATACTGTTGTCTAAAGCGAAGGGCTGCGTGAGGTTACCCATCAGCTGCCCTAACAAATGACCTAGCGCGCCATTGAAGGCGCTGAGGCCGCCGACTATTTGTGCTTGTACGCCATTGGGAATGATCGGCGGGCCATCTTCCTCGCCAATGCCTTTCATGAGTCCTGTAAGTGCCTGAATTACACCGTCAGAGCCTTGGTATTTTGTGTATGGGCCGCTTAGGCCAAACCAGCCAATTGCGCAGGTGTTTGCATTGATATCCGCCAAGCTGTCGGTGCTCGGTAAGGTTGCTGGGTCATAAACAATAAGGTCGGCTTGGATGACCGCTGGCTCTGCTGCTAGGTCATAATGATTGCCCACAACACTTGCCTTGTTGCAGTGCAAGTAGCCGTGCATCGCACTGAGGGTTTCGCCACCCTGGGCTTTGGGCAGAAGGGGCTTGAGTTGGCGCGTAGGGAAGCCTTGAGCAGGCTCCACATTAGTCACTGTAGCGCCGTAATCTGCGAACAGCTTGCAGGCATAACTTGTGGCCACAGTGCCGGATATGTCGGCAACGTTCAGTCCATCAAAGGGCTTTGTCTGCGCAGTATCTGTTTGCTGCATGCCTAAATCTCGCTAAAGGGTCTTGAGCCAGTCCAATATATAGTCATTAGTCGCCTCTGGTGCCTCTTGTTGGGTCCAGTGGCCTGCACCGGGAATCAGCGCGTTGGTGCGAAGGTCTTTTACATGCGTAGGCATATTTTCTAGGGCCACGGCGGCCATCATAATTACGCCGTCTCTATCTCCTGCAACGAAAAGTGCAGGCTGGTGAATTTCAGTAGGGGCACCCTCGGTCAGCGACCAGGTCAAATTATGGTTGCGGTAGTAGTTGAGCGGACCACGAAAGCCACTGTTGGTAAATTCATTTACATAAAAGTCTAGGTCTGCGTCACTCAGCCATGGACCCATCTTGTCAGGATCGGGTAAATCCGAGAGCAAATCTGCGTCAGCAGGCTTTTCGGTGATTAAACCGATGTCCATTTGGCCGCTGGCCATATGATAAAACTTGCGCAGGCTGACGCGCACGTTGGCCTCTAGCTCTGCCTCGCCTACACCGGGTTCTTGGAAGTAGAGTTGGTAAAAGAACTTGTCTTTGAATATCGCTTTCAGCATATTCAATGGTGGTACTTCAGCCCGAGGACTAAACGGTACGGAAAGCGCGCCAACAGCAGTGACTTTATCCGGGTGGTTGAGCGCGCAACTCCATGCGGTAGGCGCGCCCCAGTCGTGGCCAATGACAATGGCGGTCTCATAACCCAGGGCTGGGATTAAGCCAATAATGTCGTTAACCACTTCCACTTGGTTGTAGCCGTCAATGGCTTGGGGTTTGTCGCTGTCACCATAGCCGCGCATGTCGGGTGCAACCACGTGGTAACCCGCCTCAGCCAAAGGCGCAAACTGATGTCGCCATGAATACCAAGATTCTGGAAAGCCGTGCAGTAGCAAAATCAATGGGGCGGTGGCGTTACCTTGCTCTGCGATATTCAGTTCAATACTGTTTGTAGCAATGCGGCGCTGGCTTATGGCCGGAAATAAATTAGATGCGGTCACGACATATTCTCTTGTTATTCAATGACCAAATAGAACCACGGGTCTTATTGCGCCGCAACCTTGCAAAAGCTCAGCAAGTGATGAAGGGGATTGAAGGTGCTTAGGGGGAAACGCCGGAATGAGGTATGGGCTTAGGAGGTGGAGCAGAAAGCGTTGTAAAAACCGCCAAAGGAAATGCCAAAGATGAAGGGTTAACTCTATGGCCAGTCTGGTTGTCGGTGCCAAAAAATTTTGGGTAACGTTTGTTGCGTGCTGGGCTAAGTACTTTACCTAGCCCAGAAGCAAGAAGACCTAGTTTTTAACCTACGTTAGTCGCTGCACTGTTTTAGTCTTTCCCATACAACGTCACAACACACGCGCCACCAAGGCCTAGGTTGTGTTGTAGGCCGTGTTTCGCACCCTCTACTTGGCGTGCACCGGCGTCGCCGCGAAGTTGCCATACAAGCTCCGTACATTGCGCCAGACCAGTGGCACCCAATGGGTGTCCTTTAGACAGTAAGCCGCCTGATGGGTTGGTTACAACTCGGCCGCCGTAGGTGTTTTGGTCGTCGCAAATAAATTGCTCTGCGGTACCTTCGCCAGTTAAGCCCAGTGCCTCATAAGTGAGTAGCTCGTTTGCGGTGAAGCAGTCGTGCAGCTCACAAACCTGAACATCCTCTGGGCCAACGCCTGCCTCTGCGTAGACTTTCTCCGCCGCTGATTTAGCCATGTCGTAACCGACAAGCTTGCGCATGGAGTGATCTTCCAGCGTGCTTGGGAAGTCAGTGGTCATTGCTTGAGCTTTAATACGGATGACGTTATTTAAACCATGCTTTGCAGCAAACTCGTCGCTGCAAATCACCGCAGCGGCAGCGCCACAGGTAGGTGGGCAGCACTGGTAACGGGTTAACGGGCCATAGATGTGTGGGGACTCCATCACTTCTTCTAGGGTCAATTGGTTGCGGAATACCGCGTATGGGTTATTTGCCGCATGGCGTCGTGCTTTCACTGAAATCTTCGCAAAAGTAGACATCTCGGTGCCGTATTGGTCCGCATACTCGCGTCCTGCGCCTCCAAAATACTGGGCTGCATCAGGTGCGCCGCGATCGGTGTCTTGCATAGACTTACGCTCTTTGAAAAAGCGCTTCATTGGGCTTGGGCGATCGCTGAATACTGCGCCTAGTGCGCCAGGGACCATTTGTTCAAAACCCAGTGCTAGGGCACAGTCTACAACCCCTGATTGCACGGCTTGGCGCGCCAAGAACAGTGCAGAAGAGCCCGTGGCACAGTTGTTATTGACGTTGATGATCGGCACGCCAGAAAGACCTAAGCCATAAACTGCGGCTTGTCCTGCGGTGGAATCACCGTACACGTAGCCCACATAAACTTGACCTACTTTAGAATAGTCGATGCCTGCATCTTCTATCGCTAACCGTGCGGCAGCTTCGCCCATAACTGGATAATCGTCACTTGCACCTGGCTTGGTGAAAGGAATCATTCCTACGCCTGCAACATTAACGCCCATAACCCTTCTCTCTTATATGTGGATAATTGAAGCCAGATATTAAGCTACAGCGCAGCCTATCGCCAAGCCCCATTGGGCGTGAATTGCTTTGGATGAGTTGAGGCTAGTCGGTGCCAGTGGTAATTGGTTATCTTTTGGGTGGGTTAGCGATACCCTCTCCACCGTGGAGCGGTGCCTTAGAGGTGCTTTAGCGCGCTTTATCTGTGAGTTGGTGGCCATCAAATGGCAATATGAAACGCTATCAGCAGCCTCAAACTGGCCCTATCTTTTAGATTCACGGGTCGTTTGCTAACGAATTGGATTTAAAAATATGCAGCCGATTTTTTTTGATTTAGATGGCACTTTGACCGACCCCAAAGAGGGCATTACTGGGTGTATTCAATATGCCATGGAGAAGCTCGGCGAAACGGCTCCCTGCAAAGACGAGTTAACGTGGTGTATTGGCCCATCGCTCATCCATAGTTTTGATATTTTGGTTGGTGCTGAGCGCTCAATACAGGCCGTAGAGTTTTATCGTGAACGCTTCAGCACGGTGGGTCTTTTTGAAAACATCCCGTATGCGGATATTGCGCATGTGCTTGGCACGTTGAAGCGCGCTGGGCACCCACTGTTTGTGGCCTCCAGTAAACCTTTAGTCTTCGTTGATCGAATCCTTAAACATTTCGATTTATTCGAATATTTCCAAGCCACCTTCGGTTCCAATTTAGACGGTACTTTGGCTGACAAGTCTGAGCTGATGGCCCATGCGTTGAACACCACAGGGTTCGTAGGCTCGGATTGCTTAATGATTGGCGACCGCATGCACGATGCCCTGGGTGCCGCCAGTAATGGCATGGATTTCATTGGTGCACTTTATGGGTATGGCAATGCGGAAGAGTACCAGCAACATGGGTTTAGCCGCTGGGCTGAAACCCCAAGAAATTTGTTAGACTTAATTGGGCCTGAGTGAAAAGCTCTGAGTGACAGGCTATGAGTTTTGGGCGATTTCTTCATGATTTTGAATGACCCGTTCTATCACAACCGCTAAAAAGGCTTTAGCAAATTCTGGGTCTAGATCATGCTGTAACGCCAGTTCGGTTATGCGCTGATATTGCTTTGCTTCGCGATCAGTGTCTTTAGCCGGTAAATTGTTTGCAGCTTTGTATTCGCCAACTTGGTTGGTGATTTTAAATCGCTCTGCGAGTTTAGCGATAATCGCGTTATCTATGTGGTCGATTTTTGTTCTTAGTTCGTCTAACGGTTCCACGCTTCTTCCTTGCTAAATTGCTAGCCGCTAGATCTTCGAGAGTGATTTGATCTAGCGTATTTTGAGGCTTTTTATAGCGCTTGGTTGTAGATATACACCTGCGCGTACATTGCTATCCGGGCCGGTTAGTTCGTCCCTCGAATAAGTGGCTTGGCCGAATGGTCTCGTACTCTGCCAACACTGGGGCGAACTCTTCTGGGGTGCTTGCATGAATGATAATGCCGTCTGCACCGGCGGTGAATTGATCTACCCATCTTTGGGCGCAGGTTTTTGCATTGCCTGCGGCGGCAAGACGCCAACTTTCTGGTATGAGTTTTTCTATGCTTTCTAGTTCGTCAAGCGTGGCGACGCTGTCTATGGCACCTTTCATGTCAGCAACTACCGGCGCCTCTCTAAACTTGCATAGGATCTCTTTGTCCCAGCCATTTACACCCACTAACAGCTCGCCATAGCCTTTGATTTGTAGGTAGGTTGCTAGGCGAGCCACAATGAGCTTGAGGTAATGAGCGTCACTGACATCACAGGCGGTTGCAAACACCGACCATAGTTTGCCTCCGCTTTTATGCGCCTGCGCTTCGCCTGCGCGAAAACTAGCAACGGCATTGCTGAGTGCTTGATCGCTCATGAACGTGTGCAGGTGCGCGCCATCATAAATGCGTCCTGCATTTTCTAAACTCTTCGGGCCAAAGCCTACGTATAAAACCGGAATGTCTTCATCTACATAGTGCGCCAGTTGCAGTGCGTGGTATTGGCCCAGTTCACTGTCGTGATTCATTACGGTTTCACCGCGCCAAAGCTGTCGCAGTAATTTGATAAAGGCCTCTTCACGGGCGTAAGTTGGAAAATCCACATTCATCGCCTGCCAACGCAATTTCACGCCTTTGGCCAAGCCTAAACTGAACCGGCCTTGAGATAGGCTGCTTAAGGTTGAACCCATAGAGGCGGTGATGACCGGATGGCGTGTGTTGAGGTTGGTACCCGATGTACTGATGAAAATTGAATCTGTCACGGCAGCCACGGCACCGCAGACTGCGGCGATTTCTTTATAGTCCGCGCGCTCAGAAATCATTATTCCGCCAATGCCTAACGATTCTGCATCTTGGGCCTGATTCAATATGTCTCTCGGCGTGCGGGTGTGTCCTGGCAAGCCGTAAAAGGCCAGTTCAGGAAATTTTGATGTGTAGTTTGGGTGCATGAATTTGCCGAATAAGTTTATGGTCGAATGCTGTGCATGTACGGATTAAGGAACGTGCTGGTTGGATCTACGCTGTCGCGTACGCGCCACCAATCACTCCAGCGTGGGTGTAGGTCCGCCATCTGCTGGCCATCTAAATAGTTCACTTTGCCCCAGTGTGGCTTGCCGCCGTGGGCTAAGAAAATTTCTTCGCAGGCGCGGTAGTAGGCTTCGTCTGGTTCATCAATACCTTGGTGTACGGATATGGTCACGGTAGGGCGCTGGTAGGCGGTAGATAGCCATACGTCGTCTTCGGCTAGCGTGCGGTACTCAACCGGCCAAGTAACGTCAGTGAAAGTGTCCGCTAACAGTTTTTGAATATCGGTCATGCAGGCGGTGCCAGATGCCGCTGGCACGCTGTATTCCATCTCAGTATGTTTATGTGGCCGATGGTTGGGCAACACCTCATAACTCCAGCCGTGGCGTTGACCCTCGCCACCCAGCGGGTACTGGCCGGGTTCCGTAGTTTCGTTAATCACCTTAACTTGGGCAGTATCCGTGCGTGGGTACCAAAAGAATTCGCAATGTCGGTTGTCGGCAATATAACCCTCTAACTCTTGGAGTAGGGTGCTTAAGGGTGTTTGCCAAGTCTTCTCAACCAAGCGAAAAGAGGGGTTAAGCGCAAGCTGTAGCCGAGTGATAATGCCAAAGGCACCTAGGTGCAGGCGGCTGGCTTGCCACAGTTCCGAGTTTTCGGTAGCAGAGCAATCTACCAAGCTGCCGTCTGCTAACGCCAATCTTGCGCCAACGACGCGGCTGCTGAGGTTTTGCAGTGTGGCACCTGTGCCATGTGTGCCTGTGGCAGTTGCACCAGATATGCTTTGTTGGTCTATATCGCCTTGGTTGGGTAGGGCTAGGCCCACTTGATGCAAAGCATTGCCCAAACTAAAGATGCGACTGCCGCCCCAGACCCAGGCTGTATTAGAGGCCGAGTCGCTGGAGATGACGCCAGACAAACCAAGGGTGTCAACAATAACGTCATTATTGCCAACCAAGTCTTGGTGACTGTGACCGCCACCTACAGCGCGCAGGCTTTGGCCTGCTTGGCTGCATGCTAGTGCCAAAGATGCTGCTTGATCTTCTGAGTACACATGGGTCAGTTGTTGGGGCTTATGTTTAAGTCTGCCCGACCAGTTATGCCATTGAGCCATATCGGTTTCCGTTTTGAACTGTTATTTTTTTGCTGTTACTTTTTTTGCGACTACTTTCGTGTTGGCGGCGGCTTGCTATTACTTGCCCGTGAACACTGGTGTGCGTTTGGCCATAAATGCAGCCACTGCTTCTTTGTGGTCTTTAGTTGACGCACAGCGCATTAGGCGGTCTGCTTCCATGTTGAGCGAGGCGCGCAGGTCGCAACCGGTCGCGGCGTTAATATTTTCTTTCATGTAGCCCAGCGCTATTGGCGGGCCAGATGCGATGTGTTTGGCCAGATTCATGGTTTGCGTTAAAAAATCTTCGTCCGGCACTACTTGATTGAAAATGCCTAGGGCCAGGGCTTCGTCTGACTGCACGCGTCGTGCTGTGTAAAAGAGCTCTTTGGTTTTAGCAGGCCCCACCAATTGGTTGAGTAACCAGCTACCGCCGTAATCACCAGAAAAGCCGATGTTTCTATAAGCCGTGGTGACAAATGCTGAGGCTGCGGCAATGCGAATGTCGCAGGCCAGCGCAATGCAAAAACCTGCGCCTGCTGCTACGCCCGGTAGTGCGGCGATAGTGGGTTTGGAGTGTTCAAACAGCCTAGGGGTCAATGTGTCATGTTTATGTTGCAGTGCACGGGTGCGTTCTTGAATGGTAGGTTTGGGCGCATCAGGGTCGGCGTTGCCTGCGCCCATGCCGCCGATATCGCCGCCTGCACAAAATGCGGAGCCGGCACCGGTGATGACAAGACAGCCCACATCTTGGCGAGTATCCAGATCAAGCAATACCTGCCGTAGCGCAGGTGTTAGGTTGTCGGACAAAGCATTACGCTTTTCTGGTCGATTTAAGGTGATTGTGGCCACGCGATCTTCAATGTGGCAAAGCAGTTCGTCGGTACCTGTATCTACAGTTAAGCTCATATTTACTCCCCAGTTTTTCTCTTCGTCTTACTATTAGTTTTGCTATTAATTTTGTCATTCGTCTTAGCCGCAATGCTGACTGCGACGCTAGTGCGCTTAGATATGCCCTTGGTCTTTTAGGGCCGCTTGCGCTTCAGCGCTGTAGCCGATTTCCAGCAATATATCTTGAGTGTGGCTGCCTACCTCACCGCCGGGCCAAGTTGTAGCGCCGGGCGTGATCGAAAGCTTTGGCAGTATTGCAGGTATTTTCAGCGTGCTGTCTGCCATGCCATCTTGACCCTTGATCTGCACCTCTTCAAACATTTCTCGAGCCTGGTAGTGCGGGTCGTCAAAGGCGTCCTCGATACTAAAGATCTGCCCTACTGGCACATCTACCTGTTCAAGGCAGGTAATGACCGTGCCCGAGGTGTTTACGGATGTCCATGCCGCAATGGCATCGTCTATGGTTTGTTGTTGAATCACGCGGCCAGGATTTTTTTCTAGCGCTGGGTCTTCTGCTAGGTCGCCACGGCCAATGGCCTTCATTAACCGCACATAAATGGAATCGCCGTTGCCGCCAATGACCACGTGTTTGCCGTCTGCGCAGAGGTAGGTATTGGTGGGCACGATGCCGGTTAGGGTAGATCCTGCGGGCTCTCGAACTGCGCCGCCGCCGTCATACTCAGGCACAATGCCTTCCATTAAATTGAACATAGACTCGTACAGGGCAACGTCTACTACTTGACCTGCGCCTTGTTCTTCGCCGAGATTGGCCTTGGTATTTTTTTTCGCCATCAGTGCCAGCAATATACCGATGACGGCGTGTATGCCCGCCACGCTGTCACCTAAACTCAGGTTGGGGCGCACGGGTACTTCGCCGGGAAAGCCATTGATGTAGCGAAAGCCGCTGAAGGCTTCGGTGACCGAAGCATAGCCGGGCTTCTTGCTATAAGGTCCAGTCTGGCCATAGCCAGATATACGCGTATAGATAAGATCTGGATTGGCGGTTTTTACGTCTTCCGGGCCAAGGCCCCACTTTTCCATAGTGCCGGGCTTAAAGTTTTCGATCAGCACATCTGCTGTGTCGATGAGTTGGCCGAGGATTTTGCGACCCTGAGCCTCACGCAGATTCACCGTTACCGACTTTTTGTTTCTGCCCAAGCTGCGCCACCAGTAGCCCGTGCCGCTTTCATCTAATAGGCGCCAGTTGCGTATCGGGTCGCCACTGCCTGGCGGCTCAACCTTAATTACTTCAGCGCCGAAGTAGGCGAGCATTGTGCCAGCAAAGGGGCCTGCTAAAAGCTGGCCCACCTCAATAACTCGAATGCCATCTAATGGACGCGGGTTGGTCATTTACTGGGGTCCTTACCCGCGCTGTTACGCTGTACGTTACGGAACGGTCCTTCATCAAAGCGGGGTTCTTTGGGCAATCCTAAAACCCGCTCGGCGACAATATTGCGCTGTATTTCGTCAGTACCCCCAGCAATAGACACTGCTGGAACTGAAACCAATATTTCTGCAACAACACCATCGTGCACACTGCTTGGACCGGTGAGCAGAGCGTCGTTGGCGCTGATGTTGGTGTGCACTCGAGCGGCAAGGCGCGCTATTTCACTGGCCGCCAATTTGCCTAGTGATCCTTCTGGTCCCTGTGGCTTGCCAGCTTTTTGTGCGGCTTTCGCGCGTTGGGCCGTCCACTTGGCAGATTCAGACAAGATATGTAGTCGGGCAATTTCTTGGCGCTGCACTGGGTCATTGATCGCGCCGGTTTCCTCAGCCCGCTGCATGACCAAATCTACTCTGCCAGCACGCTGGGGGTACCATGTATAAGGCTCGTTAGAAATATCCAATTCTTTTTTCAGTTCAACAAAGATCCGACCCTTTTGTTTAACCCTTTTATTTTCTCGGCTACGGTCAAATGAGCGGCGCTCGTGGGCAAGGGTCGTCATAGCCACCTGCCAGCCGTTGCCGGCGTTGCTGATGAGGTTCTCTCGAGGTATACGCGCATCGGTAAAGAACACCTCGTTAAACGACGCATGGCCGTTCATCTGACTGAGTTGGCGTACTTCTACGCCGGGTTGATGCATGTCGAGGATGAAGTAACTTAAGCCTTTGTGTTTGGCCTCGTCCCAATCCGTGCGCGCAATAAGTAAGCCGTAGTGGGCATGGTGTGCACTGGTATTCCAAACTTTTTGGCCATTAATAATGTATTCGTCGCCGTCGAGATCTGCGCGGGTTGTGGCACCGGCTAAATCTGAGCCACTGCCGGGTTCGCTGAACAGTTGGCACCAATGATCTTCGCCGGTTAGTATGCGGCGAAGGTACTGACGTTTTTGTTCGTGGTTGCCGTGTTCTAGCAGGGTTGCGGCGGCGAGCATTCGGACGCCAGTTTGCGCGGTGCCCACTGCGCCGAAGTCTGCGAACACATCTTCAATTGCGGCGCTTACTTCAGCGGATAGGCCTTTGCCAAAGTAGTCTTCAGGCCAATGGACTGCACCCCAACCTGACTCAGCAAGCAGGGTACGCCATTGCACTAGGCCTGCTTCTGGATCCCAGTTTTCGTTCAGCCACTGATGCACTTGTTGTGTTATTTCGGCTGTAGATTGCATTAAGCAGAATTCCTTAGGTCGGTGGATTGGGCGCATAGGGCGGTGAGCATGCGCTCTCTGTGCTCGGCGGGTGTGCCGAGAAATACCTCGGAACTTTTTGCTCGCTTAAACCACAGGTGAGTGTCGTTTTCCCAAGTGAAGCCAATACCCCCGTGCATTTGTATGCACTCAAGGGCGGTCCGCAGATACACCTCGCTGGCTGCAGCTTTGGCCAAGCTTGCGTGCTCGGTGACTTTGTCCATGTGAGCTATTTGCCCATTTTCGGACCACAACGCGCTGTCTGCCAATGTTTGCGCGGCTTGATAGGCTGCGCTTTTGGCGAGTTCTAATTCCAGCAGCAGGTCTGCAAGGCGATGCTTAATGGCCTGAAAGGACGCAATACTGCGACCAAACTGAAAGCGTAACTGGGTATAGCTTAAGGCGCTGTCTAATAGGGTTTGCGCGCCGCCGACCATTTCGTTGGCCAATGCTGTGCTGGCGATATCAACCAATACACGCAGTTGCTCGGGTTGACTGTTATTCAGCTTCTGGGCGGGACTGTCGGTAAATTGCACGTCAGCCAGTTTGCGTGTTGGGTCCATGCTAGCCAATGCGATTATTTTAACGCCTGGTGCGTTGGCATCTACCACAAAAAAGCCAATACCCCGATCATCATTGGCCACCACAACAAAGGTGTGCGCATTGGCCGCGTCTACTACAAAGCGCTTGTGGCCATTTAAGAAGTGTCCGTCATCGGTCTTCGTTGCCGCAGTGGAAAAAACCTCATCTGTCCAAACGCCGCGGCTTTCAGACACAGCCAGACAGGCGAGTTTCTCGCCTGAAATGATCTCTGGCAGTAAGGTTTCTTGCTGCAATTCATCACCGGCTATGCGTAGGGCATTTGCCGCGCAAACTGCCGAGGCGAAATAGGGGCCGCAGTAAAGGCTTTTGCCCATTTCTTCGCAGACAATGGCCATTTCAACTGGTCCAAAGCCCGCGCCGCCCAGCTCTTCGGGCATGTGTACACCGGTCATACCTAGCTGTTGAGAGAGCAGTTGCCAGACCTTTGGGTCAAAGCCGCTGTCTGTTGTCATAAGGCTGCGAACTTCGCCGGTGCTTGATTTGTCCTTCAAGAAACGGCTGACGCTGTCGCGAAATTGCGCCTGATCTTCGGTAAAAATAAATGCCATGGTGCCTCTCTTCGGCAAAAAGTAATGGCTTTAATGTACCATGATCGAGATTTTGAACTAAAGACCCCAGATAGAACTAAGCATGAAAGCAATTACTTGTATTGAAGATTTAAGAGTCCTCCATGAACGCCGGGTGCCGCGCATGTTCTACGACTATGCCGAGTCTGGCTCTTGGTCAGAGAGTACTTTTAGGCGCAACGCTGAGGCTTTTGCCGAAATTCAGTTGCGCCAGCGGGTGGCTATGGATATCAGCCAGCGCAGCATTGCTGGGCAAATGCTCGGGCAGTCCTGGGCGATGCCCGTTGCCCTAGCGCCAACCGGGTTGACCGGCATGCAGCATGCCAATGGAGAGATCCTTGCTGCCCAAGCTGCTGAAGACTTTGGCGTGCCTTTCACGCTTTCAACCATGAGCATTTGTTCTATAGAAGATGTGGCAGCGCATACGCAAAAGCCATTTTGGTTTCAGTTGTACGTGATGAAAGATAGAGAGTTCATCAGTGCACTGATTCAGCGTGCTAAAGCTGCTAACTGCAGCGCCTTGGTGCTGACTTTAGATTTGCAAATTATTGGTCAGCGCCACAAAGACATTAAAAATCAGATGACTGCGCCCCCCCGCTTAACGCTGACTAATCTGATCAATATGGCGACTAAACCGCGCTGGTGTATGGGCATGCTGGCAACTCGGCGGCATAGTTTTGGTAATATTGTGGGCCACGCAAAAGGTGTTGAAAATTTGACCTCGCTGTCTGAATGGTCTGCGGAACAATTAGATCCTGCACTGAGCTGGGATGATGTGGCCTGGGTGAAAGAGCAGTGGGGTGGCAAGCTCATTTTGAAGGGCATTATGGACCGAGAAGATGCGGCCATTGCTGCAGGCCTGGGCGTGGATGCAATTATTGTTTCTAACCACGGCGGTCGCCAGTTGGACGGTGCGCCGGCGTCAATGGACGTGCTCACCGGTGTGATTGAAGCCGTTGCCCAGCGTTGTGAGGTGTGGCTAGACGGCGGCATAAGATCTGGCCAAGACGTATTTAAGGCCAAGGCGCTGGGTGCAGATGGCACACTGATCGGCAAAGCGTTTTTGAATGGCTTAGGCGCCCTGGGCAAACCCGGTGTTACCCAATGCCTAGAGATTATCGCCAAAGAATTGGACCTCACCATGGCCTTCTGCGGCAAAACCGATTTGTCCAATGTGGGCGGTGAGGTGATCTGGCCTGAGTAAATGCCCTCGCTCCGAAGGATGATGAGCACCAAGCTGTTAGTCCTTTAAGCCATGTGGCTAATCTGCTTTTGCATGCCGCTGATCTGATTTAGACTTCTCGCTGGCAATTTTTTAATTAGGGGAAGTTACAAATGTCCATTACCACTCAGTTGTTTGATCTAACCGGTCAAGTCGCTTTAATCACTGGCTCTTCCAAGGGCATGGGTAAGGCTATGGCTCACGCGCTTGCTGAACACGGCAGCAAGGTGGTTATTTCTAGCCGTAAGCTGGATCAATGCGAAGAAACCGCTGCTGAAATCAATGCCGCCTGCGGCGAAGAGCGCGCTATCGCCATCGCTTGTAACATTGGTTACAAGGAACAACTTCAAGCCTTGGTAGATGAAACTCGGGAAAGACTCGGGCCAATTGATACGTTAATTGCCAATGCAGGCGTGAATCCGTTTTACGGATCAATGTCTGATATCCCTGACGATGCCTTTGATAAGACTATCAACTCCAACGTGCGCTCTAACCATTGGCTGTGCCAAATGGTTGCACCGGACATGCTGGAGAAAGGTCGCGGTTCCATCATGATCACTGCCAGTGTGGGTGCTTTTGGTCCTTCGGATACTTTAGGTACCTATAATATCTCCAAGCTTGCAGATATTGGCTTGGTACGTAATTTGGCTATGGAATGGGGCCCTAAAGGGGTTCGTGTAAATGCCCTATGTCCCGGTTTGATTAAGACCGACTTCGCTAAGGCTTTGTGGGACAACCCAGAAGCTGCCGCGCGTGCAACTGAGCAAACGCCCTTGCGCCGTTTTGGTGAAGCCGAAGACTTTAAAGGCATTGCTGTGTTTGCAGCGTCCGATGCCAGTGCGTACATAACCGGTCAGGCATTGACGGTTTGTGGCGGCACGCACATGTGGCGTTAGACCTTTATTGAGGTCATATTTGAAGTTCATGGGTATTTGCATAGGTCATTGCCCAGACTTTAAATAGCTTAGGGAGGGCTGTAATGAGCGATGTTGAAAATTGGGTGATGCCTTATAAAGGCTTCAACTACTTACCAGATACTGTTGCTGTAACCGCAGCCCACCAAGTCGATAAGCTCCTTGCTTGTGGCATAGATGCTGATATTTTTGCGGGGTATGTAGATCCGGCTTTCTTTATTGGCATTGCTATCCATGCCGGTATCAATAGCGGCATCAGTGCCGAAGGCAACATCAACATGTTGCAAAGCCTGCGTATGCATCGCCCAGTTTTATTAGATGAGGAACTGGCGGTGAAGGGTCAGATTTTGGCGGTGACCGAAGTGCTCAGAGGCTTGCGAGTAGACACCGACGTTTGGTTTGAAGACGCGCAAGGCCAGCGGGTGATCAGCGCACCTCGAACCTCTCTCAGGCCAGACCCTCAGCGTGCTGAAAGTAAAAGCGACACCTCGAATGTCAAAGACAAAGACACAAAAGGAGGTGCTGGGGAGCGTCCCCAACCAGTGGTAGAAGACCTCAGTGTCCTGGAGTTTCTTGCCAGCTATCAACTCACCCCTGAAGGCGTCAGAGCCTACAGTATGGAAGGCAATAGCATTCACTATGAGATGGAACCTGCGCAGAAAGCGGGCTTTCGCGCCCCACTCATTGGCGGTGGCATGGGCGTGCATTTTTTAATGGCTGAGCTTTGGCAGGCGCATAAACAAGGTGGCGGACCACATGCATTTGATGCCGAAATCTATTTCCGCCGGCCTATTTTTTGGGATGATTCTGTGGGCGTGTATAGCCGCGCTGATGAAAAGTCTGGATGGAATGCCATGGCGCTTTTGAAAGATGACGCGCAGGGCAACAAAAAAATAGGTACAGAAATCAGCCTAAAACTGTTCAAGCCTGGGCTGATTTAGCGCAAAATCTTTTCTTCAAAAGAGCAAAGAGCGGACCTTGGGAGGCAGGTGTAATGCCTGCGCATCCAAGATCTTTCTCGACTAAGACCTGTCTGAAGCAAAGCCTCAGCCTTTAGGCTTAGGCTTTGGGTAAGCGCAGTCGCGCGGTGCCAAAAACTCGGGTTTCGTCTTTGGTGTTTTTAACGGTCATGTCCAGTTCAACCAAGCCTTCATCTTCATCAATGTCCGTGACTACGGCGCTGATAATGGCCGGCGTATCGGCAATCATGGGCGCTCTAAAGACGCCGTCAATATGTTCAACGGTGCCTGTGGGTGCCCATCGGTGAATGGCGCTGACCAAAAAACCCATGCCCATAATCCCTGGCACTAACGCGCCGGGAAAGCCTTCTTTGCGCGCACCTTCGTGGCTTTCAAATCTTGATCCACCCCAGCCTACTGCGCGGGCAAATGCGCCAACGTTCGCTAGCGTGGTGTCTGGTTCAAAGACTGGCAGCTCGGTACCAAATTCTACGTCTAAAATATTTTCGATACTCATGCGGTAGGTTTCTCCCTAATAACTAAGCGCGAATCGGAGACGGCTAAAAGTGTCTCCTGGGCATCAACAATCTCCATGCGCACGACAATAAAAATCATCCGTCCTGAGCGTCCTTGCTTGTCGTAAATGTCGTGTAAGTGCGATTTGCCGGTGATGGGTTGTCCCGCCCGTATGGGTGCAAAACACTCCACAGCTTTGCCGCCATCCATCGGGATACCGCCGAGGGCGGGGAAGTCTATCGGCAGATGTCGGCCGGATGCCAAGCTACACAAAAAAGCCGGTGTGGCTTGGAAATCTGCGTGCTCAGCGTCAATAAACTGGGCTCTGGTCTCGCCGGATGTTTTGGCAACTACGAGTAAATTTTCGGCATCTAGCACAAAGTTTTTACTGTCGAATTCCGCATTCAGGAATTGCTTTTTTAGTTCATCAATATCTACCACGGGTGGTTCTCTCCTAACCTCTAGTGCGCCAGATAATACGGGCGTTGCTGCTTAATGCAAACTGACTCTTTTACAACGGCACTTCCAGCCATACAATGTCCAGCTAATTAAATTGGGTGAGAGAGTTGTTATGGGACCATTATCTGGATTGCGCGTTGTTGAACTTCAAGGGATTGGGCCGGGTCCATTTTGCGGCATGATGCTGGCAGATATGGGCGCTGAGATTATTCGTATTGACCGTTCGGTGTCTGTTGGGCGCGATGCGCAAAAGCACGACGTGCTGGCTAGGGGGCGCAAAAGTATTGCTGTAGATCTTAAGCACCCAGACGGTGTAGAAACTGTACTGAAACTGGTAGAAGGCGCAGATGTGCTGTTGGAAGGTTTTCGTCCCGGCGTTACCGAGCGTTTAGGTCTGGGGCCTGACGTATGTTTGGCTCGTAACCCAGGCATTGTTTATGGCCGTATGACGGGCTGGGGTCAGACAGGCAACATGTCTTTGGTTGCTGGTCACGATATTAACTATATTTCACTGTCCGGTGTGTTGCACGCCATTGGTGAACCCGGTTCGCGCCCAACACCGCCGCTGAATTTGGTCGGTGATTTTGGCGGCGGCGGTATGATGTTGGCCTTCGGTATTGTTGCGGCATTATTTGAAAAAGCTAAATCTGGCAAAGGTCAGGTCATTGATGCAGCTATGACTGACGGCTCTGCGCTGCTGATGAATTCTATTTTTGGGCTGATGGAGCAAGGTGTTTGGAGTCAAGATCGTGGTAGCAACCTGCTGGACGGTGGTGCGCATTTTTACGGGACTTATGAGACTAAAGATGGCAAGTATGTTTCCATTGGCTCTATTGAGCCGCAGTTTTATGCATTGTTGCTAGAAAAGACTGGTTTGGACAAAGACGGCGAGCTACCCAGACAGATGAGCCGCGGTGACTGGTCTGCGATACGTGAGAAGTTGGAGGCCATTATGTTGACCAAAACTCGCGATGAGTGGGATGCGATCATGCTGGGCACCGATGTTTGCTATGCGCCTATTCTGAACTTTGAGGAAGCCGTGGCCCATCCGCATAACCAAGAGCGTAATACGTTTGTTGAGTCAGGTGGGGTTACCCAAGCAGGTCCGGCGCCGCGTTTCTCACGCACTGAACCAGAGCTACCTAATTCACCAGTAGCACCAGGCAGTCACAGTAAGGAAATTCTTGCTGATCTGGGTATGAGTGAAGCGCAGATTGCTGAACTGATTGAATCTGGTGCGGTAGCTTAGCTTTGCGGAAAAGAATCCCTTAAAGGATTTCTGTCAGAGGTATGAGAATAAGCCTCTCGTAGAGAAGCTTATTCTTTTGCCGATATATCTCTGAGGTTAGGCAGACCTAACTAAGCAGTGCCATCATAAGACGCTGCGATATCTAACATGATTTCGCTGGTTACCTGCTGAAAATTCAACTTCTGAGCTTTTGCGATGTGCGCTACATCACTGTACTCGGCTTTCCAACGTTTTTGCCCATTGGGTTGAATCACTTCTTTAACCTGAATTGAGCCGTAGCGGGTGTTGATTTGCTTCAACTCCCTGTTCAACACGCGTTTAGCAAAGGGCACAATTCTCAAGCCAATGGTGGTGGAGAGATTCAGCAGTGTGTCGCTGATGGCTTCTACTTTATCCTTATGGCTCAGCGCCGTTATGCAATGGGCGGGTCGGCCTTTCTTCATAATGATGGGGGTTAAGTAAACGTCACCCGCACCAGCGGTAAACAATGCATCCATCAATGGCTCGTATGCCTCAGGATTCATGTCATCAATGTTGGCTTCTATCTTGTAATGGTGCAGTTCTAAGTCTTCTACTGAGAAACCATCTCCAGTTGGCTGGGCCGAGGTATCGGCCTGGTATTTTCTCTTGTTTTCGCCTTTGTATTCTCCAAGTACTACTCGAAGTACATTAGGAATGGCGAAATCTTTATAGCCTACGCCGTAGCCGACTTTCTCTGGTCGGAAAATGCCTTTTGGTAAAAACTCGTCCACGCTTACACCAAGAATGGCTGCGCCTGTAGGTGTCGTGCATTCGCCGTCTGTGCCGCCGTAGGTGCAGGGCGCTTGGGCCAGCAATTCTTGAGTGGCCGGTGCGGGCACGGGGAAGCGGCCGTGGGCGCAGTCGACCATGCCGGAACCTACTTCGATTGCGTTGCACAAAATAATGTCGGGTTGCAGATATTCAATACAGATTGCCGCCGCAACGATGTCGACGATTGAGTCGATGGCCCCAACTTCATGAAAGTGCACTTTGTCTGGGGTGACATTGTGGATTTTGCCCTCAGCTTCAGCGATTGCTTGGAATATGTCCAACGCGCGCTGTTCAATACCCGGCGCAAAGTTTGCAGCAGTGATGAGTTTGACAATGGTGCTGTGGTGACGATGATCGTGCTGATCTTCCGAAGTCACTTTGGCGTGGGTGCCATTGATGCCCATTTTTACAGCAGGGTTAAGTGTCAGCTGAAACTCGGCGCTTAGCATCAACTTGTTCAGTTGTTCTCTAAGGTGTTGCTCTGGTACGCCAAGTTCAATGAGTGCGGCAATGTGCATATCCCCAGCGATACCGCAGCTGGGTTGGTAAAACAGTGCGCGCATAAACTAGGCAGTATTCGCGATTTGATCGGCGAAGTAGTCGGCTGATGTGGCCGCAGCGGTGAAGTTTTCTGTTAGGTGTTGCATGGTTTGCATATCTGCATTCACCGCATCTAGTCCATGCTCTAAAACAAAAGCATAGCTGCGTTGAAACTCAGACAATTTCGCCTCCAATAGTGGTCGTTCATAGTATTTGTTAAACACGTCCGGATTGCCCCATCCCAGCCACTTGCGGCCAGCAAGAAAACGTCCAGCCTTCATGCCGATAAGACCCATGCCTGCGGCTCGAGCTTTATCTAATAGTGGGCGTAGATCGTTCATTTTTGGCGACCCATCTAAAATTGAGCGGTCATTCCAGTCGTACCAACCGCCCGGTGTAATGGCGATCATGGCTAAATCAAACTGCTTGGTTTCAATGGCCGCAGCCAAAACATTTTCTGCATTTTGATGGGTAGACAAGCCGAGGTAATCTACTTTGCCCTGAGCTTTGGCTTGCTCAAATGCTCTGTGCATTTCCTCGCTCTGAATGGTCGAGACATTGTTTTGGCCCATAAAGTAGTAGGCGTCTACATGGTCCTGTTTTAGTTCAGTTAAAGATTCGTCCATATACTTTAGCCAGCCTTGGGCAGCTGCTTTGGCTTGGCTCACGGTGATGACCTCATCCCACTCAATTTTGCTTGGCACCAAGGCTTTGGAGATAAGAAAAATATCGTCTCGGTGTTTTTGTAAAAACGGCGCAAGGTTCTTTTCTGCGTCGCTGTAGTAGTGCTGGAAGCCCACATCAAACGTATTAACCCCGGCATCAAAGGCTGCGTTGAGCAGATGGTCTTGGCGGCCACCGGAGAGCGTTGCACCACAGCCAAATATCAGGCGGCTTGAGTTATGGCCTGTACGGCCTAAAGTCTGGTAGCGCATTGCCGGCAGTGCTGGGTTGAGGCCCGCAGCGGCTTTGCCGTCGAAGACCGATGCTTTGACATCACCTGACTTGATTAGGCTGGTTGCGCCCACGCCCATCAGCGTGCCGTATTGAATGAGTGTTCTGCGTGTTGCGGATAGTCGCTCTAATAAAGACGAAGTCATAACGGGCTCCTCATTAATGAAGACCTTGATCATACGCCCGCTTAGACAAAAGATTCAATTGGCTTGCAATTGCTTTGGCTAAACCCCTGTCGCAACTCAGGGGCGATAGCTGGGTTAAAGGTGGGCTGCCGGTGGGCATAATTATTATGCTTTTATCCAAGATGTTAGCTAACATTTTTCGGGCGAACCGGTAAACTTCGTTCGCCAATCATCTCACCCAATGGACTTCTATCCATTTACCTGGAGCCTCCGTGAATCGATATTTCCGCAACCTAAAAATTTACCGTATCCATAGCCAATGGCCGTCAACCGAAGAAGAACTTTCAGATGTTTTGTCTGAGGCAGAATTCAAGCCCTGTGGAGCATTTAGCGAGCGTAGCGGTGGCTTTGAGGCGCCGGTAGAAAATGCTGGCGACCGCTTGTGCCGCAAGGTATCTGGCGCTGATTTATTGCAAATGCGTGTGCAAACTCGCTTGCTGCCACCGGCGGCTGTGCAAGAAGCGTTGGCGGGGCGTATTGAAGCGTTTAAGCAGCGCATGAACTCTGAGCCTAATCGCGCTGAGCGACGTGACATGAAGGAAGAGGTTTACTCCCAGTTGCTGCCTCTTGCGCTACTCAAATCTGATCGTGTGCAGGCGTTTTATCTGAGCGAAGAAGGGCTTTTGGTTATGGGTACAGCGTCAGACACGGTGGCGGAATACTTTCTTGATCAATTGAAGCGCACCATGGTGGGCTTGCAGTACTCACCACTGGCGTACCAACAGCCGCCGCTAGATCTTATGAATAAGTTGTTTCTGGGTAATGCGCAACCGCCATTACGCTTGGGCCGAGAGTGTCGTATGCGCGATCCTAGCGACACCAAAGCGTCTGTAAATTGGTTGGACATGGAGTTGTCAGATCCCGCCGTAAGACGCCACGTTACCGAAGGTCTAAAAATTGATCGGCTTGGCATTACCTTTGATCAGGTATGCAGTTTGGTGATGGACGAAGATCTGATTTTTCGCAAAGTACGTTTATTGGGCCAGGATGACATGGACGATTTGCCAGAAGAAGATCCAATTGTCAAGCATGATGCAGAGTTCGTCATTATGGCCGGATGTGTGAAGAGTCTGGTTAAGGCACTGAAAACCCAACTTGGAGGTTATGTTTCCTAATGCAGTTTAGTTCTATACACACCATGGTAGTTAAAACCGCAGGCAGGCTTGCGTTGCTGTCGATATGTTCGATTATGCCCGCCGTCTATGCAGATACCTTAGACGCTGTTAGGAAAGTCGCCGGAGAATCCGTTGAGGTCGCAACCGTTGCCGCGGTAAATGCGGGTGAGGTTGCGGCATCTGTGCCATCTGAGCGAGGGGCTGAAGAGGTGTCCGATGAGGCATCCGCATCTCCGCCGGAAGAAAAAATCATACCTTGGGCTTGGGGCAACAAATGGCTTCAAGGGACAATTAATCGAGCTGGCGGTGATAACGAGTTTGATCCTGCTGATGGCATTGATTGGGGCTATGTGCCCAACCCCGTGTACTCATCCGAGAAAAAGTTGGGTTTAGGCTTGGTGGTATTTGGCTTGTTTGTAGCAGATGAAGAAAGTCTGAATGTAGAAGACGTAAAGCTCAGTAAAATCGTCTTTAAGGGCTTTGGTACAACCAATGGTTCTAAGGGTTTTGAAACCAACTTGCGCAGCTTGTTCAAGGCAGATACTTATCGTTTGAATGTAGACCTTGAGTTTGCTGATACGCCTGAGGTATTTTATGGCTTAGGGATTGAGCCTAGCCAAGATGAAGTTAATGAGCTGATTTATAATCATCAAGGTCAAAATTTTCAAGCCCGCGGCTTGAAGCGGGTATTTGGTGACACCTTTTTAGGTCTAGGGGTGCGTTACCACGACAACGAGGCAGAAGACTTTCGGGGAGCGAATATTGGCGCAGCGACTGTGCTGACAGACAGCACCAGTGTGGGCATTACCGGGCATTGGCTGCACGACAGCCGTGACCATCAAGACAACCCGTCGAAAGGTTGGTTGCTGCAGTTCGACTACGCCACCTTTAATGAGTCTTTTGGTTCAGATACAGATTTTGATCAGCTTGAGTTCCGCTACAGTGGGTATCGCCCAATAGACACTTTTTTGAATCAGCGCACGGCGACTTTGGCTTGGCAGGTACAAGGCCATCTTAGCGAGGGCAATGTGCCTTGGGACCGGTTGACACTGTTGGGCGGAAGTCGCCAATTGCGCGGCTATGAGCAGGGTCGATATAGAGGGCATCAAAAGGTATTGGCTCAAATAGAGTTGCGTCAGCCTTTGCCCGGACGCCACGGCGTGGTGACTTGGGCGGGCGTTGGTACGCTTTCCGAAGACATATCTGATTTAGGCGAAGAGCGTTGGCTGCCCTCAGTTGGTGTGGGATATCGCCTGCGCATTAAAGAAAAAATCAATTTACGCTTTGATGTAGGTTTTGGCCGGAGCGACAAAGGCGTGTACGTAAGCGTCAACGAAGTGTTTTAAACGTTCTACTGAGGCCTTTACTAAAAAGAGCCGAGAGAGGCCTCATCACTGGTTAAGTTGCTTGGGTTGATTGGTTGATTGGTTTGCGATGTGTTGGAGATGTGCCGGCTATTTTGCTGGCCAACGCAGAGCGCTTTTTGGTATTTCTTTTTCTCAAGGGTGGGCTGACGGCGTCGACGCGGCATGGCATGCTATCCGGACTAATCATTAGGCGGTCGTGAAACGCCCGTTAATCTTTTTTATAAACTAATTAATGGTATGCAATCTCGGGGGAGAGTATGGCTAGAGTGAAGGTTAAAGTTAACGCTGAAAATTTAAAGGGTGCCGGCGGTCTATTTGCAAAGGCTATAAAAACGCCAGTGAATGTTTGCGCCAAAGTCGGGCTGCTTTTAGCGGCATTAGTCGCAACTGCCGCCTGCGCACCTAAAGCTTCTAACTCGAGTGAAACGACGCCTGCCCAACGACCAAACATCGTTGTGCTGTTTGCCGATGACATGGGTTATGGCGACCTTAGCTCCTACGGACACCCTTATATACGCACACCAGAGATTGATGAGCTTGCTCGTCAAGGTCAGCGCTGGACAGATTTTTATGTGGCGTCTTCGGTTTGTTCGCCCAGTCGTGGTGCTTTGCTGACCGGGCGTTTGCCAGTGCGTACCGGCATTTACGGTAACGCCATTAGAGTTTATTTCCCAGATGAGCCTTGGGGCATGCCCAGTAGCGAGGTCACCCTCGCGGAGGCGCTGCAAGACCGTGGCTACAAAACCGGCATGTTTGGTAAGTGGCACCTTGGCGACGGGCCGGATGCACTGCCCACTCGGCACGGCTTTGATGAGTGGTTTGGCGTGCCGTATTCCAATGATATGAATTGGGTAGGTGAACCTGATTTTGAGGCTTTGGTAAAAGTCAGTATGTCTGGCGATGTTGAAAAACAGGCCATGTATTATGCGCGGCGTGCTGCCAAGTACGCGACGCCAGAAGAGTCCTATTGGGAAGCGCCCTTGATCACCAGCACTAAGGAGGCCGGTGAATTTGTGGACTCCACAGAGCAGCCAGCTACGCAAAGTACGCTGACCAAACGCTATACAGAAGAGGCTATTAGGTTCATCAAAAAAAGTGGCGATGAACCCTTCTTTATATATGTGCCCTACACCATGCCACATACGCCATTGTTCAGAAGCCCCGAATTTGAGGGCAAAAGTTTAGGTGGACGTTATGGCGACGTGGTGGAAGAAATTGATTGGAGCGTGGGCGCTATTCAGGACGCTTTGGAGAAGGCGGGCGTGTTAGAAAACACTTTGGTTGTATTTTCTAGTGATAATGGCCCTTGGTTGAAGATGCATGAAGAAGGTGGCCGAGCTGGATTGCTGCGACACGGTAAGGGCACAACCTTTGAAGGCGGTATGCGCGTGCCAACAGTGTTCTCTTGGCCGGGAACTCTGCCCAGCGGTGTTGTTAGTGAGATTGGTTCAACCTTAGATTTATTCGCAACCGTCATGGCGCTGACCAAAATGCCTGAAGACGTGGACGTGACCACAGGGGTTGATGGCTTTGATTTAACTGCAACGCTATTAGAGAAGACGGCCAGTCCGAGACAAGAAATGCCTTTCTATCGCGGGGGGAGTTTGTATGCCTATCGCAAAGGGCCTTGGAAGATGCACTTTATTACTGAAGGGGCTTATGATCAGGGCGAGAAGCGTACAAAGCATAATATTCCACAGCTTTATCACTTGTTGCGCGACCCGTCTGAGCGTTTTGACGTGGCAGAAAAATACCCAGAAGTGATGGCTGAATTATTGGCAGCGGCGGCGGATCACCAACAAAGTGTAGATATACAGCCGCCATTGTTTGATCGTCGACTAATACCCCGTTAAAGGCACCTGTACTTAATACAACTTGTCCACCAATGGCCGGGAGAGATGAAATGTCAGCAATACGTGTAGCAATACCTACAGAAGCCAGCATTAGTGTGGATTGGTTTAACCAATGTTTTGCCAGTTTGGGTTTGCAAACTCAGGTTGCTGGGTTTACGGCCAAGCAGATAGGTACCGGACAAATTGGTAAATGTATTCGCTACAGTTTTGACTTCAAAAGCCTAGATGCACAAACCTCAGATGTGCCGCTGAGTGTGATCGGCAAGTATCCGGCTGATGATGAAAGCAGCCGAATGACGGGTGTAGCACTGCAAAACTTTCTCAAAGAGGTGCGTTTTTATCAGCAGCTACAAGATCGTTTGCAGATCAAAACCCCCAAGTGCTACTTTGCTAAAATTATTGATCAAGGCCCAGAGTTTTTCGTTTTACTAGAAGATTTGGCGCCAGGTGAGCAGGGCGATCAGTTGCTCGGCTGTGATCCTTTCGTTGCAAACGCAGCGTTAACTGAATTGGTTGGCCTCCATGCCCCTAGTTGGTGTGACCAAAGTTTACGCGGACTGACTTGGCTACGAGACGAAGAACTCGCCCAAAGTTCCGCCACTATGGATATGTATCGTGCCCAGCTTGATGGATTTATTGAGCGTTTTGCCCCGCACCTTACTGAAGACGAGCAGTGGATTATTAAACAAGTGGGCGCGGTTGAAAATTCTCCCTTTACGGGGAGCTTCCCAGAGCCCTTTGCATTAATCCACGTAGATTATCGCTTGGATAATTTAATGATTGATCGCAGCGATGGAGGTTGCAAGATCACGGCCCTAGATTGGCAAAGCATCACGCTAGGCGCGCCAATGAACGATGTGGCTTATTTTATAGGCGCAGGACTTGAGCCGGAAGTTAGGCGACCAGTGGAAGAAGACTTGGTGAAAGGTTACTACCAAGATTTATTGAACGCCGGCGTGCGAGATTTTGGCTGGGAAGCCTGCTGGAAAAATTATCGCAGAGGCGCATTTGCTGGCTTTGCGGTGACTGTTATTGCCTCAATGTTGGTCCAGCGTACCGAGCGCGGTGATGAAATGTTTGCCACCATGGCGCGCCGTCACGCTCGTCACGCGCTAGACCTCAATGCCCAAGAATTCCTTATATAAACTGGGCCATAAACTAGGTCATAAACTCCGCCATCCTGCCTAGTGCTACCTTTTGTCAAAAATTAGGTAGCCTATGGGTTCTCGCCCCTTGTGTTTTCCTCGTATCCAAATTCTCCTGCATATATCCATTGCCTAGCGCATAGCTAGCGCAAACTAACTATTTTGCAGATAAATGGTTTTTGACTATTGGCTTTTAGTTAGTAGCTTTTGAATACAAGGATGAGAGGAAAATGGCTGGGTATGTAATCACCTATTTCGGTGGCAACCCTCCTGCAAGTGCAGAAGAAGGCGGGGAGAATATGAACGAGTACAGGCAGTGGATGGCCTCACTTGGCGATTCCGCCGTTAGTCCAGCCAACCCGTTAAAGAGTACCCAAACGATATCAGCGGACGGCAGCGCCTCCAAAGGCAGCGCAACCGAAATGTCAGGGTTTACTCTCATTAAAGTTGCCTCCATGGAAGAGGCAATGGCAATTGCTCAAGCTTGCCCGTTTTTGAAAATGGGCGGCTCTCTGGAGGTGGGTTAACTGATGGTGATGTCGGGTTGAATGACCTGAAATTTAGTGCAGGCAGTTTCTGCTGAAGAAGTATGCGTGAGTATCGAAGCGAAATAGCCCAATTACTGGGTTTACGCTGTTCTTGTGCTTCAATAAAATTGGCGGGTGCTAATCTAACGTAGATATGTTGTTTGCTTTATCCAGCGCTACCTCAACCCACCCCAAGCCTCACGCTCAATCTGCCCCGGATTGTCTTGCACAACACTCGCATCATCAAAGCACATGGTTGCACGCTGCTCTAAGTTGTAGGCGGGCCAGCCTGGCGTACCTTCGTTAATAAACTGTGTCCACGCGCGGTGCATTGTGTCTGCTACGTGCTGGGGTTTCTCTCCCGGCCCAATAAATACGTCTACGCCTGCGCGATCTAAGTTGTCGAACGCAAAGGGTATTTCCAGTGCGTGTGTGGCTTTGAGTTTGCCGCCAAATGCCCGGGAGCACCAATTGAACTGATACAGCCAGTTGTTGGTGCTATGAGGCGTGCGCGCTTCCAGCATACGTATCGCTGGGATGCGGAACATGTGGTCCGTGGTTAACGCGACTAAGAGGGCGTCAAGGTCAGCATCAGGTCTTGTGGTTTTATAAGTTGCCAGTGGAGTTTCTGCACCTAAACCTTGGCTGATGCGGTGAAGTTTCCCCTCGCTCACACTGCCGCTGCTCCATAAGGTGGTTTCGTCGGCATTGGTCCCGGTCAGCACAGCGACTTGGCTACCCATGCCTTGGTTGATGGCTGTCAGCGGATCTGTGGGTAAAAGCGCTGTGCCGTGTACTGGATAGAAGGGTGCCACCGTGGTGCCCAGTTCGCTCATCACACCTGCGCCAGTTTCAAAGTGGCTAGATGTGGCGGCTTGGGCTTGCAGAATTTGTTCTGGTGAAGCCGCCAATAAACCAATGGCATCTTCCTCGCCAAGGTCGGCTAAAAAGCGTTCGGTGACTTTGGCTGCCGCCTCACTGGGTAGCGTGTGTTGGGCAGCCCCACTTTGCGGTATGGCTTGGTGAAATAGTCCCTGGGCAGCCTCGCACGCCAGTAGGGTGCCGACACTGAACGCGCCTGCGGATTCGCCTGCCACTGTGACTCTTTCAGGATCGCCCCCAAAAGCGGCGATATTGTTGTTTACCCATTGCAGGGCTGCGATCTGATCCAGTGTGCCATTGACATTAGATGTGGCGAATTCTTCGCCCAAGTGGGTCAGATCTGCAAAACCTAGTGCGCCCAGCCGATAGTTTATGGAGACCACCACAATGTTACCGTTGAGGGCAAATCGGGTGCCGTTGTACCAAGGGATCGCGCCTTGACCAGTGCGGTAGCCGCCGCCGTGGATCCAGACTAAAACTGCGCGTTTACTATTGTCCGCAATGTCGCCGGCTTGCTTTGGTGTGGTGATGTTTAGCGTTAAGCAATCTTCATCCCAGCGTACGCTGGCGCTGTCCGTCATACCGCCACCCGAAAGTTGCGGCGCTGCTGGGCCAAATTTGAGGGCGGAAAAGGGTTCGCTGAAGGCCGCTAATGGTTGTGGGGCTTTAAAGCGCAGATTTTCGACGGGCGGCTGCGCGTAAGGGATGCCACAAAATAGTAATGCGCCTTCTTTTTCGCGCCCTTGGATTGGTCCGCATGGTGCATTAATCGTGCTTGTGTCCATTGTCTTGGCTCCCGGTATTTGTCAGCTGTACATCTAAAGTGTGTTTAGTAGCTAGTATTACCTGATTTGCAGTAGCTTTTGAAATTAGATTTGTAAACGGATTCGGGTGAATAGCGCATAGTGTCTACTTGCGCCAGCCAATGGTTGCTATCATGACTGAGGGATCCATGAGTTTCGGTAGTTAAGGAAAGGGGAATAGATTGAGTTTTGCAAAAACACTGGTTGGCGGTTTATTGGTTGTGGGCAGTCTAAGCGTCGCTTGGGCTGAGCAAGCGCAGACACAGATTGAAGAGCCGATTGATTTCCCTTCAACTATGGCTTGGAGCGCCTATAACTTAGGTACCACTGGCTATAACCAAGCTGTGGCTATTGGCAAAGTGCTAAAAGATAATTACGACACCAACCTGCGTGTTTTGCCGGGTAAGAATGATGTTTCTCGTCTACTGCCGTTGCAGCGCGGCCGGGTGCAATTTTCTGCCAACGGCGTGGCAACTTACTTTGCCCAAGAAGGTGTTTTTCAGTTTGCAGAAAAGCAGTGGGGGCCCATGCCGCTGCGCATTGTTATGGCTTCTAACGGTGAGAGTAACCAAGCCTTGGGTGTGGCAGCCGATAAGGGCATTGCAAATTACGGTGATCTGCGTGGCAAGCGGGTACCTTACGTGCGCGGCGCGCCGGCTTTGAATGTCACCACTGAGGCGTTTTTGGCCTGTGGTGGCTTGACGTGGGACGACGTGGAGCGTGTAGATTTTCCCGGATATAGCGCCATGTGGACCGGTGTAGTTAATGATCAGGTGGATGCAGCCTACGCCACTACGGTGTCTGGTCCAACGCGTAAACTAGAAGCTTCTCCTCGCGGTATCTTCTGGCCGCCAGCGCCTCATGATGACCCAGAATGCTGGGCGCGCATGGCTAAAATTGTGCCGTTTTTTACCCCGCACATGGCTACGCGTGGCGCGGGAATTTCTAACACCAATCCGCACGAAGGCGCAACTTACCCGTATCCAATATTGATTACTCTGGCAGAGCGAGATGCAGACCTAGTGCACGATTTAGCCAAGGTCATTCACATTCACTATGACGAATATAAAACCGCTGACCCCGGTAGCATTGGCTGGGCCATGGACAGACAAGTGTTTCGCTGGGTGGTGCCGTTTCATGAAGGTGCAGTACGCTACTTCAAATCTATTGGTGTTTGGGACGATGAAACTCAGGCTCACAATGAGCGTCTGATAGAAAGGCAAGATGTGCTTGCCCAAGCGTGGCAAGTACATAAAGCCAGTTATCCTGGCAAAGAAGGTTTTGCTGATGCCTGGCTCAAGGAACGAATTATAGCGCTAGATGCCAACGGCTTTGACCCTATTTGGCGGTAGTTGCGGCTAGTTAGGATTGCTTAGCGCAAGGTAGTCCCCTCGCTTTGAATTGTTTTTGAAGAACCGCTTTAGAAGAATTAGGAATTATTAATGGCAGCCCAGCCTCACCCGTTTGTTCGATCTCTTGTCGCTGTTTTAGCTTTGCTTGCGTTGGTGTTGGCTATGGATACCTTGCGTATCTTTGGTGGTTCTCAATGGCTGGGCTTTCTTGTTCAAGTTGAAACCCAGTATTTTTACGCCTTGTTAGGGCTTCTTGCGCCTTGGGCTTATATCACTTTTCCCTCAAAGCGTTGGATCGATTGGCCCTTGGTGGCCATTGCTCTGGGTATATTGGCTATGTTTTTTGTCACCGCCGAGCAAGCGCTGGATGAAGCCTGGGAATTCGCAGCGCCTGAGTATGCGGTCTATGCGTCGCTGGCATTCTGGGCAATATTGCTTGAAGCATTGCGTAGAGCTGCGGGTTGGCCGCTCTGTCTAATTGCTGGGTTTTTCTCTGTGTTACCGATTGTTACCGAGTACATGCCAGGACCGCTAAATGGCTTGCCTGCAACCTGGGGTGAGGCTGCGGCTTACCATGCGTTGTCTATTGAAAGTATTTTTGGCCTACCGTTTCGCGCTTTCGCTAGTTTGGTTATTGGCTTTGTTGTCTTTGGCGTGGTACTTCAGCATACCGGCGGCGGTAAATTTTTCCTTGATTTGGCTTTTGCTTTGTTAGGTAAACGGCGGGGTGGTCCGGCCAAGGTTGCCATTGTTTCCAGTGGCCTGATGGGTTCTATGAGCGGCAGCGTTGTTACCAATGTTTTGACCACAGGACAGCTGACCATACCCGCCATGCGCAAAGCTGGTATGGCGCCTCATGTAGCGGGTGGGATAGAAGCCTGTGCCTCCACCGGTGGCGTTCTGCTGCCGCCTATTATGGGTTCCACCGCATTTGTGATGGCGACACTTTTAGACATTGCCTACATCGACGTGGCGGTGGCCGCAGCTTTACCGGCGGTTCTCTATTTTGTCAGCCTCTATATGCAGATTGATGCCTATGCTGGGCGCAATAATTTGCAAGGTTTAGCCAGCGAAGATATTCCCAGTATTAAGCAAACCCTTATCGAGGGGTGGTTTTATATGGGTGCCTTTGCACTGCTTATATTCTTGCTGATTTTTTTACAACGAGAATCTATTGCGCCTTATTACGCAACGGCGGTTTTGCTCATTCTCAATCAGATGTCTAAGAGTAATCGTTTAACCCCAAAGAGCGCGCTGGATTTGCTCTATAACGTGGGTAAATTATTGATCGAGTTGGTGGTCATATTAGCGGGTGTTGGTTTGATTGTAGGTTCACTGTCGATGACTGGCTTAAGCGGTACGTTGGTGAATGACCTGTTGAGCCTGGCCGGTGATGATGTTGGCTTGTTGTTATTGATGGGCGCGCTGACCAGTTTTGTTTTAGGTATTGGTATGACTGTGACGGCTGCCTATATTTTTCTAGCGGTAGTGCTGGCTCCGGCTTTGGTGAGCCAAGATTTAGATCCCCTGAGTGTGCATTTGTTTATTCTTTATTGGGCAATGCTGTCGTATATAACACCACCGGTTGCGTTGGGTGCTTACGCTGCTGCTTCTATAGCTGAGGCAAACCCACTGAAGACCGGTTTTGCTGCAATGACAATGGGCAGCGTGATTTATGTCATTCCGTTTATCTTTGTACTAGATCCTGCGTTTATTCTTAAATCGGATCTGCTTTCTTCAACCCAAGTTGTGCTGGAAGCGTTAATTGGCGTTTGGCTTATATGTGGTGGGTTGCAGGGATTTCTTTCGGGTTACGGCCGGCTTAACCATTTTTCTGTACGCATAGCATTAGCTGTGGGTGGTCTGTTGATTGCTCTGCCTTATATGGGTATTGCCTGGCCTGAGGCGCCCGCTAACACCGAGCATTTAATGTTCGGTGCAGCATTGGTGGGGCTTGGTTTGCTGGCTAACTTTATCTTGTTCTCAAAAGTTCCTGAGATTTCTCAGACTGAGGCCCCTCGGTAGGCTAACTTTTCTCTCTCCTAGGACTTAGAACTTATGGTCTAGGGCATAGCGCGTTAAGCCGGTCTCTAATAATCGGCCCTGCACAGACTTAGTCTCGCGGTGTAACCAGCGGGAAGCGTCGGGGGAACTGATCGAATAGCTGCGATAAGCTGCGCATTACCTTAGCGTCACCAGCAATTTCCAACTTTTTCTCAGCCATTAACGTTGGGCCATCTGTTAGCCCCATGATGAGCTTTTTAAAATCAGCGGAAGAAATTGTCAGCGTGGTATCTGCCGCAGTGTCTTTGTTTTTAAAGTAATTGAAAACGCTGTTTTTGACAGTGATCAAATAGTTAGCGTCCATATCGGTCAAATTTAGCAAGATGCTCACAGCTAATCCGTCTGCGGCTGTGGGCAGTAGTCGAACCGCTAAAGTTTGGAAGAAGTTTTCTATCGGCATACCTGCCGCAATACCACCGCTGGCTTGAAAGGCCTTGGTCTCCGGTAATCCTTGTCTTAGCTCCAATGCACCGCACAGATAGAAATTGCGCCAAGGTGCCGACTCTGACTGATAGCCCAATTGCTCTAACGTATCTGCCAATAGCGCTCTACCAGCGATGTGATCGGGGTCCGACATTACAACATGATTAAGTACTTCTGCGACCCAGCGGTAGTCGCCTTTGTCAAAAGAGCCGCGAGCTTTGTCTACCACGGCATCTGCGCCGCCCATGAAATCCATATAGCGCTTTGCTTGTTCTACGGGTGGCAGTTGATAAAGGGTAGAGGGGTTACCGTCGAAAAAGCCTAGGTACTTAACGTAAACGGCGCGGCAGTTGTGGTGCACTGTGCCGTAGTAGTCCCTGTTGTAAAATTCCTGCCCTAAGCTATCAGGTAAATGTACCTGCTCGGCAATTTCTTCTTTGGTGTAACCATTGTTTGCTAGGCGTAATGTTTGGTCATGGATGTACTTGTATAAGTCTCTTTGTTTCTCTAAGTAGTCAATTGCATCCGCTTGGCCCCAAATAGGCCAGTGATGGGAGGCAAACTGAACGTCTATGCGGTGACCGAATAGATCAATGGATTCATTGATTTGGCTTGACCACTCCAAGGCATCACGCACTTGTGCGCCCCTTGGCGTATAGACATTATGTAAGTGGTGAGAAGTAATTTCTGCCATGCACAGGGCTTTGAAGGCTGGTAGGTAAAATATAAATTCTGCTGGGGCTTCGGTGCCGGGAGTCATTTGAAATTCTATTTCGACGCCATCTATTGTGCGCGTCTCGCCAGTTTTATAGATGAAATCTGATGGCACTATGAAGCCGGTGCTACCCATAGACACAGCAGCCCCTAAACCGGTGGTGACATAGCCGGTAGCAGACGCTGGCAGTAGATTGCCGTACATGTAGGTGGCACGGCGGTTCATGGCGTTGCCGGCAAGTACATTTTCATTTAGCGATTCGTTAACAAAGTCTTCCGGTGCAATAAGAGGTACTTTGCCTGAGCGAACTTGTTCCTGGCTGACAACGCCCAATACACCTGCGAAATGGTCGGCATGGCTGTGCGTGATGAGCACCGCAACTACAGGCCTCTCGCCTAAATGCTCATTGGCCAGCGCTAATGCCGCAGCAGAGGATTCGGACGAGGTGAGCGGGTCGATAACGATCCAACCCGCATTGGAGCGGATGAGGGTCATGTTGGCAATGTCGAAGGACCTGACTTGGTAGATGCCGTCTACCACTTCGAATAAGCCGTTATGCTGGGCATTAAGTTGCGACTGTCGCCAAAGGCTTGGGTTAACCGTTGTGGGCGCTTCGTCGTTAAGGAATTCCATGTGCGCTAGGTCGAAGGTGATATGGCCATCTTCTCGCCTAAGGGTCAAAGGATTGAGCGTTGCAATGAAACCTCTTTCTGCATCAGCGAAACTTCTTCTGTTGCTGAAATCTAAACTGCTTTTAACCTGTTCTTGCGCCGCTTGAGTATGGCTGGTGGCGGGTTTGTTGGCGGCCAGATTTTCCGGAAGTGGTTTATAAGCCATTGTATTTACTCACTAGTCATTGCTTGTCGAACTTGTTGGGGTGTCGTAAGTGCCGATATCCACTTTCTTTAGATAGGCCTTGGCTGCGGCGACTACTTTGGGCGCAAGCCAGATGGCGGACACCATTGTTGGAATTGCCATCAGGGCAAATGAGCCGTCGATTAAACTCACGGCGGCATCTATCGAAATCACTGCGATTAATACGATGGAGGCAACGAACACCATGCGGTAGGCATTTGTATAGCGTGTGCCAAATACAAAGCTGGCACATTGAGAGCCATAAAATGAATAGGTGAAGAGGGTAGTGGTAGCAAAGCTGACTACACTGACAAATATGATAAAGGTACCAAAAGGGCCCAGTAGTTGAGAAAAAGCGTTGGCGGTGAGTGTCACGCCTTGGGCTTCTTCACCCTGCCAAGTGCCTGCAACCAAAATCATCAGGGCGGTTGCGGTACATATAATCAACGTATCGATAATGGGCCCAACCATAGCCACTAAACCTTCTCTTATAGGTTCGCTGGTTTTAACTGCGCCGTGGACTAAAGACTCAGTACCCATGCCAGCCTCGTTGCTGAACGCGCCCCGTTGGACGCCGTAAACCACCATAGCCAGAACACTGCCGCCTGCGACAGCCTCCCCGGTAAATGCGTCAGTAATGATCATAGCAAAAGCCGCGGGTACCTTTTCAATATTCAGACCCAGTGCCACCATAATAGTGCCAATGTATATAACTGCCATAAACGGCACGATGATTGTGGCAGCCTTCGCTATTCTGTTTAGCCCACCAAAGATGATGGATCCGGCTATTGCAGCAAGTGCCATGCCAGCGAATAAATTGAAATAGAAGGGGTCTTGGTCTGCACCTAAAAGGCCTTGGTCAACGAAAATGAGGTCGCGGATAATTTGAATAAGCTGATTGCTTTGTAGCACAGGTAAGCAACCGATCATGGCCACAATGGCAAAGAAGTAGGCGAGGAAGTGCATGCTCTTTGGTAGTCCCTCGCGAATCACGTACATGGGGCCGCCCTGCAGTTCTCCAGCATCGTCCTTGCCTCTATACATAACTGCTAGCGAACAGGTGAAGAACTTGGTTGCGATACCCAGTATTGCGGTCATCCACATCCAGAAAATAGCGCCAGGGCCGCCGATTTGGATGGCCAGCGCCACGCCTGCAATGTTGCCCATACCAATGGTGCCGGCTAATGCTGCAGACAGTGCGCTGAAGTGATTGATATGTCCCGGATCATTGGGGTTGTCGTATTTGCCGCGAATGAGGTCGAAGGCGTGTCGAAGGTAGCGAAAGGGGGTGAATCGGGATAAAACAAGGAAGTAAAAACCGCCGCCAAGTAGCAGCCAAAGAAGCCACGGACCCCAAGCTAGGTCTGCGAAGCGTGTCGTTATGACATGAATTGTATCTAGCATAGAAGCCCCGTAAGCGAGACGGCAAAGACTAAATGTTTACTAACCTCGGTGCACCCTGAAATGTGGGTTGTTTGCTCGTCGCTTTTCTCTCGTATCTCGGAGTTTTTAAGTTGTTGCGGCGCAGACGCAAAGGCTATCCTATGCGCCTTTCCACCAATTGAGATGTTTTGCGTGAGCCAAGACGAAGAAAAGTCATTGAGCACAGGGCCGTTAGGTTTGTCAGGAGACTACGCCGAAGGGTATTCGGTGGAGTTGTTACACCCTATGCCGCGAGTTGAAGGTCGAAGGGCAGTTGGCTTGAATGTGGACCCAGAACTGGGGTTAGGTTCAGAGTTAGCGCTGCAGGGCAAAGATTTGTGGACGGGCTATGAGTTTTCTTGGCTCGACACCAAGGGTAAGCCACTAGTCGCCGGTCTGAAGATAAAGGTCGATTGTGCAACGACTAATATTGTTGAGAGTAAGTCCATGAAACTCTATCTGAATGGCTTTGCCCAGACTCAATTTACCGACGCACAATCGGTGAGCGTTAGATTGAACCAAGACCTTGGTGCCGCATTTGCGGGTGATGTGATTGTTGAACTGTTATCCATAGATGAACTGGCAGGACAGTGGGCCTCTATGCAAGGACAGTGTTTAGATGGGTTAGACATTGAGGTGGCGCAGTATCAACGCGCACCAGAGCTTCTAGGCTTGATGAGCGGCGTGCCCCAGGTGAAGACCGAGCAGTTGTATACGCACTTATTCCGCAGCCTATGCCCGGTAACGGCGCAACCGGATTGGGCCACTGTGGTTGTCAACTATACGGGAGAAGCGATAGACCAAGCAGGGTTGCTGGGTTACTTAGTTTCGTATCGCAGCCACCAAGCATTTCATGAAACTACTATAGAGCGGATATATGCCGACATCATGACGAGCTGTCAGCCGACATTTTTGTCTGTAAATGGACGCTTTCAACGCAGAGGCGGGTTAGACATTAATCCATTTAGATCTAGTGAAGTGTGCCCTGTACCAGATGTCCGGATGCCACGGCAGTAAGCTTATACTCAGTGGGCTGAGTGGGTTACAACCGGGCATTAGTCCTTTTCGCTCGGGACGAGTAACGCTCGAAACCATTTCAGCCAAGTATTGTCCTCGCGCATCCAGCGTTCTAGACCGTCCATTTGAATAGCCAGTTCAGGCCCGTCGGCTAACATATGTTCGCGTTTGGTCAGCTTTTCCTTTGGGTCCAATTCTTTAACCACTCTCGCCGGGTTGCCTGCAGCGATAACGTTAGCTGGAATGTCACTTGTGACCACAGAGCCAGCGCCAATAATAGAATTCTCGCCGATACTTACGCCTTTACAAATTGTTGCGCCGTCGCCTACCCAAACATTAGCAGCCAATTTAACCGGCGCAGAGCGACCGATGGCTTGAGTACGATCATAAATGTCGTGCCAGTCGGCATCAGTAATATAGGCGCCTGCTGCAAGCATAGTGCTGGCACCAATCTCTACAGATAACGCAGAGTCGATGCGCACTCCAGGGCAGATGAGCACGTAATCTTGGATATCAATACACCCCTGGTGGTCGTTCATTGTCCACGTGGTCAGGCGCACATTTCTATCTGCTGCCGTGATCACGTGGACAGACGTGCCAAAACTAATTTCCTTGCCGTAAATTTTCAGAAACCAAGGCTTCATGATCATTGAGTGATGACCCATACGCTCCAATTGCGGGGCAATAAAGTGTTTAACCCATCGCGCCTCAAGTTTACCTTGAAGAACTTTAAGGCTGTAAGGGCGATGGTCTTTGCGCATTGATGCTCATCTAGCAAATAATTCGCCAAGAGTACCCGAAATACTGACCTTTGCAGTAGGAATCTAAGAGGCTTTCCTCTAAGATTCCCCGCTCTATGGTGACCCACTTTGGTCCTCTAGAGGCGATATGCTGTGAATTCCGCCAGGCCTGGAAGGGAGCAACGGTAACAGCGGCTTCGGGCTTTAGATGTGACTGGGTGGGTTGCCACCATATTCAGGAGAGGTGGCAGAGTGGTCGATCGCGCACGCTTGGAAAGCGTGTAAGGTGTTAAAACCTTCGAGGGTTCGAATCCCTCTCTCTCCGCCATTATTCCTATATAAATCAATAACTTATGGCTTA
>CAUZON010000004.1:0-108999 GCA_963581445.1 Gammaproteobacteria bacterium | reverse complement strand
ATAAACAGCGCTGCCTGCGCCTAAGGTATACATGGCGTCTACCACCTTAACGCTCGATTCCACAGCATGGGTAGTTGCCAAACGAATGTCTCGTCGCATGGCTAAGGTCACTTTATCGCCTGCGATGGCCTCCGACCAAGCGATATTGATTGCGTCATAGAAAAACGCTCGCGCACTGCGCAAGGTTGCTTCGGCCCGGGCTACTTCAATATGTGTATGCGGACGAGTGGCCAATGCGCTATTGGTGCCCACACGTTTTTTGCTCTCGGCCAAGGTAATGAGTTCGTCCACAGCTGCTCTAGCAATGCCCATTGCAACGGCCGCAATACCTAACGCCAGCAGGGTGAAATGTGGAAATTGAAACAGCGGGCCAGCAGGAGGCGTGTGCTTTGCAAAGCCGACAACGTGTTCGGCGTTGATTTGAAGGTCGTTGACACCGTAGTCGGTACTGCCTGTGCCTTGCAGGCCGCTGACATGCCAGGTGTCAGCAAACTCAATGGCGTTTGCAGGCATTAAGCACATGCTGGTGGGTGCTTTTTCGTTAAGTAACTCCCCGGCAGCATTCAAAATACTGCAGCCGCCTAAAACCCAATCTGCGTTTTGTGTGCCTGAACCCCATTGCCAACTGCCGGAAACTCTAAATCCTCGGTCGTTTTGAATGGCTTTGCCGGTGGGCGCAAACACACCAGCTATCATGGTTTCAGGCGTCGTGAATATGGTTTTTGCTGCCTCAACAGGAATGCGCGCTAAGGTGGAGCCACTGGTAGCAGCGATAAACGCTACCCAACCGCAAGCTGCGTCGCCTTGAGCTAAGCGTTCAAACACTCTGGCACTGTCGGCGGGCGAGGTCTCAAGGCCGCCGATCTCCTCCGGCACATACATACGGTAAAAACCAGCAGCAGCCATGGCGTTCGAAACGTCTTTGGGCAAACACCTGGCCTTTTCGAACTCTGCGCTTCGCGCAGAGAATTTGTCGCCCAGTTGTTTCGCTGCATCGAATAAATTTTGCGTTTCCATGTTCATTCTCCCCTCGCTTACTGCTGAGTAGCTCTTAGTTAACCCGCCAGAAAAAAGCCTGACAATTGATATCCCACTAGAAGGTAACCCGCAAACATCAGCATTGTGTTTGCAAGTATTGCTTGACGGCCGAAAGTACTTTGGCGACGCCAAATAGACATAATCGCGATGATCCCCAGCAGAGCTAGCAGTTGACCCACTTCTAGACCAACGTTGAAAGCGATCAAGTTGGCCAAAAGCCCTTCTTGTGAAAGACTGATTTCTTGCAGTTTCGTGGCCAATCCAAAACCATGAAATAAACCAAAGATAAGTACGGCTAATCGGGTGTTTGGATTTACGCCAAGACGCTGGAAACCTCCAAGGTTTTCGAATGCTTTGTAAACCACAGAAAAGCCAATGATTGCGTCAATGATGTAGGCATTGGCTGGAATGTCGAACCAGACACCAACAATAAGGGTCAGGCTGTGACCCACAGCAAAGAGCGTGACATAAATGCCAACGTCTCTTAATCGATAGAGAAAAAAGATCACGCCGGCTAGAAAGAGGAGGTGGTCGTAACCGGTGACCATGTGTTTTGCCCCAAGATAGAAATAAGGCCAAAAGTGGAAACCTTCTTTGCCTTGCAGAAAGCTAGCATCGCCGTCAGCAACGCCGTGAGCAAGCGCCGTGTGAGCAAAAAAAACAGCAATGAGCGCGACGATTGCGGCAAAACAACGCGAAAACGCCCTGTGTGTTTGTGGGGTTAGAATTTTCTCTACTCGTCGGTTAAACGTTGATTGAATTCAATCATATTGCCGCTGGGGTCATGGGCAAAAATCTGTCTGCACACGTTAGGAATATTCATCTCACTACCGAACGTAATGCCGTGCTTTTCCAACTGGCGAGTTACCTGGTCGATATTTTCAACCAAGAAAGCAAAGTGTTGTTCTTTTGGCGGTCGGCCACTGTCTATGCCCAATAGATGTATTTCTTGGTTGCCGGCTTTTAGCCACGCGCCGGGAAAACCTAGATCAGGTCTTGGCAGGTCTTCAAGTTCTAGCACCTCTACATAAAATTGCTTCGCACTTTCGACATCTGTGACATTAATTGAAACGTGATGTATGCCTCGGGAAATCATCGTTTGCTCCCAAAAGTAGATGGTTCTACAGAGCGTGTGAGAAAAACCTGTTCTCGCCATATTTGACGAAAACAGGCTATTTCGTTTATCAAGCTGTTGCGACTCGGTTAGCTTTGCAAGCTTGCAAAGGTTTTGCCTTCTGCAACCAAACGTTCTAACAACGGTGCTGGTTCCCAGATTGCGCCGCCGTATTCTTGTTGGAAGCCTTTAATATCAGCGAGGATTTTATCCAAGCCAATTTGATCAGCCCAGAACATAGGTCCGCCTGTTACTTCTGGGAAGCCATAACCATTGATGTAGACAATGTCTATGTCACATGGACGAATAGCAATGCCGTCCTCCAATATGCGTGCACCTTCGTTAATGAGCGGGTACAGACAACGCTTAAGTACTTCTTCGTCCTCAATGCTGCGACGCTCTATGCCAAGTTCAGCAGAGGTTTCTTCAACCAGTGCTACAACTTCGGGGTCAGCTTGACCAGCTCTGCTGCCTTCTGGGTAGATGTAATAGCCGCGATTGTTTTTCTGACCATAACGATCCATTTCACAAAGTTTGTCAGCAACGCGTGCAGTAATTGGCACGTCTTCTGGCTTGATGCCGTTGAGCTTGCGCGCGCGCCAGCCAAGGTCTAATCCAACAAGGTCGTTCATCTGGAAGGGGCCCATTGGCATACCAAATTGTAGAAGGGCATTGTCAACTTGATAAGGCGTAGCACCTTGCAGAATGATTTCTCCAGCTTGACGAGTGTAACCCGCAAGCATTCTGTTGCCGATAAAGCCTGGTGCATTACCAGATAGAACAGCAATTTTGTTTAGCTGACGGCCGAGCTTCATTGAGCTAGCAATAACCTCGTTGCTGGTCTTGCCGCCGCGTACAATTTCTAACAGCTTCATGATGTTTGCTGGGCTGAAAAAGTGCAGGCCAATAACAGACTCAGGGCGTGAAGTTGCCTCAGCCATTTTGTCGATGTCTAGTGCAGAGGTGTTGCTCGCAAGTATCGCGCCTGGCTTAGCAACAGCATCCATCTTCTTAAAGGTATCTACTTTAACGTCGATGTTTTCGTAGATGGCTTCAAGGATAAGGTCAGCAGAACCAAGGTCTTCAAAGTTTGTGGTGCCTGTTAAAAGGCCCATACGCTCGTCCACTTCCTCCGCGGTCATGCGCCCACGTTGTACTTGAATGTCGTAGTTGCGCTTGATCACGCCAATGCCACGATCCAAAGCTTCTTGGTTCATTTCAAGTGTGGTGACAGGAATGCCCACGTTTAAAAATGACATGGTGATGCCGCCGCCCATAGTGCCGCAACCGATGACAGCCGCAGTATCAATTTTTTGCGTCTCTGTATCTTTAGGCACATCTGGAATCTTCGATACTTCACGCTCAGAGAAGAACATGTGAATAAGAGATTCGCGCTGTGGGTGCTTCAGGCACTTACCAAAGCATTCTTGCTCAACAGCCATGCCTGCGTCGAAGTCGCCAAGGTTTACCGCAGCTTCAATACATTGAACGATCATTTCAGGAGCAAAGCGCTTACGCATTTTACGTGCTGCATTTTTTCGTGCTGCGTCAAACATTTCGGCATTGCCACGATCTTTGGCCACAATGTCTTCTTCGTCGCGGATGCGGCGGGTTGGGCTACCTTTAGCGATGATATCCGCAGCAAAGGCCATTGCGCTTTCGATAATATCGCCGTCTGCGAGCGCATCAGCAATACCCATTTCAGTTGCCTGTGGGCCGGGAATAGGGTCGCCAGAAAGGATGAAGTCTAGGGCTTTCTGCGCGCCAATGAGTCTAGGTAATCTTTGTGTGCCACCTGCGCCAGGCAAGAGGCCCAACTTAACTTCAGGCAGTCCAACGGGTGCACTGGCCGCAATGACGCGATAATGACAGCAAAGGGCAACTTCCAAGCCGCCACCGAATGCGGTGCCGTTAATGGCCGCAATAATCGGCTTCGCGCTGTTTTCCATAGTAGTAAGGCAATCATGCAGGCTAGGACCTTCAGCTTTGCCACCGAACTCTGAAATGTCCGCGCCAGCAATGAATGCACGCCCAGCACCGGTCAAAACAATCGCTTTCACATTATCGTCAGCAAGTGCTGCGTTAACGCCATCTGAAAGACCTTGGCGTACGCCCGAGGAAAGCGGGTTAACGGGTGGGTTGTCGATGGTCATGAGGGCGATATCGCCTCTGAGTTCGTAATGCACGGTACCTTTCATATGAAGCCTCTCCAGAGTTACTAAAAAATAGAATGCGAAGTTTGCCGCAAGTCGCTCTTGAAGCCTAGGATTTCTCTATGCATTTGGGCAAAGAGAGAGCAAAGAGAGAGCAAAGAGAGGGCAAAGAGCGTGCTGCGTATGCCTGAAGGCCGGAATCTCGGTAGATTTTCCCGTACAGGACCGTAGATCAAATAGAGACTCGACAGTTGCGCCCTCCAAAATAGCGAACCTGACCAGCGGCTGCTTCAGCCGATGAAGGGTAAAGGCCCTAGACGCTTGCGCCTAGCCATGAAAGGATGGTTGTCAATTCTTGCAAACTTGTGATGTGCCAAGACCTGCCTTAACCGATAAACAACGAAGTGAAACTCGCCTTAGAATCTTTACCGCAGCGGCTGAACTGTGTGCAGAAAACGGCTTTAGAGATATCTCAGCGCGCACTATTGCTGATAAAGCCGGCGTATCTGTGGGCACTTTATATACCAACTTCGATAACCTAAAGGACCTTATGCAGTCCTTGTGAAAAAGGCTTTTGGAAAAGCAACTTGTGGAAACGGAAAAGGTGCTTAATGCGATAGAAAATCCGCTAGAAAAGCTCCGAGCATTGTTCGAGATGTATTCGAGTTTTGCTAATGTACGCCTGGTCCTCTATCGCAATGCTTTTCTTTTTGTGCGGCCGGACAGCCAAGATAAGCCCGTTCAGGTCAGTCTGGAAGATGATCAAATTTTCCAAATGTTTAACACAACTGTTGTTGAGGGTCAGCAACAAGGTTTCATTCGAGCTGGCGAAGCTAAAGTTATAGCTCAGACCTTGTCGTCGGGTTTGCATGGCGCCATTGGGCTGCCATTGAATATTGATTACCTGGCGCTAGCGGCGCCTGAGGAAGCCTTGCCGCCGATGGTTGAGGCGCTCCTCGAGTGGGTTACGAGCAAATAGCGAATAAGTAAGTACTCGCCGAACATTCAGATTCATACGCTGGTGGAGGCTATCAAGCTCGTTTTGCAACGCATAAAACTAAGATTGTTCGCCGTTCGCCGATAGGTCCAGCCATCAACAATGTCATCCATCTTTTTTAAAAAGTAGCAGAAGGAGATGGTTAAATGTACGTGTTCATTGCATGGTTGCGATGTGTGCCAGTCGAGGTGTTGCCGAGCTTTGTTGGGGCGATGTCGTGGCCCTGTTGTGGCGTAGGTGACGATAGGTGCCGATAGATTTTTGAGCGCGTCCAAGTTCCGCTAGCAAACATCTGTGTTTTGACCTGGATAGGCGGCGATTACTTTATCGACTTGTTCTAGCGAAACGCTGATTTTTTCGTTAATTCGGCCAATTAGGCTCACTAAGTGGGTAGAATAGTTGGTCGAAAGTCGCGTGCTACTGTACTGATTGGTGTCGGCTGTAACTAATTTGCAGCGTACGTTCGCTGGGATTGGTTTCGCCATAGGCCATTAGAAAGCCCGGCGGATAAGGTCGCCCAAGCGCGAATGAATGCAGTGATCGCCAACATTTTTTATTAAGTTTTGAATTTACACGAGGTCGTTATCAGTCTTTGTTCTTTGGCTTTTTCTGTCTTTTCAGCTAACTTTTTAGCTGCCTTTTTTGCGCATACCTTTAAGGGAAGGGCTGGCGCTTTGCCTGCCGTTTACGGTTTCTCTAAATGAGCGAATCGAACGCATTTATGAAAGCTGATTTTCATATGCATAGCCTGCATTCTGACGGCAGTCTTAGCCCCGAAGCACTGATAGCCCTTGCTTGTGAGCGCGAAGTGACTCAGATGGCCATTACAGATCACGATACTATTTCCGCATATGCTGAGTTGGCGGACCTGCCCAACGCTGTCAATAGTTCGGTAAAGCTCATAACCGGATGTGAATTTTCTTGCCTGTGGTCTGGTAGAAACATTCATGTGGTGGGGCTTAATTTAGACCTGCAAAATCCAGGTTTGCTCGATGCCATGGCAATCCAAGCCAAAGCTCGAACTGAACGAGCGCAAACCATTGCCGATATGCTGTCCCGACAAGGTTTTGAAAATACTTTGCAAGGCGCCCAAGCAAATGCCGCAGGTGGCACTATTGGTAGACCGCATTTTGCCCAATATTTGATCGATGCCGGTTATGTAAAAAACATGAAACAGGCTTTTAAGCAGTACTTGGGTGCCGGCAAACCTGGGGACGTTAAAGCGAACTGGCTAGATTTGGGACGGGTGTGTCAGTGGATTTGTGATGCCGGAGGTATTCCGGTTTTGGCGCACCCTATGAAATACGGTATTACCCTGACCAAATTGCGTACGTTATGCGACGAATTTAAAGCCGTTGGCGGTCAAGGTATCGAGGTGATCTCCGGCGCTCAAGATCCGGTGAAGACGAATACTCTAGCAACTTTGGCAGAAGATTTTGCATTTTTGGCTTCGACGGGGAGCGATTTTCACCAACCCGGGCAGCCTTGGGCGGAGTTGGGCAAGGTTCCTGCGTTACCTGTAAGTTGCACGCCCATTTGGCACAGCTGGCAATAGCGCGGCCATGAACAGTAGGGCAGAGCGATCTATGCATGATGTTGTGATTGTTGGCGGCGGCGCCAGTGGTCTAATGTGTGCAATTCACGCTGGCTACAACGGCCACAAAGTCTTGGTGTTAGAGAAAGGCCCAAAGGTTGGGCTGAAGATTTTAGTTTCTGGCGGCGGCAGGTGCAACTTTACCAACCACGGAACAGATCCAAAGCAACACTTTCTTTCCGACAACCTGCATTTTTGTATTTCTGCGTTGAAGCGTTATCCGCCGGAACGGTTTATTGAAATGGTAGAAAACCATGGCATTGACTACCACGAAAAGAAGCTTGGCCAGTTGTTTTGCGATCATAGTGCTAAGGATATTGTGGCCATGCTGTTGAGTGAGGCTGAGTGGGCTGGCGTAGAAATCCGCACGGGTATGGAGGTGTCTGCCATAAAGAAAAACCAAGACGGTACATTCTCAATGAATACTGCAGGGCAAACCTACCAAGCGGGTAAAGTTGTGTTGGCTTCGGGTGGCTTGTCGATGCCGAAAATTGCGTCTGATTTGGCTTTTCGTACAGCCAACGATTTTGGCTTAGAGGTTGTCGCGCCAAGGGCTGCGCTTGTGCCGTTGACTTGGAATTCTGGCGACAAGGAATCTTTTGCCGACCTCAGCGGTATTTCTTTGGACGCCGAGGTCAGTTGCGGGGCAACCAGTTTTCGCGAGAATATTCTGTTTACTCATAGAGGACTTAGTGGCCCCAGCATTCTACAAATTTCTTCTTTTTGGCGCGAGGGTGGGGTTGTGCTGATCAACCTCTTGCCAGAGCTGGATGCCGAAACTTGGCTGTTAGATGAGCGCGCTTTGTCGCCTAAAGTTCATCTCTCCACGCTGCTAAAAAAACACGTACCCAATCGTCTGGTAGATTATTTAGCTAAGCATAGGTTTATGGATCAAAAGGTTGGCAGCTTTACCCATGCTGAACTCAGCGATATAGCGAAACGATTAAATGCTTGGTCTTTTAAACCAGGCGGTACCGAAGGCTACCGAACAGCGGAAGTCACATTGGGCGGTATTTCCACCAACGAGGTTTCTTCGAAAACTTTTGCGGTCACCAAAGTGCCGGGCCTTTATGCCATTGGCGAGGCGTTGGATGTGGCTGGTTGGTTGGGGGGGTATAATTTTCAATGGGCTTGGGCCTCGGCCTACAGTTGCGCAACGCACCTTTAATCTATTTTGTTAGTTTATTCAGTCAGTTCTGCTAGTTTGTCCTGCTAATTAGTTCAATAGGCGCTCTTTTTTGTAAATTACCCTCCCAGTTCGTAGCCCAACATTGTACATCGGTAAGCAACTTGTCTTTTGTAAAATACACATCTACCGTCAGCCGCCAACTTTACCCCCTTTATCAAGTCGTTAGTAAAATTCAGTTAGGCAAGGTACGTAATGCGCTGGTGGCTTTTTTCAAATTAGCCATTTCCTCTAACAAATTTAGACGGTTGATTTATATGAACTATTTTTTGGCTCTTTTGAGGCCCTTTTTTTAAGCCCCTTTTTGCCATGGCGCTTGCCTGTTTTGTCCAGCCTGCGTTTGCCTCCAACGATGATGGAGGCCAGGGGGATATTGCTTACTCCCATATTTCAATCTTTGGTCACGTAGGCGAAGGTGTGTCAGATGCGGATTTTAAGGGCGGCATAGTAAGAGGCAGCTATGCTGTCGGCGATCACTTTTTTGTCCTCGGAGATTATGCCGCTTAGCGCACAGACGACTCAATTGTCCTCGGGCCGTTGTCAGATAAAGTGAACACAAAGCAGGGCCACCTTGGTGTTGGTTTTCATACATCCATTGCGGCTAAGACTGATTTCGTTGTTTCGTCTCAATACGTCGTGGCGATAATAGAACTTTTCGGCGAGTCAATTACCTCGGTAGGCGTGTTGATTGATGTCGGTGTGCGCTCACGAATTATAGATCGTTGGGAGTTTGCGCTAGGCGCCAATTATTCTAACCAGGTGGATCAAGGGGGATTTGGTTACTCGCTGAGTGGTCGGTTCTATACAACGTCAAAGTTTTCACTGGGTTTAAATTTTGAGTCCATGTTTAGGGGCGAAGCCTACGGCGTATTGCGGCGTCACGATTTTTAGATTTTAGATCCAGAAAGATATGAAATGCGGCCTAGGCCCTGCTAAATGAGTCGCTTTCCGCGACGGAGTTGAATAAGTCATGACCAAAAATTCCCTCAAGCCCACTCCCACTTCTACATCTGCCTCTTTTTGGATCGAGTCTGAGTTCGAGTCCGAGTTTTGTATTCAATTCTTACTTCACCTTCGCCAGCTATTGTTTGAAGTTCTCGTCGTAATGGTTAAGCTAAGCATCCTCCTTGGAAGGAATAGAGCGCGTGTAACTGCGCAGGTAATGTACAGCATCTTTAGGTCGAAACGGCGTGAAGTAGATTGTCCTACCGGCTATCCAATGAGTAACTGGCTGCACGCTTAGACTTCGCTGCAGCCGTTAAACCAGTTTCAATAAATAAGGAATGTACAGTGAGTAACAGAACAAAGTTCTATATCAATGGTGAGTGGGTTGAACCTACTACAAGCGAGACTATCGATGTTATCAATCCAGCAACGGAGCAATCTATTGGCCAAGTGGCTATGGGCGGCGCTGCTGACGTAGACAAAGCTGTAGCAGCTGCTAAAGCGGCGTTTGAAACATTTTCTCAAACCACCAAAGAAGAGCGCATAGCCCTTTTGGAAGCAATTGTTGCCAAGTATGTTGAGCGTATGGGCGACGTTGCCACTGCGATCAGTGAAGAAATGGGCGCGCCACTTGGCTTAGCCAATAAAGCGCAGGCTCCCGCCGGTGCCGGTCATTTTATGACCACCATCAAAGTGCTTAAAGAATACGAATTTGAAGAAGACATCGGCACCTCGCACATCATCAAAGAGGCAGCTGGGGTGTGTGGTTTCATTACACCTTGGAACTGGCCGATTAATCAAATTGCCTGCAAAGTAGCACCAGCTATTGCAGCGGGTTGCACAATGGTACTTAAGCCATCTGAAGTTGCGCCCTACAACGCTATTTTGTTCGCTGAAATTTTAGATGCTGCAGGCGTTCCAGCTGGCGTATTTAACCTAGTAAACGGTGACGGCCCAGTGGTTGGTGGAACGCTTTCTGCGCACCCTGACGTGGATATGATGTCGTTTACAGGCTCAACTCGCGCTGGAGTAGAAGTGGCTAAAAATGCTGCTCCTACGGTAAAGCGCGTTGCTCAAGAATTGGGTGGCAAGTCTGCCAACATTATTCTAGATGATGCAGATTTCGGTAAAGCGATTTCTCGTGATGTATTTGGCTTGGTAACTAACTCCGGCCAAAGCTGTAATGCGCCAACTCGTATGTTGGTGCCTATGTCGCGTATGGATGAAGCAGCCGCTGTTGCTAAAGCCGCTGCTGAGAAAGTCAAAGTTGGCGATCCAAATGCAGAAGACACGATGATTGGACCAGTTGTTTCTGAAGTTCAGTACAACAAGATTCAAGCACTGATTCAGGCGGGTATCGATGAAGGTGCACGTTTAGAAACCGGCGGCACCGGTCGTCCAGACGGTCTAAACGCTGGCTTCTACATTAAGCCTACGGTTTTCTCCCACGTAACCAATGACATGACCATTGCTCAAGAAGAGATTTTCGGACCGGTTCTGACCATGATTGGTTATGAGGACGACGAGGATGCGATCCGTATTGCTAATGACACGGTGTATGGGTTGAGTGGATATATTTCTTCTGAAAACACAGACCGCGCCAAGAACATTGCACGTAAAATTCGCACCGGCAACATTCATTTGAATGGCGCGCCTGCTGATCAAAATGCGCCTTTTGGTGGCTACAAGCAGTCGGGTAATGGCCGCGAGTGGGGTCGCTATGGTTTGGAAGAATTCCTCGAAACCAAGGCAATCATGGGTTATACCCCTAAGAGCTAATCGGCTTTTAGCAGCAGTTCTAACAAAGGCTTTGAACAAAGCCTTTGGCTAAGAGCTTTATCCGAAAACCCTCGCTCTTTAGCGGGGGTTTTTCGTTTTTGGTTGAGGATTAAATCCAAGCCAGCAGTTGCGCTCAGAGACTAATTGGATCGCCACCGCCAACCTATTAACACCTCGGCTAGCTTTGCTAGTATGAACCGCTCAAGTCTACGTTTAAGCATAGGCACCTTTTAACCATTTAGGGGTTTTTTATGAATAGCCTGCACAGCCTGAATAGTCTTCAGGGCCTCAAAGTTATTTCTCTTGAACAGGCTGTGGCTGCGCCTCTATGCACTCAGCGAATGGTACAGGCCGGTGCCGAGGTCATTAAAATTGAGCGCCCTCAGGGAGATTTTGCTCGCTACTACGACACTGCTGTAGCGGGCGAAAGTTCTTATTTTGTTTGGCTCAACGCGGGCAAAAAATCAGTGGTCTTGGACCTAAGCGTCCATCAGGACAAGCAGTCGCTGCTGCAAATCATCAATAAGTCAGACGTTTTGGTACAAAATTTAAAGCCAGGATCTTTGGCAGGTCTAGGAGTGGATCTTGATCTACTGCATGTCCAGCGCTCAGAATTTATCTCTGTTTCAATATCTGGCTTCAGCCCAGATGGTCCCGGTTACAAGCGCAAAGCCTATGACCTGCTCATGCAGGCGGAGTCTGGTCTTGCGCAAATTACTGGCAGTGCTCAGGAGCCGGGCAGGGTGGGCGTGTCTGTCGTGGATATCGCCACTGGGCAGTTTGCTTTTGAGGCCATTCTGCAGGCCTTGCTGCGACGTAGTGCTTCGTCATTGGGTGCAAAAGTTGATATTTCCATGTTCGACGCAGTGGCCCACTGGCTTGCCGTGCCCTATTTGTTAGACCGTTATGGCGGCGCCGCGCCAAAACGCGTTGGCCTTGCGCATCCCGGCATTTGTCCGTACGGCGTGTTTACTAGTGCCGACGGCGTGAGTTTCATAATGTCTATTCAAAATGAACGTGAGTGGCGGCGCCTGTGTGAGGCGGGTATTGAAACCCCTTGGCTGGCTGCCGACTCTCGTTGTATCGACAATCCTACTCGGGTGGCAAATCGAGTATTTGTTGATGCCACGGTGCAATACGCTTTTGCCCAGTTAGATTATCTTTCTATTAGTCAGCGCTTAGATTTTGCTGATGTTGCCTTTGCGCCAGTCAGCGAAATTTCAGACCTTAAAGACCACCCGGATTTTCATACCGAAACCGTTCGGGTAGGTAACCAAGATATTGAGTTGCCTCGTTTGCCTGGGTCCAATAGCGAACAATCCGCAGTCGCTAAAGTGCCAACACTTGGCGAGCACACAGAAGAGGTGCTCAATAGCCTAAGTCAGTGATTGGCGGCTTTATCACAGTTTGATGGGTTGGAAGGGATTTTATTTTGGCGCAAAATCCAGGTTCTCTTTAACGACTTTGGACAGGTATGGCTTATAACACCGATAATATTTTTGCCAAGATTTTACGTGGCGACGCGCCGGCTTTTAAGGTTTACGAAGATGACTACTCTTTAGCCTTTATGGACGTGATGCCTCAAGTTGAAGGCCATACGTTGGTCATTCCCAAAGACCCCACAGAAAACTTGCACGATGCCGACCCCATCATTCTCGGTCACTCCATGGTCGCCGTGCAGCGCGTCTCTGCGGCGGTTAAACAAGCTTTTGCTGCGCCAGGCATCATGGTTGCCCAGCTTAATGGTAAACCTGCCGGTCAAACTGTCTTTCACCTGCATTTCCATATTCTGCCTCGTGCCGACGGCTTAGATATTGGCATGCATGCGCGAGACCTAGCAGATTTCGCGGTCTTAGAGACCCATGCACAGCGCGTACGCGCAGCACTTGCCTAAATATTTGGAGTAGATGGTATGAGCGGCGTTAAGGATGGGCTTGGGATGGACGTTCAGGCTCTTTTGTCGGAAGACAAAGTGGAGTGGGCACAAGCTATAGACGATATTTTGGCTGGGTATGGTGAAGCTGGAGTGCGCGAAATTTTGCGCAGTCTGCAAGATCATGTGTTGAGTCTGAATATTCCTCTCGATGAAGCTACCCTAAATACCCCGTATCGCAACACTATTGGGCCTGAGTCTCAGCCCGCGTATCCCGGCAATTTGGTGCTGGAAGAGCGCATTGAAAAAATCATTCGTTGGAACGCCATTGCTATGGTCTTGCAGGCTCAAGACAAGGGTATTGGTGTTGGCGGGCATATTGCCACTTACGCGTCGTGTGCAACCATGTTGGAGGTGGGTTTTAATCATTTCTTTCGCGGCGCAGGTGCAAATAATAACCGCGGTGCAGTAGACATGCTGTTGCCTCAGCCTCATGCCGCACCAGGCATTTATGCACGCGCATTTCTAGAGGGCAGACTGAGTGAGACGCACCTTAAAAACTACCGTCAAGAATTAGGCGAGGGTGGCGGGCTATCGTCTTATCCGCACCCACGCAGCATGCCGGATTTTTGGGAGGTGCCCAATGCATCTATGGGGCTTTCAACCCCTGCGGCAATTTACCAGGCTCGATTTGCTAAATACTTGGAAAACCGCGGCCTGAAGGAAGCAGCCAGCGGCAAAGTCTGGTGCTTTATCGGTGATGGTGAATCCGATGAGCCGGAAGTGCTGGGCACGATAAATATCGCCGCTAGAGAAAAGTTGGACAATTTGGTCTTGGTGGTTAACTGCAACCTGCAAAGACTAGATGGACCTGTTAGAGGTAATGGCAAAATTATCCAAGAACTAGAACGAGTTTTTCGCGGTGCAGATTGGCAGGTGCTGAAGGTCATCTGGGGCACTGGCTGGGATGCGTTGCTTAGTCGTGACAGTGATGGTGTGTTACAACGTCGTATGGACGAATGCTTAGACGGCGACTATCAGATGTATTCGGTGCTACCCGGCGATGTCCAGCGCGAACATTGGGTTGAAGGTAATGCTGCGCTCGAGCAAATGATGAATACCCTCACCGATGAGGAAGTGAAAGCCATCAAGCGCGGAGGTCAAGACCAGAAGAAAATATTTGCGGCTTTCGAAAAAGCCAGCGAGTCGAACGGCAAACCCACAGTGATTTTAGTGAAAACTGTGAAAGGTGATGGCATGGGTGCCCAAGGTAAAAATACCGCTCATCAATATAAAAATATTCCGGTCGAAGAGCGCATTACGGTCGCCAAGGAACTGGGCATTCCTTTAGATCATAAAGCGGCTATGGCGGCGCAGTTTTATCGCCCTAGTGAAGATTCAGCTGAGCTCACTTACATGCGTGAGCAACGTGAAAAGTTAGATGGCTACTTGCCGAATAGAAATGTCAGCTGCGCGCCACTAAAAATTCCCGACTTAGAGCGTTTCAAAGAAATTTTGGCGGGTAGTGGTAAGCGTGAAGTGTCTACCACTATGGTTATGGTGCGGCTTATGTCATCGCTATTGCGTATGCCTGAAGTGGCCAAGTACATTGTGCCCATAGTGCCAGACGAGGCGCGGACCTTTGGTATGGATGGCTTGTTTAAGGCTGCAGGTATTTATGCTGCGGACGGGCAAAAATATCGTCCAGTGGACGCAGACAGTTTGCTGCCTTATCGCGAAGCCAATGACGGCCAGATCTTGCAAGAAGGTATTTGCGAGGTGGGGGCTATGGCCTCGTTTATGGCAGCGGGCAGCGCTTATTCTGTACATGGCCTGCCCATGATTCCGTTTTATATCTTTTACTCCATGTTTGGTTTTCAGCGTGTGGGTGACATGATTTGGAGTTGTGGCGACATGATGTGCAAGGGTTTTTTGCTCGGCGGCACCGCAGGACGAACAACTCTGAATGGCGAAGGCTTGCAGCACCAGGACGGCCACTCGCACATTTTGGCCAGCACGGTGCCCAGTTTGCTCAGCTATGACCCAGCCTTTGGCTATGAGGTGGCGGTGATTGTCCGCGAGGGCATGCGTCGCATGTACGAAGAGCAAGAGGACATATTTTACTATCTGACGCTGTACAACGAAAACCATCTAATGCCGGATATGGCTGAGGTGTTGGCTGCAACGGGTCAGACTCAAGAGGTTTTGGTACAAGGAATTTTGCAGGGAGGTTACTGTTTTAGCCGGCCTGATAAGCCTAGTCAGAAAGAGGCGCAAATTCATTTACTTGCCAGTGGCAGCATCATGCAGCAAGTAATAGCGGCAGCGACTCAGTTGGAAAGCATGGGCTTCAAAGTTGCCACTTGGAGCATGACCAGCTTTGTAGAACTACAGCGTCAGGCAATGGCGGTTGATCGCAATAACCGCGATGCGACGGCTAAAAATCAGCAAGACAGTAACTTGCAACGCATGTTTGCTGGTCAATCTGGGGCATTTGTTGCAGTGACTGATTATATGGCCTCGCTAGCTTTGGGCATTGCCGCATGGATGCCAGATGGCTATGAGGTATTGGGTACTGATGGTTTTGGGCTTTCTGAATCTAGATCTGCGTTACGCGCGCATTTTGAAGTGGATGCCAAGGCAATTGTCAGAACGTCGTTAACCAATTTGCATAGACAAGCATTAATATCAGACAAAGCACTTTCGAAGCATTTACGAACGCTCACAGAATGAGTGTGATGGCTAAATAAATATTGAGAATTTGAACCAAAGTAGAGATTAATCAGGGAGAGTTTTATGCAAGATTTTACAGGCAAGATGGCGGTTGTAACTGGTGGCGGTACTGGCATGGGCCGTGAGTTGGTATGCCAACTCATTCAAGCCGGTGCGCACGTGGCTATGTGTGATGTGTCTGAAGCGAATATGGCCGAAACGCAAAAGCTAGCGAATCTACAGGGCGATCAACGTCTTACTTCGCATATCTGCGATGTCAGCAGCCAAGCCCAGTTGGATAATTTTCGTGATGAGGTTTTGTCTCAGCATGACGTTGCACACATTAATTTGCTCTTTAACAACGCGGGCATTGGTGGCGGCGGTGGTTTTGTCGCTGGTGATCAAGACGAATGGGAACGCACTTTCGCAGTATGTTGGTACGGGGTTTATTATGGTTGCCGCTCATTCATGCCTGCGCTATTGGCGAGTACTGAAGGACACATTATTAACACCAGCTCGGTGAATGGCTTTTGGGCCAGCATCGGTCAAGGGGTGCCTCATACGGCTTATGCCGCTGCCAAATTTGCAGTGAAAGGGTTTACCGAAGCGTTGATTACCGACCTAGAAGTGAGCGCGCCGCATATTAAATGCTCGGTGGTTATGCCCGGTCACATTGGCACGTCAATTGCGATTAACACATCCCAAGTGTTAGGGAAGCATGGCGCTATGGAGTTATCTGCAGAAGAAGTTGATGATGTGCGACAGCAGTTATTGGCCCGAGGCATGCCCGTGGGCAACGTGCCGGATGAACATATTCGTCAGATGATTCAGCAGCGTGGAGAGGATTTTCGTGATAAAGCGCCCACTTCGGCGGCAAAAGCTAGCTCAATTATATTAGATGGCGTAAGAGAAGGGCGCTGGCGTATTTTGGTAGGTGAAGACGCTCACGTATTAGATCGTCTCGTGCGTGAAGCGCCAGAGGAAGCCTATGACGGCTCCATAATGGCTAAATTACAAAGCATGGGGCACTTCGGCGGTCTTATTCAACAGGCGCCAGATAAGCCTTAATAAGTTGGCCTAGCTGATATTGCTGCCGGCTCTATTGCCGGCGGTAATCGACGTTTTTGATTTGGTTAATACTCCCTTCAAAAGAGTCTCCTTAGAAAGATTCTTCGTGGAAGAATTTCCTAAAGAGACCTCCAAAAAAAAGAACCCACCTAAGAGTTTCCACTCAAAAAGATCTATAAAAAACTTAATAAAAAAGGCACAGCGCCGGCATCGCTACGGTTTCCCTTGCCGGCTCATTCGTACCAAGCGAGTTGTCTATAAACGCGCTATGGGGTGTCCAAAAAGAATCGCCGCTGGCAGCCAGACGACTGTCAAAGGTGCGGAACTCTAATACCTCAGATCGGCTCATGCTCGGGTAGGTGCACAACCGGTGGGTCTGCGCGTTCGCTACGCTCACCATCACCTCGCTATCTGCGTAGTGCATTTGCGTCCGGGTGTATTCCGTTTGACTCATATCGCCCCCTTTTGGCATCCATTGGCCGCCTCTGCCTGTCTATTTACTGACCTGTCTGTTAACAGAATTATGCCAGCAAATTTGGCAAATTTGATCAGAGCTATTTTACGCGGGCTAGCCAGTTTCCTACGCGCAATTTACGTTTTGCTATTTGCCCAGCCATACCCACGGGTTAGACTCTTGACTCGCAGTTTAATAAGGGGAGAGAACATGGCGACCCAGAGCAGGGATGCAGCCATCGTAGGCGTTTACGAATATCCGTCTAGAGATGTAGAAGGCAAGGTTAATCCTTTGCAAATTAAAGCTGCCAGTGCCGCCAAAGCATTGGCTGACGCAGGACTAACCTGGTCAGACGTAGACGCAATTTATGACGCCTCGGAAGGCGCGCCTATGAGCGGTCTGATGATTTCAGAGTACTTTGGCATTAAGCCGTCTGTTATTGACACCACAGGTGTTGGCGGCAGCTCCTATGAGTTTCATGCAGCCCATGCCTTGAGAGCCATCCGAGACGGTAAGGCTAAAGTGGCATTGCTCACTTATGGCTCCACAGCCCACAGTAGCGCCATGGCCATTGGCGCTGGCGGACGAGGCGGCGGTGTCGCCCCTGGTGACAACATGGAAAGCTTTGCAGGTCAAACGCTGATTGCCAACTACGCCATGGTTGCCCGTCGTCATATGCACGACTACGGCACCACCAGCGAGCAATTGGCTGAAATTTCAACCGCGACTCGATATCACGCCATGCGTAATCCGGAAGCGGTGGAGGCCATGAATGATTTGGAATTTTTGAATATTCGTGAAACCACCATTGAGGATGTGGTTGGCTCGCGCATGATCGCTGATCCGTTGCACTTATTGGAGTGCTGTATGGTTTCAGACGGCGGTGGCGCGGTAGTCATTGCGTCTGCTGACGTGGCGAAGAATTGCGCCAAAACCCCAGTATGGATTTTGGGCACAGGCGAAGCGACTAAATACCCGCAAAATGGCGCGGACTTAACCTCCTCTGCCGGTGTTGAATCTGCCCCCGTGGCTTTTGGCGAAGCAGGCGTAACGCCCGCTGAAATCGACATTGCCATGATTTACGACTCGTTCAGCATCACGGTTTTAACCTTGCTCGAAGACTTAGGTTTTTGTGCAAAAGGCGAGGGCGGTGCTTGGGTAGAAGGCGGTCGTTTGCGCTTTGACCAAAGTGGCGGTCCAGCATTGAATACTGATGGGGGCGGTTTGTCCTCCAATCACCCGGGTATGCGCGGCATATTCCTGCTCATTGAAGCGGTGCGCCAGTTGCGCGGTGAGTCATCCTCTCAAGTGAATGACGCAAAACTCGCCGTAGCACACGGTAACGGTGGCATGTTGGGTGGTAGACACTCAGCGGGAACAGTAATTTTGGGGGGGGATTAATCATGGCTGAAGAACAGAAGAAAGTACCCTCACGGCCAATGCCCAAGCTCACCGAGCTAGATACTGGGGATTTTTGGCACGCCACTAAAAACAAGGAATTTAAGTACCAGCAATGCGCCAATTGTCAGACCATTGTTTGGCATCCACGTGCGCATTGTACGGGTTGTGTAGACGGCGACTTGCAGTGGAAGACCTCAAAGGGCCAGGGCACCATTTATTCCTTTAGTGTGGTCAGACTCAGCTATCATCCATTCTTTCGTTCCAAGGTGCCGTATGCGGTGGCCTATGTGGATTTAGATGAAGGACCACGTTTTTTAACCAATGTGACCGGCGTGGAAGATCCATTGACCGATGTACATATTGGTCAAAGAGTGACGTTAGAATGGGAAGAGTACGAGGAGTTGTCTATTCCTCTGGTGAAGCCGGTTTAGGTAAGTCCTGAAAAATCCTGTCATATATTTGACGGGGTTTCTTCTTTAAGTGCGTTTTGAGAGTGGCATATGCCACTCCCATTGTTTGCCACAGATCCGGGGCTGTTTAATCTTCTTTGGCAGCTATCTTCATTGCCTCAAAAGCACCAGATTTTAGCGCCGCAACCAACTGCGTTTCATTGGCTATATCTTGCTTAAACTTGGTGGCGCAACGGCCAATATGGCTGACAATATGCGCGTCACTGCCACCCACACCTTTATAGTTTAGACGCTCGGCCATGTCATGAGAGACCTTGTCCTCATCGTCCCGACTGCCACCGTTAAATACTTCAACAATATTCACTCCAGCAGGCACACCAAATTCCTCTAGGTGCGCAGACATGCCCACGCGCTTGCGTCCTGGATGGCACGGTACCGCCACCGCATTGTGCGCATCGCACGCGTTAATCACATCGGCTAAATTCAAGTGAATGTTGGTGAAGTCAAAGGCCTGTTGCAGTGCTGGTGTAACACCAAAAATCAAAACATGACCGTACTCGGTTTCAACTTCGGCACCCTTAAGAATGGTCAGGCCGAATTTTTCAGCCAAATCCGAGTAGTCCGATTCGTTATCAAATTGACGGTGCTCGGTGAGGACAAAGCCATCAATAGGTATGTTTTTTGCGGCAATCCACTGGCAGTAATTTTGTACTTTAGCGCGACCGTCGTCGGACTTAATGGAGTGGGCGTGTAAATCTAAAATCATAGTGCTTCCCTGTTGCCTGCGGTCTAATTAAGCGGCGCTGATGCCAGCCCATAGCTGTCGTAGTTGTTCGATCAAATGATACTGGTCTCCAGAGTTATGAATCACGTCATGGGCTTTCGCAATGCGCTCGTCATTACTCAGTTGGGCATCGATGCGCGCCTGTACCGCCGCCGCATCCACACCATCCCGGGCGCTGGCACGTTCAATGGCCACGCTGGGTTCCACGACCGTTACCCAAACCTGATCTACCAAACTCAGCCAGTCCGCTTCAATGAGCACTGCGGCTTCCAAAACCACAACGCGGTTTAGATTTTCTGCCTTAGCGGAGGCTATTTCTTGTTCGGCCGTACGCATAATGGCGGGCCAGACAATATCTGTGAGCTTCTTTAACCTTTCTGGGTTACCAAACACTTTACCGCCCAACGAACGCCGGTCTACTTCGCCGTCTGCACCGATAATGTCGTCGCCAAAAGCCGTCACAACATCGGTGAAAGCTTGGGTGCCGCTGATATAAGCGTTATGGCCGAGCTTGTCGGCATCAATAACGTAAGCGCCCCAGGTCCCCAAGGTGCTGGCAACTGTCGATTTACCCGAGGCAATGCCACCGGTGAGTCCAATGATCAAAGCAATTTCCCCTCAAAATTAAGCATCTAATTCTAGCTGGGCAGGCAGCGCAAAGCGAGAGCGAGAGAGATTTACGCGGCTGGAGTGTCTCATTAGTTGACGAATGTGGGTAGAATATCGTCATGATAAACGTAGTATTTGTTCAGCCCGATGGCCGCCGTGATGAAGTGCAAGCACCTGTAGGAGACTCTCTTATGGACGCTGCTGTAGACAACGGTGTGGCTGGTATTATTGGTCAGTGTGGTGGTGGTTGTACCTGTTGTACTTGCCACTGTTGGGTAGATGCTTCTTGGGTGGAAAAGCTTGGGTTGCCTCACCGCGATGAAGAAGACTTATTGGCTTATGCCATAGGTCTTGAGGACAATAGCCGCCTTGCGTGTCAGATTAGATTGAGCGAGGACTTGGATGGTCTTGTGGTGACAATACCGTCCGAGTAAGCCGCTCATAAATTCAGCTTAACTATTGAGTAGCTTCAGAGTAACAACAGAGGAATCTCAGAGTGGTTTCTGAGAAATCCCCACTCGACTCAATGCCATTACTCAGCTGATGCCTCGGCTTCAGGGGAAGCTTGCGCTCTGTTCATTTGCATGGAGCTGAACAACAAAATTGCCGCCATCACTATCTCTGCAACAATAAATACCACCGTGAGGTCTGCGCCGTGAACGGCCCAGGCTAGGGTGCGGAATATCGCTGCAAGGGTCAGCATCAGTGCTACCGCCTGCAGCCAATGTACCTGCTGACGAATAGCGCCAAGAAAACACAAGAGCGTGCCGCCGACAAAGAACGAGGACATATCGCCAATTTGCGTGCTGCGACCAATGCCGTCCAGTAGCGGCATACCTAAGCTGAGTGCGGCGGCAGTTGGATCAATTACCCAAGTGACCGCTGTAGAGGCTAATACCAAACCCACAAAACCCGCTAAAATTCGTGGCAACATAATTTCTCTCCCAATAATTAGTGAAATCGCAGTCTAGAGGATTGCGTACCGCATTACATAGCCGGTGGTCGATTTATGAATGTTCTCAAGAGTGCTGGTTAAGTGCTCTGTCACGCCAGCTCGCTTAGGCCGGTTGGTGCCGGTCCACGGCAAAATTCAATAGCAATGCTTAGCCCATTATCGTGACTTAATAGCTACTTACTATCTGTTAAGTGGGCGGTATGATATGACCGCTATTGAATCTATTGGTTAAGGAATTTATATGCCACTTACTGGAAAGAAAATGGTCATTACCGGCGCGGCTGGTGGACTAGGTGCAGGTGTTGCCCGAGTTGCTAAGCGCCAAGGAGCAGAGGTGGTTTTGCTTGATGTGATTGAAGACTTTCAGTCAGATCTTGGTCAGACCTTTAGCGTGGATTTAACCGACTCAGACAATGTAGAGGCATGTTTTGAGGCCATCGGGCCGTTCGATATTGTCGCTAACATTGCCGGTGGCTTTGATATGGGGCCAGAGGTGCATCAAACGGATGATGCCCTTTGGGATGCGCTGTTCGATATTAACGTGACCACTTTGCGCAGGGTTTTATCCGCTGCCACGCCACGCTTGCTCGCCAGCGGCGGTGGACGAATCATTAATGTAGGTGCAGTGGGTGCGCTGAAAGGCGGGCCGAATATGGGCGCGTATTTGGCGTCTAAGTCGGTCGTGATGCGTTTGACTGAATCGCTCAGCGAAGAGGTAAAGGGTCAAGGTATTAACGTTAACGCTGTGTTGCCTAGTGTGATCAATACCGCGAGAAATCGGCAAGATATGCCAGATGCGGATTTCAGTCTGTGGGTGGACCCAGAAGATTTGGGCCAGGTGGTTTGTTTTCTGGGTTCAGATGCCGCCAAAGCCATTCATGGTGCATTGATACCGGTGAACGGCCTAACTTAAACCAGCAACATAACCAGCTGATTATCCGGTCGACGCTAACCGTAAATAAAGGGCCACTTTGTGGGGCTTGTCATAAGTGCTGCTAACGTCTATTCCTTAAAGTCTATTCCATAATCGGAATAGAGAACGCAGCATTTTGTGTCTCACCATCAGGCCAACGCTGAGTCACGGTTTTGGTTTGGGTGTAAAAACGCACACCTTCCATGCCGTGTTGGTTGGCATCGCCAAAGGCAGAGCGCTTCCATCCGCCAAAGCTGTGATACGCCACTGGCACCGGTATCGGTACGTTAATGCCTACCATGCCAACATTTACTCTTTGCGCGAAGTCTCTTGCAGCGCCGCCACTGCGGGTAAAAATGGCTACGCCATTACCGTATTGGTGGTCTGATGGTCGTTGCAAGGCTGTTTCAAAATCGTCTTCTCTAAGCACCTGCAGAACTGGGCCGAAAATTTCGTCCTTGTAGCTTTGCATAGTGGGTTTAACGTTATCGAACAACGTAGGGCCGACAAAAAAGCCTTTTTCATAGCCTTGCAGTGAGAAGTTACGACCATCCACAATGAGGTCTGCGCCTTCGTTCACGCCCATTTGAATGTAGTTTTCAATCTTCTCTTTATGTACGGAGGAGACCACTGGACCGTAATCTGCCTTGGGGTCAGTAGATATGCCGACCTTGAGCTTATCTAGCTCTTTAGTCATGGCGTCTACAAAACGATCACCAGTCTCGTTACCAACAGCCACAACTGTGGACAAGGCCATACAACGCTCGCCAGCCGAACCATAGGCTGCGCCGGTGATGTCTTGTACCGCTTGGCGCATATCTGCATCTGGTAAAATAATACCGTGATTCTTAGCGCCGCCCATGGCCTGCACACGCTTGCCATGTTCTGCGCAACTGCGATACACATAGTGGGCAATATCAGACGAGCCAACAAAACTCACTGCTCGGACAGCTGGGTTAGCAATAATGGCGTCCACTGCCACTTTATCACCATTCACCACGTTCAATACGCCCGGCGGCGCACCCGCTTCCAGCATCAGTTCGGCTAACCGCATGGGTACACCGGGATCTTTTTCTGAAGGCTTAAGAATGAACGTACAGCCGGTGGCGATTGCCACTCCAAACATCCACATGGGAATCATTGCAGGGAAGTTGAATGGCGTAATACCAGCCACGACACCAATGGCTTGGCGCATGCTGTAAACGTCAATGCCGGGGCCTGCGCCTTGAGTATATTCACCTTTCATAAGGTGGGGTATGCCACAGGCGAACTCGATCACATCTAGCCCACGCTGAATGTCGCCGTTAGAGTCAGCCAGTACTTTGCCGTGTTCTTCAGAAAGAATTAGCGCTAGCTCGTCCGCATGGGCTTCAACCAACGCTTTGAATTTGAACATAACTCGAGCACGACGCTGGGGGTTCATACCTGACCATTCTGGGAATGCAGCTTGGGCCGCTGCAATGGCTGCGTCTACTTCACTTGTGCTGGCCAGGCTTACCGAGCCAGAGATCTCACCCAGCGAGGGGTTGTACACGTCGCTTGTCCGCCCTGAAGTGCCTTGTACAACCTCGCCATTGATAAAGTGCTGATATGCCTTGCTCATTGTTTTCCTTCCCCATCCCAAATAACAAAAAATTTATGAATGTAGTTTATTCCTACCGGCGTAAGAATAATATCTTGCAGGAAAGGTAAAATGTATGGCGGGGTGATTTAATAGCGACCGCAGAGCGGTGAGCCTGCAGAACCTGCCGTTATCTTTAACGCTGGCCGTAAAGGCAAAAATTTAGAGAGTGAAAATAGTGAGTGAAAAACCTGTAGTGGTGCTGACCCGGCGCTGGCCTGAAGCCATTGAAGCGCAAATGGCGAAGATGTTTGATCTGCGCGTAAATGCCAGCGACCAAGCTATGAGCCGAGAACAGCTTGCTCAAGCATTGCTAGATGCCGACGTCGTGTGTCCCACAGTAACAGACAAGATAGACGCGCAATTACTCTCAGCGCCCAATTTGCGTACACGGTTGCTAGCGAACTTTGGTGTGGGTTTTAACCACATAGATGTCGCCGCGGCAAAAACACAGGGCATTGCAGTGACGAATACCCCCGGCGTATTGACTGACGCCACTGCAGAAATCGCCATGACCTTACTGCTCACCAGTGCGCGCAGAACTGGTGAGGGCGAGCGCCTAGTTCGGTCTACTCACTGGGACGGTTGGCGGCCCACGCATATGCTCTCTACCCAGGTCACGGGTAAAACTTTAGGAATTATTGGCATGGGGCGTATTGGCACCGCTCTGGCCCGCCAGGCTCATCATGGTTTCGGTATGTCGATTTTATATACTGCGCGAAATTCCAGGCCCCAGTCTGAAGAAATAGAATTGGGTGCGGTGCGTTGTGAGATCGACGAGTTATTGCGGCGCGCAGATTTTGTCAGCATCAATTGTCCTGCAACCCATGAAACCCAAAATCTAATTAATTTAGCCAAGCTCAAACTCATGCAACCACGCGCTCATTTAATTAATACAGCCAGAGGCGATATTATCAATGAAGCAGACTTAGTCATCGCACTGAGTACTGGGGTTATTGCAGGTGCAGGGTTAGACGTGTTTGTGGATGAACCAAATGTGTCACAAGCTCTTATGGATTTGCAGCAAGTGGTATTGTTGCCGCACATGGGCAGCGGCACGGTGGAAACCCGTGAGGCCATGGGCAACTGTGCGCTGGCAAATATTCAAGCATTTTTTGCCCAGCAGCCTTTGCCCAATCAGGTATAGACTATTATTTGTTATGAGACAGCCAAGTACGAGGGTAATCAGTGAACAGCAACGAAACCGTTTGGCAACGCGTAAAAGCCGACTGGGCGATTAGACCGGTGTGGATGAATTTGATCTTTTATTTTTGCTTATACATGACATTTATCTATATGCCCTTCGACATGTTTTATAAACCGGCAGCTAACGACCACGAAATATGGTTTGGTTTTGCGCTAACCGGATGGTGGGCCAAGGCCACAGAACCCCTGCACTGGATGATCTACGCAGCCGGTGCTTGCGGATTTGCGGGCATGAAGCGGTGGATGTGGCCCTGGGCCGCTGTATACGTAGCCCAGGTGGTGATTGCTATGGTAGTCTGGAATTTGCTAAACCCGCGCGGAGGCGGTGTGACCAGTGGGCTAATCGCAGGCGCAATATTTATGTTGCCTTTGGTTGCGCTGATTAGAGCTAGGGCAAAATTTACAAATTAGCCGCCCGCCTTAGAGTGAGGTTTTTGTAACGAGCTGATAAAACGGTTAGACAACTACGAATAAAGAACGACAAACGAGGAGAGAAATATGAGTACAAATACATTGCCAGATTGGGCAGCAGAGCATATGAAAAACTATCTGGCAACAGATGGTGAAAACGGTCACATCTGGCGCGGCGTACCAACACTGTTGTTAACCACTACAGGTCGTAAAAGTGGCGAGCCTCGTATGCTGCCGCTGATTTATGGCAACCATGGTGACGACGTTGTCATTATTGCTTCCAAAGGCGGCCACACAGAACACCCTAGTTGGTATGTCAATTTGGACGTAAACCCAGCGGTAGAAGTGCAGGTAGCCGCAGATAAATTTTCAGCCACCGCAATAACAATCACAGACGAGCGTCGCCAAGTCATGTGGGATGCGTTAGCTGAAATTTGGCCTCCGTACATCGAATATCAAGAAAAGACAGATCGCCAGATACCAGTAGTTCTTTTGCAAAGAAACTAAACGAAGAATGAAGAAGGAGAGGTTGAAGCCCTAAAATTTTTGGAAGGACTTAGGGCAAAGAATGAATAATTGAGTCATGAATAAGAATCAAAAACAGAGGCCCAATAAAGAGCCTCTGTTTCTTGTTTCGGCACGCAAGAAGTTAGGCGCCGGCGCAGTGTGAGATATAAATCGCTGCATCGCGAATATCGAAAACAAATGAAAAGTTAATTACAAAGGTTATTGCCCCTGACCAAATTCAAAACTATCGACCCTGTTCGGGGTCAAGAAAAGGTCTTCTAGTCAGCAAAAGCACCAGTGCTGGCGTCCAGCGAACAATATGCATAATAGCGATATCGCCCGAAAGGAAGGGTAAATCCAGAGCTCTAAATACAGCCTCGCCAGTAGATGCTGAAACAATAAAGCCGTCGTCATTTTGGGGCCAGTTCCTTGGAATAAGTGCAGGTGCATGCATTGTAGGTAAAATATTGGTTAGGTTGTGACTGCTTAATCAGCGCAGTTTTTTTGTTTGCCTTCATGCAAATTTTCTATAGCTAGTGCTAATCACGGAGGAAACGTTAGCTCAAGTTTCCCGGCCCCTCCGGCTCTTTCTGCCGCCACAAAAACACGCCGACAACGCTTAGCACTGAGCCTTGTAGTAACAAAACCTTTTCATTTATACCTAGCAAAAGGCTAATGCCAAACAGTCCGGCCATTGAGAGTAAGGCTACAACTTTAATTTTTCGGGTGATTGTGCGGTTGGTTTGCCAATTAACTATGGGTGGGCCTAAGGTTGGGTGATTAATCAGCCAGTCATGCATGCGTTGGGAGCCGCGACTGAAACATATCGCAGCCACTAGCAAGAAGGGCGTGGTGGGTAGTAGCGGCAGGACAATGCCTACAACGCCCAAAATGATGAACAGCCAACCTAACCCTATCCATACGTATTTCATTTTATCCTAGTCCAATGCTTTTGGCGCAAGTCTTCATTCAAGCAGTTTTGTCATGCTGGCTTGGGTGCTGGTATTTTGCAAGAGCGGCCAGCTATTCTGTCTTTGTTTGGAACTAAAATGGCATAAGTTCAGTGTTGTTGTCGCGCACAGAAGATCTACATGTCTAGTGTTGTTGTTCGCACTAAATAGTAGAGAATGTTGATTAAGGGAATTTGTATAGGTCGGTGTCGAACCAAGTAGTGATGGTCCATATCCGGGATCTCTGGTTTGAGCCGCTAGATTGCATTGCTGGTTCAACATTGGGCGAATAAAACTGCGCTAGGGTTTAGTAGGGAGGTGGTATGTCTGAGGGGACTGAAGTGGAAGTTGCGAACAGGCGTTTGCTGTTTGTGCTGTCGAATTTAGCCATCTTTATGATTGGCCTTGGTTTTGCTGTACGTGCTGCCATTGCGGGAGACCTGCAGGGCGATTTGTTCAATGTCTTGGATCTTGCGCGTTCTGCCACCATGGTGGGCGAGGTGCTGGCCGCTACCTTTATCGGGTTTGCGTTGACGCTGCTGTTTGGAGCCGTCTTGGTCGACTTGATCGGCATGCGCCATATGTTGTTGTTTGCCGCTGCGAGCTATTTCTTTGGCAGCATTGCCGTAGTGGGCGCCTCCTTTATGCAGCCTTCCACTAGTGCCTATTGGCTGGTGTATGGCGGCTTATTGCTCACTGGTTTAGGTTGGGGGGCAGTCGAGGCAGCTACCAATCCGCTGATCGCTGCCATTTACCCTGAGGAAAAAACCCACCGCCTGAATATTCTCCACGCTTGGTGGCCTGCGGGTATTGTCGCCGGCGGTTTACTTGGCTTAGTGATCGTACAGCTGGGTTGGGTGTGGCAGACCAACCTACTTATTTTAATGGTGCCAGCTGTTGTTTTGGTGGTTTTGGCGCTAAAGGCAGATTTCCCGGTCACTGAACGGGTGGCTATGGGGTTGTCCTATGGTGATATGTGGGCCCAATTGTGCACTTCGCCTGGTTTCATTATTTGGTTTCTATGCATGATGGGTACAGTGACCGCTGAGCTTGCACCGAGCCAATGGGTGAATTTGGCTTTGACTAATATTGTCGGTATGCCCGGCATATGGGTGCTTATTTATGTCAATTTACTTATTTTTGTCGGCCGGCATTTTGCTGGGCCAGTGGTCAGCCGTATTTCCAGTCCTGGCTTACTGACCCTCAGCTGCGCCCTTGCTGCGCCGGGTTTGTATTTACTTGCGTTGGCAGACTCGCCCATGACCGCTTTTGCTGCGGCAACTATTTGGGCCGTGGGTATCTGCTATATGTATCCCACCATGCTTGGCTGTGTTGCGGAGCGGTACCCAGCCGGCGGCGCGCTAATGCTTGGTCTGATGGGTTTTGCTGGCGGTTTGGCCACTCAGTTTGTATTGCCTTACATGGGCGCTATTTTTGACAGTGCTAAAATCTCAGCAGCGGGCGGGTTAGATAACCTGCGCGTATTAACCGGTGATGAGTTGGCAACAATCATTCGCGTGGCGTCAGTTGAATCGTTCCAAGTGGTGGCGGTTATCCCGTTGCTGTTGGTGCCAGTTTTCGCGATATTGTGGCTCAGAGAACGTAGGCAGCAAAAAGCAGCGATGCTATAGAGATCACTAAAGAGTAGTCTCTGGTAACGCATTTATGTGTGAGTTGCGGCGACATTAGATTGTTCTGTTGGTTTGCATTTGAGTTTTTGGGCTCGAAAACGCTCGGTCACGAGTGAACTTGTAGAGGAGGGTTGTATGCAACGGCGAGATTTATTAAAAGGCTTGGCGGCAGTGCTTGGAGGCGCGGTTTCTCATTCGTGTTCTCAAGCGGTAGAAGTACCTGCGGCTCAGCGCGTGGCCGTGGCAGGGGTCATGACAGATGGCCAGCGTGCCGCCGTCTACCGATGTGTCGATCTTATTATTCCTACTACCGATACGCCGGGCGCAATTGCCGCTGGGGTAGATGTGTTCCTCGACTACGTAATTTCTGTTTGGTATCAGGACGACGAGCGAGAAGTGTTTTTTGCAGGCTTGGCACAAATGCTGGAAGAGGCTCGAAGCACTTATGGGCAGCATTTTATCTCATTAGCAGAGGCCGAGCAGATGACCTTGTTACAAGCGGCCGAGGCTCGAGAGCCTGCTTCTGACCCCTTCGCTTTTGGCAGTTCTGATGGGAAGTTTTTCAGTAAAATCAAAGAATTAACAGTTGTTGGCTATTACACTTCAGAAGTTGGCGCGACTATAGAGCGTAAGTATGTGCCCATGCCCGGTTCTTACGACGGTGACTACAAATTCAGTGAGGTGGGTCGATTATGGGCAAGTTAGAAACAACGCAACAAGTAGAGGCTATTGTTATCGGCTCAGGCATCACCGGTGGCTGGGCAGCTAAAGAACTTAGTGAAAAAGGCTTAAAGGTACTGATGTTGGAGCGGGGCAAACCGCTTGAACACGGCACGGGTTATGTAGGTGAGCACCAGCCACCTTGGAAGCGCAACAACAAAGGTATGCGCCCGCGCGAGCTATACAAAGACGAGTATGAAATTCAGTCCACCTCTTATGCTTTTGATGAGACTACTCGGCATTTTTGGAACAACGATGCACAAAACCCTTATGATTTTAATGAGGAAGATCCATTTCACTGGGTGCGAGCTGACGTTGTGGGCGGTCGCTCGCTACTCTGGGCTCGCCAAAGCTATCGCTGGAGCGATTTAGATTTTGCAGCGAACAAGAAAGAAGGCATTGGCATTGATTGGCCCATCCGTTACAAAGATCTGGCGCCTTGGTATTCTCATGTAGAGAAATTTATTGGGGTCAGTGGTCAGGCGATGGGACTAGATCAGTTGCCAGACGGTGAATTTCAAAAACCCATGGACATGAACGTGGTTGAGCGTCATGTAGCCAGTGCCATTGCTGAGAATTTTGACGGTCGGGTTATGACCATTGGCCGCACGGCGACGTTAACCGAACCTTTACCAGGTAGGGCGCCATGCCATTATTGTGGTCCCTGCCATCGTGGATGTAGCACCGGATCTTATTTCAGTTCGTTGTCTAGCACGCTGCCAGCGGCCGAGGCCACGGGTAATTTTAATTTGCGCGCGAATGCGCTGGTCGAGAGCTTAGAGTACGACCCTGATACCAAGCGTGTCAGCGCGGTTAAGGTCATTGATACGGTAACCGGCGAGCGTAGTCGTTATTCAGCCAAGTTGATCTTCCTCTGTGCCTCCACGGTTGGTTCAACTCAGATTTTGATGAATTCAACTCATGCTAACAGCGATATGAGCTTTGCTAATGCTAGCGGTGCGCTCGGTCGCTATATGATGGACCACACTTATAGGGCCGGCGCTCGAGGGATTATTCCTGGTTTTGAGGAATATTATCCCTACGGCAATCGACCCAATGGCATCTACATCCCGCGCTTTAGAAATGTAGAGGGCGACGATGGTCTTGGATTTACTCGGGGCTACGGCTTTCAGGGCAGCGCAGGGCGCTTGTCTTGGGACACTATGTCTAAGCTGACCCCTGGATTTGGTGCAGACTTCAAAGACGGTCTGCGCAAGCCCGGCCCTTGGTATATGAACCTTGGTGGCTTTGGTGAAATTCTGCCTTACGCCCACAACACTGTGGCGCTGCATAAGAGCAAAAAAGATCGTTTTGGTATCCCCCAGGTGACCTTCCACTTTGAATTTGGTGAGAACGAAAGACGCCATCGTGAAGATTTAGTGGAGCAAGCTGTGGCCATGCTCAAGGCTGCTGGCGCTACTCGCATAGACCCGTTTAATGCGGAAATGGTCGGCGGTGCAGCAATTCATGAAATGGGCACTGCGCGCATGGGCCATGACCCCAAGGAAGCAGTACTCAACGCGCATAACCAAGCCCACACTGCGCCTAACCTGTTTGTTACAGATGGCTCCGCTATGGCATCTGCTTCCTGTGTGAATCCCTCTCTGACTTACATGGCCCTCACCGCTCGGGCCGTGGACTATGCTGTGGCTCAGTTACAAGCGGGCGCAATTTAGTGTCTTGGCGTAGCTATGGGGTAGGCCTAGTGGTGGTCGTTATTGCCGTGCTTGTGAACCAAAACTGGATATATGTCCGCGCGATCTACAACCAGCCTCAGCTGTTTCGGGCACCAGTATTTGATACACAAGCACCACAGTTGCCACAAGATTTGGGCAATGTGGCCATTCTAAGTTTTTCAAAAACTAACGGTTATCGTCACCTTGAAAGCATTCCTGCGTCAATTCAAATGCTCGATGCACTGGGTGCTAAAAATGATTGGCAGTTTTATCATACTGAAAATGCTGCAGTTTTTAGCCCAGAAAACCTCAGTCGTTTTCAACTGATTATTCTTAATCATAAAAGTGGCACCGTGTGGACGGACCAACAGCGTTTGGCTTTGCGGAACTATGTGGAATCCGGCGGCTCGTTGATTGCGCAGCATGCGGCGGGCGGTGACCAAGGGTATGATTGGGGATGGTACCTTGATCAAGTGCTTAAAGCGCAGTTTGTTGATCACCCTATGACTGCGCATATTCAACCCGCTGATTTGGTTGTTGAAGACCAGGGCCACCCAGCCACAGCGCATTTACCTAGCATTTGGCAACGCAGTGACGAGTGGTATAACTTTAGTGCTAGCCCAAGGGGGAACACTAATGTGCTGGTGAGCATCGATGAGTCCACTTATGATCCGGGAAAAAGTCCTATGGGTAAAGATCATCCGCTGGTTTGGTGGCATCGGGTAGGCCAGGGCCAGGTGCTGTATAGCGCTCTAGGGCATACTACTGCAACCTATCAAGAGCCGCAGTTCCGCCAATTTATGCGTGGTGCAATTGTTTGGGGACTTATTGAGTCGGAAAACAAAAAAGCGAATAACAAACAAGCGAAAATAGATTAGTGCCTAATTAGGACTAGTGAATCTATGGCTTGGGAGTGGCGTTCGCGCATAGAATGTAAACTTGGAACGTAAAGAAAATAAGTAGTAAGGAGAGAGAGAAATGAATTTTGATATTCCACAGGAAATGCAGGCTTACTTAGCTGAGCTCGATCAATTTATTGAAGACGAGATTAAGCCTTTAGAGCAAGAAAACGACAATATACGCTTCTTTGACCATCGTCGTGAAGATGCGCGTACTGACTGGGAACGCAACGGTCTGCCCAACGAAGAGTGGGAGTTATTGCTGGTAGAAGCAAAGCGCCGTGCTGACGCTGCAGGTCACTACCGTTACCCACTGCCAAAGGAATATGGTGGTCAGGAGGGCACAAACTTAGGCATGGCCATTATCCGTGAGCACTTTGCTGCAAAGGGTTTAGGTTTACACAACGATTTGCAAAATGAGCATTCTATTGTGGGTAACAATGTTGGTTTGTTGCTGATGATTGAATACGGTACAGACGAGCAAAAAGCTGAATGGATTGACGGTTTAGCTGAAGGCAAGATGGGTTTTGCATTTGGTATCACTGAACCAGATCACGGTTCTGACGCCACTCATATGGAAACCACCGCGGTACGCGATGGCGACGAGTGGATTATTAATGGTTCCAAAACGTGGAATACGGGCATTCACAAAGCCAAGCACGATTTGATTTTTGCCCGCACTAGCGGCAAAGCCGGTGACGGTAATGGTATCACTGCATTCTTAACGCCAACCAAAAGCGAAGGTTTTGCTGTTGAGGAAATGCTTTGGACTTTCAATATGCCTACTGACCACGGACGTGTATCGATGAAAGATGTTCGCGTACCTAATGGCGCTATCTTTGGTGGCGAAGGCCGAGGACTTGGTGTGGTACAGCACTTCTTCAACGAAAATCGTATTCGTCAGGCAGCCTCTTCCTTGGGTGCTGCGCAGTTTTGTATTAACGAATCTATTCAATACGCTATGGAACGTAAGCCGTTTGGTAAACCGCTTTCTAGTAACCAAGGCATCCAATTTCCGTTGGTGGAATTACAAACGCAGTGCGAAATGTTGCGTGCTTTGATTCATAAGACTGCTTGGCAAATGGATACTTACGGCGCGTTTTCTGTGTCGGACAAAGTGTCTATGTGCAACTATTGGTCTAATCGCCTATGTTGTGAAGCCGCAGACCGCGCTATGCAAGTGCACGGTGGCCTGGGTTATTCTCGCCACAAGCCTTTTGAGCATATTTATCGTCATCACCGTCGTTACCGTATTACTGAGGGTGCTGAAGAAATTCAAATGCGCCGCGTTGCTGGTTATCTATTTGGTTTTATGAACCAGCGTGCACCTAAAGGCGTACAGGAAAGCTAGCATTTATGAACAGTGTATCGAGTGAAGGCAAGGGTGCTCAGGGTGCAAGCTCTGAGTTGTCCTTCGATGAATTACTTGGGCTGTTGTTGCCCAAGGTGATTGAAAATTTTGTCAGTTTGGACTCCGTTGAGCGCTTGTCCGCTGGTGCCAGTCAAGAAACCTACTGCATTGATGTGACTCTTAAAAGTGGCCCCAAGAAGCTAGCCATGCGGCGGGCTTCCGGCGGCGAAGAAGGCGAGATCACCGCTCAACATCCGGGCTTAGCGGTAGAGGCATTGCTGATGCAAACGGCTGCCAAATATGGCGTGCCAGAGCCTGAGATTAATCATGTACTGACACCCGAGGATGGCTTGGGCAGTGGCTTTATCATGCAGTGGCTAGAGGGCCTCACTTTAGGTGCTCGAATTGTTAAGGCACCGGAGCTAGAGCAAATACGGCCAAAGCTGGCGTTCTTGTGCGGCGAAATTTTGGCGCGCATTCACGGCATAGATCTGAAGGCCAGTGGTCTTGATCAGCACCTACAGCTACTTACGCCGAGTGAATACGTAGAGCAAACTTGGCAACGCTATCAAGAATTTAATACACCTCAACCCATGATCGACTACACAGCTCGTTGGTTGTTAGCTAACTTGCCAGAAAACTTTACTCCATCACTGGTGCATAACGATTTTCGTAACGGCAATGTCATGGTGGACGAGACAGGTGTCGTTGCGGTTTTAGATTGGGAAGTGGCGCATATTGGTGACCCCATGCGAGATTTAGGCTGGATGCTGACGCACTCATGGCGGTTTGGTCGAGCGGAATTACCTGTTGGCGGCTTCGGTCAGATTGAGGATTTATTTGCCGGTTATGAATCGATAAGTGGCAAGAAGGTAGACCCAGAGGCGGTGAAATTTTGGCAGGTGTTTGGATCGTTCTGGTGGGCGGTAGGCTGTTTAGGTATGGCCGAGCACTATCGAACGGGTCCTGATCAAAGTGTTGAGCGTCCGGCAATCGGTAGGCGCTCTTCTGAGTGCCAAGTAGATTGCGTTAATTTACTTATTCCTGGACCCGTGGAACTGGTCAAAACGGATGATTCCATCGCAGGCATTGATATGCCTAGAATTGATGAACTGTTAGCCAGTGTGACAGACTTTTTGCGCCAAGACGTGATGAGCAGCACACAAGGGCGGACCAATTTCTTAGCTCGTGTCGCGAGTAACTCGCTAGATATTGTGCAACGAGAAGTATCATTAGGTCAGATCTGTCTTGTTAATGAAGGTCAGCGTTTGTGCCTGCTATTTGATCGTGATGAGTCGATAACGGACCTTCGCTGGCGCCTGGTTAATGGCCTGCGTGACGAGTCTATCGGCTTAGATTTACCCCGCTTGGCAGATCATCTGCGCGCAACTGTTGTTAATCAAATAGCTATAGATCAACCCCGTTATGCCGGCTTCGCCACAGCAACTAAGGGCTAGGATTAAAACTAGGACTCGAATTTAGATATAGAGATAGGCGTAACGTGCAGTCGGACCAGAGACCTGTTGAGTATTTTCAAACCTATAGCGCTGCCGGCGAGCTGCTAGATTTGGTGCCTCGCGATCAGGTTCATGCGCAAGGACTTTGGCATTGTTCGGCGCATGTTTTGTTGTTTAACTCAGTTGATGAATTGTTACTGCAGCGCCGCTCGAAAGACAAAGATCTTTATCCCAATTGTTGGGACTACAGCGTAGGCGAACATCTCATGCCGGGTGAAACTTTCAGCCAAGGCGCTGGACGGGGCTTGTTAGAGGAATTGGGCTTGCAGGTAGAGGCCCCAGTTAAAATGGGCGAGGTAAAAAAAGAAACCTGGTCAGGAAGTGGTTTTATTGACTGTTCAATTTTCCAGGGTTTTGTTGCTCGGGCAAACGGCAATGTTGTCTTTGCGTTAGATGAGGTGGCTGAGGTGAGGTGGATTGCTATATCCCAATTGCGTAAATTACTAGAGTCCGAGACGCAAACGTTTACGCCTTGGAGCGTGCCCCATTTGGTAAACAGCCAAATCGCATTAGATAGTCTGTTGGAGTTTGAATCCGCAGCAGAGTAGAGTTTTTTTAAAATCATTATTAGGAAGGGTTATGGGCGCTTTAGAAGGAAGAGTTGCGGTTATTACAGGTGGCATTAGCGGTTTAGGTCGTGCATCGGCAGAACGTTATGCCAAGGAGGGCGCGAAGATTGTTATCGCCGATGTGAATACAGAGCGGGGCGAAAAAGCTGCAACGGAGATGTCCGCAGGTGGCGCGCCTATTGAATTTGTCCACGTGGATGTGACTTCCGAGGCAAGCCAGCAGGCTTTGTTCGACGATGTGGTTAGACGCTATGGTCGCTTAGATACAGTGTTAGCAGCCGCAGGTGTTTCTTCTGCCAATTATGTTAGTGGCGAAGTTGCTGATATGAACGATGAAGATCCAGAAGCTAATTTTTTACATAATCGCAATATCAGTGATTGGCAGAGGGTAATAGACATTAACCTTACCGGCACAATGATCACCGACAGAATTGCAGTGCAGCATATGCTTAAGCTAGGCACGCCCGGGTCTATTGTTAATATCGCCTCTATCGCAGGTAAGCGACCGTTGGCGGGCGCAGCCGACTACTGTGTTTCTAAGGCTGGCGTCATTATGTTGACTAATGTGATGGCCACAGAATTGGCTACAACCAACATTAGAATCAATGCTATTGGGCCTGGATTTATTGAAACGCCAATGACTGCTGGCATCCGTCAATCTCCAGATTGGATGGATAACGTTATGATGATGACACCCATGCAGCGCTTCGGCCAGCCCAACGAAATTTCTAGCACCGCACTGTTTTTGGCCAGCGATGAGTCTAGTTATTTTACCGGTCAAACCTTGTTTGCAAATGGCGGTATGTTTATTGGCTAGTTAAAGTCGTTGGTTACGGGCGGTGGCTGCAATGGCTGCTGCCTAAATTTGCGCTAAGCCGGTGTTGGTAGCGCAGTCCGTCTGTCTGTCAGCGCCAAGTAGTCTCTGCTAAAACGCATCTACATAGGCGCTAAGGCTGGCTGCGCCGCCAGTGTGAAGCAGCACTACATTGTCATGCTGACTAAAGTTACCTAAGTTGATTTGGTCTATTAGGGCTGCCAGGGCTTTGCCAGAGTAGACCGGATCAAACAGTAGGCCCTCTAGCTCAGCCACCATCTTTATGGCGTCTAAACCTGCATCCGTCGGCTCACCATAAGCCTGGCCAAAATAAGCGTGGTTAATGTATATAGGTAAATCAAAACCGGCTTTGCTGGCAGGGAACTGTACTGACATTTGCGCCAGCAATTTTTCTATTCGGGCAGTTAATGTTGCAGGGTCTGGGTGAAAAACGTTGATACCCAAAATATCCACCTTGGATTTCATTGCCCCTGCGCCAAATATCAAGCCTGCTTGGGTGGCGGAACTGGCCGAGGCATGAATTATTTGATCAAGAGAAATCCCCATTTCCTTGGTTTGCCACTCCAACTCTGCCAAACACATAACGTAGCCAAGCGCGCCAAGTGCATTGGAGCCGCCGGGCGGTATTTGGTAAAACTGTTTATTTTGTGCGGCCAAATCAGCAAGAATTTCTGTTTGACGCTGTTCAAATTCATCCATCGCCAACATGTGTATGTGTGCGCCAAAAAGCTTATTAAATAGTACGTTGCCGTTGTTGTTGTAACTGACATGGTCCCACTCGACCCGTTGGGACAGTAACAAGTGGCATTCAAGACCCAACTTTGCGCAAGCGGCGGCGGTTTGCCTTGCATGATTCGACTGCACCGCGCCGTAGGTCACAATAGTGTCTGCACCTTGGTTGATGGCGTCAGCTAAAAGAAATTCTAGCTTTCTGGTTTTGTTGCCGCCAGTGGCTAGGCCGCTGCAATCGTCGCGCTTGACCCATAACTGCGGACCAGATAACTCTTTGGTTAAGCGGGGAAGGTGTTCTAGGGGAGTTGGCCAATGGCCCAACTGAACTTTAGAGATAGTTTTTAACCAGGGCGGCGTAATAGCTTGTTGCAATGAGAACGACATGATTGATTCCTAGCTTTGGGACTTTAGTCCACTCTGTGGCTTTTGTTCTTGTGCCAGAGGCTACCGGTATACATGACTCAAGCGCCAGTCTTGACACTAATTTGCTATGTTAGCGTAGTTTTGTGGTCCAAGGTGCTCTAAGCAGCGTTGGGCGCTGCGCACGCCAACTTTAACCGCTTCGTTGACGTAACCAATCCAAGCACCTTTGTTATCTGCGCTAATATGATCGCTTATAACGCTGGCAAAACCGGCTATGAACGCGTCCCCACTGCCAGTTGGGTCAATGTTAGGGGCTGCCAGCTTGGGCACGGGAAATGTGCGCGTGCCGCCATGAGCCATGTACACCTTAATTGGTCGAGCGCCAGCGGTGACAACGACCGTTTTTTTGCTCACAAAATCGGCATCAAGTGACATGAGGTGATCGACTTCATGTTCATTGCCAATGAGTACGTCCCAAAAGCCGCTGAAATGTCTAAGAGACGCTTCGTCTAGAAGGTCTGCATATTGCCCTGGGCACCAAATGCGCAGTGCTTGGGGGTTGGCCTTTGTCATGCACTTGAGGCTGCTAAGCATTAGTTTTTCTGGGTAGGGGGCACACACCATGATTGGGGATTGTTGTAAATTTTGGTTTATTAAGTGTGCCGCCCAGCTTTCTTCGCTGACCTCCGGTCCGGGGTAAAAAGCGATGAATTGTTCGCCGCTTGGGTCAGACAGCACAAATGCTCGGGCGCATTTGGCGTCGAACTTTGTCATTACCCCTTGAAGGTCAATACAGGGAGATTCAATATGCGTGCGATAGCTGTGGAAGTCTAACTCGCCACAAACAGAGACTAACTTGGCGTCGCGGCTATGCTGACCAATACCATAAGCTATATTGCCCCCGCAGCCGCCGAAATGTTCTTCCAGTGTATCTAATTTACTATTTAGTCCTGGGCCCGATAGGCCAAATTCATTTTTGGTAGATGCAATTTGATCGTATGCGACAGCGCCAACGACAATGATCGCATTATTATTTTCCTGACCTTCTTCTGCCAACAAACACCTCCGCAGATGCTGCAGGGCGATTTTACATCGCCGAGTAAAAGCTAAACCTGAACTGTTGTTTATGTGCTGCATAAACCTTTCTATTCGTGGTTGTTTGGCCAACAGGTAAAGAGGTAGTACGCAAAAACATGTTGCCGCCTTTTGATGATTGGTTACACCCGCTTTTAGCGAAAGCATTATTTGTGCCAAAAACACCAAGCCCTAGTACGCATGATATCTCTCGGGCTGTCTAGCCCTTGTAAACGCTTATCGAACCAATAATTGGTCAAAAATACCACGTGGCCAGCAAACCATTGGCCAAATTGTTCAAATAGTGGCAGTTTGTGCGTTTGTTGATAACTTTTGTTGGCCAGTTGTCCAAAGTTTAGGTTAGTAAGACTTTTGTTAGTAAGACCCCTATTAGTAAGGCCCTGGATACTGATACCTTGGTTACTAAGTCCTTTGCAAATAGGCCCGTTGATCAACAGTTGGAGGTTGCATGCTGAGTATCGAAATTTTTTCTGATGTAATTTGCCCGTGGTGCTTTATCGGTAAGCGGCGCTTAGACAATGCCCTTGCCTCAAAGGTGGGCGTGAGCTTGCGCTGGCGCCCGTACATGCTTTATCCGAATATTCCGCCCAGTGGATGGGATAGATTTGAGTTTCTGCAACGTCGATATGGAGCCAGGGCGGATAAAGCGCGGATACCTGAGCGTTTGCAACAAGAAGCAGAAGATGTCGGTATTGAGCTGCGCTATGACCTGATTCGACGCACACCAAATACGTTAATGGCGCATCGACTGATAGATTGGTTTTTTGATCAAAGCATTAATGTGCTCGGTTCACTTGAAGGCAATGGGCAGCAAGACGTGCATGACCCGACTGTCAGCAAGGCTGAACTCCCAAGCAAAGCTGAGCTGGCGCAGCATCGGATGGTTGAGGTTTTGTTTCAGGGCTATTTTTGTCGGGGTCTTAATGTCGGCGATGTAGATGTTTTGGTCGATTTGGCTGCAGAAGCTGGCGCTAAAATTGAAGGGCTAAGCGACTTTCTTTTGTCCGATCAAGGCGCTGATGCTGTTAACAAACAATTGGGGCGCGCGCCAGACCTAGGCATTGCCGGTGTGCCAGGCTTTTGGTTGGGCGGTGGTTTTTTGTTGCCCGGAGCCCAGAGCGAAGAGACCATTGCAAAAATTGTCACCCGCGCCGAAGTGCGATTTCCCGGCTAAAGTGTTTTGACATCAATGCCTAGGTTTTGATCCATATCATGGGTGGGTACTTGGTCGTGATGGTCGCCAATTATTTTTGCTGGTACCCCTGCTACTGATACATTAGCCGGAACATCGTTGAGTACAACACTGCCTGCGCCAACCTTTGCATTCTCGCCAATTTCTATGTTGCCGATGATTTTGCAGCCTGCCGAAAGCAATACGCCGCGGCGAATTTTTGGGTGGCGATCCCCAGAACTTTTGCCCGTACCGCCTAAGGTCACCGAGTGCAGGATTGATACGTCGTCTTCGATTACAGCGGTCTCGCCAATGACGATGCCAGTAGCGTGGTCAAACATGATGCCTGAACCAATACGCGCAGCTGGGTGTATGTCCACGCCGAGCGTCACGCTGATTTGATTTTGGAAGAACTGGGCCAAGGTTTGTCTGCCTTCTCGCCAAAGCCAATAGGCAATTCTGTGTGCTTGCAGCGCGTGGAAGCCCTTAAAAAATAAGAAGGCGCTAGATAAATCTTCGCAAGCAGGATCGCGTGCGTAAGTAGCAAGAATATCTATTTCTGCAGCTTTGAGTACTTCAGCATCACCAGCCATGGCTTCGCCAATGACATCGCGAATAAGCATCGTAGGCAGCATTGGATTGTCTAACTTACTTGCCAAACGAAAACTCAAAGCGTCGCCAAAGCTTTTGTGATTTAAAATAGTTGCGTGAAAGTAGCTGCCAAGAATAGGTTCGCCCAGAGCTTTTACTTTTGCTTCTTCGCGCATCAAAGGCCAAATATCACCCGGGCCGGAAATAGACTTGAGTTTGTCTTTCTTCGAATTCGCAATGACTTGCTGGAACCGTTCGCTGAAGTCGTATATTTCTGGAGCACTTTTCATAATTAAGTTTGCTAGCTATAGTTTAGAATAGCCTAGTGACATTGCACACATTTGCAACTCTTGTTCTGGGCGTGGCTCGTACACTAATCAAGGCATTGTTCATAGCGTGCTGGCTGTGTAGGGTGTGGCAAAATCGCGCCCAGCCTTGGGCGACTCCGAGTAGATGAGAGATCCATAAATGACCGAGACATTCAAAACCGTTGCGATAGTTGCACGTCGGCACAGCGCCAGTGTTATTGACAGCGTTATGGCCACTGAAAGCTGCCTGCTCAGCCTAGGTATAGACGTGGTTTTTGGTGAGAAGACGCTTAAGCTTATAAGCGAATCTGCCCAGTCTGATGGCATACAAAGAAAAACCTGTGCAGAAGAAGAGTTGGGTACCTTGGCTGATTTAGTTGTCGTTATAGGCGGCGACGGCAGTTTGCTCGGATTTGGTCGTGAATTAGCGGCTTCTCAAGTGCCTGTAGTGGGTGTTAACAGGGGCGGTTTAGGCTTTCTTGCGGCGATTTCTCCAGAACAAATAGAAATTAAGCTGAATGAGATTTTGCAGGGTCAATTCAGTATCGAAGAGCATTTTTTGCTCGAAGCTTCGGTGCACCGTGATGGCAAAATTATTGCCAGTCAAACGGCTTTGAACGACGTAGTGATAAATCCCGGCGGCACCACGCGAATGATGGAGTTCGATCTATGGTTGGATGATGAATTTGTCTACGACCAGCGTTCCGATGGACTCATTGTGGCCACCCCAACAGGTTCCACGGCGTACGCGCTGTCAGCTGGAGGTCCTATTATGCACCCTGGCTTAGATGCCATCGTAATTGTGCCTATGTTTCCGCATACTCTGACTTCTAGGCCCTTGGTGGTTCCAGGCAATGGTACTTTGAAGCTAAGGCTGCTGAGCGTGGCTGATGCCGAGCCCCAGGTCAGCTGCGACTCTCAGGTGCATGTGCCATTTAAGATCGGTGACGAGATAATCATCCGCAAATATCCATCGGCCCTGCGCCTACTTTACCCTTCAGGGCATAGTTTTTATCAAGCGTGTCGCAGCAAGTTAGATTGGGCCAGTCGCTTGGGTGGCCAGCGTACAAACTAGTAGGCAGCTAGCGCGCAACGAGCCCGCCAACTGCGCTTTAACCAGCGCATAAGTCGTTTTGGCAACTAAGGTTGCTGAAGCAGGTCTTTGGGTTGATCTATGTCCATAAAGACGCCTGCATCGCTGACAGCAATATCGTCAATGCTGCTGGCATGCTCTTTCAATAACCACTTCGCACCCTGATCGCCAGTGGATTTTCTCACCTGAGCAAACAGGCTGTTGTGTATGCCAATAGGGTGACCCAGGGGGGGCATGGTAGTCGGTGCTTTTCTAAGTGAATTGGTAGATGCGCTGCTCGCATCCTGCGCAAACACGGGCCTGATGATCGGATGCGTCGTGGTGGTTGCGCGTAGGGCAATGTGTTCGAGAGTCGTGGGTTGTAGAAAGGGCATATCTAGTAATCCTACAAATGCCCATTGCCAGTTTAAGTTTGTAAAGCCTGCGGCAAGGGAATGTCCCATACCAAGGTGGGATTGATCCGTGTAGACAATTTCCGCCTGCTGCCCCAGTAGCTCCCCTAAAGCTTTGTCTTGGGTTTTCAGCACTACTTTAAGATGAGCAAAGACTTCACTGAAGTGCTTTACTGTTTGCGCCGCAACTGTTGTGTCGCCCAGGGCCGCAAGGCGTTTGTCTGAGCCAAAACGGCGACCAAAGCCAGCTCCAAGAATAACCGCCCCTACGTTGGCACTCTGCAAGGTTTGGTACGGCTCAGACAAGATAATAGTCTGTCTATGCGCTGGCGGCGCTGAGCTGGATGACTTTTTGCAGTGCTTCACCGCGGCGGTTTTTCTTCACCGCTGTGATTTCTGCCAAGATGGCAATGGCTATTTCCGGCGGCGTTTTACTGCCGATAGGCAAGCCGATTGGTGCATGGAGCTTATCTATATCTTTGGCGGCTATGTCCAAACTCAACAGGCGCTCTCGCCGGCTCGCAGAAGAGCGTGTTGAACCCATAGCGCCGATGTAGAAGGCGTCGGTTGTGAGCGCTTCCATTAGCCCCATGTCATCTATTCTGGGGTCGTGGGTGAGCGCAACTATAGCGGTGGCCTCATCTTTTGCGTGTAAGCGAATAGCGTCATCTGGCATATCGCAGATCTTTCTCACGCCATCCACGTTGAAGGCTGAAAGTAGATCTTGCCTAGGGTCGCAAACGGTAATTTCGTAGTCGAGGTTTTTCGCCATGTCTGCCAAGTATTGGCTGACCATGCCGGCACCAATAATAAACAACTGTTGTCTGGGCCCGAAAGTATGGTCTAACTGTTGTTTGGCTTCGTCCCAGTGCAAATCTTTGAAGCCGCTGTCTATTTCTATGCTGGTGGACTGGTCATGTAAATTAATGATTCGGCGCGCGCATTGTCTGTGGTCTAGCGCATCGTTTAACTGAGTGAAGTGAGCAATGCTCACTGGGCTGGGCTTTTGCGGCTCGACCACTATGTAGAGGTGTCCGCCACAGGGCAGGCCGAGCTTTTCAGTTTCCTCTACGGTAATCCCATATTGGAAGAATTGCGCTTCGTTTGCGGCCAATTCTCCGGTAGTTATTTTCTCTAACAGGTCATCTTCCACACAGCCACCAGATAGCGAGCCGACTATGTGCCCCAGTTCATTGCAGGCTAGCACTGAGCCAACGGGCCGAGGCGACGAACCCCAAGTTTGCACAACTGTTGCCAGCCAGCATGGTTCGTCATTTTTTAGCCACTTGAGTATTTGGCTAAGTACTTCTTTATCAACTGCTTGCATATGCGCTCTCGTCATAACGAACGGTAAGATCTCACCGTTGGGCTGCTGTAAAAAACCGTACGCGCCATTTTCTAAAGCGGCACGTTAACTTTATCTGCTGCTTGTCTAGTAGCTGTGGCAGAATTCAAAAAGCAAATTTAGTGCGGATATTCTACCCCATGTTGAGTGCCTCTGTGTTATCAGGAAGATTACAGCCTTTAGTTCTCGACATGCCTGACGTGTCTACGCCTCAAACTATGGGTGTGGGTAGTGGTCAGAGCCATACACCGCTTATAACCGTCGTGGAGTATGCGCTGCTCTTAGATGAACAAAGAATTTCGTTATCTGCTCAGGTAGGTCAGTCCATACGGTTAAAATTCCTTGGCCAGCGCACTTGTGGCAACTGCCATGCCAGTGTCAATAAGTTAGAGGGAGGCGGTTATTGCAAAAACTGCTTCTTTAGTTTGGCACGTTGTGACCGCTGTTTTGTGAGTCCGGAGCGCTGTCATTTCGCGCAAGGTACTTGTCGCGAACCCCAGTGGGGCGAATCCTATTGTATGCAGCCTCATGTGGTTTATTTGGCCAATAGCAGTGGGCCAAAGGTGGGTATTACCCGAGCAGATCGCAATTTTTACCGTTGGTTAAGCCAAGGTGCCGTGCAGGGCATGGTGATCGCTCACGCGAAGACGCGTAGGGATGCCGGGCTGCTTGAGGTGGCTATTAAGAGCAAGGTCAGTGATAAGACTAATTGGCGTCGCATGGTATCTATGCAGCCGCAGAATCTTGACTTATTGCAGCTTGCTCGGCAGTTACAGAGCGCTATTGAACTGCCCGAGGGTACACAGTGGGTGAGTGCGATGATCGGCCATGATTTGGCGTACCCCATACAATCCCACGCACCAGCCCAACGTTTAATCATAAGTGAGACTAACCCTGAATTACTGGATAATTTGCATGGGATTAAGGGACAGTACTTGTTGCTCAGCCAGGGAGCCTTTAATGTAGCAGCACATGGTGGGATGACCGTTGAGGTCGAATTTGCGCCAGCTATTGATGCAGCAAAATTGAATACCAGCGATCAGCTAAACCTATTTTCTTAGCGGCCGAAGCGTTCGCGGAGGCCAGCTTCTGAGCCTAAGCTGCTCAGCATCAAATTTTACCATTGAACTTTTAGGAACTAATGATGAAAGACGGACAACCTACAGCTATTGCGCTTGCGGATTATCAAGCGCCAGCCTATACCACTCAAAAGACTGAGTTGTGTTTCGACATTCGCGATGGCGAAACCCAGGTGACATCGAATTTGTCAGTTGTGCGTCAGACTGATGGTGCGTCGAGTTTGGTGCTTGCAGGCGAGCATTTGGAACTGGTCTCAGTCATGGTAGATGGTCGCGAGTTGGGTAGTAATGAGTTCCTCAAAGATGATGAGTCGCTGACTTTGATGGGCCTAGATGCCACGCACAAAATACAAATTGTTACCAAAATCTGCCCCGAGAAAAATACTGCGCTGGAAGGTTTGTATCGTTCCGGAGGTATGTACTGCACACAGTGCGAAGCTGAAGGGTTCCGCAGGATTACTTATTACCAAGACAGACCTGATGTGTTGTCTAAATTCACCACAACAATTATTGCCGATGGCGAGCGTTACCCTAACTTGTTGTCTAACGGTAACTTGGTGGCGGCGACGAAGACCGAGGACGGGCGTAGCCAGGTAACTTGGGAAGACCCTTTTCCTAAACCCAGTTACCTATTTGCCTTGGTTGCTGGCAACTTGGCTGTGCTGAAAGACGAGTTTATTACGTGCAGTGGGCGTAAAGTGACACTGCAAATCTTTTCCGAGCCGCACAATATTGATCAATGCGACTACGCAATGGACGTGCTTAAGCGTTCAATGAAGTGGGACGAAGAGCGCTTTGGTCGTGAGTACGATCTCGATATTTTCATGATTGTCGCCGTTGAAGATTTCAATATGGGCGCAATGGAAAATAAAGGGCTGAATATTTTTAATACTTCGTGTGTTTTGGCATCGCCAGATACGGCGACGGACGAGACCTACGGGCGAGTAGAAGCGGTTGTGGCGCACGAGTATTTTCATAATTGGTCTGGTAACAGAGTCACTTGCCGTGACTGGTTCCAGCTAAGTCTGAAAGAGGGTTTCACGGTTTTTCGCGACGCGGAATTTTCCAGTGATATGAATTCTCGAGCCGTGAAACGCATTGAAGACGTTGGCGTTATGCGTGCTGTTCAATTTGCTGAGGACGCCAGTCCACTTGCACACCCTGTCCGGCCCAGTAGTTATTTAGAAATTTCCAATTTTTACACCGTGACCATTTATGAAAAGGGCGCAGAAGTTGTACGTATGTACCAAACCCTCTTGGGTGAGGCCAACTTTAGAAAAGCCACGGATCTATACTTTGATCGTCATGATGGTACAGCGGCAACCACAGACGACTTTGCCCAAGCCATGTCTGAAGTGGGCAATATCGACTTATCCCAGTTCAAACGCTGGTACGAACAAGCTGGCACGCCTCATCTTTCTGTAAAAGAATCTTTTGCGGATGGATCGTTAACTTTAACCATTGTGCAAAGCTGCCCAGATACGCCAAATCAAGTTGGTAAGAAGCCGTTCCACATACCTATCCTAATGGGTTTGGTTGGCGCTAATGGAGAGGAAGTTGACCTGCAAAGCTTAACTGTTGAAAGTGCGGCTGACTTTCAAGTGCGCGATGCAGGCGAGTCTCTGCTGTTGGAGATCAGGGAAGAAATTACACAAATTAAATTTTCTGGTCTGAATGCAAATGATGCTAAACCCGCAGTGAGCTTTTTGCGTAAATTTTCTGCGCCGGTGAAAGTCACCCATGAGCGGTCGGACAGCGAGCTCGCTTTTTTGGTAGAAAATGATCGAGATGGCTTTGTTCGTTGGGATGCACTACAAACGCTTTGGGTTAAGCATTTTGATGATAAGCAGAGATTAAGTGGCGCGGACGCCATTGAGACTCTTGCCCTAGTTGCGAAGGGCGCCATTGATCTGACAGATGCCGAGGATCAATTATTTGCCAGAACCATGCTCTTGGTGCCTAACGAAAACTACCTATTTGAACAAATTTCTGGTTTTGAAGTGGACTCTTTATTAGATGCGCGAGAGGCCGCTTTACAGAGTGCTGCCACCCAGCACAGTGACGTTTGGGCGCAACTTTGCGATCGCTACAAGCCAACCATAGCTTATGCACCCAATGCATCAGGTATGGCTCAGCGTAGTCTGTACAGTGTGGCCTACGCACTATATCTTAGAACACTGTCAGGTGAGGCGCTGGAGAAATCTCTCCGTGAGCGTTATTTCAGTGCCGACAACTTGTCTGATCGCCGTTCGGCGCTAGGCATAATTACGCGCAACCCAATGATCAGTGCGCAGTTCAGAGATGAAATTTTGCAACACTTTTTTGCGCAATGGCAAAACCAGGCCTTGGTTATCGACTTGTGGTTTAACTTACAGGCGCAGAGTCCGATCTATGACATTGGGGCACTGCACAAGTTAGTCAGTCATCCAAGTTTTGATATAAAGAACCCCAACCGAGCGCGGTCGGTTTACGGCGTTTTTGCCATGTTGAACAATCGCCGCTTCCATGCTTTAGATGGATCAGGATATGAGTTTATGGGGCAAGCGGTGGCGAAGTTAGATGAACTGAATCCGCAAATCGCCTCTCGCCTCGCCACTCCTTTGGCACGATTTGGGCGCTATGACAGCAAGCGCCAAGGGCTAATGCGTGGTGTTTTGGAAGATTTGTCGCGTAGAGAGAACCTTTCCAAAGATCTGTATGAGATTGTTTCTAAAAGCTTGGCCTAATTCTTTAACCCAAGTCTTTAACCTAAGTCCCCAACCGGTTATCGCTCTAGGAGAATCTGCCTAGAGTAGTATCGGCACGCTGGTCGCGCAATACCGGTGCTAGTGTTGTGGGTACAGCTCGGGTAGGTGGGCTGTATCATCGGTTCTATCGGCATTTAGCTGGTGCATTGCTTGTTCGCTTAGCAGCGCTAACGCTTGGTCCCAGTCGCGCAGTGCTACTGCATCCGAATATTTGGCTGCGTCTAGTACGCATGCAAAGTCTCTGGCCGAATCTGAACTTTGCATAAACTGATGCCAACTCGAACCAGGTGAAGTGTTAAAATGTATGCCTAAATAGGTTTGAAGGGCACTTCTAATCTGCATAACGTCTGCATTTTTAACAGCCGCGCGGTAGGCTTTCATGGCTATACTCAGTTGAATGTTCTGCGATGCTGCGCCCGTATTTTGATTCATCCACAACACCAGTCGCCAAAGCGCAACTACAAACAGGAGCCCCAGTAAAATTTTGCCGATGTTGTCTCTGTAATCAAGAGGCCGCTGCATGACCAGTGGTTCTCTTTGTACTTCTACTGGTTGGTTTTCTAGCACCGGGGTGGTTGCTTCAATATCCGGTAACGGTTTGCCGTTAATGGTCACAACAGTTGCGCCAACGCTGGTTTGCTTCACGGCTTTGCTTTCCGTATCCCACCAATAGATATCAAGGCCCGGCAGCAGATGTGTGCCGGGGGTGAGGGCAACAATGTCAGTGGACTCACTTCTAATGCCCACCACGGTAGATCCATTGGTGTCCTCAGTAATAACAGCTGGGTTTGGATACTGTTTGAATTTACGCGCATCCAATTCGGCGAATAATAGCGGCGCTATGGCACCCGTATTGCCATATACATTGAGTTCAATTGTTCTACTTAGATTTTCGCCAACGCCAATGGTCTGATTTGTGGCCGATCCAAACTGTTGCTCAAGCGTTAGGTCTAGGGCAGGCAACCAAGGCTGATCTGAGGGGAACTCATTTGGAATAGGTAAGACGTTGATCTGGGCACTATCAGTACTGACACGTACGGCTTTACGCGAAGCGCGTCCGCGATCAGTGAGGCGAACACTTGCCGATAATTGGATAAGTGGAATAGTTAGCGAACCGCTGCTTTGCGGGAAAATAGCATAGCGTTGTTCGATGACGCCGTAAAATTTTCCATTGCGTTGGCCAGTGGTGTTTCGGTTTTCGCCCAGAGTAATGACTAAGGCGTCATCGATTTCCGGAGCCCCGGGCTGTTCGCCGTAGAGCTGTACGCCATCCATGTAAAATAGTTTTCTTGTCATGAGCAGTTGGCTTTGAACGTAGACCTCATTACTTGAAAACTCTTGCTCGTAGAATATTAGGCCGGCAATTTTTGCTCGTGCCCTTTCGGTGAGTTTGCGCACGTCAAGTTGCATAGCTTTAGTGCGTTCTTTGCCGACTTTTATCGGCGGAATTGTCAGCTTGCCGGCGCGCTTAGGTTGCAAGGTTATTTGATAGTCTACCCAGCTTTCGGCCCTGCCATTAACGTATTGGTACTGACTGCTGGTATTGGTGCCCATGACATGGAAGTCTCGGTCTAGTATGGCCAAATCTAAGGCTTCACTTTGGCGTGTGCCCACATGTCTTATGGCTAACCTAACAGATTCTAGTTCTTCGATAGACTCGCTGGACAGCAAGCTGATTACTTCCGCTTGAGCTGGGAAAGTAAGCAGAGCGGCTAGGGTAGAAATTGCTAGTGCTTTCCAATTCACCATATTTGCTCACCCTGTTGGTTGCTATAATCCCCTTGGCGAAGTCGCTGTTTGGTTTCGTATTGGAATTTACGTTTCAGCAACCCGCCCGGATTATCTGGCACTCGGCGCAACCATTGCTCTAATGCTTCTTGTTTTTCATCTCTATTGGCTTCACTTTCTTGGTCCTGCTGCTCGGCCTGGGCCTCTTGTTGCTGTTGCTCTTCGTCAGTGGGCTGATCTTGATTTTCCGCTTCGCTGTCTTGTTGTTGCTCGGAAGACTCTTGTTCTTGGCTAGGCTGGCTTTCTGAGTTTTCGCTTGAGTCTTGCCCCTCTTGTTGCTGTTGCTCTTCTTCGCCTTCCTTTTGCTGGTCTTGCTCCTGTTGTTGCTGTTGTTGTTGCTGTTCTTTAAGTTCTTCTACAAGGCCTTTATTGAATACAGCATCTTCGTCGTTCGGATTTATATCTAGTGCAGTGTCGTATTCCTCTAAGGCTTTGTCATATTGGCCAAGGTGGGCTAGAGCGTTACCCTTGTTGTAAGCAGTATTGAAATCGAGTTCGCGGTTGGAGTCTTGTGTTTTACGTTCTTGCTTTGCACTAAAGCCATTAAGTGCACTTTGCCAATCACCATTTTTGTAATCAGCTGCTGCCTTCCATCGCGGGTCAGTGAAGAGGTTGGCGGCTTTTGCTGTATCGCCTTCGGCTAGCGCTCGGTAGCCGCGCTGATCATCTCTTAGCCATGCACTGTCCCACGCGCTGGTTAGTTGTTGGGTTACCGACAAGGCCTGAAAATTTTCTACCGCCCGGCTTATCGGTGCAGAGTCATTCGTTTGGGCGTGAGCAGGCATGGGCGTAAATTGTACAGCGAGAGCTATTGGCAGACAGGCGAGCACGCCGCGTCTAAAACCCATTAAAAGTAATGGCAGTAGAAGCAGGGTTGCCCAGTGCCCCTGGTCAGCCCATGTATCGAATTCGCGTTCGACCTTTATTGAGGTATCTTCGGTTGGTAGTGAGGTAGACAACACTCTGGATATATCCTGTTCGCCGATACTCAATCTGGCGTAGCGCCCAAAGCTTTGGTTAGCTACTTGGATTAAGTTGTCCTCTTCCAAACGCACTATAACGCGCTCATTTGCCGGGTTCTTAATATACCGTCGCGCTTCGCCGGGCAGATCAATGGGTATCGGGGCGCCTTGTGGTGTGCCGACCCCGATGACCGATAACGGAAATGCTGAACTGCGGAACTTGCTCACTTTACTAATATCGTCAATGCCGTCACTGATAATAAGTACTCTGCCTTCCTGCATGCCGGCATTAGAAAATAGTTCCAGGGCAAGCGTCATAGCGTGTTCTGGGTTGCTGCCGAATACCGGCATCATATAAGGGTTGAGGGCTACAAGTAGGTTTTCGATAGTGGCATTGTCGTCGGTCAGCGGCACCACACTGTGCGCATCTCCAGCATAAGCAATGAGACCAGTGAGCCCTTCGTTGCGTAGGCGCAATATATCAATGACCTTCTGTTTGGCTTTCACCATGCGCGAGGGCTTTATGTCTTCGCTGAGCATAGACAGAGACAGATCTAAAATGATCACCAATGCATCATTTTTTTGTTCTACATTTTGTGGCAACTTTTTCCAAGTGGGTCCTGCAAGGCCAATAACGCCTACAGTTAGTGCAAAAAGTATCAACACTTTGGGCCAAGCACCTGATGTTTTGGCATTGTCTTCTATGAGTACAGACAGAAGTTCGCTATTTATTGCGCTCAGCCATTTAGAACGACCGCGAGTTTTCTTTACCCAGAAATGCACCAAAGCGGCCAGCGGTATAAAAGCTAAGAGACACAGAGGGCGCAAAAATTGGAATTCATCAAACACGTGGTGTCTCCCGCCCAAGCAAAAGTTCTAAAGCCAAAAGCAATGAGAGCAGAGCAATGCACAAGCCCAAAGGCCAGTAAAACAGCGCTTGGACTGGTCGGTAGACTTCAGATTCTTGCTCTACAGGTTCTAGCTCATCGATGATTGCATAAATTTGTATCAATGCTTGGGGGTCGCGGGCGCGGAAATATTTACCACCGGTGACAGCTGCAATACCCTCTAAGGTGTCTTCATCTAAATCCGCGGAAGGATTAGTGACTCTGCCGCCGAGGGTGCCAAAAATGCCGGGCATGCGCATTTCGTCAGCGCCGACGCCAACGGTATAAATTTTGATACCGTCCCTAGCCGCCAGTTCTGCGGCAACTTTGGGCTCAACTTCGCCAACGTTGTTAGCGCCGTCGGTAAGTAAAATTAGTACTTTTTCCTCATTGGGTCTTTTACGTAAGCGTTTTACAGCCAAACCTATGGCGTCGCCAATGGCTGTTTTGCCGCCGGCAATACCCACAGGCGCTTCAATTAGGAGTCTGTTGACGCTTTTGAGGTCGAAGGTCAGTGGTGCTTGAAGGTAGGCGTTTGTGCCAAATAAAACCAAACCCATACGGTCACCGTTACGCGCTTCGACAAATTTAGCAATGACGGCTTTAACGACAGATAAACGGTCGACAAAGTCGCCTTGAACTTCCATATCTTCCGTGCTCATGCTGCCTGAGATGTCCACAGCCAGCATTAAATCTCGACCGGAGGCGGGCAGTGATACAGGGTCGCCAGTAAGTTGTGGGCGTGCAGCTGAAGTAACAAGAAATATCCAGGCCAGGCCGAGGAGAACAATTTTCCAAAGGCGGCGAGGCGGCTCACCAGAGCTGGCGGTAGTTACGCTGGAAAAATCCCCCAAACTTGGCACGGTGAGCGCTGCTTCTGCACGCTGACTTTGCGGAAATAAAAACCTAGCTAATATAGGTAGGGGTAATGCCCAAAATGCCCAAGGCCATAACCATTCAATCATGGGCGGACTCTAGTCGGCTGTTTGTATTAGGTGCTGCTTTAATCAGGCGTAGCTTAGTTTTTGTAGGGTGAACTTTGGCTGTTAGTTTATTGAGTAGTGGCTTGAGCTGGGCGATATCTGCCGTGCTGTTAGGGTCAAACCGCTGCATGCCTAATATTCGCCCTGAACCTTGAGTGAAATCTTGGCTGTCACTGATTGCGTCTAATGCTTCCAGCCAATGGCTATTCGATGCTTTGGCTAACGTGTCCATCCCCAAAGCAACAACCAATAGTCGCTTCAACAATGTGTTGCTGCGATGGACAAATTCTAGGTCTGTTAAGGTACCCAAGCTATGCTCTTCAAAGAGATCTTGCATCAGCTGCTTCACGGCTCTTACAGGTCGGCGGGCTTGGTAGGCTTTGATCAATAGGCGCAGGGCTACGATGAACCCAGCCAGGATCAAAGCGGCGACAATCCACCAGCCAAATGCCAACGGCCACCAGTCCGGCTCTACGGGCAGTCGGATATCTCTTAGCTCAGCTAATGGCTCGTTATTCATTTATACCCAACTTAGATGATCCCAGTTTGGATCTTCAGTGCTCAGCGTCATATAAGTCATTGACTCATGCCGGCATAAATCCTTGAGCACATTGCAGCGTGCTGCAAATTCCGCTGTATATTCCGCGCGCAGATTTTCTTTACCAGAATAAAACTGCAGCCTCTGTGTGCCATCGGTAATTACATAATGATCTGCTGGAGGTAATTCTTTATCTAACGGATCTTGAATGTGTAGGGCAATCACTTGATTGTTGCGTGCGAGCAGTTTTATTTGCTCTGACCAACTTGTAAGGTCGCCGCTAAAGTCGCTGATGATGAAGATTCTATAATTGCTTTGGGTCAGTCTTCTGAGCTGTTCAAGACCCGCGAGTTTACTTTTTTGAGTATCCAAAAAAGGCGACCTTTTAAGCGCTTGGTTGGCGACAGTTACTTGGTTTAACAATCTACCTATGGCTCGACTGGTGCGAAATGGGCGATACAGAGTTTGCTCATTGTTACCTATCACAATGCCGCCAACTCGATCGCCAGCAGCGAGTGTTTGCCAAGCAATTCTCCCTGCCAGTTCTGCTGCTGCCACAGACTTAAGGCGCTGGGTGGAGCCAAAGAACATGTGTTGGCTTTGGTCAATAAAGAGCAGTGCTGGGCGTTCTCTTTCTTCGCGAAAGAGCTTTGTGTGGGGTTTGTTTTTACGTGCAGTTACTCGCCAGTCGATGGCGCGCACATCGTCACCAGGTTGATAGGCGCGAACTTCGGTAAAGTCTATGCCGCGGCCCTTAATCTTGGACAGCTTAATACCAGACTGACTGCCCATGGCCTTAGCAGATTGTCCCGAGTTCGAGCGCACGCGCTTGTGGCGCAAAGCTAGTAACTGCGGCAGCGAAATATAGGCACCCGCAATAATGTCCGCCGCTTTGCCGTCAGCGTTGCTGTTATTAATGTTGCTAGCAGTGCGGACACTGTTTACCGATTGCAATTGCGCGCGCTTAGACATTTAGTTTATGGCACGGGTACTAGTGTAATTAGGTCATCAATCACTTGATCAGTGGTGATGCCTTGGGCGTCTGCATCAAAGGATAAGATTAAGCGGTGACGCAGCACGTCGTGGGCTACACTTTGTACATCTTCTGGGGTGACAAAGTCGCGGTTGTTTAACCATGCTAGCGCTCTTGAGCACATATCTAGACCAATAGTGCCTCGAGGACTTGCGCCAAACTCCAGCCAAGGCTTGATCCTTTCCGGTGGATTACGGGTCGCTAAAATAAGCTCCACAATATACCGCTCCACTGGTTCAGCCATATGTAAGGAGAGCATCTCTTGGCGCGCAGCAAAAATATTTTGTTGGGTTATGAGGGTTTGCGCTGGCGCGGATGCTTGCGAGCTTTCGTTGCGTACCAGTTGCAAGATTTTTGTCTCGGCTTCCCTGTTTGGATAACCCACCAGTACGTGTAGTAAGAAGCGGTCTAGTTGAGCTTCAGGCAGCGGGTAGGTGCCTTCTTGTTCAATGGGGTTTTGCGTCGCCATAACCATAAACAGTTCAGGTAGAGCGAAGGTCTCGCGGCCAAAGCTTACCTGATGTTCGCCCATGGCTTCTAACAACGCCGACTGTACTTTTGCTGGCGCACGGTTGATTTCGTCGGTGAGTATGAGGTTGTGGAAAATGGGGCCGGGTTGAAAATTGAAGGTGCCATCTTCGGGGCGGTATATTTCGGTGCCAGTGACATCGCTGGGCAAAAGATCAGGGGTGAACTGAATGCGCTGAAAGTTGCCTTCTATAATGGCGGCCAATTCTTTGATAATTCGTGTCTTCGCTAATCCCGGAGCACCTTCCACCAACAAGTGACCGCCGCATAAAAGCGCCATTATCAGCCGGTCGATTAAATCTTCCTGGCCAATGACTTTGCCAGCTAGATAACTGCGGGCTTGGTTAATGGCGGCAAATGGTGAGTGGCTGTCTGCGGTATTCATATCGAACCTAATAACTGCTGAGAGCACATTGTAGCGACCACGATGGGAAGGTCCAGATAGAAACGTCTTTTTTGGAAGGAAAATTGTTATGAGAGATTACATTTGTAACTAGTTCCGTTTACAACACAGGGGGCGGTGGGGGAGTTAGGCTTTGGTATGGGGCGTGGGTTGGATTTTATAGGCAGATTTCCAAATGAGTTGGGCCGGCTAGGCTTGAGACGTTACACTATGCGCATGATGAAATTAGCGCAAAATATTCTCCTCAACTTACCTCCAGAGTTATCCCATAACCTCGCCATAAATGGTCTAAATGCCATGGGCCAGTTACCCGGTTCGATAGAGCCGCTGCAAGGTAGAAAGGTGACTTTTCTTGGACGTGAACTCGCCAACCCTATTGGCCTTGCTGCGGGTTTAGACAAGGACGCTCAAGCAGTATTTGGCCTGGCTAAGGTGGGCTTTGGGTTTATCGAGGTAGGCACCGTCACACCAAAGCCGCAGCCGGGCAACCCTAAGCCGCGGCTGTTTAGACTAAAAGAACACAATGCTTTGATTAATCGCATGGGCTTCAATAACCAAGGTGTTGAGGCAATGGCTGGGCGGCTTGAGCGCGTTAGGGAGAGTGGGCGAGTACGTAATACCCTCATCGGTATTAATTTGGGCAAAAATAAAGATACGCCGCTGGAGCGCGCCACTGATGACTATCTCATTAGTATGAATCGGTTGTACTGCCTGGCAGACTATTTCACGCTCAATTTATCTTCGCCGAATACTCCAGGGCTGCGACAGTTGCAGCATGGAGGGGCGTTAGCTGAACTGCTGGGACGGGTCAAAGATGCGCAGCAAAGGTTGGCCAATGGCCGTGCGGTAGTGCCGATTCTATTAAAGGTTGCGCCAGATTTAGATGACGAAGATATAGAAAGCATTGCCACGCAGTTGGCTGCATCTGAATTGGAGGGGCTCATTGCTACCAACACCACGTTGGATCGCCAAGTGGTTAGTGGCCATGTTCACGCGGGTGAAGCAGGTGGCCTCAGCGGCGCGCCGTTGAGGCAAAAGAGCGCAAAAGTAGTGAAGAAGTTTCGCGCAAAGCTGCCTGCTAATATGCCCATTGTAGGTGTTGGCGGCGTATCTACGCCGGAAAGTGCTTTGGCTATGTTGTCTGCTGGCGCGGACGTGTTACAAATATACTCATCTTTTATCTACCAAGGCACTAGTTTGGTGCAAAAACTAGTGGATAGTACGCTTGTAAATGAATGAATTGAAAAATCCTTAGCCAAACGCACGATTATGTGGCGTTTTTGTCGTCGTTTCTGTTAAATACTCTCCTCGAACAATTGCGATGGGGATAGTGGATGAAATTTTTTGCTTTATTGGCTGGATTGTTTTTTAGTCTGCCTGCTTACGCAGAAGGCATTAGTGGTGCAGATACAGCCTGGGTTATGACCGCGACGGCACTAGTTCTGATGATGACCATTCCAGGCTTATCGCTTTTTTATGCTGGCTTAGTCCGCACCAAGAACGTGCTCAGCGTCTTGATGCAGTGCTTTACCATCACTTGTCTGATGTCGATTTTGTGGATGGTAATTGGCTATTCCCTAGCCTTCGGTGACGGCGGTTCTATGAACGCCTTTATCGGTGGCACTTCTAATTTCATGCTTGGCGCTATCGGCCAAGAAACGCCCTCAGGCACCATTCCCGAAAGCGTTTTTGCGCTGTTTCAAATGACGTTTGCGGTCATTACACCGGCATTGATCGTTGGCGGCTTTGCTGAGCGCATGCGCTTTTCTGCGGTTGTCCTGTTCAGTGCCGCTTGGTTGATCCTCGTATATGCACCCATATGTCACTGGGTATGGGGCGGCGGCTGGTTGAGTGAACTAGGGGTTATGGATTTTGCTGGCGGTATTGTTGTACACGTTACGGCGGGGGTTGCAGCTCTCGTTGCCGCGATGGTTTTGGGCAACCGTAAGGGTTTCCCAGTTCAGGCAATGGCACCACATAACATGACCCTGACTATTACCGGTGCTGGCATGCTCTGGGTGGGTTGGTTTGGTTTTAATGGGGGCAGTGCACTCGGCGCGAATGGCGACGCGGGTATGGCGATGCTAGTCACGCATATCTCTGCAGCTACGGGCGCGTGTACTTGGATGCTTTTGGAAAGATGGAAGTATGGCAAAGCCTCAGCACTGGGTGCGGTCACTGGCATGGTTGCCGGTCTAGGCACCATTACGCCAGCGTCAGGTTATGTCGGCCCCGGTGGCGCATTGATCATTGGCCTATGTGCGGGTGTCGTATGTTTCTATGCCACGGGTTACATTAAGCGTACGTTGAAAATTGATGATTCATTAGATGTTTTTCCCGTCCACGGTGTTGGCGGCATTTTGGGTACATTGTTGACCGGTATTTTTGCAAGTAACGCGCTGGGGGTATTTGGCGGCCAAGAAGAAATCAGCATCAGTGCTCAGCTACAGATTCAAGTGATTGGTATTGTTGCAGCATTGGTTTACACAGCTGTCGTAACTTACGGAATTCTGAAACTAACTGACGTACTTGTGGGCAATAGAGTCAGTGAAGAGGACGAGCAAGAAGGCCTAGATTTGGTGGCGCACAACGAGCGCGGCTACGACCTTTAGTCAGTCCGCTTAGCTCAAAGTTGAGGTAGGTCGATACGCTAGCGGTGGGTTGTTGCAGGCAACGACCAACGGTCAGGCTCGGTGCAACGCCGAGCTAAGAGTCCTTTGGTAGCGTGCGTGCTAGTGTAAATGCCAACCTAAAAGTGCGCTAGCTTAAAAGTGCTCAGGTAAAAACTGAGCACCCCTTATCGCCCTAGTTCCTGCGGTTAAATGCTCTCATTACGAGATGCTCGATGAGTGCATCAAAGTCGTAACCTATGGCTGCTGCACCTTCAGGATACAAACTCACAGGAGTCATTCCAGGCAGTGCGTTGACTTCCAGCAATACTATTTGATCAGTGTCAGTGAGTATAAAGTCTGCTCGAGAGAGGTCTCTGAGGCCTAATGCGTTATGTGCCAGAAGGGCAGTACTTTGTAGCTGCTCAGTCAATTCGTCTGACAATTGCGCAGGCATAACGTGGTTGCTTTGTCCCTGTGTATAACGATTGTGGTAGTCGTACCATTCATTTTCTGCGGTGCAAATTTCAATTACTGGGTGGGCTTTGGAACCGTCATCGGTTTCTAGCACGCCCACTGTGACCTCTCGGCCGAGTACAAATGGTTCCACTAGGCAGCGTCCAAAGACCAGACATTGCTCCAAGGCATTTGCGATATCTCCGCCGTTAGGTAGCAGTTGCACGCCTAATGCAGAGCCTTGGTTCAGGGGTTTAATAACAACACTTGGGCCCAATAGGCGCTCAATATCTTTGGCCGTAGCAGCTAGGTCTAAGCCAGGTTCCACAATATAGTCTTCTATAATGGGCAGCCCATGTCGTTTGAATATACTTTTGGCCACAGCCTTATCCATTGCCATAGCGCTACCCCGTACATCGCTACCGACATAGCAAAGCGCCAGCATCTCTAGTAAACCTTGCACTGTACCGTCTTCACCAGGCGGCCCGTGAAGTGCTGGAAAGACCACATCAGGTCGTATTTTAAGTAGTTCAGACGGGCAGTCTTTATCTAGTTCGACCATTGCAACTTGAAAGCCTGTATTGCTCAGTGCAAGTTTTACTTGAGCGGCAGATTGACGCGAAACTTCAGCCTCGGCTGAAGAACCGCCAGTTAGAACAACAACAATTAAATTTTTATTTTGCATAAATTCTATGGTTTTAGTGAGCTGCGAGTGTCGACAATGCACCAGCGTTCATGGTCGCGCCAACTACCGTTAATATATAAAAAGCCCTTGGATAAGCCCTCGAAAGCAAACCCACAGGCCTCGACTAAGGCCTGAGATCTTACGTTCTCTGGCTGAATATTGGCCTCCAAACGATGTAGTCCCATAGTTGAAAAGGCGAAGTTAATAAGCTGCAGAAGACCTTTGCGCATGTAACCGTGGCCCTCAAAGCACGCGCCCACATAGTAACCGAGTGAAGCACTTTGAAATGTGCCGCGAACGATATGGTTAACATTTATTAGGCCGACAATGTTTTCGTCGCTGCGACGACAAATAGCAAAACCTTCGAAATCTTCTTGGCGAATTCTTTGCATATAAAGTTTGAACAATAACGATGAAGAGGGCGACTGAATCCAGGGTTGGTGCAGCGTTTCGCTGTCACGCATTAGTCGTACAATCTCCAGCTCGTCCTTGGCTAATACTCTTCTTAAAAATACATCAGTATCAGCTTCCATTGCTGTCCTTAAGTTGCTGCAACAAGATCTCCCAAAGAGTCGAGGGAATGATGCCTAGGCCTAAAGCCGTTGGAATAATTGGATGAATGGATCCGTTAACTGTAAACGACCACAATCCAGACAAGTCGAAATTGATTGTCTGCCAAGCCAGAATGCCCAATGTTAATAAGGTAAATCCTAGGGTGAGTATGAGGTGTTTAATAAATTGCTGCATCATTGGGGTATCTAGCCAAGTGTCAGATTCAACGGGTTGTTAAAGTTTAGAGGGTATAGTCCCGTTTTGACAAATGGTTGGCAAAATTTTATAAAAATAATTTGCTATTGGTGTGGCTAGTTATTCCTCATGAATGGCCTGATTCAAAATGTAAGCGCCACCTCGATGATCCAGCCAGGCTTTTGAAAATTCTGCTAATTTATAACGCCGTTGTACGTCTTCTTGAGTTTTGCCCGCCGGATCCATTACTAGAACATGGGGTTGCTCGGGGTCTGTTACATCAATGCCGTAGAGGACAATTAAATGGCCTGCTGACTGTTCAAGAGGTGCACCTTCAAGGCTGTCTTTTGCGAAGCGTATGCTGCAGACGATGAGCCATTGTTTGGCCAGCACTTCTATCACGCACTGCCACGACGGTAGGGCCTCGACCGCGCCCACTAGGTTGAGCTTGTTGGCCTGGTAGACTGCCAGCGGCCATTTGCCATAGGCTTTTGTAGCAGGGTCGTAGCAACCTTTAACGATTTCGGTAAAGGCCATATTTCCGGTTAACGACGCATTGACTATAGCCAGCGAGATTGGGGAACATATTCGGTTACGCAGATTCGGTTCTGCGGTCATTTGGCTGATTGCCCTGGGCAGAGCTAGGGCGATACTTTCTGATGGCACAAATTCACAAGTAAGGGTGACTGGCCGAATGCTTAGGGCGAAAAGATATTTTTCGGGTTGGCGCTCACATTGCACCGTGATCACCAACGCAACATTTGTTAGCTCAGCTTCACTATGCCAGCAATCAATTTGCGCACTCACAGCACTCAAGTCAGAACACTTTTCTGGCCATTTGGCCAAATTCTCCGTGGATGTTAATAACGGGTTGAGTCGATTTGTATGCCCTGTTGTGCTGTGAACTAACGCCACTTGGTATTCATAGCTCGCCCCCAGCATAGAAAAGCTGGGGACCAGGATATGCCCACTTGGCGTAGTAGGTAGCTCAATTGTAGCGCTCCACGCAGGGCTAGTATCACTCCCCCAAGCATCGATGGACTGCCACTTTGCATAGCCATTTAGCGGTAATGGATACGATTTTTTGTCGCGGCTGTCTGTCAATCGGAGTGCGTAATTCATGCAAAGATATTACCTTGCTCGCGGCGTAATGACACCTCACCAAGGGCCAAGTTATCTTATGCTTGCGACGCCTTATGCATTTGCTAATAGTGAAATTTGGTTCGTTGAAAACTGGTTCTGGGAGATTGGCCGTGGCAACATCCACGCTCTATAACCTTGCATCGAAAACACCTATGACTAGCCTGACTCTTTTTATGACTGAACACTGCGCTTTGTGTGAAGAGGTGCTCGATATGTTGTTTGCTGTGCCAGCTATGCAAGGCATTACGCTGAACACCATAGACATTGCATTAGATGATGCGCTGGTTGAAAAATATGGTCAGAGAATACCCGTGCTACAGACGGGGGATGTTGAGCTGGGCGCGCCTATTGATGCGGCAACGCTGCAGGCTTGGCTGCAGAGTAACTGTAAATAGCAACGCTGACTCTGTAGGGGGATGGTTGCTAATTTTTTGCTAATTCGACTTTCGCTGCCTGTTTGCATCGCTATCTGTTTGTAAAACCAAACAATAGTTTTGCGTTGTTGCTCGTTGCTTGAGCGATGTGTTCAACACTTTCCTGTCGATGCTTTGCGATCTCTTCTACAACCCAAGCAAGTAGCGCCGGCTCATTGCGTTTTTTCCATTTGGCAGCTATGCCATGATTGCTGACAAAGTCTGATGGTGCATTTTGCGGACGTAAAAACGGCGCATCGGTTTCTACGAGTAATTTATCTAGCGGTATTTGCTTGACCATAGTGCGCAGGTCTTCGCCGCGCTTTTCGTCACAGATCCAGCCAGTGATACCAATATAAAAACCCGCTTCGAGGTAACCCCTTAGGTCATTTTCGCTACCGGTGAAACAGTGGATTACCGTTGGTGGCAAGTTCGTCTTTGTTAGCATTTTTAATACTTGACCCTGGCTTTCTCTGTCATGGACAAATAGCGGCTTGCTGACCTCAATTGCCACTTCTATTTGCGCCTGGAAAGCGCGAATTTGTTCCTCTTGAGTGGAGAAATTGCGATTAAAATCCAAACCGCATTCGCCTACAGCACATACCATTAGGTTGTTAGTGAGTTTTCTGAGTTGCGCCTGGCTATGTTGATTCCAAGTGCGAGCGTCGTGAGGGTGAACGCCAGCAGTTGTGCGGTATTGTAGTTTTTTAGTTGCAATTGAATTTGCGCACTGTGCAATATTTGCCGCTACCATTGCCAAATCGGTAGAGCACAGTACCAAGCCTTCAATCCCGGCTTCTTGTGCGCGGGAGAGCACCATTTCAGAGTCTGCCTGCAATTGTCGATTCAGAAAGTTAACGCAAATGTCGATCATTGGTGGTCTGCTTTTGGTTAAGAGGTTTTTGGTTTGGCTGTTGATTCAAAGCTTTTAGACAAAAAGGCTTTTGAGCAAAAAAGTTTTGCATGAGATGGCGTTAGTTATGATGGGATCGGCTAACGCGGCCGGACAGTTTTTTCTGCGTCTTGCAGGATGTCTACGGGACTATCCAAAAGACCAGCATAAACCACGTTAAAGGCGAGTACGTTCTTAACGTAATTGCGTGTTTCTTTAAAGGGAATAGACTCAATCCATACATCTATTGGTACACCCTCGTTACCTTTTATCCATCTATCTACCCTGTGTTCGCCGGCATTGTAGGCAGCAATTGCTAGTGGCCGCTGGCCGTCGTAACGCTGAATTAGCCAAGTTAAATGGAAGCTGCCAAGTGAAATATTCTTTGCCGGTGTTTTAAGGTCGCCCGGCGCCACTTTGGGTAGTCGGGCGCGCCGCGCTGCGAGCTTCGCTGTGCCAGGCATAAGTTGCATAAGGCCTTGTGCGCCCGCGCTAGAGACAACACTGGGCTGAAAGGCCGACTCTTGCCTCGCAATGGCTCTGAGTAGACTAGATGGCGTATTATTTTTGTGCCCAGCCTCATCGAATAGTGGCGAGAAGGCGAGTGGAAATCTAAGGGTTAAATCATCGAACGCTTCAGCTGAGTTGGCAGTTTGAATTGCCAAAAACAAACGGCCCATTTTTAGCGCTCGGTGGGCTAGTTGCTGCAACTCTTCCCGTGTCATGGTCTTTTTCGCTTGGTACCATTCGCGGCGTCCATTCAGATCGTCGCCTACTGCAAACAATTCAACAGCGCGCAAAACATCGCTGCGCATTTCAAATTGTTGCGCTACTTTTTGTGCGTCAAGGTTAGCGCTATTGTTTGAGGGTTGTGCATTGAGTTTGCCCGGCTGCGCCAACTTTTGCGCAGCGAGAAAACCATAGTATTGACGCTCTTGAGCGAGCCTAAGAAATATCTTCCTGCTTTGTTGGGCCTCAGTGGTATTCTTGTCAGACGCCATATCAATAGATTTGGCTAACCAATATTGCCAGCGTAATTTGCTTTGTTCCGGCTCGTCTAAACGCCTAATCCAATATTTTAACTCGTTCCAGCGAGTATTCTTCAAAGCCGCTTCTGCGAGTCCGTCAATTGCATAGGGTGATTGGATGGAAACTCTGGCTTGTTCGTCTGGAAATTGATCTGCTAAGGCAAGGCCAACCAAAATTCTGTCATCGACGCTGCGCCTGGATGTTGCGCTGAACGTATGGGTTTTTTTATATTTAGACCAAGCTTGTAAACTTTTTTCCGGCTGTTTTTTACTGAGTTTAATAAGGCCATGCTGGATAACTTGGCGATACTTCTCATTATCTTTACTAAAGCTCGCAGTGCGCGTTACTTTAAGCGGCTGGGTATGGACTAAATAGTAGGCGTCTGCAGCGCTCCTGCTTTGTTTAGAGAAGAAGCGCAATAAGTAGCGAGCGAGGGTGCGTTGGTTACCTTGAATTGCTGCATGCAGACGTTGCCACGCCAGGTCTTCATTAAATCGCGGGGTGGTTCGCCAAGTTGCAAAAAGAGGGTCGCAGGCTTTGGGTTGTGAGGTTGGTGAAACCCATAATGCAGTAGTTTGGTCTAGAGCTTCGGTTTTCTGCCCCGTTGCATAAAGTGCTCGCAGGTAATAGCACTGTAGCTCAGTGTTTTCTGAGCCCGGGTAGTATTTGAGGAACGTTTTCCAACGCCGCTTTGCTGCTTGTTTCTTGAGCCAGCGATTAAAGATTAGCGGCGTCACCGGTAGTTCAGAATGCTCGGCCGCGAAGCGATTCATTGATTTACCACTTACGTGATTTAGCCGCACGCGCAATTTGTGGTATTGCAGATAAGGGTAGAGTGGATAATCTTCAAGGCGCTTCGCTAGTCGATTGGCCTCGGTTGTTTTGCCCGCTGAATATTTTTCAACCGCGGATTGATACATGCCGCGCTGCTCAAATAAGCTGTCTTGCTCCGCCGCTACGTTCAAAGCGGCTAAGCCGCAAATTAAGCTTACGATGGCGGTAATCAGGCAACGAGTCTGTTTGCTTCTCATAGCGTCTTTTGGCCAAATGGGCCAGCGTCATACGCCAAGTGCGCGGTCCAATAAAAACGTAACATAACAACCATGCGTACTACTAATAAGTGAAAGATTCGCGACACATTCGATAGACAGTGCCGCGGCTGAGATTTGCGCTAAATTTTACTCTTCTGGTTCTCTAACTCTAACTGCGAGCACGTCGCAGGGCGCTCCATGGAGCACACTATTTGCTGTAGACCCCAGCAGTAGTGCAAGTCCGTGACGACCATGGCTGCCAACCACAATTAGATCTGCGTCAATTTCCTGCGCAACTCGGTGAATTTCACCTTCTGGCCTGCCGAATATGAGATGTTGATTGTCTTTGGGCACAGCAAGTTGACTGGCAAATTCGCTCAAATGCGACTTAGCTTGCTCCTGAATCTGCTCTTGAACGGAAGACATATCCATTGGAACATCGCCGCCATAGGCTAGGCTGAGTGGCTCAATAACGTGTACTAAGTGAATCTGGCTGTGCTCACCAGCAAGGTCTAATGCGCGTTGTGCTACCTGGATCGATTCTTCTGTAAGATCAACCGCTAATACTATGGTTTGGTAAGCTGTCATTGCAATTTCCTCTCGAGTTTGCCAGACCATACAACCCTTGGGGCGACCTAACAACAGTGAGATTCGAATATGTCTTGGATTATTATTATTGGTGTTTTCATCTTGGCTGCGGGCCCTCTGTTTTATTTGATGCCAACGGCCAAAGACAAACGTCTAACTGCCTTGCGGATGAATGCTCGCCAGCTGGGATTTACCATTCAATTAGATTCGCTGTTAAAGTTAGATCCCACCGCTGATGAGAGAGTTACTGCCGGTGGCCAGGCGCGTAGTAAAACGACTGAGTGTATGCGCTACCAGTTGGCTATGGGTCAGACGTTGGTCTATATTCCGCCAATAACGCTGCAACGATTGCCAGCTACTACCAGTGTCCCCATTACAACCGTCGTGCAAGGTTGGGGGCTGCCGGCGGAAGCGGCAAATAATTCGCGCCAGGCAGAAAGCCACGCAAAGAGTGTCGAGGCTTGGCAGCAACAAGGCCAGTTGCTCGAGGCTATGCGCTCGTTGTTACTCGAACTGCCTGAAGATGTTTTGGGCCTTGCTATCGACAGGCGCTGTATTGGCGTTTTTTGGCTGGAGCGCTCGGGGAGGAATAATACAAGTGAGGCCGTGCCCGAAACCTTTATAGAGCCGTTGCATATCATCCATACAACCCTGCAGGAAGTCATCGAAATCATAGAATCTCACCCTTGGGAGGCGGATTGATTTCATAGGTGATTTTGCTACTCGACTTTGCGGCGGTTAAGCAATATTTACATTTTATTAGATGAGATTTCTTGACAGTAGGGCGGGGCTGGGCCTATAACTCGCACTTTCTGCATATCAGCGGCTGCAAATTGAATGATTTTTATTTTTATTCAGTGAGCATGTTTTCAACATTCAAGTTGCCGACATAAAGTACTTTTTGAGTACTTTGTTAGAATTTTCTAAATCTATTTTTAGAACTAGGCAGCTTCAACCGGTATTTGAAAGTATATGGCAAGATCTCTTGTAATCGTCGAATCGCCAGCTAAAGCAAAAACGATTAATCGTTATTTGGGCAATGACTTTATTGTCAAATCGAGTGTGGGGCACATTCGTGACCTACCCGTGGGCGCTAAAGCCGTTGACCCCAAAGCAAGGGCTAAAGAGGCGCAAAAGACCAAAGCACTGAGCCCTGAAAAAAAGGCTGCCTATAAGAAGAAGCGCTCTCGCGAGCAGCTAGTGCGACGCATGGGTGTTAACCCCGATAAAGAATGGTCTGCTGAATACGAAATACTTCCTGGCAAAGAAAAAGTCGTTGAAGAACTGCGTAGGCTCGCCGAAAACGCGCCTGAGGTTTATCTAGCGACGGATATGGACCGCGAAGGCGAGGCTATAGCCTGGCACTTGCGTGAAGCCATTGGCGGTGATGAGAGCCGCTACAGGCGCGTTGTGTTCAATGAAATTACTCGCAAAGCTATTCAAGCCGCGTTTGTTGATCCCGGTGAAATAGACATGGATCGAGTGCATGCTCAGCAAGCACGACGATTCCTAGACCGAGTCGTGGGCTTCGAGTTGTCGCCGTTGCTCTGGTCAAAAGTTGCCCGAGGTTTATCAGCTGGTCGCGTACAAAGTGTAGCGGTGCGTTTGATAGTGGAGCGTGAGCGCGAAATTCGTGCCTTTATACCCGAAGAATATTGGGATCTATTTGCAGATTTAACCCGTCAGGGGTCTGAAGATGCCCTGCGCTTTGAAGTCTCCAAACAAAATGGTGAGAATTTTAGGCCTTCTGATAGCGCCACAACCCATGCGGCCCTAGAACTGATGTCTGCGCAGTCTTTTGTCGTTAGTAAGCGTGATGATCGCCCAACACGCACCAAGCCAAATGCGCCTTTCATTACCTCTACGTTGCAGCAGGCAGCCAGCACCCGTATGGGCTTCTCAGTGAAGAAGACTATGACTATGGCCCAGCGCCTTTATGAGGCCGGCTACATCACCTATATGCGAACTGATTCGACAAATTTGAGCGCAGATGCGGTTGAAGGCTGCCGCGAATATATCGACAAAAACTTCGGCACTGACTATTTGCCGGAGGAGCCCAAGAAGTATTCCAGCAAGGGTGACGCTCAGGATGCTCACGAAGCAATCCGCCCGTCAAATGTAGGTACTAAACCTGAACATATAGATGGCGTAGATGCTGACGCTGTGCGGTTGTATGAACTTATTCGTAATCAATTCATTGCTTGCCAAATGACCGAAGCCCGTTATCTGAGCACCAATATTAAAGTGACCGCCGGTGAATTTGAGTTGTCGGTGCGTGGACGAATTCTACAGTTTGACGGCTACACTAAAGTCATGGTGCCTATGTCGCGCAAGGACGAGGACTCTACGTTGCCTGACTTGTATGAGGGTGAAGTACTAGGGCATAAGGATTCAGAGGCAATACAGCACTTCACAAAGCCAACACCGCGGTTTGGTGAAGCAAGCTTGGTTAAAGAGTTAGAGAAGCAGGGCATAGGTAGGCCCTCTACTTATGCCAGCATTATCTCAACCATTCAGGATAGAGGTTACGCGACGCTGACCAATCGACGTTTTTACGCTGAGAAAATTGGTGAGTTGGTGACTGATCGATTGATGGAAAATTTTGAGAATTTAATGGACTACGGCTTCACCGCCAATATGGAGCAGGAGCTAGATAAAGTAGCCAAGGGACAGGCCCAATGGGACCAAGTCTTAGATGAGTTCTATGGTGACTTTAGCCAAAAATTGGTTGGTGCACAGGATCCAGATACCGGTATGCGGGATAATTCGCCCACCGATACGGACATTGAGTGTCCTACCTGTGAGCGTCATATGCAGATTCGCAATGCTTCTACTGGCGTCTTCTTAGGCTGCTCTGGTTACGGGCTGAAGCCTAAAGAGCGTTGTACTAAGACCGTTAATCTAATTCCTGGCGAAGAAGCTGTAGATGTTGATAAGGATGAAGAGGGCGAGTCAAAGCTGCTTCGCAGACAACGTAAATGTGACAAGTGCAATAGCACTATGCTCAGCTATCTTGTAGATGAAACGCGCAAGATGCACGTGTGCAGCAACAATCCCGACTGCGACAGCTTTGCCATTGAATTAGGCACCTTTAAAATTAAGGGCTACGATGGACCGCTGCTAGAGTGCGATAAGTGCGGTAAGGAAATGCAGCTTAAGTCTGGCCGGTTCGGCAAGTACTTTGGCTGTGTCGAATGCAAAAATACGCGTAAGTTACTGCGTAGTGGAGAACCTGCGCCGCCAAAAGCAGATCCTGTTGCCATGCCTGAATTGCAATGCGAGAAGGTTGAAGACCATTATTTGCTTAGAGACGGTGCCTCGGGGATTTTCTTGGCAGCTAGTCAGTTTCCGAAGAATCGTGAGACGCGTGCGCCTAAGGTCATAGAGATTAAACCACACGCAAATGCGTTGGATCCCAAGTTTCGTTATTTGCTTGATGCGCCCGAGTTTGATCCAAAGGGTAACCCAGCGATTATTCGTTATAGCCGCAAGACCAAAGAGCAATATGTTCAGTCTGAGATTGAGGGTAAGGCATCGGGTTGGAGGGCTTACTATATTGAGCCTAAGTGGATAGAAGAGGGTGAACCCGCAGCGAAGAAAAAGAAAGTTGCCGCCAAAAAAACTTCTAAAAGCCAGTAAAAAAGAAAGCTGCTAAGGCCGATGAGGTTGAAGACTAGTAGTAGCTCGGCTAGTGCTAGATGAGCTATTACTAGAAGAGCGAATAAGGGAACGCGTTCCAGGTGCATCGGTGCGAAATGACCTGATTCTAGAGGCATGAGTTGTAGAGGAGCTAGCTACTAATTTGAGGGTGCTTATGTCGTAGGGGGTGGTTGCAAAAAGCATGCTGTCTTCAAGAGCTTTAAGGATAAATCGGCTTAGACCGAGACGATTGGGCATGTTGGGTACCCAATCATCTAGCAGGAGGCGTATTCGGCAAGTACTAAATTTGCTGTCGGATTACCCCAACAGACAAACCTTCAATTGCAAATGCCTGATTGGCTAAATCTACTTCTATAGGGCTGTAGGCCTCGTTCTCCGGTAGCAACAGAATTTGGTTGCGTTTCTTCGTGCGCTGAAAGCGTTTTACAGTCACCTCCTGATCTATGCGAGCAACAACGATCTGTCCGTTAGTCACTTGCTGAGTTTTATGTACGGCCAACAGGTCGCCATCTAAAATACCTGCATCTATCATACTGTCGCCACGTACTCGCAATAAGTAATCTGCCTGTGGTTGGAAGAATCCAGCCGGCAAATCAATCCGATCTTCGATATTTTCCTCAGCCAAAATTGGGTCGCCAGCAGCGACGCGTCCAACTATGGGTAGCCCTTGATCGGCCAGTTCTGCTATGCGAATGCCCCTTGAGGTACCGGGAATCATTTCAATGGCGCCTTTGCGCGCTAACGCTTTGAGGTGTTCCTCAGCGGCATTAGCCGATTTGAAACCCAACTCTTTGGCGATTTCAGCCCGCGTAGGTGGGTAGCCTGTCTCGCTGATGTATTGTCGAATCAGCTCCAAAATTTGTGCCTGCCTAGCGGTTAATACGCCAGTTAATTCCAAGGTCGATTTCATCGTCTGCGTTCCTGTTCATATATACAGTGGTTATAGTATATACAGTACACTGAGTTTATGTACAGCACTGTTTGAGCATAGATACTTAGCAGGCATCTAACGTTGTGCCAGCAAACAAGACGCAATAACCGTGATAAAGTGCCACGCCTAGGGTACAAGCATTGATGTGGCGGGGAAATGGAATTGATAGATTATATAAAAAGCCTTATTACAGAATTTTCCTCAGATGACGGGGTTATTGATGTAGTAGATCTTTTGACTGAGCTGGGCGAGGTAATGACAATACTGGTGATAACTGCTGGTGTTCGCTTTGCTTCAAAAGTCTTTATGGATAGGGCTGATCGGAGAGCTGAAAAAAACCAAAACCATTGGAATACTGCGCTGGTGCATGCGGCTCGCCGGCCATTAGGGTTAGGTATTTGGATCTTAGGTATTATTTTCGCCGTTGAAATTGTTGGCGGTGGCGCACAGGCTGAAATCTTCAGCTATATTGGCGAAGTTCGCGATGTTGCAGTGGTTTGGTTGATTATTTGGTTTGCATTGCGATTTATTAGCGCGGTTGAGGCGAATTTAATTGCCGGAAAACATAATGCAAAAGTAGACGCCACAACTGCAACAGCGGTGGGCAAACTGCTTAAAGCCTCCATTGTAATTACCGGCGTCTTATTAGGGTTACAGGCCTTTGGATTCTCAATATCCGGTGTGCTCGCGTTTGGTGGTATTGGCGGTATTGCAATAGGCTTTGCGGCTAAAGATATATTGGCAAATATCTTCGGTGGGTTGATGATTTTCCTAGATCGCCCGTTTTCTGTGGGTGATTGGATTCGCTCTCCTGACCGCGATATTGAAGGTACGGTTGAATACATAGGCTGGCGTCTGACTCGGATCAGAACATTCGACAAGCGGCCCCTTTATGTACCTAACGCAATTTTTAGTTCCTTAGCGGTAGAAAATCCTTCGCGTATGCTCAACCGGCGCATTTACGAAACTATTGGTCTGCGTTATGAAGATGTAAATCGAGTGCCAGATATTTTGGTGAATATTAGAAAAATGTTGGAAGAGCATGCTGATATTGATCATCGCCAAATTTTAATGGTGAACTTTGTCAGCTTTGGCGCCTCGGCGGTAGAATTCTTTGTTTATACCTTTACTGAAACGACCGACTGGCAGACCTATCACAAGGTCAAAGAAGACGTGTTGCTAAAAGTTGCCGCCATAGTAGATGAGCACGGTGCCGAGATGGCCTTTCCGACTCAGACGGTGCACTTGCAGATGCAAAATGAACCCAACTTATGACAGGGCTTACAGATATTGAATTAGTCCCAGGTATGCCCTCGGGGGTTGGGCATGCTTTTGCTAAAGCAGAAGTGGTCTTTACCAAGGAACAAGTCACCGCTGCAGTAGATCGCTTAGCGGTGGCTATTACTATTACGCTGCAAGATAAAAATCCAGTTATTTTGAGCGTTATGCAGGGCGGCCTCTTTTTAACAGGTCAGCTAATGCAGCGAATGGTTTTTCCACTGCAGCAGGGATACGTCGATGTGAATCGGTATCGAGACTCTGATCAAGGTGGCGAGATAACTTGGCAGGGCGCGGAGCACCCACCCCTGCAGGGTAGAACCGTCCTGTTGATAGATGATGTTTTAAGCGAAGGCATTACGTTAGCGTATTTGAAAAAGTGGGCATTGGCGTCTGGTGCCAAAAAAGTAGCAATAGCCGTGTTGGCTGATAAAAATTGCGCTAAGACAGATGTTCAGTTGGATTACCCAGTGCTGGGTTGCCCAAATAAATTTTTGTTTGGTTGCGGTATGGATGTGAAGGGCTATGGGCGCAACTTACCCTCAATATATGCTCTGCCTAGTAGCTGGGTCTAAGGGCATATTCCAATAAAGGGAAACAACTCGCCTATGGGGTTTGCTCATTTGGCTGTCGGTATTTGTCGAAGTCTGCCCAAGCTTGCCGCAACAATTCTGACGCCTCTACTGGGGTTATTTTTACGATGATACCCATGGCAGGGTGGTCAAGGTAATGCAGTTCTTTGCTGCGCATCCGTCTACTTTCATTCAATTCGAAGTACGCAGTCTTTGTGCTATTTGCCTTGTCTAAAGCTGCGAGCGAACTGGCATTTTTTTGGGTGGTTGTTGCTTCAACGGATTCTGTATTCAAAAGTTTTTGCGTGCTGCTGGAATGTAGGTTTGCTATCGTGCCGTCACCAACGCTGAGGAGTTGTTCCGCCTCATAGTCGGCAACGGGTGCTTCTAACCATAGCTGCCCTGCGAAATGCAGATAACGACCCAATGTGACACTTATCAAACCCTCCAGCGAAATGGCCGAAGCCTTGGCGGTAAAATAGATTTGCTGTGGCGCAGCTCTGGGCGGCACAACTTGTTGCCAGCTTTGATGCAGTAACAAGTTGAATTTTGGGTTTCGGTCGAGTGTTGATGCTTCTTTGCTCAGTTCAAAGCGCTCGGGGGCAATTGCGCCAAAGCTGTTTTCTTTCAGCGCATCTTCAAACAAACTCAATTGGGTAATAAAGTTTAAATAAGGGGTAGGCGAAACTCGTGGCGCAATAGCGGGGGTGACTAGTTCTATGAATTGTTCTCTAGGCGATGCAGTTTGCAGGCGTAAATTTTCTTCGGCAAAAGCCTCGTCAGCAATATCTGAGTTGGTAAAGTCGGAACCGATAATTAGGTCTGTTCGCGGAGCCTCGGAATCTAGGACATCGCTAAATAAAGAAGAATTTTCGCCTAGCTGCGGATCCAACGGCTGTGAGTTTGTGCCCAAGTTGTCTTCGTTAAACCACTGAGCGAGTTCCGGTTCATTTTCTTTGTTTAATAACGCTCGTAGCTTGGCCGGTAGCTCCGGCTCAATGGCAATATTGGGGTAGCCAATACAATAGTCATTGGGTGCGCTATTAAACTCAAACGCCGCGCCAATACTCGGCGTCAAACCAAACATATTGTTTGGCAAAACTCTTGGCGCAATGGACAGCAACGGTTCTTCGCCAAAGCCGCTTTGATCTACGCGAGTGAAAAGAATTATTTCAACTCTGAAACGCCGCTCCTCCAACAGATCTTCAATTTCTTTAACGTTGGCAAATTCATCAAGCGCTAATTGTGCATATTCTGCAGGGAAGCCAGATGCCGATAGCGCACTGTCGCTGGCAGAATGTGCGCTGGGCCCTAATGCTAAAAACAGCAAAAGCAACAACGTTGCCGGCAATGCGGCTACAGGCATTTTGCCCAACGCTGTGTTCTTTTGGAGTTGATTGACTCGCTGCATTACGTTCTCTATTGCCCTATGCTGCTGCTGCGATGTTTGGTGCCAAGCGGCTAAACAGTTCGAAAGAAAATTCCAGGCGCTGAGTAAATTCGCTTAAGTCTTTTTCTATGCGCAGTGTAGAGGCACCATCAAGTTTGAAGGTATGGCTTTCTTGCTGCACAAGCTTAACAATTTCCATTGGATCAACTTTAGTAGTTTTGCTGAACTCTAACTTGCCACGTTCCTCGCCTAAGTCCAGTTTTATAATGCCCAAGCTTTGCGCAATAATTTTTAGACCAGTAACCTGGAACAAGTTTTTCATTGCAGGGGGCAGCAGGCCGAAGCGATCAATGATCTCCACCTGAAGATTATCTAATTCTAACTGCGAGTTAGCCGCTGAAATACGCTTATAAAGTATCAAGCGAGTTTGTACATCGGGTAGGTAATCGTTGGGGATCAGTGTAGGCACATGAAGATTAATTTCTTGGCTGACAGGTTCTAGTGGCATATCTCTGTCAGGTATCTGGCCAGAACGTAGCGCATTCACTGCGCGGTTCAGCATATCCATGTACATTGAAAAGCCAATAGACTCGATTTGGCCCGACTGGTCGTCGCCCAATAGTTCGCCAGCGCCGCGTATTTCCATATCCTGTGTTGCTAGCGTAAAGCCGACGCCTAGGTCTCCAGATGCTTCAATAGCCTCTAATCGCTTCACTGCATCTGCAGTCATAGATTTAGGCTCTGGAGTTAAAAGGTAAGCATAGGCTTGCCTATGACTGCGACCAACGCGTCCTCGTAACTGGTGTAATTGAGCTAAGCCAAATTTGTCCGCACGCTCGATAATGATTGTATTGGCGTTGGGTATGTCGATACCTGTTTCGATAATTGTGGAACAGACAAGAACGTTGAGGCGACGGTGGTAAAATTCACTCATTACTTCTTCGAGTTCGTTTTTACGCAATTGACCATGACCAATACCCACGCGGGCTTCGGGCACTAGTTCGCGTATGGTTTCTGCTGTTTGTTCGATAGAGCGAACTTCATTATGCAAAAAGAAAACTTGTCCGCCGCGCATCAGTTCGCGGCTAATGGCTTCGCGTACGCTTTGTTCACTGCGTTGCTGCACAAAGGTTTTAATGGATAACCTTTTTGCTGGCGGCGTGGCAATGACGGATAAGTCGCGTATGCCACTCAATGACATGTTGAGTGTTCTTGGAATAGGTGTCGCTGTTAACGTTAAAACGTCCACCTCTGCACGAATGGCGCGTAGGCGTTCTTTTTGGCGCACACCAAACCGGTGTTCTTCGTCGACAATCACCAAGCCTAAGTCGTTAAACTTAAACTGTGGGCTGAGTAACTTATGCGTGCCAATTAGGATGTCCATCTTGCCATTAGCAGTTTGAACCGAAATTTCATCTATTTCTTGCGTAGTTTTAGCACGGCTGGCCACGTCAATATTGACCGGCCAATTTGCAAATCGATCGACCAGCGTATCGTAATGTTGTTGGGCGAGCAGGGTTGTGGGTACCAGCATGATCACCTGCTTGCCACTTTGCACCGCGGCGAATGCCGCGCGCATAGCCACTTCTGTTTTGCCAAAGCCAACGTCGCCACAGACCAGTCGGTCCATAGCTCGTTCCATTGCCATATCTGCCAAGGTCTCTTCGATGGCAGTTTTTTGGTCAGTGGTGACGTCAAAAGGGAACTCTGCGGCAAATGCGGCGTAGTCACTTTCGCTTGGCTTGAGGCTGTGGGACTTGCGCAGCTCTCGTCGTGCGTATATGTCTAACAACTCTGCGGCGACGTCGATAACTTTTTCTGCTGCACGGCGTTTCGCGCGATCCCATTGGTCTGAGCCAAGCCGGTGCAAGGGCGCGTGCTGCTCATCTGCCCCGGCGTAACGGCCAATCAAATGCAGTGATGTTACTGGCACATATAGTTTGGCGCTGCCCGCGTAGCCAAGCATCAAAAATTCATAGTCTGCTGAATCAATCTGCAAAGTTTCCAAACCTAGATAGCGTCCAACGCCATGTTCTATGTGAACGACTGGCGAACCCATAGACAACTCGGTTAAGTTTCGAACAATCTGGTCGGGGTCTATTACTTTTCGATTGCTGTCCTTTTTACCCTCAGTTGGCCGCTTACCCAATACCTCGTTTTCTGTAATGATGATGGCATCGTCTATAAACAGACCTTCAAGAATGGGCGAGACTGTAATGCAATGAGTATCACCACTATCCAAGTACTCTTCGAGGGAGGCTACATTGTGCGTTTGGATTGAGCTTTTGCGCAGCAATTCATCGAATATCTCTCGGCGTCCAGCAGACTCGGCAATAAAAAGCACAGGCTTCTGGCTGCCCAGTAAAAATTGTTGTAACGCGTGGCTTGGTTCAGCCAAGCGGGCATTAATATGCAAGTCTGGAAGTGCCTGAGTTACGAAATCTACCGCATGTTTGGCATCTACAGAGTTGAGGAATATGCGTTTACCTTTGTTAAGGTTTTGGCGCAGCTCTTCTGCCGCAAGGTAAAGGGTTGCGGGCTCTAGTATTGGTCGTTCAATGTCGTAACGCAGGGACTCGTAACGGCTCTCAACTTCTGCCAGATAGGTATCTGCTGCGGCCATAGCACCAGCTTCGAGCACAAATAAAGTATCTTGTGGAAGGTAGTCGAAGAGGCTGTCGAGCTTTTCAAAAAACAATGGCAGATAGTATTCAACGCCGTTTGGCGCAATATAACTGCTGACGTCCTGGTACACGCTACAGCGTCTAACGTCCACGTTGAAGGTGGTATGCCAGCGGTCGCGAAATCTAGCAATAGCGGCATCATCGAATGGAAATTCTTTAGCCGGCAGTAGGTTGAGTTGTTTTATTTGTTCAACCGTTCGTTGGGTTTCTGGGTCAAAGGTCCGCAGCGTATCTATTTCGTCGTCTAATAGATCGATCCTTACAGGCAGTTCGCTGCCCATAGGAAAAATATCAACCAGTGCGCCGCGCACCGCGTATTGGCCCCGTTCAACCACCATATCTGCGCTCTGGTAGCCGGCAGATTCCAGCACTAATCTCTGCTCGGAAACATCGAACGTTTGTCCGCAAGCGAGATTGAAACAGGCGCCGCCCAAATAGGAGGTGGGCGCTACTTTTTGCAACAAGGTGCTTATGGGAACAGTAAGAACTCCTTTGCTTTTACCATGCAGCTGGGACAGGGAAGCGAGCCGTTCGGAAATAATATCTTGGTGGGGTGAAAATACATCGTAGGGCAGGGTTTCCCAATCTGGGAAACGCAATACGTCTAGAGTGTCAGTATCTTCACCTGTGTTGCCAGCAAAGAAGTTGATGCCACTGGTCCAACGCTCTGTGGCTGAGGAGTCTGCCGTAACTACAACGATAAGGTTGTCGTGCGCTTGGGCAAGCTCTGTTACGGCAAGGATTTCTGCAGAGCCGCTGAGGCCGTTCCAACTCAAATTGTCGCCGTCTCTGGCTGGAGTGAGTACTGAAGATGTCGAGTTAAGAATCAGTTGGCGCAATGCTAAAAATCCATATTATTTGTTTTTGTATACTGTGCTGTGAGTCTAATTGCCGCGCACGTCTGTGCACCGCAAAAAGAATTTGCGCTGCTTTTCCTTTGTTCTAAGACCTGCTCCCCATCGCTGCATAATCACAGAGTCGACACACTCCTTGAAGGGTTGTCTATCTTTAAGTGAGTCTTCAAATAAGTCTTTAGCCGTCTTTTTACAGTCTTGTTATCCCGCCGCTGATCTTTATAGCTTCGGGAGAGCTGGCCGCGCAGGCGCTATTCTACCTGCTTCCCCGGTGGGTTAAAGTTTTGATGTTCAAGAACATGAAAAAAAAGCCGCAATTATTCTATTGCGCGTAACCAAATTGAGGTGGCACCAGGTACTGGCGTTCTAATTATCCCTAGGCTAAGGTTCAGGAGTCATGGGAATTCCCAGCATAGGGAAGATGACACGAGATTCAGCGGGATAAACCATAAGGCATGGTGTTTGAATCAAAGGCCGTGGGAGGCAGATCTAGCATAGCTTGAAGTGTAACTTTGTGCTTAGCAGTAACAGGGCGACAGGGAATTATGGAACCAACCAATATTTTTGATCCCAACTACTTTCATAAAGTAGTGGATTGTCAGTGGGCCTGTCCGGCGCACACACCAGTGCCAGAGTACATACGATTAATTGCACAAGAACGCTATACCGAAGCGTATATGCTGAACTGGGATTCAAACGTCTTTCCCGGTGTTTTAGGGCGAACTTGTGACCGACCCTGCGAGCCAGCTTGCCGCAGAGTCAGAACTGAAGAAACGCCAGTGGCCATCTGTCGTTTAAAGCGCGTTGCCGCAGACAATAAAGGCGACGTAACTGCCTTCATGCCGCATGTGCCTAGCGAAAAAAATGGCAAAAGAGTTGCCCTCATTGGCGCAGGTCCAGCCTCGCTAGCAGTTGCACGAGATCTTTTGCCGTTGGGTTATGAAGTACATTTATTTGAGCAGGATGAAAAGGGCGGTGGCTTTATGCGCAGTCAAATTCCTGCTTTTAGATTGCCTGAAGAAGTTCTTGATGAAGAAGTAGATCGCATCCTAGATATGGGTGTGCATCGCCACTTTGGTCAAGAAATTACCAGCATGAAAGCCATGATGGATATGAATTTTGATGCTTATTTTGTTGGTACTGGTGCACCCCGTGGTCGCGACCTAGAGCTTAAAGGCCGAGAGGCGGTAGATAAGCATATCCACATCGGTATTGATTGGCTGTCGAGCGTTGCCTTTGGTCATATTACCGAAATGAAGGGCAAGGTCATTGTTATGGGCGGCGGTAATACTGCAATGGACTGCTGCCGCACCTCTTTGCGTATGGGGGCCGAGTCGGTCAGCGTTGTCGTACGTTCTGCATTTGAAGTGATGAAAGCTTCAGAGTGGGAAAAAGACGATGCCATGCGCGAAGGCATTCCTATTATTAACAACCGCCCGCCGAAAGAATTTGTGCATAAAGATGGCAAGCTGCAAGGCATACTTTTTGAGTGCGTGACCCCAGTAAAAGGCGAAGATGGTCGTCTGAGGTATGAACCTAGTGGCGAACCCGATGTTTTTATGGAAGCCGACCATGTGCTCATGGCTATTGGTCAGGACAATCATTGCCCGTGGATAGAAAGAGACCTCGGCATTGAGTTTGATAAGTGGGATTGTCCAACGTTAAACGAAGTCACGCTACAAACTACCAACCCTAAGGTGTTTTTTGGTGGCGATAGCGCCTTTGGCCCTGAAAATATCATTTGGGCTTCTGCTCATGCTCACCGCGCGGCGATTAGTATTCATTTGTTTTGCCAAGGTCAGGATCTCATTGCAGATCGACCGCCTGAGGGTGTGAATCTAATTTCCACAAAGATGGGTATGCATGAGTGGGCCTACGACGCTGAGCACGATGATGCCAGCCGTCACATTGTGCCCTTGGTTGAAAAGAAGTCTGCGCTATCGAATATTCGCGTTGAAGTAGAACTTGGTTTTGACCAAGCGCTAGCGGAAAAAGAGGCTCAGCGTTGCCTAAACTGTGACGTGCAAACGGTGTTTACTGAGAATTTGTGTATTGAGTGCGATGCCTGTGTAGATATTTGCCCTATGGACTGTATTTCCTTCGCTGCTAACGAAGATGAAGATCAGTTGCGTCAGCATTTAACCGCACCGGCGGATGATACAGAGCAAGACATTTACGTCTCAAGTGTACTCCCAACAGCTCGGGTCATGGTGAAGGATGAAGACGTTTGTCTGCACTGTGGTTTGTGTGCAGAGCGATGTCCGACCAATGCTTGGGATATGCAGCGTTCTATTGTGCATATTCCTCAGTTGGGGTCTTACGCAGAATGAATATTAAGTACAACGATTTTGTCATCCGCTTCGCGAACGTTAACGGCTCTGGTTCGGCCAGTGCTAACGGTATGTTTGCCAAAGCACTGTTCCGCATGGGTATTCCCGTTGCTACACGAAATATCTTTCCCTCAAATATTCAAGGCTTACCTACTTGGTTTGAAGTAAGAGTCAGCGAGAAGGGCTACTTGGGTCGTAGCGAGGGCGTAGACATCATGGTAGCGATGAATGCTGAAACCTTGGTCGAAGACGTTGCCAGCATCTCTCCAGGTGGCTATCTGCTTTACGACAACTCTAAGCCCTTAGCTAAAGCGCTAAAACGCGATGACATTCATGAAATAGCCATTCCGATCTCGTCTATGATGCTGCCAGAATTTTCTGACCCGAAGCAGCGCAGTTTGTTTAAAAACATCGCCTATTTAGGTGCATTGGCTGGGCTGCTGAACATTGAATTTGATGTCATTACCGGCATGGTTTCAACCCAATACAAAGGCAAAGATGCGCTGATACAGCCAAATATTCGGTCATTGGAACTAGGCCGTGATTACGCGCTGAACTACCTTGATGCGCCATTACCTCTGCAGGTTAGGCGCTCTGATGCGGTGGGAGATCGCATTATGATCGACGGCAATGATGCGGCCGGATTAGGTAGTGTTTATGGCGGCGCTACAGTCTGCGCTTGGTATCCAATTACACCCTCTACATCAGTTGCCGAAAGTTTTGAAAATCACAGCAATGTGCTGCGCATTGATAAAGAAACGGGCCAAAAGAAATTTGCTTTTTTACAAGTAGAAGATGAGTTGGCTGCTATCGGTGTGGTTATTGGTGCGGCCTGGAACGGCGCACGTTCTTTCACCGCAACCAGTGGTCCCGGTATCTCTCTGATGTCAGAGTTTTTGGGCTTGGCTTATTTTGCTGAAATTCCTGCGGTTATCTGGGACATTCAAAGGTCCGGTCCATCAACTGGTATGCCGACGCGAACTCAGCAAGGGGACTTAATTGGCGCCGCATATGCGTCTCATGGCGATACAAAGCATCCGTTGTTGTTCCCATCTACGCCCAAGGAGTGCTTTGACTTCGCGGCCCAAGCACTCGATTTAGCTGATCGTCTACAGACGCCGATTATGGTGCTCAGCGATTTAGAACTGGGTATGAATGACAATCTGAGCGAACCTTTCGAGTGGGACGACAGTCGTCGTTACGATCGCGGTAAGGTGCTATCCGCTAAAGATTTAGATGAAGTAGAAGTCTTTGGCCGTTATTTGGATGTGGATGGTGACGGCATTGGTTATCGCACTTATCCGGGCACACACCCTGAAAAAGGTGCGTTCTTTACCCGTGGTACTTCACGCGATGAATTCGCGGTATATACCGAGTCCGGTGAAGTCTACCAACGCAATATGGAGCGTTTACAGAAGAAGTGGCAAACCGCTCGAACAATTGTCCCAGCAGCGCAGATTGTTGATAAGGGGCAGTCGGTAGGCGTGTTGTATTACGGTACTACGTCGCTGCCTATGCCAGAGGCATTAGATAACTTGGCGCAAAGCGGCATTCATATGGACACCTGCAGAGTGCGTGCATTTCCTTTTGGTGATGAGGTAGAACAGTTCATTGCTGCTCACGATTTGATCTTTGTTGCAGAGCAAAATCGCGACGGCCAAATGCGCTCATTGCTGATTAATGAGTTACAAACTAATCCAGCTAAGTTGATTTCGGTACTTTATTACGCGGGGTTATCTATCTCTGCGGATACCATTACCGAGCAAATTTCTGATTATTATATTGAGAACAAATTCTCCCGAGTGACAGAGGTGCAATCATGACATTTGTCGCTAAACCCAAAGTTCATCACCCGAAACTGCCTGTTAATGAAATAGGCCTAACTCGGCGCGATTATGAAGGCTCCGTCTCTACCCTGTGTGCTGGCTGTGGCCACGACTCGGTGAGCGCAGCCATTGTTCAGGCCTGTGCTGAACTGTCACTGCCGCCACATCGATTTGCGAAGGTGTCCGGTATTGGCTGTTCGTCAAAAACGCCAAGTTACTTTCTCAACAAGAGCCATGGCTTTAACTCTGTGCATGGGCGAATGCCCAGCGTCATGACCGGCTCAAATTTAGCCAACCGTGACCTCATTGGTGTGGGTGTATCTGGCGATGGCGACAGTGCGTCTATTGGTTTCGGCCAATTTGCGCACATTGTGCGCCGCAGGATAAATATGCTGTATTTGGTCGATAACAACGGCACCTATGGGTTAACTAAGGGCCAGTTCTCGGCAACTAACGATAAGGGTTCAACCAGTAAGAAGGGCGTACCCAATCTTTACGAACCCATTGATTTGGTCAGCAGCGCTTTGCAAATTGGTGCAAGTTTTGTTGCGCGCAGTTTCTCCGGTGATAAAAAACAATTGGTGCCGCTTATTAAGGCAGCTCTCATGCATAAGGGCATGGCCTTTATTGACGTCATTTCGCCCTGTGTAGCCTTTAACAACCATTCTGGTTCTACCAAGAGCTACGAGTTTGTGCGTGATCACATCCATAACGTAATGGATGCAGATTTAATAATGGCCCACGACGAGGTCACAGCGGACTATGCTGAGGGCAGTCGTGAAGATGTGGCTATGCCAGATGGCTCCACACTGCAGCTATATAAGGTAGACGCTGACTACGATCCACATGATCGAGTGGGAGCGCTAAACTATGTGCAGCGAATGCAAGAAAAGGGTGAGGTCGTAACGGGCTTGCTCTATGTAGATCCAAATGCTGTTGAGTGCCATGACATCATGGACACGGTAAGCCAACCTCTAAATGAGCTAACTGAAGCTGATTTATGCCCTGGAAGCGACACGTTAGACTCCCTAAATCAGCGTTATCGCTAACTAATGCTGCCGGGATTCTATAATCCCGGCAATTCTGGTGATAAACTGCCGCCGCGCTGAGAATGAAATCGGAACTATCCTAAAATCTTGGGGTGGTAAAGTGGCAGGTACATATCTGTTTATGCCGTTGGGTTGTTGACAAAATGAAGTTAACATCCGCTCTGACACCTTTGGCCCTATTTGTGAAAAACTCTTATTAAGAGTAATCGCAATCAAGGCAGTTTATATTTCAACATAACTCTCAGTTCCACAAGTGGCTAAATTACCAGCCACTAAAATGCTAAATATTATTTGGATGAGAAGGAGACAACGTGAGTTTACCCAGCCTAGATGACTATTTTCCCGACTGGAAAGAACGAGAAGCCCTAGCCGAGGGAATGATCCCAATGATCGGTAGGTTATACCGTAATAACGTCGTGGTTTATTGTTATGGGCGTGCTATGCACAACCAAACCGTAACTCAGTTAATGAAAGCCCATCGTTATGTTCGTCAGGTTGAGCAGAATGAGCTTTCAGAATTTGAAACCTACCCCGTCCTTGAAGCCATTTCTAAATTAGATATGGGCCCATGCCACGTTGATCTTGGCAAGCTGGCGACTAAATTTATGGCAGCGTCAGAGGCAATTAGCGCTGAAGATTTTGTTATTCGCGAATGCGCCTCGGTCATTGGGGTAACCGCACTGCCGATAGAAAAGCCCCAGGACATTGTCCTTTACGGCTTTGGTCGTATTGGCCGTCTACTTGCCAGGTTGCTCATTGAGAAAACCGGTGGCGGTGGTCAACTACGTCTACGCGCCATTGTGGTGCGCAAGGGCAGTGACGATGACATCGTTCGACGCGCCAGCCTATTACGTCGTGATTCAATTCATGGCAGTTTTAAAGGCACCATTCGTGTTGACGAAGAAAACGAGTGCATTATTGCCAACGGCAACGTCATCCGCGTGATCTACGCGTCCGATCCTGCAAAAATTGATTACACAGAATACGGTATTGATGATGCCATCATTATTGATAACACGGGTGTTTGGCGAGACAAAGATGGCTTATCCCAGCACCTGAAATCTAAAGGTACAAAACGCGTTGTTTTAACCGCGCCAGGCAAAGGGTCGGTCAAGAATATAGTTTCTGGTTTAAACACTCGAGACATCACTGACGAAGATCACGTGCTTGCTGCGGGTAGTTGTACTACCAATGCCATCGTGCCTGTGCTCAAAGCCATGGATGACAACTTCGAGATTGTTAATGGCCACATGGAAACAGTACACTCTTATACCAACGACCAGAATCTGATCGACAACTATCACAAATCAAATCGTCGCGGACGCGGCGCTCCTTTGAATATGGTAATCACCGAAACAGGCGCCACATCTGCGGTAGTGAAATTGCTGCCGGAGCTGGAAGGCAAACTGACAGGTAACGCCATTCGTGTGCCAACTCCAAATGTTTCGTTAGCCATTCTTAACCTGACGTTGAGCCGCGAAACTACTGAGGAAGAAGTGAAAGATTTTTTGCGTAACGCCGCGCTGCATAGCTCATTGCAACGTCAGATTGATTTCACTACATCACCAGACGTCGTGTCTTCAGACATGGTAGGTAATCGTCATGCGTGCATAGTTGATGGCGAAGCCATTATTGTGAAAGACAATCGTGTCGTCCTCTATGTTTGGTACGACAACGAATTTGGCTATGCCTGCCAAGTGGTCAGAGTGACTCAGTCGTTAGCCGGCATCGCTTACCCGCTGATCCCTGAAGACGTCGTGAAGATGGGCTTCTAGGCATTTGACTACGCAAAAAGTACGCACCCGAATAGCGCCATCTCCCACCGGGGACCCTCATGTAGGCACAGCCTACATGGCGCTTTTTAACTGGGCATTTGCTCGTCACGAAGGCGGGGAATTCATTCTCCGCATTGAAGACACGGATCAGGCTCGCAGCACTGCTGAGTCTGAGTTGTCGATATTTGAATCTCTTGAATGGCTCGGGCTGGATTGGGATGAAGGTCCTGACAAGGGCGGACCTCATGGCCCGTATAGACAAAGTGAGCGCAAAGATATTTATCAAGAGTACGTACAAACGCTCTTAGAAGACCAGCACGCATTCCATTGTTTTTGTAGTAAAGAGCGACTGGACGAAGTGCGTTCACAGCAGCAAGCTAATAAAGAAACCACACGTTACGATGGCTTTTGCGTAAACCTAGCGGCCTCAGAAGTCGCCTCGCGCTTGGCTGCTGGGGAAGAGCACGTTGTACGCATGAAGGTGCCCAGCGAAGGGCAGTGTACTTTCACGGATCGCCTACGCGGTGAAATATCCATTCCCTTTACGCAGGTTGATATGCAAGTCCTGGTTAAAGCGGACGGTATGCCTACCTACCATTTAGCAGTGGTGGTAGACGATCACCTAATGGAAATCACGCATATTTTGCGCGGCGAAGAATGGCTCAATTCAGTGCCAAAACACATATTGCTGTACCAATATTTTTGTTGGGAAGCTCCAGAAATGGTCCACCTGCCGTTATTGCGTAACCCAGATCAAAGCAAACTTTCCAAGCGTAAAAACCCAACTAGCGTGACTTATTATCGCGACATGGGTTATCTGCCGGAAGCGCTTTTGAACTATTTGTCCCTGATGGGATGGTCCATGCCCGGTGAAGAAGAGATTTTCACACGCCAAGCCATGGTCGATGCCTTTGATGTAGATCGTATTTCTACTGGCGGTCCAATTTTTGATCAAACCAAGTTGAAATGGGTAAATGCGCAATATCTTCGGGCCCTTTCTACGGATGAGTATGCCCAGCGTGTGAGCGATTGGATGCTAAACCCAGAGCGTCTGAAGCAATTGGTGCCCTTGGTCCAGGAGCGTGCAGAGCGGTTGTCCGATTTAGTGCCTATAGTCGACTATCTTATTGGCGAGCGACGAGTATTAGTTGAGGCAGATTTTCAGCATAAATCTCTGCGGCGTGACGAGGTGGTTAGGGTGCTTTACCATACTTTGGCGGCGTTTGAAGAGATGCGTAGTTGGCAACGAGAAGAGATTTATACTTCGGTCCAAGCCTTAGCCGTCGCTTGTGATATGAAGGTGAGAGATTATCTGTTTCCTTTATTCATTGCAGTGAGCGGGCGCAGTGTTTCCCTGCCGTTGTTCGACTCACTGGTATTTCTTGGTGCACCCCTAAGTCTAGGCCGGCTACGTAATGCACTGGAAGTTTTTGCGGTTTCGGGAAAAGAGCGTAAGCGCCTTGATAAGGAATACCAAAAATTACAATGGCGGCAAGATTAACGCAATTAATCCAATCGGCATTTGACAGGTGGCCCTTAGCTACCTAAAATTGCGCGCTGGTTCGGGGCCATAGCTCAGCTGGGAGAGCGCTTGAATGGCATTCAAGAGGTCGGGAGTTCGATCCTCCCTGGCTCCACCACTTAACTCTATGATTTTGTTAAGTTTTAACAAGAAACCCATTTAGGCGCAATGCCAGTGGCCGAACCCCTCAAGTGCTTAGACGCATCAATCTAGGCGGCTCAAACCTCTGACTCTTAGATTGTCTAATACCTGGGTTAACGCCTCAGTTAGTCGTTGGCTCTGCGTCGATTTTAGTAGCCAATTTGCTGGCTAAGTTGTTGCTGAACTCTTTGCTGATATTGCTAGCGAAGCCAGCGAACACCTCTTTCTCTATGTAGCCTCAAAGCCAATCAAGACTTGGCAAATAGTGTAAATCTTGCATTTTTTAGCAGCCTCACTCACTGCCATAGAAATATTGACCTGCCTTGCATTTTTAGCGATTCTCTAACTGTCGAATTAATTATTCGAGCGGCGCTGTAGAGCAGTGCTGATAGAGCGTTGGTGCGCGGCCCCTTGGTAGATAGTTAGCAGATAGTTAGTAGATAGTTGGTAGATAGTGAGTGATATAAGAACACGATCGTAGGAGAAGATTACTGTGGAACATAACTTACAAGTCACGATCTTGCAGGAACTGATGCAGCAACTAGACGATGGCAAGAACATCGATGCCGGCGTGCAGTACAAGATGTCAACCCGCTCATACGTTTGTCCTGAAATTGCTCAGCAAGAAGAAAAAAAATTCTTTCAAAATCATCCCCAATTAATTGGTCTTTCCAACGATCTTCCTGAGCCAGGATCTTACCTCACCCTTGATGATTTTGGCACGCCAGTGTTGGCAACACGTGACAAGTTTGGCGTGTTCCATGCGTTTCTTAACGCCTGTCGGCACCGTTCAGTGAAAGTTGCATCCAATGAGCGGGGTAAAAAAAATGTCTTTATGTGCCCATTTCATAACTGGAGCTACGCCAACAGCGGCGAGTTGATTAATATCCCAAACAACGATCACTTCGGCGAAATAGATAAATCTTGTCATGGTTTAATTGAACTTCCCGCAGTAGAACGAGATGGTTTGTTATGGGTCCACCCAAACCCGGATGGAAGGTTGGATGTCGATGAATTGCTTGGCCCACTGGCCGAAGAACTAGCTTCTTATGGGGTAGGCGGTCAGCTCTTCGCAGGCAATACCAGTATAGATATGCAGCTAAACTGGAAGTTCGCAAACGACACTTTTGGCGAAACCTATCATTTTGGCAAGCTGCATAAAGATACCCTCGGGCGCCTTTACTACGGTAATAACTTACACCTCAAGTTGTTCGGCCAGCATCACCGATTTGTTACGGCTAATCGTGGCATTGATGCGATGCGCACCCTTCCTGAAGCAGAGTGGGACATAGCAAAGGGTACATTCGTGCTGTATCACTTGTTCCCCAATATTCAGCTGCTTGTTGATCAAAATTCCACCACATTGATTCGTATTTACCCTGTTGCAGGCCAACCCGGGCGGTCAATCACGCGCATTAGCTTCTATTTTTCGCCAGAAGCAGCAGAACTGGTTGCGCAGAGAGATGCAGACTGGTCAGGGAATCAGGACGTTTACGACGCCAATAAACGCTTGGCTAATGGTGGCGGGGCGCCCAGTCTGTCAGCTTCGCTGGAGGTATTTCGTTCGACCATTGAAAACGAAGATTACGTCATGGGCGAGATGCAGCAGCGGGCTGCTGAAAACGGCCAGTTGAAAGAAATTTTATTTGGTCGCAATGAACCAGCATTGCACCATTTCCACAGTAATTACCGAGCAGCGCTAGGGCAACCCGAACTGGAAAAGCTTTAACGGTCGAGTAAATTACTGGTTCTGCATGAGAGTTGTTTGAGGATCCTTTAAGGATTTTTTGAGGCTCATTAGAGAGCTCTAAGAGGCCCCTGAAGAGTGTTAGAGAGTCCTGCTTTTTAGCCAGTACTTTAGCAGTACTGTACCAATACTTTAGCATGTTGCTGGAGCGCCTTTAGGGCAGCAATTTACTCACTACGGCAGATGCACTAACCTTGTGCTCAAGTCGGGGTAAGTGTAATGCGTTCGCCCTATGTATTTCCTTTGCCAATAGAGCAGTCGCTGTTCTTTATACAGAGAAGCATCAATGTCAGCTGAACAATCCCAAGTCCTTGGTTGGGCCCATATTAACAATAAGTTGTGTAGAGATTTTATCTTTACAGATTTCTCTAATGCTTTTGCGTTTATGACCCAAGTGGCGTTACTCGCTGAGAAAGCCGACCATCACCCCAATTGGTCTAATGTTTATAATCGTGTGACCATTGAGTTAACCAGCCACGATGCTGGTAATACCGTGACAGCCAAAGACCTTGCAATGGCTCAAGCCATTAACGCTCTAGCCCCCTAAGACTTGCGCCTAGCGTAGGCCTGTAAGTAAGCGGCGTGTGCGCCTACTTGCAAAAGCTGCGTATCAGATCGCCTCAAATCACCTCAGATCGCTTTTGACTGTCAAAACACGCTCTAGTTGATAGAGGATTATGACAAACCGTTAATGCAAAATGTCCGAAATAGATATTGCTAGCGCCTAAGCCTTTCGTTAACTTTAGCGCTGAATTTCTTAACTAAATCCATATTCAAGGGGAATACATGCCTAAGGTTACTTTCATTGAGCACAACGGTACTGAACACAGCGTAGACGCAGAGGTTGGTAAATCTTTGATGCAGATAGCGTTGGATAATTTGGTCCCGGGCATTGACGCTGACTGTGGCGGCGAGTGCTCCTGCGCAACCTGTCATATTATGGTTAAAGCAGATTGGCTGGACAAAGTGGGTTCACCTAGTGACGCAGAAGATTCTATGTTGGACTTGAACCCAGAGAGAGAGACAAGTTCTCGTTTGGCCTGCCAGATTGAAGTGACTGAAATTCATGATGGACTTACCGTTGACCTGCCGGAGTTTCAATTCTAATGAGTGAAGCAACTGTTTTACAAATGATAGATCACGAGGCTAAAGATGTGCCCTTAGAGGACATTGACGTTAGCCAACGTGAGTTGTGGGTGCAGGACCGCAAATGGGACTATTTTGCCCGTCTGCGTGACGAAGCCCCAGTACATTTCTGCAAAGATTCTGAGTTTGGACCTTATTGGTCGGTGACTCGTTTCGCAGACATTATGGAAGTGGAAGCCAATTGGCAGAGCTTTTCTTCAGATCCGGCAATTACCATTGTAGATCCAGAAGAAGACTTTCCACTGCCCATGTTTATTGCAATGGATCCACCTAAGCATGATGAGCAGCGCATGACTGTGCAAGGCTCAGTGGCGCCGAAGAACCTTAAGGTGATGGAAAGCACCATTCGTGGGCGAGTACAGACGGTTTTAGACAGCTTACCTGTCGGTGAATCTTTTAACTGGGTTGATAAAGTATCTATTGAACTAACCACCCAAATGTTGGCGACCCTCTTTGATTTTCCTTTCGAAGATAGAAGCAAACTTACACGTTGGTCGGATGTGGCGACTGGCGGCCCAGAAACAGGCATCGTCGAAAGCGAGGAGCAACGTCAAGAAGAGTTACTCGAATGTTTGGCGTACTTCACTAATCTGTGGGAAGAGCGTGCCAAGCAGGGGTTATCTAATGACCTGATCTCCATGTTGGCGCATGGTGAGGCCACTCAAAATATGAGCCCGCAAGAATATTTGGGCAACCTTATTCTGCTCATTGTGGGCGGTAATGACACCACTAGAAACTCAATGACCGGCGGCGTGTTGGCCCTGAACCAGAATCCGGGTGAATATGCCAAGCTGCGCAATAACCCCACGGTTATTCCCTCCATGGTTTCAGAAATTATCCGCTGGCAGACTCCGCTAGCCCACATGCGTCGTAAGGCAACCAAAGACTATGTCTTAGGTGGCAAGACCATTAAGGCAGGCGATAAGGTTGTTATGTGGTATATCTCAGGTAACCGCGATGAACGAGCCATTGACAAGCCTAACGAATTCATTATCGACAGAGACCGTGCGCGTCAACATTTGTCGTTTGGTTTTGGCATTCACCGCTGCATGGGGAACCGTCTTGCAGAGATGCAGATAAAAATTCTTTGGGAAGAAATTCAAAAGCGCTTTCATATGGTGGAAGTTGTGGGTGAGCCAGTACTGGTGCCGTCAAACTTTGTTCATGGTTTCACCGACCTGCAAGTGGTACTGCACAGCCACTAAAAACTGAAGCGCAGCGGTATAGCGAAAGCCAATTCATTGAGCTGGCTTTTTTTTATCCAGACTTTGTTATTCTGCAGGGGAAATTTAGCATCGCACGCCCATTTTATTGTAGGCGCTGCGCTAAACCGCCCGCTTTATTTGGTAAATACTTACTTAATTTATTAGCTAAACTAGCGGGCTGGTATCATTAAAAGGGAGAGGGCTATGCCAACGTTTACACTAGGCGAAATAAACATACATTTTGAAGAATATGGGGAGGGCACACCTTTACTTTTAATTGCTCCAGGCGGCATGCGTTCAGCTATTTCTATGTGGAGCCATGGGCCGTGGAATCCCATTGAAGCTTTGCAAGACCATTACCGTATAATTGCTATGGATCAGCGCAACGCGGGCGACTCCATCGCACCAGTTGCTGTAGGGGATAATTGGGATACCTACACCCAAGACCAGCTCGCGCTGATGGATCATTTAGGTATTGCGCAATTTCATGTCGCCGGCATGTGTATTGGTGGCCCGTATATTCTTAACCTGATTAAGCATGCGCCAGAGAGAATCACTTCCGCGTTAGTATTACAGACCATTGGGCGGGATGAAAATCGTGATATTTTCTTTGCCATGTATGACATGTGGGCTGACGACCTGCTGGCCGCTAAGTCCGACAACTTTAACCCAGAGGCTATGGCATCGCTGCGATTCAATATGTTCGACAATGACTTGCCTTTATTCTGTGTAGAAGACGCTTTTGTAAGCGAGTGCCAAACGCCCATGTTGGTATTTGCTGGCAACGACGTGTATCACCCCAATTCAAGTTCCAAACATCTAGCGGCGTTAGCGCCCAATGCAGAATTGATTGATGATTGGAAAGAGGGTGCCGCTATTGCTGCAGGTCTAAATCGGGCAATGCAGTTTTTGCAGGCGCACTCGTAAACCCAAACGCAAACCTAAACCTAAATCCAGACCCAGACCCAGACCCAGACCCAGACCCAGACCCAGACCCAGACCCAGACCCAGACCCAGACCCAGACCCAGACCTAGACCTAGACCCCAAGTCTGGATTTAGGCAGGCACTTGGCACAAATCCTAGTTACCGGTATTGCCGGCCAACGTACTGGTATAAAATATCCATCCTCGCCGGTGTGGAATTACGACGCCATCGAATGTCGTGATCTAATTCACGCCGGGTGAGCTAAATCACGCCGCCTGAACGGCAAAGGTGTCGTTCGCAACCGCAGAAATTTGCGGCAAACAACAATTGACGATTTATAACTAAAATAAAGGAGTGATGTATGTCACTGGTTGCATTAATGGAAACAAATAAAGGCACTATTAGGCTAGATCTATACCCAGAAGAGACACCTATGACCGTTGCGAACTTCGTAAACTTAGTTGAACGAGGTTTTTACAATGGCATCGCGTTTCACCGAGTGATCCCAGATTTTATGGTGCAAGGTGGCTGCCCTCAAGGTACTGGCACTGGTGGACCAGGCTACCGTTTCGCTGATGAGTTTGTACCTTCGCTTAGACACGACGCCCCGGGCAAATTTTCTATGGCCAATGCTGGCCCAGGCACAAATGGTTCGCAATTTTTCATCACTCATGTGCCCACTCCATGGTTAGATGATGCGCACACAATTTTTGGTGCTGTGCAAAGCGATGCAGATCAAGACATAGTCAACAAAATTGCCCAGGGTGATGTCATTGAGACAGTAACCATTGAAGGCGATACCGCAGCTTTGTTAGCGTCAGTGGAGCAGGTTGCCGAGTGGAATGAGGCTATGGGCGAAGCCTAACTTGCAAAAAGGCTCATATGGAGAAACTAGTTCTGACTGTCGAGGGGGCAGTTAGCCTTAGCTCAGGTGAGCCAATTGCCTAAACCATTTTGTTTTTTGTAAAAGAACTGAGCAGAGTGCTTTGGTGCAAATAGCAGTTTACTGGCCGTTATAGCTAATCACTACAGTTAATGTCGAAGGTTGAGGAATAAATAGGGGAGGCATCAGTGAGCGACGATTTTCTTTTTTCCGGTTTGAAAGTTTTGGACATGGGCAGCTGGATTGCTGGCCCAGTGGCATCGACCATTCTGTCGGACTACGGTGCCCAGGTAATAAAAGTAGAGGCGCCAGAAATAGGCGATGGCTATAGAGCTTTCGCAGGAATGGCCTCAACACCTACCCACACCGAAAACTACACTTGGGAAATGGATAACCGCAATAAACGGTCGATCACCCTGAACCTCAAATCAGACGAAGGCCGAGCAATTCTGCTGAAGTTGGTAGAAGAGTGCGACGTATATGTGACCAACTTACCTCACCCCATGCGCCGTGCCTGGCGGTTAAGCTATGAGGACCTAGCACCGCTCAATGGCAAAATGATTTATGCATCGCTCACCGCTTATGGCGAGTTAGGGCCAGAACGAGATCGTGAAGGTTTTGATCTAGTAGCCTATTGGTCGCGCTCTGGGCTTATGGATTTAGTCCGCTCTCCTGGCGCGCCGCCTGCGCCAGCGCTGCCGGGTATGGGCGATCATCCCACCTCCGTAAGCTTATACGCCTCTATCCTCACAGCGCTATTCCGACGTCAACAAACCGGCGAGGGCAGCCATGTACACACGTCGCTACTAGCCAATGGTATTTGGTCGGCTTCGTGTATTGCCCAAGGCACTTTTGCCGAGGCGGATTTCACCGACTACTATGCGAGCCAACCCAGATTATTTGCCAGACGCATGTACGAGGCCGCAGACGGCCGCTGGATGCAGTTCAGTATGGTTCGCACCGACGAAGAGGTGGACCTGATGTTCGCGGCTATGGAGCGACCAGACTTGCTGTTGGATGAACGTTTCGCTACTTCAGATGCGCGCCTTGAATATGGTGACCGGCTAGCTGAAGAGTTAGCCCTGATCATTGAAGGCAAAACATCAGCGCAGTGGATGTCTGAATTTCACGCAATTGGCGTACCTTCAGCGCTTGTCGGCCAAGTTGCCGATCTGCCCTCAGATCCACAGGTTATTGCCAATAACATGGCTTTTGCACCACCAGAGGGCGTAGATATGCCCCTAGTGATTAAGCATCCGCTTAATATAGATGGGCTAAAAACTAAAACTATGCTCAAAGCCCCAGAAATGGGAGAACACACAAGCGAAGTTTTGCAAGAGATGGGTTACTCGGCTCAAGAGATTGCAGCATTTCAAAAGCAAGGTATCGTTTAAACCTTTGAACGGCCTAGGTGCGGCGTCGAGAAATTGCCCTAATGGTTAATTCATTGTGCCCTGACCTGTCGCAGTTTGTGTTTAAATCACAAGATAGAAAAACGTAATTTTAGGTAATTGATGCAATCTCAAATTCCTGCTCTTCGCGATTTGGTCCTAATTGGCGGCGGTCATGCTCATGTCCAAGTACTGAAAAAATTCGCAATGAACCCGGTCCCAGGGGTGCGAATTACGCTCGTTTCTGAAAGTGCACTATCGCCTTACTCAGGCATGCTCCCTGGTTATATATCTGGCGCTTATAGCGAAAAAGACATCAACATTGCGCTAGGACCTTTATGTGTTTTTGCCAACGCACGACTGATTTGTGCCCAGGTGACTGGCATTAACCCCATCGAAAATGTCATTCATTTGGCAGATCGGCCGAGTTTACGTTTCGATATCTTGTCGCTCAATTGCGGTGCAGAACAAGCGTCGGTTAATGGGCAAGGCGTCCGCGTTAAGCCATTGAACAAATTCATACCCAAGTGGGCTGAGATTAAACGGCGTATTCACGCCGACATCAATTATGTCAGCAGCGTAGCCATTATCGGTGCGGGTGCAGGCGGGGCTGAGCTAGCGTTGGCTTTCAGAGCCAGTCTTCCTGCGGCAACAGAAATTTATCTTGTAGGGCCAAACCTTCTTCCAGGTCATGGCAGTGGGGCTGTGAGAAAGCTTAGGCAGACTTTGGCGGAGAAAAAAATAGACTATGTCTGTGACCGTCTTGCGGCGGAAGAGGCAAATATAACGGATAGTACGGTTAACTTAAAATTACACTCTGCCAGCCAGTGTATTCGTGCGGACCATGTCTTTTGGGTCACAGATGTGCGTGCGCCGCAATGGTTGAAAACAACAGGTATAGAGCAAGACAAACGGGGTTTTTTGCGTGTAGACGACCGGCTTCGCAGCCTCTCTCACCCACATATTTTTGCTGCAGGTGACGTTGCGCATTTGGTCGACCAAGAGCGCCCAAAGGCCGGGGTATATGCCGTGCGTGCAGGGCCAATTTTGGCAGAGAACCTTGCACTGGCTGTTCAAGGTCTAAGTCTAGAACCCTCTCGTAGTCAATTTCACCCCCAACGCTACCACCTAAATTTAATCGGTTGTGGCGATGAAACGGCTATTGCTTCGTGGGGACCAATGGCAACCCGTGGACGAATTTGGTGGCAACTCAAACAATGGATCGACGAAAAATTTATGCGTCGCTTCAATAACCTGCCGGCTATGCAGATACCCGTACACACGCTGCCGAGTGCCTTAGCAGAAAAATTGCCAGATGACTTAATGCGCTGTGGTGGCTGCGGAGCAAAACTGGCAGCAGATCCGCTGCGCCGGGTGCTAGCACGCCTGCCGGTGCAATCATCGGTGAATTTAAAGTTGGGTATTGGTGATGACGCGGCGGAAGTGATTAATACTGGCGCAACGACGCTAGCCACAGTTGACGGATTCCGTAGTATGGTCAGCGACCCTTACCTATTTGGGCGCATCGCCGCTCACCACAGTCTTAACGACATATTTGCTATGGCAGCAAAACCCTCCGCGGCGTTGGCTTTTGTTACTGTGCCATTAATGGCTGAGGCGATGATGGAAGACGAGTTGTTCCAGCTGATGAGCGGTCTTGTTGATGTGCTAAATGCCCACGATGTAGTGCTGGCTGGTGGGCACTCGGCAGAAGGAGCGGAATTGAATTTAGGCCTCACTGTACTGGGTGCCAGCGCGGGTGAGGTCAGCACCAAGTCCGCCGCGCAAATTGGTCACGGTGTTATTTTGACAAAACCTTTGGGCACCGGTGTGGTGTTAGCCGGGGACATGCGCGGCCAGGTGGACAGCACGCTTTCAAGTGCTTGTATGGCATCGATGGATCAAAGCAATTGGCCCAGTATCGAGGTGTTGGTTGCCCATAAAGTAGGGGCGCTGACCGACGTCACCGGATTTGGCTTGGCTGGACATTTGGGTGAGATCTTGCGCGGCGCCGGTTGTGGTGTGAAGTTGCGCTTAGCCGATGTACCCCTGCTCCCTGGTGCAGAAGATTTGGTTCGCCAGGGTGTGGCCAGCTCGTTGCAAAAAGCCAATGCACTTGTTTTGCAAGACTATAATATCGTTGGTATTGATGCAGATCACCCAGCACTACAACTTCTGGTGGACCCACAAACCTCAGGCGGTATGTTGGCAACGATGCCCCAAGATCAGATAGCCGATTGTTTAGATCAACTCAAAAACCTTGGCTATCAAGCGGTACAAATCGGCGAAGTCTTTGACGCATCTGTAATGGAAATTTACTAGCTGACGCGATCCTGAGCAGAGGCGCAGACAGAGACCTAAAAGTATTCGGCAATTGCTGGTCTAAACCGATCCATGTCGACCAAGAAGGAATCATGGCCCTGAATGGATTCCAAGGGTTTGAATATTACTTCATCCACCTGGTTTGCAAGTGCGTCAGCCAACTCTTGCTGCTGGCTAATGGGGAACAACATATCGGTAGTGACGCCAATGACCAATGCGGATTCAAGACCTAAACTGGTGAAGCAACTAGACAAGCTGCCGCCATGATCGGCCGCATCAAACAGATCCATTGCTCGAGACAAATACAAATAGCAGTTGGCGTCAAATGAGCCGATGAATTTATTTGCATGAGTCTCTAAATAGGATTCAACTTCAAAATCTATTCCAAACGGACTGTCCTCGTCAGTAAAACCCAGTGCCCGTTCGCGCCCAAATCTTTCGCTCCATTCCTCACCAGACCGGTAGCTGATCATGCCCAGCTTTCGCGCCAACCGCATACCTGTGACAGGCCCATGGTCTGCCAATAAATACTGGCCATTCTCCCAAAGTGGGTCTTTACGAATAATCTCTCTTTGTAGCGAGCGCAAAGCAATGGAGTAAGGCAAGCTTCTAGCCGCAGAGGAAATTGAGACCAGGCGTCGTACCATATCTGGCTGATTAAGCGCAAAGGCCAGCGCTGTCATGCCGCCCATGGAGGCGCCTACGACCGTGTGCAACTGCTGCACATTGTAGTGTTCAAGGACTGTAACTGCGGTGTTCGCGATGTCTTCTACGGTGAGTACCGGGAAGGTTAAGCGGTAGTGCTTGCCGGTCTCTGGATCAATGTTCGCTGGTCCTGTTGAGCCAAAACAGCTGCCTAAAGAGTTGATGCAAATAACAAAGAAGCGGTTGCTATCTATGGGCTTATTGGGCCCAAGCATGTCTTCCCACCAACCCGCTGAGGGGTCAACATTGGAAGACGCCGCGTGGGCAGAGGGTGATAGTCCGGTGAAGAGCAGCACGCAGTTGGACCTATCATCGTTTAGAGATCCCCAAGTCTCAAAGGCAAAGTTGGGGTCCATCAAGACGCCACGTTTCATCTGAAACTGACCGTTAAATTGCAGTGTTTTAAGTGCTTTCACAAATTTCCTCAAATGCCTCAATCTTGCAGAGGCCACAATAGGAGGTCTCTCCGTTGGTCGCTACCCAAAGAGTTGTTTTTGGCAAAAGAAGCTCGGAGCGACCGCGCATACGCCAGTTACTGTGGGGTAGAGTCATCCACTGAAAATGTCTGGGCAACCTGTTCAGCGTTCATCAACACATCATCAATTAACGCTAAAGCAACATCGTCAAAAGGTATTCCGAGGAAAGCGGTGGTAGATAGCTCAATAAATAATTCTAGTAGTTGCTCTTCTCCATCTACAGCATCTAGGTCAATAAAGATTTTGGTGAAAAACGCGGTAGCGGCAATTTGTCCGGTTGCGTTGAGGTGAAGTAGTAATTCTTCAATGCGAGGTTTAAGATCGCTTTTAACTGATTCTATTGCATTCATGTTTCGACCTTGCATGGATATCCGTGAACAAATTGTGAAGGGTTTAGTAGTGTTAACAGCGGTCGAGAAAAGTCTCATTGAAGTTGCTGTTTTTGCTTTGATTGAAGTCGTAGGATGCGCTCAGCGTTCTTGAAACAATTTTCCTAACCGCTCCCACAGCAAAGGTTCTACCATGAAATCTATTCTCTCGTTGTTCAACCCCATCGTGATCTTTCTGGCACGCACACCTTTGCATTTTCTATTCAGTCATAACATTGTGGTACTCAAAGTTGAGGGTGTTCGCTCCGGTAAAATTTATTCGATCCCAGTGAGCTATTTGAAGACCAAGAACGGCGTTATTTGCATGACAGAACGCGCCGGGGTTTGGTGGAAGAATCTGCGGCAGGGTCAGCGGCTAGAAATACAGCTAGCGGGCAAGTCGCTCGCTGCCTATGCAACGGTGGATGCAGACGACGTTGACAACATTACCACCGCGTTAGAAAAGTTCTGCCGTAGCAGCCGCGCCAGTGCATATTTTGCCAAAGTAGAGTTGGTCCAAGGACAACCGAGTGAAAGTGATTTGGCAGCCGCCGCGCCGAAACATGTGTTGATTGAGCTCGCGTTATAATCTCGCTCGGGCGCAGCCGATTCCTTGGTTTGCACCTTCTATTGCCCACAGTCTTACGAGTAGACTCTGTAAATAGACCTTGCAAACAGTCCAGCAAATGGCCGGCGTGATGTCGTAGCTAGGTACTCATAATAATCTCGCAACTTTTAAGCTCCGAAAATTCGTCGCTCCAATCTAGTCGTTCAACATATTGGTGCCGCGTATAGCCCTCAAAATGTTCCAACATATACTCCTTCACTGCCTGCTCAAACAAGTGCAACCCCTCCCTAACGGTAGATGCAGTAATTCGAACTTCAATATCAAAAGGTTCGATAGGGAATTGGTCTTGATCATAGCCCCAAATATCTTTCATCTTATAAGCGATAGGGTCCACTGGCTTCAAGGCCAAAGTTTTTTCTGCAACTTGCCCGCCCTGGCTAGGTTCCCATATCCAATTTTCGTGTTGCATTTTATGGCTATCCTTTTTGTGCGCACTATAGGTGCGAGATTTGTGTCCGCGCCCAGATAACTCAATCCCGTTACAAGGGAAATATTTAGCGGTTTGAGCAGTAACTGTAACCTTAAACTTTACCAATATCTCTACAAGATTGAATTTTTGACTCCAAAGTTGCTACAACTCCGAAAAGATCATGAATTGTCTAATATATAGTTAGACTAAAAGTATTCAAGTCCCAAGCAGATCGATAGGATCCCTTTTGAAAGAATAGCCTCAGGTGCAGTTAACGCATCTATCAAAAAGCAAACAAACTGACTACACAAAAGGGTTGGCGTTATGGATGTTCAGGTAAATAAAGGTTGCGCGATTAAGGTTAGTTGCGAGGACGATTGCGAAGACGTCAGCAAAACCATTGCAACCCGTTCGGCAGGGTTAAGGAAGTTAGCGGACTTTATACCCCGAGCTGGAAGGGCTTATCAAGCGACTAGAAATCTAGATTATGGAATAGCTAAACATTCTAACGTCTCCAACCTGTCTCCCTATATCCGCCACCGGCTCATTACCGAAGAAGAGGTATTAGCAGCGGTCTTGGCCAAGCACAGCGAAAAAGAGGCGTTCAAATTTGTTCAAGAAGTCTTTTGGCGCAGTTATTGGAAGGGCTCTCTCGAACACCGTGGGATGCTCTGGTCTGAATACCAGCAAAACCTCCCACGGAATCTCGAAAATCTCAGCAAAGACCCTAGACGTTGGAAAATGTATCAGCACGCCGTTGCAGGGCAGACCGATATCGAGCCATTTAATGTTTGGGTTAATGAGCTACTAACCACGGGTTATGTACATAATCACGCGCGTATGTGGTTCGCCAGCGTGTGGATTTTTACGCTTCAGCTACCGTGGGAGTTAGGTGCTGATTTTTTCCTACGTAATCTCTTAGATGGCGACGCTGCCTCTAACACTTTGGCGTGGCGCTGGGTTGCCGGATTGCACACTAAAGATAAAACCTATTTAGCCACCGCCAGCAATATTCGTAAGTGTTCTGGTGAGCGGTTCGCAGACACGTGTGATTTCACGTTAGGACTGAAAATGCTTGCTACCACAGCGCAACCACAGCAAGAGAACTTGTCCTCTGGCGCCCTGCAAATCACGCCGATAGATTGGCCAAAGCCATTATCTTGTTTGCTTCAGCCAAATGCTGTCGCAGCGGTACTGCTAACTGAAGACGATCTTTCTTTAAAGCTGCCATTTCAGCCATCTGCACTTGCAGCGCTGTCGGCGACTCCAAGAAGTCCCATTGCACCAACTAAAGAATTAGTTCAGCAATTTACGCAAGCCGCCATTGAAGATGCGTTGTTGCGTATGGCTGAGGAATCGAGTGCCAATGTTGCCGATCATGCTATGTCAGAAGAGAGCATTGTTCTCTGGGCAATTGAGCAAAAAATAGAGCAACTATTTCACCCGTATGCGCCGTCTGGCCCCACTCAATTGCGCTTGCGCAATTTGGCACCTAAGTTGGCAGCAAAGGGCATACAGCTGATCCCGTTTATGCGTGACTATGACCGGATGGTCTGGCCGCATACCAACAAGGGGTTCTTTCAAATGGGCAAGCAAATTCCGAGTTTTTTGTCAGTCATGGAACTAGGGCAAGACCCCGGCGCAGATAGAACCCTTAACGGGTTCTAGAGAAACGCGAGAGATTATTGGGCAGGATATAGTCGTGGGCAGATAACCAGATTTGCAGTAGCTACTGCTTTTATTATGCCGACTGGAGAATAAACGAATGAGTGTTTCTATCAACCGCCCGATTAATCGCCGTAGAGTAATCCAGGGTGTGGGTGCAAGTTTAGGCGTCCTGGCGTTGCGTGGATTTTCTGTGCACGCTGATGAACCTGTGCATTTCACTCACGGAGTAGCCAGTGGTGATCCTTTGGCAGACCGCGTTATTTTATGGACCAGAGTTATCCCTGGGTCTGGCAGTCACAGTGAGGTTGAAGCAGTTTGGCAGGTGGCCACCGACGTGGAGTTCACCCAAGTTGTTAGCATGGGTAGAGCTACGTCTACTGAGGCTACAGATTACACGCTTAAGGTAGACGCTACAGGTTTGCCAGCTAACAGCAGTTTCTTCTATAGGTTTATCGTAGCGGCCAAAACCAGCCCTATTGGTCAAACCAAAACGCTGCCGCTTGGTATGGTTGACTCATACCGGATAGGCATCGCTTCTTGTTCAAACTATCCTCAAGGTTATTTTAACGCCTATAAGCACATGGCAGAAAGCGACTTAGATTTGGTTCTGCATCTAGGCGATTATATTTACGAGTACGCCGAAGGGCGCTACGCGAGCAAGGTTGCGCTAGAGCAGTTGGGTAGAAATGTTGAACCCACTTCGGAAATACTCAACCTCGAAGACTACCGTATGCGCTATGGGCTTTATCGCACAGATCCAGATTTGATGGCAGTGCATCAACGGCATCCATTTATCTGCGTTTGGGATGACCATGAGCTGACCAATAATACTTGGAAAGATGGTGCGGAAAATCACAATGAAGGCGAGGGCGATTTTCAGCAACGTATGCGCGCAGCTCGGCAGGCGTACCATGAGTGGTTGCCCATCAGAACTACATCCAATGGTGATCAAGCACCCATTTACCGCTCGTTTCAAATTGGTCAATTAGCCGACCTGCATATGTTAGACACTCGATTACACGGGCGTGATCGCGGATTGGAATATGCAAAAGACCTAACTTATCAGACGATTACTTTTGATATACGTAACCCCAAAGCACCCAAAATCATTGCCCCGAAACAAGCTGCGCTATTAGCAGACGCGCAAGTACAGCAACTAATGCTGCCATTCGACTTGTCTAGCGGTAAACCAGTAGCCGTCACCGATTATACAAAAATTGCTGAACTAAACCCCAAGACGTTGCCGGAAGGCTGGTCATATTTACCGGATGCCGCAAGCTTTAGACGCGAAAAGTTAGATAACCCCCAACGCACGATATTAGGCTTTGATCAAGAAGGCTGGTTAGCCAATGAGCTGCAAGCGGGTAAAGCAAGAGGCTCTAAGTGGCAAATTATTGGTCAGCAAGTACTAATGGGCCGCACCGGCATTCCAAACTTGACGTTAGACTTGGCCGGCAAGCCAAAAGAATATGTTGATTTTGTGCGTCGCTTACAAAGTTTAGAAAAACTGGGTTTACCTTTCAACTTAGATGCATGGGATGGCTACCCAGCCAGTCGCCAACGGGTTTACGAGCAGCTCATTAGCCATGCCAGTAACCCTATTGTTTTAGCGGGAGATACCCATAACGCTTGGGCGTTTAATTTGGCGGACGATAGTGGTCAGGCGGTAGGCGTAGAGATCGGTACGCCAGGCATCTCTAGTCCCGGTATGGAATCTAATTCAGCAACGACGCCAGCAAAATTAGCGGCAGCGTTTAGAGATGCCAGTAACGAATTAGTAGATTTAGACACCTCTCATCGCGGCTGGGCCGAAATGGTCATTACACCAACGCATATGACTAATCAGTGGCATTTCGTCGACACAATATTGCAACGCGACTTTAACGTGACAAGCTCACAAGTGCATGTATGCAAAGTAGGGCATCGCAGGTTCAGCAACAGCTAGAAAAAGACGGTTAAGTTACTGAATAAATTAAGACTCAATTCTGCTAAGACAAGACAAGACACGGTAAGACAAAGCAAGGCCAGCAAAGGAATTAAGCCCGAGTTTATCGGCGTCCGCCGAGCTCCTCGTATCTAGCTTTACGTTTTTGCATAAAATGTCCTATCCACAAGTGTTCACGGCCTTAAACCTCAGTAATTGGCCTGATTTTTTGGATTTCCGCGTTTTGCCTGCTCACTTTCTGAAGAAAGACTTGGGGTTAGTAGTTTGCCAACACCATATTCGCTTCGTGCTCCAAACGTCTAACCTTTATTACCCGCCAACGCTCCGTTAACAACCGTTAGTCAGGAATTTCACCTTTAGTTACAGCTGCCATTTCATTTAAGTGTTTCATCTATATGTTTTTTGTTGCAGCCTCCGCTGTACTACGCTTGCGAAAAAACTCAGGAGCGGTCTTGTTTTTTAAACGCAAAAAGAAGATTGAGGAATTGCCTGCCGAACCGATTGAATGGTTTTTTCTGTTCGATGTTATGTATGTTGACAAGGTAGATGGCATAGATTGCTCCTTGCAGTTACACGATCTGGATTACTTTCCAGAATCCCCTAAGTATTATCTTTTCTACCATAATTAATCTCTTTCTCTTAAAGCACTAACAACTTGTTGGTTGTTTCCAGAGCAAGTATCTGTCCCCAGTAACCAGCCTAAAAGAACAGCTTTGATTTTAGAATTCTCCAAGTTATTAGACCACTGGCAAAAGCGTATTGATCCGTTGATGGTAGAGAGGTTAAACGCCTTTGTTGCCTTCTTGAAAGAAAAAGGTTTATCACAGGAAACCCTTTCGTTTTTTGAAACGGCAATGTCACAAGTTGTCCATTTGTTGCAGGTAGCAAAGTTAAAAGATGACGCGGAAGGAGCCCTAGTTAAGCAGGCCATATCCAGTGTTAACTCTATGACGGGAGATCCTCTTTCTAGGTTGGAGGGATTGTTTGCGATAGTGCTAAATAAATACGAATCTCAGTGCATTAACTTTCCGATTGCAGCAGCACAATGGTATTTTTGACTTGCATTGCTTTATGTGTTTCAGTCGGCCGAAGACGCAGAACGTTTTTGCATACAAGCAATACTGCTCGACCCTAGTCTTACTGACGCTGCGCAACTGCAAAGTTGGTTGGTAGATGATGTGGCAAAACTTGAGTGATACGCCGCGATGTATGCGCTGAGATCTCAAGTCGATACTGCTTTCGCTAGGCTTCTGATCTCACCATCAACGCACTGGTCAATGACTCTCTACAGGGAAGCGGCGGTACCTCACTGGTAGACTGTTCTATCTACACAAGTCCACGGCGCTGAGCCTCAGAAAGCACACTAACTTCTCACATTTCTCAGTTTCTTCGCTGATATTTATGTGAACCATTGCGCATTCCTTTAGATTAGGTTGCTTTCGCGGCCGCCATTCATGCGACATAGGACGAGTCGTGTTCAACGACTATTGGATGGTTCGTGCGGGTGGGAAAGGCGCTTCTATAAGGTTGATGTAAATATAGGCGGACCGCAGGGTTATTCTGCAAACCTCTGCACTATTACTGTTATGGTTGAATTGGGCTTTTAATCATTGTGCCGAGCGAAGCCTATTAGCCTCTCTACAACCGAACCCATGTTGTTACGCTATCTCTAAACGAACTTAACCCAAGCCTCAAGTGGTGATCGGTCTGACACTAAGCTATTCACATCTGCCTCTGGGTTTTTATGCCCAATGGCCATGCCACAAAACAGCATTAAGTTGTCTTCAGCGCCTACGAACTTTGCTACCGCTTGTGATCTATTTGCCCAGGCTTCTTGTGCGCAGGTGTCCAGCCCTTCTTCCTGCGCCAACAGCATAAATGTTTGTAAAAACATGCCTAGGTCTGACCATTGTGGTGGCCCCATTGTTTTGTCTATAAAGCAGAAGAAGGCTGCGGGGGCATCGAAAAACTTAAAGTTTCTGGCTAGATGTGCAAAGCGGCTGGGCTTATCGTCGCGCGGGATGTTCAGCAGTTTGTACATGTCTTCGCCCACTTTAAATCTTGAGTCGCGGTAGGGGGAGGGCAGCTCTTTGGGATAAATTTCGTAAGCCGGTTTTTCTCTGGGGTCTGTGTCTGCCAAGAATTGGTGGAATTTTGGCATGCTTGGTCCATTAATTACGAACACGCGCCATGGCTGTACGTTGCCGCCTGAAGGCGCGCGGGCGGCTTTTTCTAGTAGCTGAGATAGCTGTTCATCAGATATTGGGGTGTCTAGAAAGGAGCGGATTGATCTTCGCGCTTCTACGGCTTCGCTAACGTTCATAAGGTGTCCTAATTTTTTCGGCTAAAGCTATATATTTTTCTAGGCTGCCTCTAATGACTAAAATCAAATAGAAAAAGCCTAGAAAAAGTTCAGCTGGGTTGGTTGATGAGGAAGACATAACCACCAATTGGCGGCTATGTGCAACTTGTTAGCGCGCTGCCTAGTTCAAGACATCATGGAAGGCGTCTTCATTGAAGCCTATCAATAGTGTTTTGCCTACAACACTGGTGGGTGCGCGTAGGTTGCCTGTGCTGCCTAACATGGCATCCACCGCTTCGTCTGTGGCTGCACTACCACCTTTGAATTCAATGACTTTTTTGCCTTTTGCCACAATCATTTTGCTCGCTTTGGCCAGCAATGCTTGGGCGTCTTTCCGCTGTAGCTTGCGGCTTGCAGGCACAGTGGTTGCTATTGTTATGTTACTTGCCTCCAAAAACTTGGATGCTCGGGTACAGCTGGTTCAGCCGCTGCGAAAATAATACCAATCTACTTTCTTTGCCATTTCATTATCCTATGATGTGAAGGCTAATAATAAGAGGAGGGCGGCTACAATGACAGCGTTTGCGATAAATTTTGATACCTCATCTTTGGCAAAGGCTCAATTTGCCTTTGCTGACGGTGTTGCCACTTTAACGCTGCACAAGCCCGATCTGCGCAATGCGATTTCTACAGTAATGCTCGCCGAGTTAATTTATTTGCTTGAGTGCTGCGAGGGCGATGATTCTGTGCGGGTTTGTTGTTTTACAAGGCGCTGGCAGTGGCTTCTGCCCCGGCGACAATTTGCGGGGTATGGGTCCGCTGCCGGATGATTTTCGGTTTATGCCAACCGGTCCTGTAACTCATGCGGGCATTCAACAGTGCCTGCGCGGCATGAGCAAACCCACCATTGCCGCAATCCACGGTTTTGCCTTGGGTGTTGGTCTGGATTTGGCCATGGCCTGTGATTTTCGCGTCGTGACTGACAATGTCCGCCTACAAGACCAAAGGGTCATTGATCGCGGTATGCACGCCGTTACCGGTTGTGCCTGGCTGCAAACCCGCGCCATTGGTAGTGCTCGAGCATTGGAGTTTTTAATTCTGGGCGAGGCCATTGACGGTGAAACTGCTAAAGCTTGGGGCATGGTCACCAAAGTGGCCACTGAAAATGAGTTCAGCCAGACCTTAAATGCATTAACTCAGCGCCTTGCTCATGCGCCCACCAAAGCCATCGGCTTAATGAAGCGTCAGATATATGCCGGTGAAACCATGAGCCATGAAGACTTTATGGCGTTTGCCGCACCGCTTATTACGCAGATTGAGATTAAGGATCGGCAAGAAGGCCTTCAGGCGTTTTTAGAAAAACGACCTGCCAATTTTTCTGGCACTTAGCGGTTTACTGGGCGCGGCGCGACGACGCCTAGTGATAAATGTCTTGGGCCAGACGCATGGCGCTTGCATAAGACGCTTACGCAATTACATTTAGCACTTCGCTTATTCTCGGGTACTGGGTACTCTAAATCGGCATTTTGTAATTGGGGGAGAGAACAATGGCACCTATACCAAAGGGCAGTACAGTGGCAGTAACCGGTGGCGCAGGTTTTATCGGCGGCTGGGTGGTCAAATTATTATTGGACAAAGGCTATCGCGTTCGCGCTTGTGTCAGAGATGTGAACGACACAGCAAAAACCGACTTTCTGCGCAACATGCCGGGATACGCATCAGGACGACTGAAACTGTATTCCGCAGACCTTGATCAACCCGGCTGTTTTGATGAGGCGTTTGCCGGTTGCCAAGGGGTAGCTCATGTTTCCCACGTTAGCGATTATGACGATCAAGATTACGTACGCGGCGTGTGCAAGCACGTTATTGATAGCATCAATAAATCTGGCACGGTCAATCGTGTCATCGTTACCTCAAGTATTGCCGCCATTATCTCTGAAGCAGATTTAAATGAGCTGCAACGCCGTCCTGTGTTTTACGAGGACCGCTATCCAGATGAGGAAAACCCCAAGCGAACTACCGCCAAGGGCCAAGGTTACTCCATGGGTAAAGTAGAGCTCGAGCGCATGTTTACCGACGCCGCTGAAGTCAGCGGTGAATGGGATTGTATTCGGGTTTGTCCAGCCGACAATGTCGGCCCTATTTTGGCCGCCCATCAAAAACACAAAGGCCCATGGCAGAACAATATTGAAATGATGCTGAAGGGTAAGTATTACCAAAACGGTGCTTACAGACCGTGGATGACAGTAGACGTGCGCGACGACGCCGAATGCCATATTCGCTTACTAGAAAATGTGGATGTTGAAAACGGCGACCGCTACATTGCCTGGTCAACTGACACCATTAACGTGGAGGATGTGTGCGCCTCAATTAACCGACTGCTGCCGGAACTGGGCCACGACACTCCCCAGGTTACCGATACGTTCCCAGAACATATACAGGCTAGAGAAGCGAAAATGCGCGCCATTTGGGCGGGCTGCGATCTCCGCAATGATCGGATTAAGGCGGTTACTGGCATTGAGTTTAGGTCACTGGATACCTCGATAAGAGATTGCGTAGAATCGCTCTTATCTGTTGCTGGTGTGCAGCCGCAGTTAAGAGAAGGTTTTAGCTTGCCGAAAAACCCTTAAACCACGGATTTGAGCCGCTTAATGCGGCTCGACTATTAGACTGAATTTATACACTAGGCATGAATAATGAAGTTAGAAGACAGTTGGATTAAGGCCCGAGAGGCTTGGGATTTTCGCGGCGAACAGCGCCCTGATTTTGCCATTGAGCCACGGGCTGATCAGGAGTCGGTGTGGGATTATCCGCGCCCGCCTGTCATTGTGGACGATAAGCGCGCTATTGAAGTGCGCAGTAGCAGCGGCACGCTTTTGTTAAAAACCAATGCGGCGCGGCGAATTCTGGAAACTGCCAGTCCGCCCACATTTTATTTGTCCGCTGAAGATCTGTGCGTGGCCTTAGAGCCAGCCAGCGGCAGTTCTTTTTGTGAGTGGAAAGGGGCCGCTGAATACTTTCAATTTGAAGGTGAGGTCATTGCTTGGCGTTATCCAGAACCATTTGAAAGCTTTACCAGCGTTGCGGGTTGGATTTGTTTTTATCCAGCGCTGACTCAATGCTCGGTAGATGGTCAGGCGGTGCGCGCACAAGCTGGGGGATTTTACGGTGGCTGGGTTACGGATGAAATTATTGGGCCTTATAAGGGCGAGCCGGGCACCAGCGGCTGGTAACCCCGAACAAATGGCTGTGAACAGGGTTTAGTGGGCTTAGTAAGGCACTGAGCCTGTAAAATGGATTAGTAGATAGATTGATAAGGATCGCTTGCCGCTTTTGTTGCCGTTCTAGCACGCTCCATGCTGAGAATCGACTTTAGGCGTAAATGCTCATCAAAACCACCGGTCACAAATTGCCGCATTTTGACACCTGTTTCCTAGGCGGCAAATCTCCGTCGTATCGGACTATATGCTCTTCGAGTGTATGTGGTCAGATATTGCCGATTAGCGGCTAATGGCTGAACTGCCGGCAGGCAGTTGCCGGAAAATACCCCTGTTTGGCGCTCCATTGCGCCCTCGCGGTGCTTCCGCGATCAGGGTGGATACGCATTGCCTTAACCTTCTGATGATTGGCGCAAAAGCGGCAATGCTTTGCATCTTGTCGACCACAAAACCCTCGTCTACCAGCTGGCCTGCGGAAATTTGGCGATAACTTGCCGTATTTGAGGCAAAAATGCGGCTTAAAGCCTTGATTTACGTCAACTTTCGGCTAATATTTGCCGTACAATTAATTTTTCGGTCAATGATAATGCCTGAAGGCGTAGGTTACAGTTCTAATAACGTTCAAACTCGTGCAACTCCTGCAGCCAGAGTGGAGCCTAAAACGAATGTCGACACTTCAACCGCAGTGCAAAATCGCGTTGAGTCTTCTAAAGATAAGGTAGATGTTAAGATAGGTGCGCGTCAGCAGGCCCCCGTAAATCCAGGTCGCAGCACTTATGAGCAAATTGGCCAGTCACAAATCAGGTCTGAAGCCCGAGTAACTGAGCAACTCGCAGTAGAGCAGCTACAACAACGACAAGCACTCTCTACTCAGCGCGACAGCCAAACCGTTAGATCAACTAGCGAGGCTCGTAGTGCTCAGAGAAGTGAAAGTCAGCCGGCAGCAAACCAAAGAGCATCTGAGCGGACTATAGAGCGTCCTACCAGCGACGCGCTTGCAGCCAGAGTGCAACAGCAATCCTTTACTAGCACAGAAAAGTCTCGTTACTAATTCCTAGGTCACGGATAAGAGACTTTTTAAGTCAGTATTAGTTAGAGACCGCGTTGCAGTATAATCAGCATAAGAAACTTCAAGGCGAATATGTCTAACGACGAAGCTCACCGTTGTCCGTCGTGTCACGGCGGTAGTATTAGTCCATTAGAGTCCCGCAAAAACGATCATGCTTTTGTTGCGTGTAATACATGCGACCTAATCTTTGTAGACCCCATGCCGTCAGACGATGCGCTGAGCGACTTTTACGACAATTATCATAAAAGCGCCCAATATCGGTCGAAGTTAGATTCTAAAATACGCCGCGCAAAAAAACGCATACGCAGTGTTAACTGGTTGAAGAAGCCTGGCAGGTTTGTCGACGTTGGTTGCAATGTCGGTTTTGCAGTAGAGGCAGCACGCTCGTTAGGCTTTGACGCTCGGGGAATAGACATTGACGCCAAAGCCATAGAGGTGGCTCAAAGTCAATTTAGCCAAGCAAAATTCGAAGTACGGTCCGTGCAGGACTTAGCAGAATCCGGTGAAACATTCGATTTTATCTATTGCAGCGAAGTCATTGAGCATCTATCAGAGCTGGACAGTTTTTTTACCGCCCTGGTTAAGTGTCTCAGTGACGACGGCGTACTGTATATCACCACACCAGATAACGGGCATTTCAGCTTGCCTAACGAATTTTCAAAGCTTGTAGAGTGGACCTCTGTTCGTCCTCCAGAACATCTTATGTACTTCACAAAATCTTCCGTTACGCCGTTGTTAAAACGACACGGTTTACGCTCGATAAAAATGCCTTTTAGCTTTAAACCGACGCTGAAAATTGTTGCAAAAGTAAAAGGTTAGTCGGAGAAGGCTGCCCAGCTTTTTCTCTCAGGGGGTGTGTTCCCTCGCCTTAACGCCAGCCCTTGAATGCTCCTCGTTCGTCATATTGCGTATGTCTTTCACCAAAAATACCAGGGCCGTTGGAACCACCACAAGTATAATGGTAGCCGTTGATAGGTAAATAACGTAGTTTGATCCAAGAATACTCAATCTATCCCTGCATATTTCTCAAAATGTTGGTCGCCGATAGATGCGATTTTTTTACAAAGTAATTTTCTAAGATAAAAGCTATGAACTCTACAAAAGGTAATGTAATGGCTGACTACGAATTTGCGACAGTAGATGTCTTCACCGACCAACGTTTTGGTGGTAACCCTTTGGCGGTGTTTCCGAATGCCAGTGGTATAACAGATGAGCAAATGCAGAAAATTGCTCGGGAAATAAATTATTCCGAAACTACATTTGTATTGCCTCCTCGGGATCGCAAAAATACTGCGGAGGTTAGAATTTTTACACCCCGGAGTGAGTTACCCTTTGCGGGTCACCCTACTGTAGGTACGGCGTGGCTATTGGCTAAGAATCCTAAGTGGGCGCCAGGCTTAATGTCAGACGATAAGATGGTCTTCGAAGAACGGGCCGGACTGGTGGAGGTAAAAGCACACAAAGATAAGAGTGGCAATCTACTGAATTGTGCCATTCTCGCGCCGCAAAAATTTCATCAGTTGCACAGCATTCCTAGGTCGGTCGCTGCACAATGCGTTTCGCTTGCAGATGAACAAGTTTTGGTTGATGCGGTTGTGGCGAGCGCAGGACTACCCTTTGCGTTAGCGCAGGTTGCCAACTTAGAAGCACTTAAGTCTGCAAAACCAAATATTTCAGCCTTTGAATATTGTAATAAACACTATGGTTATCTAGAAAAACCAGTCAGCTTGATGATCTATTATCAGTCTGAATCTGGCGTAGTGCACGCGCGCATGTTTGGCCCACTCGCTGGCATTTATGAAGACCCAGCGACTGGATCTGCTTCCGCCGCATTAGCAGGATTGTTGGCCAGTAGTGATAAACGTATGGACGCAAACATAAAATACGAAATTTCCCAAGGAGTAGAAATGGGTCGGCCCAGCGAGATTTTCCTTGAAGCAAAAAAGGTTGCTGGAGAAGTAGAGTCCGTGACAATTGCGGGCCAATGTGTGACGGTTATCAACGGCTCTTTAACTGTATAGAAACACCTAACGGTAAGACCTGAACCCTCTATAGTCTGTTTTGGGCAGAGTGTTAGGCGTACTTTACGTAACCAGGTTTCACCGTTATTGCAAAAGCGAAACTAATGTCTCTCGGGTTGCTTGGGCTTCCTCAGGGTTCAAATAAAATTCCGATGCTGCAAAGTCTGTTACGCCGGCATCACGCATTTTGTTGATGCCTTCAACAACTTCATCCTGCGTTCCCACAATGGCCACATCAGCTGGGCCGTCTACGCCTTCGCGGTCGAGCATTGCGCGGTAAGAGGGCAACTGACCATACATTTTTAAATTTTTACCAATGACACCGCGCACCACACCGGGCTGGTTAGTGACGCAGACGGGTAATGTAGCGATGATTCTTGGCGCTGCTCGGTCTGCCGCGTCTGCTGCCGCGGAGATTTCTGGCGCAATGTGTTCTTTCACTGTTTTAGGACCGACCCAGGCCAGTGAGGTGCCATCGGCCAGCGCACCGGCCACTCTCAACGCTTGAGGACCAAGCGCCGCTACAAGCACTGGAACGTGGGTTTCTGGCGCCCGGAATACCTTCGCATCGCAGCTTATAGTTTCACCAGTAAAGTTCACTGCGCCTTCTCTAAGTAGCGGCATTAGAACACTTAAATATTCTCGCAAATGACGAATGGGCTTATCAAAACCAATGCCCAATTGGGCCATCATGGTTTCATGCGAGAGACCTATGCCTAAGGTGAGTAGAGGTGTCATCATGTTAGAAACCGTTAGTGCTTGCCCGGCCAAAATCATTGGGTGACGTGGGTGAGTGGGGATAATAGCGGTACCCAGCTCCATGCTTGTAATAACCTGTCCTACTGCGCTCAATACTGTCAGCGCGTCAAAGCCCCCGGTAGGGTGCTCGGCTAGCCAATAGCTGGCAAAACCGTCTTTTGAAGCCTGAATTGCGTGTTCACGCACCGCTGGAACTGATGCTTTTTGGACCAATCCTGTACCGTTAATGCCAATCTTCATCACTACTCCCCGCTAGAAATACCTCTACTAATAAGTGAGGTTTTGCAGCAT
>CAUZON010000003.1:0-116022 GCA_963581445.1 Gammaproteobacteria bacterium | reverse complement strand
CGCCCCGAGAAGTTGGGTTTGGATGTGGTTCCCGCAGATCTCCTAAGTGGAAATCACAAACGAATGTCTCGGCATAGACGCCGTGAGGCGCTTAAACGAACTTTGGATAGAAGACCAGACTTGCTTACCGGGCGAGTGTTCAGTCAAGAAGATCGAAAGTTACTGGAAGAATGTTTTGCTGGCTGCAATGCGGCCAAAGCAGTGGAGTAGATAAAGTGCGCAGAAATAAGATAATCGAAGAAATCGAAAATAGTCAGATGAATGAGATTCCTGAGTTTAGCCCAGGTGACACGGTTAGTGTCCAGGTGTTGGTTAAAGAGGGCACTCGTGAGCGCTTACAGGCCTATGAAGGCGTTGTAATTGGTATTAAGAAGCGCGGACTCAACTCTGCATTCATAGTACGTAAGATCTCTCATGGTGTTGGTGTGGAAAGAACTTTCCAAACACACAGCCCCTTGATCAAAGGTATTGAAGTGAAACGCCGTGGTGATGTTCGCCAAGCGAAACTTTACTACTTGCGTGAATTGTCTGGTCGTTCAGCACGTATCAAAGAGAAAGTTAAAGCCAAGTAAAGGCTTTAGTGGCAAAGCTACCAGTGGTTGCTAGCTTTATAGCTGGTAACTCATTTGGGGTTTTCGTATGTCTGTTCTCTGTACCTGCTTTGACCTCCTCCTCTTAAAACGGGAAGACAAACAGAAAGAAAGTTAGCCCCCCACAAAACTTAGGTTTACCTGCTTAGAGCGCTCGCTCATCGTTTACTATCATTCCATTCACCTCACACTTTTTCGCTCTAGTCTTTGCTAGTTTCTGTGATGTACCGTTAACATTAATTCCGCTACCCTTTGGCTCATTCATCGGCGTTTCCGCCTGTTTTTATTTAATCTATAGCCGGTTCCAACTAAAAGGATTTTTCTTGTCAAAACAGGGATCGGAAAAAGATCAAACGGACATAGGCGGGTATTTAGATACGCTTTGGCTAGAGCGCGGCTTAAGTGAAAATACGCTCATGGCCTACCGTCGTGATTTGCTTATGACGGCTGATTGGTTAGACAAGCAAAGCCAGGGCCAAGTACTGTTACTGCAGGCTGACAAAGAAGCACTTTTTGAGTTTATGGCACAGCGCAAAAAAGCCGGGGTTAGCGATAGGAGTGCAGCACGTTGGTTGAGTACGCTGCGTGGCTTTTATCGCCATATGATATTCACGCAACGCTTGCTCGATGATCCAACGCAAAAGTTCGAACATCCCAAGTTAGGCCGGTCTTTGCCCAGCTCTTTGTCGTCAAAGCAGGTAGAGGTGCTACTTACGGCGCCGGATGTGTCCACTGCTACCGGTTTGCGCGACAGGGCTATGCTAGAGGTGTTGTATGCCAGTGGACTGCGCATTACCGAGCTGGTGACGCTGGAGTTAGCTAACGTGAATCAGCGTCAGGGTGTGGTCAGAGTTGTGGGCAAGGGCAATAAAGAGCGGCTGGTGCCGATTGGTGAAAACGCCTTGGATTGGCTTAGCCGATATTTGCGCGATGCTCGGTTAAGTCTCTTGCCTGAGGGGGGTAGTGTTTTATTTCCGAGCCGTCTGGGTAGGGTGATGACGCGGCAAACTTTTTGGCATGCCATTAAAAAGTATGCGTTGCGGGCAGGTATTAAGAAAAATATCTCTCCTCACACATTACGCCATGCATTTGCCACACATCTTGTGGATAATGGCGCAGACCTGCGGGCAGTGCAGATGATGTTGGGTCATAGCGACCTTTCTACCACGCAAATTTACACCCAAGTGGCACAGCAAAGACTCAAAGAGCTAGTGCAAGAGCATCATCCGCGTGGGTGATTTTGACCTATGTGAAAGTATGGGACATCAATGCGCGCCAGAGTGCACTGCGTTTAAGATAAGTCGATTTACAAAAGGATTGCAGTAGCCATGAATTTAAGAGCGTTTTTTAAATCTTTTGCGAATAAAAGACAACGTCAGTCATTGTTTTCGCTGAGTATCGGTTTGCTCCTATTGGTCCAGGCAAGCTTTAGCACAGCCGAAGAATCGAACCCTGCGCCTGCCCTGCCCAAAGGCAGTGAAGTTGCGGTCGCTCGCCTATTAGAGCTGCGTCCTGGGATTCCAATTATTGCGGTGTATCCAGTTAGTGTGGACGGTATGTTTGGCATTGACCTGCCAGGCGGTAAATCGTTATTTGTGACTAAAGACGGCAAGCACCTTTTTGCCGGAGAACTGTTTGCAATGGGCGAGGAGTTGGTCAGCCTTTCTGAGCAGCGTCTTAGTAGCGAGCGGGTTGAGTTAATGACTCAAGTTGCGAGTAAAGACATGGTCATTTTTCCTGCGAAGGGTAAGACCGTAGATTACGTGCATATTTTTACCGACGTAGACTGTGGTTATTGCAGAAAGTTGCACGGTGAGATCGCAAATTACTCGGAGTTAGGGATAGAAGTGCGTTACCTGGCGTACCCACGAATGGGACTAGATAGTGAGACACGTGAAAAAATGTCGGCTGTATGGTGTTCTGCTGACCGCAAGAGGGCTTTAACCAAGGCGAAGTTAGGCTTAGAAGTCGCCGCTGACAAATGTGCTGATCCAGTTGTAGATCAATTTCAGCTGGGGCGTTTAATTGGTGTAAGCGGTACACCAGCTATTGTCACATCAGACGGGCGTTTGTTGCCCGGCTACCTACCAGCTGCTGACTTGCTGGTCCGTTTAGAACAATAAACTATGAGCGTGTGCCAACGCCGAATGCGCGTTGGTAGACCCGATCAAAAAAACTCCGGAAAAATTAGTGAACAAACTTCGAATAGGTATTGCAGGTCTAGGCACTGTCGCGCAAGGCGTACTTCACCTTGTAAAAACCAACGGCAGCCTTATGTCCGGTCGCACGGGGGTTGAGCTCGTTGTGCAGCGTATTGCCAGCCGTAGCGCCAAGCCTGGTGTAGATTTGCTAGGCGCAGTGTTTAGTACGGATTTACACGACCTGGTAGCTGACCCACATGTAGATGTGATTTTAGAATTGATAGGCGGCGAAGGCTTAGCCAAAGACCTCATAGAGAGCGCACTTGCAGCAAATAAGCCGGTTGTTACCGCGAACAAGGCCGTAATCGCCGCTCATGGTGACCAACTTTTGGCTGGGGGCAATGTGCCCTTACGTTTTGAGGCCGCTGTAGCCGGCGCTATTCCAATTATTCAATCGTTGAACCAAGGTTTGGCGGCTAATCGCATAGACGCCATTTACGGCATTATTAACGGCACCTGCAACTACATGCTTACCGTGATGGAAGAACAGGGGTTAGCATTTGATCAGGTATTGTCTCAAGCACAAGAGTTAGGTTACGCCGAGGCTGATCCAGCCTTTGATATAGATGGCATAGATGCAGCGCACAAATTGACCATTCTGGCTGCACTGGGTTTTGGCACGTCTTACGATTTTTCAGCCCTTTATGTTGAAGGTATTACGCAAATCGCTGCGGAAGATATTCAATACGCCAAAGAGCTGGGTTTTAAGATTAAACACCTGGGTATTGCCCTGCGCACTGATGCGGGCTTAGAAACGCGAGTACACCCGGCACTAGTGCCTAGCTCGGCGCTGCTAGCTAATGTAAATGGCGTTATGAATGCGGTTCAGATAGTCAGTGATGCGGCGGGTGAGACTCTCTTTAGCGGCCCCGGTGCGGGTGGCGCGGCAACTGCATCTGCCGTGTTGGCAGACGTTCTTTCTCTAGGTGAATCAGGTTTGCTAGATTCAGTAGGCGCTGTTGAATCTAATGACCGCTCGCTAAATCAGGCTCAGGCAGCGGCCGTTGCACCGGGAATTCACCGTGTGGTAATGGATGATATCGCCAGTGCCTGTTACCTACGTATTCCCACCGTTGATCGTCCTGGTGTTTTTGCTCAGGTTGCCAGTGCTTTATCAGCGCATAGCATCAGTATTGAAGCCGTGATTCAAAAAGAACAATCCTCAGGGGATGCCTCGGTGTCCATTGTGATATTGACAGATGTTGCAGTTGAGTCAGTCGTTAACGCAGCCCTCTCAGAACTCGCGGCACTAGACACTGTAGCGGGCGAGATTACCCGTATACGAGTCGCGCCCACCCATTAAGAGTTAAGGCCACTATGCAGATTTTGGTCAGAAAAGTACCTCCAGCCGGCATTGGTGTAGAGCATCCGTTGCTGGATAGAATCTATGCAGCGCGTGGTATTAGCGAAGTAGCTGAAATGGACCGCAAGCTCAGTACTTTGCTCTCTCCCGCTGAGCTTCCAGATATTGGTAAGGCCGCTATGCGCCTTGCTGACGCGGTGTGTAAGCAAGAAAAAATAATGATCATTGGCGATTTTGACGCCGATGGTGCCACTTCGGTAGCGCTGTGCATGCTAGCGCTGAAATCATTTGGCGCGGCACACGTGGACTTTTTGGTACCTAATCGTTTTGATTTTGGTTACGGTCTATCTCCTGAAATTGTTCAATTAGCGCAAACCAAAAATCCTGACCTAATTGTGACCGTGGATAACGGCGTGGCCAGTATCGCAGGCGTTGCCGAGGCTAATGCAGCAAATATTGATGTCATTATCACTGACCATCACTTGCCTGGTGAGGAGCTGCCCGCCGCTGTCGCGTTGGTTAACCCCAACCTTAAAGACTCAGGTTTTCTGAGTAAATCTATGGCCGGCGTGGGTGTGGCCTATTACGTGCTGAGCTGGCTACGACAAGAGCTGCGCGCTCGCGATTGGTTTCAACAGACACAACGTGAGGAACCAAATTTGGCCCAGTACTTAGATTTGGTAGCACTGGGTACCGTGGCCGATGTCGTGCCCTTAGATCGTAATAACAGGGTACTTGTACACAATGGCTTGCTGCGCATGCAGCGCGGTATGACACGCCCAGGAATCAAAGCGCTGGCGCAGGTGGGCAAGCGCGATCTGACCACAATCTCCGCTCAAGACCTTGGTTTTGCTATTGGCCCGCGACTCAATGCAGCCGGGCGTCTAGAAGATATGAGTGTGGGTATCCGGTGTTTAATGACCCAGGACGAAGCTGAAGCTAAACGCCTGGCAGGAAGTCTGGACCAATTGAATCAAACTCGGCGTCACCTCCAGCAGGATATGGTGGCTGATGCGGAACTTATTGTTGCCCAATTTGATGCTGGCGAGCAGACAACGGGCTTGTCCGTTTATCACGAAAGTTTTCATCAGGGCGTTGTGGGTATAGTCGCTGGCCGACTGCGCGAGAAATTTCATCGTCCGGCCATAGTTTTTGCAGATGCTGGTGGTGCAGAGCCAGATGAGTTAAAGGGTTCGGCGAGAAGTATTGACGGTGTGAACATTCGCGATGTTTTGGACAGTATCGCCACACGCTACCCCAGATTGTTGATTAAGTTTGGTGGCCACGCCATGGCTGCAGGTCTGAGTATTAAGAAAGTTCATCTGCCACGCTTCCATAAGGTCTTTGACAAAGCGGTAGCGCAGGTGGTCACTGAAGACATGCTGAGCGCCAGTTTGCTTACCGATGGTTCGCTCGCTGGTAAGGACCTTAATCTGCAAACTGTAGAGCTTTTGGCCGGAGCTGGTCCTTGGGGCAGTGGTTTTGCCGAGCCGCTTTTTTCGGGTGAATTCGCTCTGATTAGCCAGCGCGTAGTGGGTGACACCCACTTGAAGTTGGTGGTTAAACACGATGACCGAGTCATTGACTGCATCGCTTTTTCTCAGCCTATGCTAAGCGGTAGTCCAGCTAACGTACTTATGGTTTATAAGTTAGCGGTCAACGACTATGCCGGTTCGCGAACATTGCAGCTGATGGTGGAGTACATAGAGGCTTTGCCTTAGAATTGCTACGCCTAAATTTGCTTTAAGAGATCCCTATTTGTAGTTTCTTTGCTTTGCTCCAAAAAATTGCCGGTAAGTCACAGTAAATATGCCTGAAATCACATCCGTACGAGAACACATTAAAGATTTGCAAGAGCGCGACTCCGCACTTCGGGGGTATCTTTGACTTTGCTGAGAAGCAGGAGCGTTTGCAGGAAGTTGAGCTAGAGCTAGCTGATGGCGATGTTTGGAGTAATCCTGAGCGTGCTCAGCAGTTAGGGCGTGAGCGAGCAGACCTTGAACAAATTGTCAGCTTGCTCAGTTCTTTAGGTACATCTTTGTCCGAACTCCATGAGCTGGCTGAGATGGCCAGTGATGAGAATGATGAAGACGCGCTCAACGATGTATCTAGTGAACTCTCAGGTTTAGAGGGCAGCCTAGCCACTCTAGAATTTCACCGTATGTTCCAGGGTGAAATGGATAGCGCCAACACGTACCTAGAAATTCAAGCCGGCTCGGGTGGCACCGAAGCCCAAGACTGGGCAGATATGTTGTTGCGCATGTACCTGCGCTGGGCAGAAAAGCGCGGTTTTGCCGTCGCAGTGACAGAATTATCTCCAGGCGATATTGCCGGTATTAAGAGCGCAACAATTTTTGTCAGCGGCGCCTACGCCTATGGCTGGCTGCGCACAGAAACTGGCGTCCACCGCTTGGTTAGAAAATCACCTTTTGACTCAGGAAGCCGTCGACACACTTCCTTTGCGTCCGTTTTTGTCTCGGCAGAAATCGATGACGATATTGAAATCGATATAAATCCTGCAGAGGTTCGAGTGGACACTTATCGCGCCAGTGGCGCAGGTGGGCAGCATGTTAACCGTACTGATTCGGCCGTTCGTTTGACCCACTTGCCGACGAATACAGTCGTACAATGCCAGAGCGAGCGCTCTCAGCACCAAAATAAAGACAATGCGTATAAGCAGCTGCGCGCAAAGCTCTATGAGTTAGAGTTGCAAACACGTCGCTCGGAACAACAGTTGATTGAAGATTCTAAAGCCGATATTGGTTGGGGTAGTCAGATAAGATCCTATGTACTGGATCAATCACGAGTAAAAGACTTGCGCACGCAAATTGAACGCACAGATCCGAACGCGGTATTAGATGGAGATTTGGATGGATTTATTGAGGCAAGCCTCAAGGCAGGTCTTTAGATTGGCTATGAATTTAGCCAGGACATCATTATGTGTCTTCGAGTAGTTGGCCGAGCAGTTGAGTCTGCGACTGATAAAAGAGCGCAACAACTCAATATAGTATTACAAAATCAGTAGCCAACTACGGCTACAAACGTGAGTAGAAAAAAGATGAGCGAAGAACGAGATATTATTGCCAATCGCAAAGCCAAAATGGATGGCTGGCGCGCGGATACCGGTATTTATCCCAATGACTTTCGTCGCCAAGATTTAGCCGAGGATTTACTTCAGCGCGCCAAAGATTTTGATAAGCCGCAGCTGGTGGAAGAGGCTATAGAAACTGCCATCGCCGGTAGGATTATGCTGCGCCGCGTAATGGGCAAGGCCAGTTTTTTAACTATTCAAGACAGCTCGGGTCAAATGCAATGCTACTTGACTAAAAACGATCTAGCTGAGGAAGTTTACGAGGCTTTTAACAAGTACTGGGAAATGGGCGACATAGTGGGTATTCGCGGCATTCTTATGCGCACCAACAAAGGTGAACTTACAGTGCATGCAAAACAAATTGTATTGCTGAATAAGACCCAGCTGCCGTTGCCAGAAAAGTTTCATGGCGTCACCGACCAAGAAATTCGTTATCGCCAACGTTATCTAGATCTCATTGTTAACGAAGATAGTCGCAGCGTTTTCCGCACGCGCTCGTTGGTAATGCAAAAAATTCGCGAATACTTTACCAAGCTAGACTATTTGGAAGTAGAAACACCAATGATGCACAGTATTCCGGGTGGTGCTACGGCGCGACCGTTTACTACCCATCACAATGCTTTAGATATGCCGCTATATCTGCGTGTTGCCCCCGAGCTTTATCTTAAAAGGCTTGTAGTGGGTGGCTTTGAACGCGTTTTTGAAATCAATAGAAACTTCCGTAACGAAGGGCTGTCTACCAGACACAACCCTGAGTTCACTATGCTTGAGTTTTATCAAGCCTATGCTGACTACGAAGATTTAATGACTCTCACAGATGATCTGTTAGCTAGCCTTGCGCGTGATGCGCTGGGTTCGACGGTGTTTAATTATCAAGGCATTGATCTAGATTTTGCTAACCCGCCTTTGCGTATCAGTATGGCAGAGTCCCTCGCGAGATTTGGTGGCGTGCCCGAGGCATCTGTTGCCGATGTAGACCATTTGCGCAGTGTGCTAGCAGCCAAGGGCAGTGCGGCAGAGGATCATTGGGGCTTAGGTCGGCTGCAAATGGAGGTCTTTGAAGCGCAAGTTGAGGGGCGTCTTGAGCAACCTACTTACATTACTGAGTATCCGGCAGAGGTTTCGCCATTGGCGCGCCGTAATGACAGAAATCCAGACATTACCGACCGCTTTGAACTGTTCATCGGCGGTCGTGAATATGCTAACGGGTTTTCAGAGTTGAACGATCCAGTGGACCAAGCAGTTAGGTTTAGAGCGCAAGCAGATCTTAAATCTCACGGCGATGATGAAGCCATGCACTTTGATCAGGACTACATAACTGCTCTAGAGTATGGTCTGCCACCAACGGCGGGTGAGGGTCTTGGTATTGACCGTTTGGTTATGCTGCTGACTAATGCACCCTCCATTCGTGACGTATTGTTGTTCCCATTGATGCGTCATCAATAGGTTTGCTTCGATAACGACGTTGAAATAGTGAAAAGGGGCTTATGGTGAATCAACGGGTCAATTTGCAAGCCTCTTGGCAGGCCCTTCTCAAAGATCAGTTTGAGCTACCGTACATGCTCGCGCTGCGCCAATTTTTACTTGCAGAAAAACGCCTAGGCAAAAAAATATACCCTCCGGGCGAGCAAATTTTTGCTGCCTTGGATGCAGTTCCAGTGGATAAAGCCCGCGTAGTCATAATAGGCCAAGATCCTTATCATGGCCCAGGGCAAGCCCATGGTCTGAGTTTCTCGGTGCCTTACGGCAGTTTTATACCTCCATCTTTACGTAATATGCTCAAAGAGATAGAGGCTGACATTGGGTTATCCGAGCCGCTGCAGGCAAATTGCGGTGACCTTTCTTCGTGGGCCGAGCAAGGCGTATTGTTACTTAATAGCGTACTCACCGTCGAGCAGGCTCAGGCGGCTTCCCATCAAGGCAAGGGCTGGGAGCAGTTCACCGATGTACTCGTCAGTAGGCTGGCTGCACAGCGCCAGGGGTTGGTGTTTTTGCTTTGGGGTGCCTATGCGCAAAAGAAAGGCAAGCTTGTTGATAATGAGCGTCATTATTTGCTCTCCGCTCCGCATCCCTCTCCGCTATCCGCTCACCGTGGCTTTTTAGGCTGCAAGCATTTTTCTCAAACCAATAAAATACTCGCAGATCAAGGTTTGCCAATTATAGATTGGTCGCAAACTAAGACGCGCGAGCGTACTAAAAATAACTAATAAGTGACTTAGCAATGACTGCAGATACAGAAATTGACCCAAATCTCAAAACAGACCAAGTAATCATAAGCGAGCACAAAACTTCAGGCGCTATGCTCATTGGTCATGCTCATCTAAATATGGTCGCCAGTTTGAACGCGCTTACGCTAGATGCAGTAAGGGTGCTAAGTACCGCTGTCTTACAATGGTCATCTCGAAAAGACATTGCAGGCGTTCTTATAACCGGTGAGGGAGAAAAAGCTTTTTGCGCCGGTGGCGATGTCCAAGCACTTTATAGGGCAGCCGTAAACAATCGTCAGGCGGGTGAACTGGTCGACCGTTACCCCTTCGAATTCTTTGCTGAAGAGTATCGCTTAGACTATTTTTTACACACTTTGAATAAGCCGGTTGTTACCCTAGGTCACGGCATAGTTATGGGTGGCGGTTATGGCCTCTTTGCGGCCTCTGGTTATCGCGTGCTAACCCAACGTAGCAAGCTGGCATTTCCTGAAATAACTATCGGTTTGTTTCCGGATGCGGGTGGCAGTTGGGTGCTGAAAAACCTGCCTCAATCAATTGCTTTGTTTCTCGGCTTAACGGGCAGTCAGGTAAATGCTACAGATGCACTGGCACTGAAGATCGGTAGCCACATGATTGATCATGAGCAAAGACAAGACTTTATTGATGGATTGATGTCCATGGCTTGGAGTCAGGATGATAAAGGCAATAGAAAATTGCTTGAGGCCCATTTGGACAACTGTAAATATCAGGGCCAGCGCCCAGAGTCTGAACTGCCGGCCCTTGCTGAGGCGCCAGTAGACCCCACGAGTTTAAGTCACTGTGTTAACAGTATTGCTGCGATGCAGGGTAGGTCGCCGTGGATTGACCGTGGTATCGGTAATTTGCAGAAGGGCTGTCCGGTAACTGCCGGAATAATTTTTGAACAAATGCGCAGGGTACAAACTATGACCTTGGCAGAAAGCTTCTGTATGGAGTTGGCGGTCGCCACTCGCTGTCTCCAATGGCCAGATTTTGAAGAGGGCGTACGTGCGCTGCTAATTGATAAAGATGGTGCACCAAAGTGGACTGTGAGCAGTGTCGATGAATTGTCTAAAGAATATATCGAAGCGCATTTTGATGAGGCGTTCGCTGGTCTTTGGCTAAATAACCCATTGCATGACCTCGACTGAATGGACAACTTTTAGGTCAAGGGCGCGCAGATGCGTGTAAACGAACGAACCGTATAGTCAGGTTAATCTGAAACGTCTTCAGTCTTGCGGGTAACCCATAGGCCGTAGCCTGAAGTGGATGCACTCTTTTTATGTGTAGATTGCTGTGCTGTTTCTGGTCTAAAAGTACTAACGTAAATTACATCGCCCTTGACGCCTTCTAGGTTTTGCCAAGTATCACCCACAACCGGCGCGCTGCCTTGCCATTGAAACTGAGCTAGTTGCTTTTTGACAGCGCCCCTAAACTGGGCTCTAGCGACAATCTCTTGTCCCAGATAACAGCCCTTGTCGAAATCTACAGCCCCATGTACATGCAGATCTAGCATTTGCGGTAAGAATTTTTGGCTTAAGGTTTTGTCTATAAATACCCTGCCGTGCTCGGCCATAAGCTCGCTGAGAGTCTGCGAGATGTCGTTTTGTTCGGGTATAGAGTCTTGTCGGTTGGCAATTGCCCAGCCTGCTACAAAATTTCTTCCAGAGTCTTCGCAGGCCTCGACATTTACCGGCGTGTCGACGGAGTGAAAAGCACATTTGGCAAACATGGCGTAGGGTTTCAGGAAAGTTATGACGTCTTCTGCTAGTGATCTGTGCACAACTAACCCAACACCCTCTGCTAGTTCTAGCGCCCAACCGTTGGCCAAAACTCTGCCCTTAAGCGTGCATAGCGCCATAGGCGTAGGTAGGCTGTTATTAATTCTTGCGCTGTCACAGGTCAAATAGCCTTGCAGAAAATCTTTGACGGCAAAGCCCTTGAGGGTGATCATTCTTGCTTCCAGCCAGTTCTCCACAGAGTAGTCCCTTTCTTACAAAACGAATGGTTTTAGACTGCCTTAAGGCGAGCTATAAAAGCAATAACCTAGGCATCGTAGTTATGAGTGCAACAGATCTTAAACAAATTTACTGGCGTAGTCGCCGCGGCATGCTCGAAATCGAAGCAAAACTGGTGCCGTTTATTCGTGATCATTTCCACGGTTTAAGTAGTGAAGAGCAAAAAATTTATGAAGAGATGTTAGATCTAGAAGATTGGGAGATCTTTGATTGGTTACAACGCCGAGAAATACCCGAGAACCCCAAGGTGCGTGCGCTGGTAGAGAAAATCATCGCCTGCAAGTCAACACTCTAGTTCAATCAGGTGGGGTGACGCCGCTGGGTAGTTTGCCTCAGGAGCAAATTTGTTTACTGATTCGCTCCGGCGTTATTCGCCGGGTCTGCAATTGGATTGGCTGCAGCGTATTTCTTTATGCCGGTGCAAATGATCTTGGGTTTGACCGGGGTAGGGCTGTTTGCAATGGCCTGCGGTCGTGATCTGGTGCAGGGTATTTCCGGCCAATTGTTACATGTGCACTCGCCCGGTAAATTCGATAACCGAGCTCATTCGTTCCACAAAATCGCTCCTTTTTCACCAGAATAAATTACGCCTCTTCTACTAAGGGCAATCACTTTTTTCGATTTTGTGCAGGTGCAAAGCTGGCAACTCAGTTGGGCGTTATGTTTATGTTTTAGTAAGCAGACACCTCAGTGGGTGTTTGCGGATGAAGTGGATGCCGGCACCTTTGCTGCGTTGAAGCGGTTGGTTAACGTCGCTCACGGTTAATCGGCTGGAGTTGTCGATAACATGCTCTGTAGGCGTCTCTATGCCACTCATGCTCTAGCCTATCGCAAAGCGAACTCACTCGGGTGAGGTCACAATAAGGCTGTGTCGATGGGGAAGTGCGCCTGTTTAACCCAGAGATCTAAACGGAGATTTTGATCATATCCAATTGGTCGGTACTACCAGGAAATAATATGGTGTCCGTTGTATTCACAGTTTGCTCCGGGTGGTCTAAGTTGAAGTTCAGGCCTCGACTTTCTTTGCGCTTCAGCGCAGAACGCACAATAAGATCTGCCACGTGCAACAAGTTTCGCAGCTCAATAAGATCGTTTGTTACGCGATAGTTGGCGTAGTATTCGTGAATTTCTTGCTTCAATAACTCAATGCGTCGTTGCGCGCGCTGTAGGCGTTTATCCGTTCTGACAATACCCACGTAATCCCACATGAACCTTCGCAGCTCTTCCCAGTTGTGCGCAATAATGATGGATTCATCAGAATCTGTAACTTGGGATTCGTCCCACCTTGGAATGTAGGGCACTGTTTGAGGCCTTTCCAATTGAGAAATGATTTTCTTTGCAGCATTTTCCCCATACACCAAACATTCAAGCAATGAGTTGCTAGCGAGGCGATTTGCGCCATGTAAGCCGGTGCAACTGACCTCGCCAATGGCGTAAAGGTTACCCAAATCTGTGCGGCCATGTTCGTCAACTACCACGCCGCCGCAGGTGTAGTGGGCAGCAGGAACTACGGGTATAGGTTCCTTAGAAATATCTATACCCAGTTCAGAACACTTTTGTGCAATGTTGGGAAAGTGGTGTTGAATGAACGCTTGTGATCTGTGGCTAATGTCTAGATACACGCAGTCGGCGCCAATACGCTTCATCTCATGGTCAATGGCGCGGGCGACAATGTCTCTCGGTGCCAGTTCTGCGCGATCATCAAATTTTTGCATGAAGCGCTCACCATTGGGTAGTCGCAGCACGCCGCCTTCTCCCCGTACCGCCTCTGAGATCAAGAATGACCCGGCGTGAGGGTGGTAAAGACAAGTGGGGTGGAATTGATTGAATTCCATATTCGCAACTCGACATCCAGCCCGCCAAGCCATAGCGATGCCGTCGCCAGTAGAGCCGTCGGGATTACTGGTATATAGATAAACTTTGCTCGCACCACCGGTAGCAAGAATGACGAAACGAGATTGAAATACTTCAACGCGACCACTGCCGAGGTTAAGCACGTAGGCGCCTGCACAGCGGCTGGGGTTACGACCCAGTTTAGATAAGTTGATTAGGTCAATGGCAACACGGTCATTGAAAAGTTGGATGTTGGGGTGGTCAAGGGCACGGTCGGTGAGGGTCTGCGTAATAGCTTTGCCCGTGGCGTCGGCAACATGGATAACCCGGCGATGCGAGTGGCCGCCTTCGCGGGTCAAATGCAGGGTGTTGTTTTCAACATCGAAATCTACACCCCATTCAGCTAATTGGTTAATTGCTCTGGGAGCACCTTGTACTACATCGCGGACAACATTTGCATCACAAAGTCCTGCGCCAGCGTCCAATGTGTCCCTAACATGCGCGTCAAAGCTGTCTTCAGGGTCAGTTACTGAGGCGACGCCGCCCTGTGCCCAATGAGAAGATCCGCTGGTGATATCACCCTTGCATAGAACGGTTACCCTAGCATGCTCGGCCAATAGTAAGGCTGTGGTAAGTCCCGCGGCACCGCCGCCGATGACCAGAATGTCTGTATTAAATCTTTGCGACATTGAATTTATCGTAGTGAATAGAGAACGGAGTATAGCTGTCTCCAGAGCATTAGAATATCTGCTTGGTAAGAGTTTGCTTAGCGGTTGTTTTAATCTGTGCTTGTCGACGTTGTGCCGCTTAGTCAGCTAGCCCTTGCTACTTTGGGTTGATTTTGGGTTAATCTGTACATGATCAAAAAACAAGTTTTAGTTTCAAGACAACAAGGGTCAATTCGGCTTTACGCCACCGAAAACCCCTGCGCGAAATGCCCCAGTGGCTGCACGTCTGTTGCTAGTCCGCCGTTGGAAGGGCTCCAGACCATCGATTTTGTCTGGCCATCAACTCACCTGAACTTTGTTGCATTTTGTCTTTTTGGGCTACCACTGCTGCTGCTTATAGCGGCTGTTTGGCTTATGGACGGCTACACTGCGCAGAGTACCTCTATTTCTTCTGGTTTATCTGCGGCGAGTGCGCCAATTCTTTCTTTGGTAGTTGCCCTGGGAATGCTTTTTGGGGGGCGTCTAGCCCGCAAGAAAAGCCGTTCACTCCTATTGACCTTGAAAGAGGCTATGGCCATACCCACTATCATGGTGAGCGATAACGAGCAGTTATAAAAACTGCTGTAACCGCCTCATTTCCGAGGGCTGCCAAGATTATGGATGCCCGTACATGTTTCTGAGCAATTTTGAGGAAAATCCCACAATGCAGAACCGCATAATTTCATCTCTGGGCCCAAAGCATTCAAGGCTCACGTCTGTTAAAGCTGGCTTTACAATGATCTGTTTGGCGCTAGTTACTCTGGTATCTAACGCTTCAGCGGCACAACTGCCTGATTTCACTTCACTTGTGAAAAACAATGAGGCGGCCGTGGTTAATATCAGTACCACTAGTGAGCGCAAACGCCGGCCAGCAATGCCAGGCCGTCCCGGTGGAGATGATCGCTTGGAGGAGTTCTACAAGTTTTTTGGACCGCCGGGCGGTGGCCCTAACAGTCCCAGAGGCGGACAGCCAAGGAGCCCAAACAGGTCATTGGGCAGTGGTTTTATTATTGCCGCTGACGGCTACGTGTTGACTAATAACCATGTGGTAGACGATGCAGACGAGATTATCGTGCGCACTAGTGACCGCCGAGAATATGAAGCGGTACTCGTTGGGGCAGACCCTCGCTCGGACCTAGCCTTGCTAAAAATTGAATCAAAAGACGACTTTCCAATACTTAAGATGGGTAACTTTGACGATGTTGAGGTAGGTCAATGGGTCTTGGCCATTGGCTCGCCCTTTGGCTTTGACTATTCCGTAACTGCGGGCATTGTCAGTGCTAAAGGCCGCAGCCTGTCGAATCCTCGCACGGGTAACTACGTACCCTTTATTCAGACTGACGTGGCTATAAATCCCGGTAACTCTGGAGGCCCGTTGTTTAATCTGGATGGCGAAGTGGTGGGTATCAATTCGCAAATTTACTCTAACTCCGGTGGGTTTATGGGAGTGAGCTTCGCTATTCCAATCGACATTGCCATGGACGTGGTAGACCAACTCAAAGAGAAAGGTCGGGTGTCTCGCGGTTGGTTGGGTGTTGAGATATTAGAATTAAGCAAAGATTTAGCAGAAGGCTTCGGCTTAGATCGTCCTCAGGGCGCGTTAATTACCCGAGTGTTAAAGGACAGCCCAGCAGAAAAGGGTGGCCTAGAAGATGAAGATATTATTCTAGAATTCAATGGCGATGAAATCTCTCGTGCCAGTGAGTTGCCGCAATTTGTTGGTCGTGCTCCCGTAGGTGAGGCGTCAAAGGTCCTTGTCATGCGTGACGGCAAAAAAGTTAAGCTCGCGGTAACCATTGGCGAACTGCCGGAGAACCCGCGATTGCAGAGGCGTGGGCGCGGCTCGAATGCTCAAGAAAACTCTTTTGGTTTGACGATAGGAGCTATTTCTCCCCAGTTAACGCGAGAGTTAGGCATTGATGCAGGGGTTGAGGTGTTCGCAATAGCAGAGATTGCCGAGTCCGCAGGGTTCGCTGTGGGTGACGTTATTCTCAGAATGCGCGGTCAGAAGATTAATAGTGTAGAGGACTTTAAGAAAGTTGCGGCCTCTATTAAGCCCGGTCAGATAGTACCGATTAAAGTGCAGCGGCGGCAGCGCTCGTTATACTTGGCCCTAAAGGTGCCAGCCGACAACTAGACCGCTTTAAGCAGGGTAGACAAACCAATACCCTGCTGTTTTGCGCCTTAGTTGCGCTCTGGTGGCGCCTTTGGGAAGGTGGCTTTGTGGTTTTCTAGCGTTCTACCACAGTCAGATCAAGTGCCTATCACTCTATTTGGCTGGCTGAACTAGTATCCTATTAAGGTTCACTGCCAGGGTTTACTGCATACCTTCGTCAAGCTAGGGGACCTTATGCTCATTGCACTGATTTTGATGACGTTTGTAAGCGCCGGGATTTGCTATTACTTGGCGAAAAAGAAGCGGCGTAACAAGCCATTTTGGATCTGCCTTGGCGCTTTATTGGGTCCAATTGCGGTAGTTATCCTGCTACTTTGGAGCAACAGAAGCTAAAACCCACCGTTAACGCCAAAATTGTCATATTAGTGGCGCAAAACAGCCCAATACTCAAACGTTCGCTTCATCGATACCCGTCGATAGGCTAAACTGCTCCCCCCTTTAAACAGTCAGATCCTAGTGCCAAATATTCAGCGTATCCGGAATTTTTCAATTATTGCCCATATTGATCACGGCAAATCCACATTGGCTGACAGGTTCATACAACGCTGTGGCGGTCTGAGTGCTCGAGAGATGGAAAATCAGGTATTAGATTCCATGGATTTGGAACGTGAGCGGGGCATAACCATTAAAGCCCAGTGTGTAAATTTGCAATATACCCACTCCAATGGTGAGGTTTATCAGTTGAACTTCATTGATACGCCGGGCCATGTGGATTTTAGCTACGAGGTTTCTAGATCTTTGGCTGCTTGTGAAGGCGCATTGCTGGTAGTAGACGCTGCCCAAGGTGTTGAAGCTCAATCAGTTGCCAACTGCTACACAGCCATTGAGCAAGGGGTAGAAGTGCTACCTGTTCTGAATAAAATTGATTTACCCCAAGCTGAGCCAGCAAGAGTTGCTTCGGAAATCGAAGAAATTATTGGTCTAGACGTATCAGATATTATTGAGGTCAGCGCAAAAACTGGCTTGGGTATAGATGAATTATTAGATTTTCTGGTCGACAAAGTACCGCCGCCAGAGGGTGATGAAAACGCTGAGTTACAGGCGCTGATTATAGATTCATGGTTTGATAACTATCTTGGTATTGTGTCCTTGGTGCGTGTTGTTCAAGGCACACTCAATAAGGGCGACAAGATCTTTGTGAAATCTACCAAGAAAACCCACAGCGTTGACCAAGTTGGACGCTTTACGCCAAAGCGCAACCCAGGCAAGGCGCTATATGCGGGTGAGGTTGGTTATGTTGTTGCTGGCATAAAAGAGATCACCGGTGCGCCAGTAGGTGACACGTTGGTTTCTGCGAAATCTCCAGACGTGCCTCAGCTACCAGGCTTTGCGAAAGTAAAACCTCAAGTCTATGCGGGTTTATTCCCGGTTAATGGCGAAGACTTTGAAGCGTTTCGTGATGCTTTAGAAAAATTGGTATTGAACGATGCCTCGTTATTTTATGAGCCAGAATCATCTGATGCTTTGGGCTTTGGCTTTCGCTGCGGCTTCTTAGGCATGCTGCATATGGAAATTGTTCAAGAGCGCTTAGAGCGTGAGTATAATTTGGATCTTATTACTTCGGCCCCAACGGTGGTGTACGAGGTAGAGCTTAACGACGGTAGCGTTAAACAGATTGATAACCCCTCTAGATTGCCGACCAATTTTAAGCAAATGCGTGAACCTATCGCGCAAGTAAATATTCTTTTGCCCCAAGAGTACGTGGGCAATGTAATGACTTTGTGCGTTGAACGTAGAGGCGTACAAAAAAGCATGAACTTCTCCCAAGGTCAGGTTTCTATGGAATGGGAGATGCCACTCAACGAGGTGGTCATGGATTTCTTTGATCGGCTTAAGTCTGTGAGCAGAGGCTTTGCCTCGTTGGACTATAGTTTTATTCGTTTTGAAGAAGCCAATTTGATCAAGCTAGAAATATTGATTAACGGCGATAAAGTAGATGCATTGGCGAGTATCGTGCATCGCGACCAAGCGCAAAGCCGTGGCCGAGGGTTGGCGGAAAAGATGAAAGAGCTTATTCCACGGCAAATGTTCGATGTGGCATTGCAGGCTGCAATTGGTGGCCAGATTGTTGCTCGTCAAACGGTAAAAGCTCTGCGCAAAAATGTTACTGCTAAGTGTTATGGCGGCGACATTACGCGAAAAAAGAAGCTGTTAGAAAAGCAGAAAGAAGGCAAGAAACGGATGAAGCAGCTGGGTTCTGTAGAGATCCCTCAAGAAGCGTTTCTTGCGGTGCTTAAAGTTGAGCGTTAATAGCATGTTCAGTTTGGCATGTGTGCAGGGTGATCTAGCTACCCTTGAAGGGGGCATTTATAATGGATATTGATCTACCTTTTTACCTGTTTTGGGCAGTAGTTGTCTTTGGCTTCATTTGGCTTGCGGATACGCTGTTTTTTAAGGCTGCCCGAGTTGCGGCTAACCCAGATGAAGACCCAGAACAGCACGAGCCCCTAATAGTAGAGTACGCGCGCTCATTTTTTCCTGTGCTGCTGCTGGTACTTATTTTGCGTGGTTTCATTGCCGAGCCATATCAAATTCCATCAGAATCTATGGTGCCGACCTTGGAGGTAGGGGATTTTATTCTGGTCAATAAATACGCCTATGGTTTGCGCTTGCCAGTTTTTGGCACAAAGGTTGTCTCCATCGGTGAGCCACAACGTGGTGAGGTCATGGTTTTTGTCCCGCCTCACGACCCTCGATATTTTATTAAACGCGTAATTGGTATCCCCGGTGACCAAGTTCGTTATGCCAACAAAAAGCTAACAATTAATGGTCGTGAGTTGCCCTATGAATTGGTGCGTAGCTTTGAAGATCGGCGGTTGGGTATTGGTGCGTCGGAATATGTCGAAGAGATAGGCGGCATAAAACATAAAATACATAAAACTAGAGCCTTTGCTCGACCTCAGCAATGGACAGTAGGACCAGGTGAATACCTGATGATGGGTGATAACCGCGATCATTCGGCGGATTCTCGTACATGGGGTATGGCGAGCGGAGAAAATATTGTTGGCAAAGCCGTGGCAATTTGGGCACACAAACCGCCTGGACTAAATTGGCCTACTTTTGCGCGTAATCGCTGGTTTGCGACTGCGGATGACGAATAGTCAAATGCTATCGTACGGCAATGGAGCAAATGATTTGGACAAAGTTAATCAAGCGGGGCAAATTGAATGCCTGAGTTAACATCCAGTTCTAATGATGACCTAAAGGCATTGCAGATTAAGCTTTGTTATACCTTTACGCGTATTGAGCTGCTCAAATTAGCGCTAACGCATAAGAGTTTTTCGAAGACCAATAACGAGCGGCTAGAGTTTGTCGGTGATGCTGTCTTAGGTTATCTGGTAGGTAGTCGACTTTTTTTGCTCTACCCACAGGTGCAAGAAGATGCGCTGTCTTTGATGCGCGCGAAGCTAGTGCGCGGCAAAATGTTGGCAGAAGTTGCTAGAGGCTTAGACTTGTCAGCTCACCTGCGTTTGGGCTCTGGCGAAATGAAAACTGGCGGGCGAGAGCGCGCCTCAATTCTTGCCGATGCATTAGAGGCAATAGTGGGTGCGGTGCATGAAGATGGCGGTATTCGGCCCTGTGCAGATTTAGTAGATCTTTTATTCAACGATTTAATGCAGGGGCTAGAAGCAGAGGTTTTGAAGGACCCAAAAACCCGTTTGCAAGAACACTTGCAGGCGCAAGGGCTGGATTTACCTACGTACGAAGTGGTGGATATCTCTGGCGCTGACCACCAGCGTCAGTTCACAGTGCGCTGTGACGTGCCTATTATGCAATTACAGTTCACATCAAAGGCTTCTTCTAGGCGAGCGGCAGAAAAAGCAGCGGCTAGCGAAGTATTAACTTTGATCGCCGAAAAAATGCAGATATCAGGGCCCTCTGGCGTTGGACCTGCGCAAATAAACGATACTAATAAAAGTTCAAATTAGGGGACAATTTTTTGTCTGAAAAACAACAAAAATGTGGTTATGTGGCGCTGATAGGCCGGCCCAATGTAGGTAAGTCGACGTTGTTGAATCATGTCCTCGGGCAGAAGATCAGCATTACTTCGCGCAAACCTCAGACCACTAGGCGTAACCTAATTGGTGTAGATACCGTAGACGCTAATCAAGCAATTTACGTAGATACCCCAGGGATTCATCAACAAACCGAACGCGAACTGAACCGCTATATGGTGAGTAATGCAACTTCTGCATTGTCCGATGTCGATTTACTAGTGGTTCTTATTGAGGCAGGCAAGATTCAAGATGGCGATCATCATGTGCTGAAGCTGTTAGCTCAACACGATGTGCCGAAGTTCGCAGTGATCTCTAAGGTCGATCTGGTTAAGGACAAGACCGTACTGTTGCCGCAAATGCAAACGCTGCACGCAATGGGCTTGTTTGATGAAATAGTGCCAATCAGTGCCCTCAAGCAAGATGGCGTAGATAGTTTTAGACAGCATGTTTTCCAGCGCCTACCAATGGGTAAGCACTTTTTTGCTGACGATGAAGTAACCGATCAACCAGAGCGTTTTTTGGTTGCAGAAATCGTTCGAGAAAAACTTATGCGCCAACTGGGTGACGAAATCCCGCATAGCGCAACCGTGGTCATTGAGAGCTTCAAACAAAGCGAAAAAATCACGGAGATTCATGCAGATATATATGTCGAGCGCGATGGTCAAAAACGTATCGTTATCGGTAAAGCTGGTGCTCGCATGAAGTTAATCGGACAGGAAGCACGCAAAGATATTGAACATTTACTTGACCATAAAGTGATGCTGCACCTTTGGGTCAAAGTGCGCAAAGGTTGGACCAACAATGTTGGACAGATGAAGCATTTAGGATACGACTAATGAACGCGTTTATGACACTTTGCCAAACCAGTCGTTAGCAGTGCGCTGTGGCTGCTTCTAATCTTTCTCAAGAGCTGGCTGTGGTTTTGCATGTAAGGCCATATCGAGAAAGCAGCTCTATTGTGCAGTTTCTTACGCGTGGCCAGGGGCGCGTCGTAGGTGTGATGAAAGGGCTGAAACGCGACAACCCGAAGCGCGTTGCGCTGCAAGCGTTTTCCTTTGGCACCGTTTCCTATATTCCTCGCGACGGCTTGGTAACAGTGAGAGATTTTGACTTGGGCCACTTTGTGGCGTTAAAGGGCGATGCCCTTTATGCAGGTTTTTATGTGCTGGAATTGCTGAGTAGATTGGTGCCCGAACGTCAAAGTGATCCGCTCATTTTTGCCGCGGCGCTGAAAGTTTTAGAAGCCCTTGAAGAGGGCGATGGTTTAGAGCCAAGTTTGCGTAATTTTGAAATGGATCTTTTGTATCACCTTGGTTTTGGGCTAGATTTTCGTCGCGTAGCTGGGGCCGCAAATAATGCTACAGGCGCTATTGAGCCAACACGCATTTATAGTTATCGACCTAATGAAGGTTTTGTTTTGGTGCCAGGGGAGTATGCGGGAGAGAGTAATCTTCCTAGAGACCTTGGCCAATTACTCTGGGGCCAAGAAATTTTGGCTATTGCTGCGAGAGACTTTAACGATCTTGCCGTGCGGCGCGCGGCAAAAAAATTGCTGCGCGATGCATTGGCGCCAATTTTAGGTGACCGCCCATTAACCAGCCGAATGATGTACCCCAATAGTAGGATAGTAGTAGATGGCCAAGAGCCCAACCGAAGTTGAATTAGATGTAGTGAGCCTGTCCGAAGATGGACTGGGCGGCGCCACGTTAAATGAACGTCCAATCTGGATTCGTAACGCCTTGCCCGGCGAAAAAGTCATTGCGCGGATTTTGAAGCGTCGCGGTGGTAAAAAGTTCGCTGACGGTCGCTTGATAGATGTGTCTGAATCGCAGGTGCCAGCGCATAAAGACCGAGTACCTTCAGCCTGTGAATACTTCCCACGTTGCGGGGGGTGTGCAATGCACCATATGAGCGCTGCAGCACAGCTATTGCACAAACAAAGTCATTTGGCCGAGCAGCTAAAGCGAGTTGAAGTAGAGGCCGGACAGTGGCGTCAGCCTAGCGCTTTGGTCCGCAGCGGATACAGACGTAAAGCTCGTATGGGCGTTCGCGTAGTTGGCGAGAACGTATTAGTGGGTTTTCGTGAGTCGTTCAGCAATCGAGTTGCGCGCATAGATCACTGCCTTACGCTTACAAAAGAATTGTCATCTCTTTTGCCAGATTTGAAAAAGACTATTAGCGAAATGAGTGAACCTCATACGGTGCCTCAACTGGAAGTCGCCCAGGGTGATAACAGTATTGCAATTTTGGTGCGCCACCTGCAGCCGCTGACAGAAAATGATCGTGCACTGTGGCAGCATTTTGAAACACATCATCCGGTCCAAGTGCTGTTGCAAAGTAAAGGCTACGATACTTTAGCGCGCCTCAATGAGGGTGACAAAGTCATCCCTCTGGATTATAAAATTCCTGAGTATGGGCTGAGTTTGCAGTTTTACCCTCACCAGTTCACGCAAGTGAATGCCCTTATGAATAGGGAACTTGTGCGCACGGCGCTTGGCTATCTTGGTGATATTTCTAACCGAGTTGTCGCGGATATGTTTTGCGGTATTGGCAACTTCACTCTGCCGCTGGCTCGGGCCGGAGCTCGGGTTGTGGGCATTGAAGGCAGCCAAGAAGCGGTGGTCATGGGTCAGCATAATGCCCAGCGCAATGGTTTGACAGATCATTGTCATTTTGCCGACGAAGACCTTTATTCGGAGACAGCCACCGCTGCAGTGGACGCCAGTATGCTCGCAACCCTGCGTCATTTTGGGCAGTTTCCGCAGGCTTTAATTTTGGACCCCCCGCGCAGTGGCGCCGGCCCCAATTTGGAATCTTGGGTGAGTTCACCGGAGCTTGAGCAGATTGTTTATGTTTCATGTAATCCAGTTACTTTTGCAGATGATGCAAAACGCCTTAGTTCAAGTGGCTTTGTTTTGCGGGAGGTGGGTATTTATGACGTGTTTCCTAATACCGCTCATGTGGAAACCATCGGTCATTTTGTGCGAGGCAAATAACGTGACGGCTTTCCAGTATATCTTGGCGAGCAGGGCAGCGGAGGGAGCGACTTGTGGTTAGTGTCAGAAAAAACTTACCTGAACTTGCAGATGGCAGTGTAGACCTAGCGAGTTGGACAGATTTATTAGTAGAGGAACACCCGCATCTAGAGCGGGATGAAATACTACAAACGTGCCTATGGGTTGGTGACATAGCTGATACCTCCTTGCTGCAAGGGTTAGAGTTAGCTGAAATGGTGGCGCAGTTAAGGCTAGACCAAGCCTCAGTTCTAACAGCGATTTGTTATCACGCGTGGCGCAAATCTCTTGTTGAGGAGCACGATATTGTTCGCCGACTTGGCCCTGAAGTGGGCGAGCTAACATCGCATGTCGGGGCTATGGCAACCACCAGTTTACTGCAAATTTCTGCGCCAAAAATGTTGGAGAATAACCACCGTAGTCAGGTAGACAATGTGCGCAAGATGCTTATCTCGTTAGTTAACGACGTGCGCGTGGCTGTGATCAAACTGGCCGAGCGCGTTTTGGTTTTGCGTCATGCAAAGAATTATGAGACCACCAGAAGAATCCGTATAGCTGAAGAAGCCGCAGCAATTTTTGCACCACTAGCAGACCGCTTGGGCATGTGGCAGCTGAAATGGGAGTTAGAAGATTTGTCCTTGCGCTATTTGCGTGAGGATATTTATTTGGGCATCGCCAAACAGTTAAGTAACAAGCGGCAAGAGCGTGAAAGCCAAATACAAGGCTTGGCCGCTCAGTTTAACGATCTCCTAGCAGGGCATGGCGTAAATACTGAAGTGCGGGGTAGGGCAAAAAATATATTCAGCATCTGGCGCAAGATGCAAAAGAAAAGTATTCCCATCGAGCAAGTTTACGATGTTCGCGCGATCAGGATTATTGTCGATTCATTAGCCGATTGTTACGCAGTGTTGGGGGTTATTCATACTCATTGGCAGCATATTCCTAGTGAGTTTGACGACTATATTGCTGCGCCGAAGGAAAACGGTTATCAAAGTATTCACACTGCAATTGCGGCAGACGATGGGTTAGTGCTCGAGGTTCAAATTCGTACCAAACAGATGCATGAAGACGCTGAGCTCGGAATTTGTGCACATTGGGCTTACAAGATTGGCGAAAAACAATCTGCGTCTGAGGACGAAACTTTTTCCGCTAAAATGGATTGGTTGCGGCAGGTCCTAGAATGGCACGAAGACCTTGGCGACACCGAAGATTTAGTCTCACTACTAAGACAGCGAATTAGCGAAGAGCGCATATTTGTGTCCACGCCAAAGGGCCACGTTTTGGATTTGTCGGCAGGTGCCACCGTATTAGATTTTGCTTATCGCGTGCATACGGACCTTGGACATAGTTGTATTGGTGGCATGGTGAACGGTGTAGAAATGCCCCTTTATACAGAGCTCAAAACTGGCCAACAAGTTAGGGTTCTTCGCGGCGATAGCAGTGATGAAAATCTTGGACCTTACCGAGAATGGCTAGAACCTACTCTGGGATTTGTTCGCACCCACAGGGCGAAGGCGAAAATTGTCATCCAATATCGCTCCAAGCTAACCAATTTGGAACCTACTATTGGCTTGAAGCTTGTGCAAACACTGGCTGCCAGTAGCGGCATAGATGCCCTATCTGATAGACAGCTCGAGGTTCTTTGTGAAGATACTAAGTATGTTGATGTTGACGGTATGCTGCGTGCAGTAAGCAGCGGCGAGCAAAGCCATATTGCGCTGATGGCTGATTTTTTGGACAACCACAGTGCAGTGGAAAAAGCCAAAATTTCGACCAACGCGACCAATAGTTTTGTTGCGGAGTTTCCTCAGCGTATGGGGCTAAGTGTGAGCGCAGAAAATAGACATGGATTGCTGAGCGATATTACCCAGCTTGTGGCCGCCATGGATCTGCAAATTTTGGTGGCATCCGGCGAAGTGATGGAATCCATAACAGACGCGCAAATTTCCCTAGAGGTAGAATTGCAGGGTTGGCGTCAATACTTTCAGTTGATTAGCAGGATCGGCTATTTAGATGGGGTGCATTCGGTGGTTCGCAAACCGCTGGCGAGGGATATCCGCTAGGAAGCAATTATAAGAATGAGCTGTTAACAACGGCTTTTTTGCATCGAAAAATCAGGTAAAGTAACGCTCTCGATTCGTGTAACGCAGACGCTGTTTGGAGACAGAGAGAATGAAGATAGTTTTATTGGGACCACCCGGCGCAGGCAAAGGCACCCAAGCGCAATTCATAAAAGAACAGCTGAACATTCCCCAGATTTCCACTGGAGATATGTTACGTGCTGCGGTGAGTTCCGGTAGTGAGCTTGGTAATCGGGTTAAGGCTGTAATGGACGCAGGCGGCCTGGTTTCAGACGAAATTATTATTGGCTTAGTTAAAGAACGTATTTTGGAAGACGATTGCGCAGATGGTTTTCTCTTTGATGGATTTCCACGAACCATCCCTCAAGCTGCCGCTATGGAAGCTGCAGGCGTACCTATTGATGCGGTAGTTGAGATTCAGGTAGACGATGGCGAACTCATTAAGCGCATTACCGGGCGTCGCGTACACCCTGGTTCTGGGCGGGTTTATCACGTGATTTATAACCCACCCAAAGTTGCTGATGTGGATGATGAATCTGGTGACTTTTTAGTGCAAAGAGAAGACGACACGGAAGAAACTGTTCGTGATCGCTTGGCGGTCTACTACGAGCAGACCCAACCGTTGATTGCCCATTACAAAGGCCAACCTTCAATAGCTTATATAGATGTGAATGGGCAGGGCGATGTTGCCGCTATTCAGGGTGCCATAGCGGAAGGTCTTTCGTCGATTAAATAGGCTATGTCGGCCTAAATAAGCCGCTGCTGAGCGTTTTGTTCAGCAGGTAGCTCACCTTATAAAGCTAGTCACTTTGTTAAATCAGAGAGGGGCAATATGTTCACCCAATCGCCTGATAGAAGATCGTTCTGTGCCTTATCAACTTCTATTAAGCAATTCGCATTGTGAAAAGTGCTCAACCGATTTGAGCCTTGGTCGCCTGTGTGGCCCACCTTAAATTCGCCCGCATGCTGAGTAAATGTACCGCGCTGATATTCTGTACGCCCGGGCTGATGTTGCAGTGAGGTAGTTAACTTGGCCTTAATGCGCAAGGGTGGCTCAGGTACCGTGCCGGCAAGGGTCGCGAGCGCTGGGCGAACCAATAAAAGGGCGGTAACGATGGTCGAGACCGGGTTACCTGGTAGACCGAAGATCCAGCAGTTTTCAATCTTGCCAAAGGCCATAGGCTTGCCCGGCTTAAGATTCAGACGCCAAAACGCCAGTGTGCCCAATTTTTCGATGATCTCGCTAATGTAATCCGCATCGCCCACTGAGACGCCGCCACTGGTGATCATGGCATCACAAACCTGTGCGCCGTTTGTTAGCGCTTCGCTCACCACATCAGCTGCGTCGGCTAGTCTGCCCAAATCACGTACCTCTACTGGCATAGTGGCCAATAACTGCATAACCGTGAGGCGATTGGAATCGTAAATTTGGCCTGCTAGTAGATCGTTGACGTCAACGCCAGGGTCCCTGAGCTCATCGCCGCTAGAAAATACGCCAATAACAGGCTTTCGAAAAACTTTTACCAAGCTGACCCCAGCGCTTGCAAGACTGCCCATCAAAAAAGGGTTCAACACATCGTTTTTGTTGGCGATTTGACTGTCTACTTTTAGATCGTGACCAACAGGGCGGATGTAAGATTCAGAAGGCGTATGGGCGTTAAAACGCACTTGGTTGCCTTCACGCTCAGCAACCTCTTCCTGCAAAATTATCTGGCCGGCATTGGCGGGCACCAATGCGCCGGTAAAAATGCGTACACACTCCCTAGGGCCGATATCGCCTTGGAAAGGGTGTCCAGCCAAGCTTTCGCCGATAACCGTCAGTAATTGATCATGCTTCCCAGCTTGGATGGCGTATCCGTCCATTGCCGACCCGCGAAAGGGCGGCAAACTGAGTTGGGCGGTCACAGGCTTGGCCAGCACTCGACCGCGACAGTGTTGCAAAGCACAGTGCTCTACCTCGGTTATCGGTAACAATTGCGCTTTCAGAGAAGCTAATGCTTCCTCCAAATCCAAGGGTTCGCTATGCTGGGTCAATGACAAATACCTTATGTATAGAAACTTCGACCGCCTATTGTAGCTTGGCCTTAGCCATAGGCGAGGACATTTTTTCCCAGCAGCGCAAACTGGAACGCAGTCACAACGAGCATATATTACCCATGCTCAGCGAGTTGTTTGCAAGCGCAGGTCTGAGCAAGCAAGACATTCAGGTTATTGGCTTTGGGGCTGGGCCCGGATCATTTACTGGCGTGCGCATAGCCGCCTCTGTAGCCCAAGGCATCGCTATGGCAAGTAAGAGCAAGGTAGTTGCCATGAAAGGCTCAGAAGTACTTGTACGCAGCGCCGTTGGAGACAAAACCTTGACCAGTTATAGCGACGGCGGCGAGTCAACAAACTGGCTAGCGCTTATCCCAAGCCGCGCCGATGCCTATTATGCGTCGCTTTATCAACAAAATGGCGCAGAACTAAGTGTGGTCATTGCCGATCAGCTGCTCTTCGAACCCGCAGATTGGGTTGATGTGCTAGCAGCAGACATTACCGCCCAAGGCGAGCATACCCTCAAGATCATTGGCGCAATGCCAAGTTGGATGCCTAAGCCTTTAGAGTCTTACGGTGTTGGAACACCCATACCCGATGCGAGAGTAATGCTTGGTCAGGTGCGACAGCAATTTGTAGATGGTACTGCCCAGGACGCTGAGTATGCCTTGCCGGTTTATGTGGATGGCGATTCGCCGTGGCGGAAAACTTCCTGACCAGAGAGGTTTGTTCGGACGGAGCGGGTGAACTATCTCAAGGGATGCTTTTTGACTTAGGCTACGAGGACAAACTTGCCCGTTGCTTGGCTATGCCAGAAATCCCCATGCCAAATGGGACTAGAGCCGGTTAAATCCAATACCTCGGCTTGGATGGCAGGCGTTTTAAAGTCGTCTAAAGACACGTAGGATGCCTTACCTGCCTATGCCTATGCTAATTCGCCATAGACTAAAATCATGTGCTCGCACGTGCTGCAATAATTCTCGATGGAAAATATAGCAAAGATGAAAATGACACCTGAACGCCCGGAAGTGCCTATTGTATTGATGTACACCGCCGAGCAGCGTGAGCAGGCTGAGACCTTTGATCGTTGGTGTAAGCTTTCGGAGGTCAATGGACCCATGTCGGTGGCTGTTCCTAGTCTCTATTTAGACTATCAGGGTCTGGCATTATGCAACCCTGGCAATAAGCGTCCATTTCGGCTTGCCGAGCAAAATTTACATAGGCGTAGTGTTGGCGCGAGAAAAGGTGAGCTGGCTCGAGCGTGTGGTTTAAATCAGGGTGATCTTAGTGTTCTCGACGCCTGTGCAGGCTTTGGCACTGACGGTCTGACCTTATCTATGTTGGGGTGTCCTGTAACGTTGGTCGAGCGTGAACCCCTTATATGGATACTGCTGCAGGATTTTGCACGTAGTTTTGACAACACTCAGGTTATGTTCATGGACTGCAAAGAGGCTCTCAGTGGTGAGCATGTCTGGGATGTTGTTTACCTAGATCCAATGTTTCCAGAACGCAAGAAGAATGCATTGCCCAATCAGGCTCTGCAGCATTTACGTTATCTGACTCAAGATGCTCAAGACGGTTCCGACTTGGTGGAACTTATTCAACTTGCGTTGCGCTGTGCTCATAATCGCGTTGTGGTGAAGCGGCGCTTGAAAGACCCAGTTGTGGAGGAAGTGAACTTTCAAATTAAGGGTAAAACTGTGCGCTTTGATGTCTACTTGGCGAAGTAGGGTAACTGAAAGCCTCAGCAGTTGGCTTGTTGATGCGTTTTTATTCGGCGTTAATCGCGTATTTTAATTGCGTATCAATGGCAGACTCTATGGCGTTATGCAGTTGCATAAAGTCTTTCCGAGGTTGCAAAACTTCTGCCCCCTCCGTTTCTAATAGGCCGAGGTCAATGAGCTGATCTAGAAATACGCCAATCAACTTCTGTTCAAAAAATTCAGGCCCGTTGATTCCCAATAAAAGAGATATTTTTTCAGCTGAGTACTCGCTAGCTAGGCTCAGCGCTTGACGGCTTTTGTTGCCTTGCTTCGCAAAATTTAGAACAAGGTACATACGCCCCAATGTCTCACTCATTAAGTTGGCGAGTATCCCCAGCCGTATGTTTTGTTCGGTCCCGTGCTCGGGTAAGTGAATAAGCATACCTTCAATTTTTATCATGCCCTGGTCTTTGAGGGCTGTTAGGGCAAGTTGGGTCGGCGCAGGCCCCCTAATGCTCAGCTCATGAGCAATATATGGGAAAACCAGGTCGATCATTTCTTTTAGCTCTTTAATGGTCGTGTTCTGCTGACGGTGAACTAAAAGACTGGCTATTAAGCTGGGCAAAGCTATCAAGTGAAGCACGTTGTTTCGGTACCAGGTCATCAACAGTGCGGTAAAGGGCACGTGATGTAGGACAGTGCCAAAGTTTTCTGTGGTTCTTGTGATTAGCCCGAGTGCTTCCACTTTTGCAATAGACGACTGACCAGTCATATCAGGGTTGGTAAATATTCGACTGCCATAAAGGGCCTGCAAAATTTGCATATAGCAGTTGCTTTGCTCTGCAATTTGCCTCTCTTCTATGACTTCTTGATCGATACTTAGGCTGGCTAGAGCAATTAGATTTACTGAGTTAACCGTAGCTTGGGCGTTGATGTTGCCCATAATTTGGGCCCCAAGGGCTTTCATCAGTCGGTCGTCTGCTGCACTGTTGTTCTCGTTCTGTAATTGTGACTGATGTTGCTCCAGCCACTCGTCCAACTTAATGGCCCCACCAAAATTCACCTGCAGCTGTCCAAAACTTTGTCGGATTACTTTCAGGCCATTGATGAGGTCTAATACGCTCTCGGCTTTTTTGTTTGCGCCGCGCAGCTCATCCATGTAGCTGCCACCTTCAATGACTTTTTCGTAGCCAAAGTACACCGGTACAAAAGCCAATGGTTTTTTTAGACCTTGAACTTGATGAGCGAGCGAAAGTTTCAGCAGTCCATATTTGACCGGTAGTAATCGGCCAGTGCGGCTGCGCCCACCTTCCGGGAAGAATTCTACGCAATGTCCGCTGTTGTAAACCTGATACAAGTATTCGTCAAATACCGCTGCGTAAAGAGGGTCGTCTCTAAAACTTCTGCGCATGAAAAACGCGCCGCCTCGGCGCAGGAATCCGCCAAGTAAGGGCATGTTCAGATTATCCCCAGCCGCGATATGAGGAATCATAACGCCAGCCCGGTAAAGGGTATAGCTGAGCACCAAATAATCTATATGGCTGCGGTGGGAAGGCACGTAGACAAGTGTGTGGGTGTCGGTGACTTCCTTTACTGATGCTAATCCACGTACGTTGACCCCGGTGTATATGCGCCGCCAAAACCAGGCGAGAAAAATCAGAAAGATGCGGATTGAGGAATAGGACATATCTGACGCAATTTTCTTGGCGTGTCGATAGGCTAGTGCTTTGAGCTTGGCCCTGTGCTTCTCATTATCTTTTTCAGTCTTTGCAGAGGTGGGCGTTTCGTTTATGTACTGAATAATTCTCGGTGAATTTGCAATGCTTGATAACAGCGTTCTTCTGTGCGAAAAATCTGGACCCAGGGTGGCTTCATGCTGTCGTTTGAAGCGTACTCGAAGTAGTCGAGCGGAGCGACGAATGGCGTAATTTTGGCCTTTGTCGTGTCTGCTAATCTCCTCTAATGGTATCGGTTTGCCAAAGCAGACATGAATATCGCCGCGGTTAAAGAGCAGAGCGAAGAAACGCTTGATGCCGCCGGTTGCCGGTCGCTGATCTGATGTCAGCGCCTCGATCCAACTGCCTCTAGGGGCTAAAGATCGACCCCAAAATATTGATACCGGCACCAGTGCTATTTGTTCTTGAACCGCGTCATCAGCACTGACTAGTTGTAGAAGTCGTCGCGAGTAGCGCTGCATAGTCATCTTGCCACCCCAAGCGCGATTCAGGGCGAAAGCTCTACCGTTAATAGACCAATCTGCAATGGTTAGCGCTGTGAGTGGTGACTGAAGCGGTGTGTCGGACGATCGAGTTAATGCATGTTCTAAGACTAAGAGATCTGCGATAGACCTTTTGTCTAAAACATAAATGATCTCTCTTTTCTCTGCAGGTGGTTGGCCGTCGTCTTTTGCATTGGGGGGAGTGTTGGCTCTTTCCATTAACTGCGCGTCAAGGTTCTCCCTGCCACTAAAATCTGGTTTAGCGACAAGGCGAATGACCCACCTAAGGAGGCGGTAGTAAGTACGCAGTAAGCTGTTATTCATCTACGTAGATTATTTCCTAAGTTGGCCTTGGGTTATTTGTCTTGCTTACCCTGAAAAAGAAGTTGTAGTGTTTTTGCGCTTTCTCTGTTCGCGTCTTCGCTATTTAGCTTTTTCTCATCGGTTGTTAGTTCCCAAATGCGTGAGTACTTTTTGTTAGTAAGGCTAGTCGCTTGTTCGTTATCAGAAATGATGGTGGGGCGGATAAACACCAAAAGATTGGTCTTAACGCGAGAAGTTGTTTTAGATTTAAAAAGATTGCCAATAAGCGGAATGCTACCCAACACCGGCACCTTTCTGTTGGTTTCAGTAACGTCGTCCTGAATTAGACCGCCCAACACAATAGTTTCTCCGTCGCCGGCAAGCACTGTGGTTTCTATGGTGCGTTTGGAGGTCACTACGTCAGCGAAAGTGCTTCCGCCGACTGCGGTAGGTAGAACATTAGAAATATTTTGTACGACGTCCAAGCGTACTTCACTGCCGTCAAATATATGAGGCGTGACAAGCAATTCAACGCCGACATCTTGTCTATTCACCGTGGTGAAAGGGTTGCTAGAACCGTTGCCCGTGGTAGTGAAGGAGCCGGTACGAAAAGGTACTTCTCGGCCGACTAAAATCTTCGCTTCGTTATTGTCTAACGTGATGATGCTTGGTGTTGAAAGCAGGTTGGCATTAGAGTTGCTAGAAAGGGCGGTTATTACTGCGCCGAAGGAAATGCCGTCTAGGTCTAATTTGGCTGCCGCTAACGTGGGTCCACTGAGCGTTGCCAGTCCTTGTACGACGCTGACTGCACCGGGGTTGTTTGCATCGATAACACCTCCGAGCAGTGATTGGATGCTGCCATTAAGGCTTGTGCTCAATAACGGCACGCTTTGTCCGCGCTGATCACCGGCGGCCAATTCAGCACCGTAAGATAGGTCGTCATTTAAGGTTACTTCAACAATGGCGGCTTCTATCAGCACCTGGGCTCTGGGAGAATCCAATTTGTCAATGATACTTAAGATCTCACCCAGGGCACCGGGATCAGCTTTGACGATGAGAGCATTCAGAGATAAATCTGCTTGGACATTTATCTTATCTGATGCGTTGCCGCTGGACGGGCTGGAACCAAGGCTGCCTAAGATACTTTGCAAAATCTTGCTAACGTTTTCGGCATCTGCATGGTTGAGAAGTATGACTTGTGTGGCGTCTTTAGTGGTTGACGGCTGGTCTAGTTGTTGAATAATTTTTAAAAGGTCTACGATAGGGCGGCTTTGCCCTCTTAATACTAGAGAGTTATTTCGTTCGTTAGCAATAAGCTGTACTTTTTGTGGCCCAGTTGCATTTGCACCAACCTGCTTAGGAGCGACTTTTTCGAGTATTTCTACAATGTCGCCTACCCATGCGTCTTTTAGCGCAAGCATTACTATTTCATTGGTCTCCGCCACATCTATATCACTGATGATTTTTTTCAAGCGGCGTATGTTATCTGCGTGATCAGAGATGATTACCACATTAGGTTCGCTAACACTGCCAATGTGACCGTATTGGGGTATCAATGGGCGGAGGATTTTCAGGAGGTCTTCTGACTTTACATTTTGTACCGCAATAATCTGTGTCACTAACTCTTCTGGTGCTGCGGCTTGGAGACCACCAATGGCGCCAGGGGTTTGTTTGCCGGTAGCGCTCTGTTGGATGCGAATGACATTGCCAGAGGGCACAGCGGTATAGTTTTGTAACCTGAGTACGCTTAAGAAAAGTTCATAAACGCCCTGCTTGCCTAGGGGTGTTTCAGAGATAACATTTACCTGACCTTTCAACTTAGGGTCGACGACAAATGTCTTGCCAGTAATCTTTGCAACTTGGGCGACAAACTCTTGGATATCAGCGTTCTTGGTAGCCATTTGCCAAGTACGCTCGTCGTCTTTATTTTCTGCGGCGAAGGCCCCAAGGCTGGCTACTGTGGCGCAAATAACGAGCGTGCTGCGAATACAAGATAATAGTTTCATAAAATTAATGGTTCAGATTAAATTTTGTTAGGAAGGCGAGCTGTAATGGTCATTTGCTCGCCACCGCGTTCTAGTTCAATGCTAGCCGAGCCTTGAGCGAGAATGTTGTCGAATTCTAGTTGATCTTTTTGCAGCTCGCCTAAGGGTTGACCGTTTACCGACAGGATAATATCACCAGGGCGTAAGCCTGCTTGTTGCAAGTAGGGGTTGCTGGACAAGTTGCCAATTTTATACCCCCTTCCTTCATTGGTCTCGATGCCAAAATCCTTCAGAGCGTTCTCCATATTTTGCTCGATGAGACCTTTAATGTCGTTAATGCTCTCTATATTCCGATTTTGATTGGCTGCTTTCGCTGGTATTTTGGTGCGTACCTCAGCTTTAGGGTTGAATTTGCTTTTGCCAAATTCCAGAGCCTCTCTGTTACCGGCTCTTTGTAAAATAATTTGTTCTTGCTGAACTTCAATGAGCCGAGCGTTGCCCGGCAGAATGTCACTGACTTTGTAGAGCAGGCCTTTCTTGCCACTGCTCGCTACGATAGCGCCAGAACTTGCATTGTCGTCTGCCACAAAGACCGCTTTTAGTGTTAGTGGCAGGCGGGTGGCTATAGCGGTTTCAATACTTCGCGCTTGGGTATTGTTAGATTGCGGCACTAAGCCAAAAACGTGGCGATTGATGAGGGCTTCTACACGCTTAGATTTATCGGCACGTTCGCTGCTCTTAATTTGACCCTGCGCGGAAGTGTCGGTGGCAGTCACATCTTCGGAACCAGGGGCGGCCGGAGCCTCAAGTAAACCCAATACACTATTTGCAACAGTCCAAGCTATGGCAAATACAATCAGCCATTGCGTCGGAGTAACCAATTTTTTCAATAGGTTATTTAGCTGCATATTGAAGTACAAAAAATCTTCTGTTCATCGTGTCTTTAAAACCTCATATTTACTGTGTGAGTGAAGATTATGTTACCTGATTTATCGGCTTACTATCGAGTCCAAGTAGCGGTGTTTTCGACCTCAATTCTTGCACGGCTGATCGATCAGTTTGCTCTTCTAACGTTATTAAATTTGTCTCAATAGGGGAGAGACATTGACCATTCCGCTAATCGCTAACCTAGCTATTGCTTCGTGATTTGGTCGGTATGTTCGGTTAGCAATTAAAATACCCTACGGTTTACTGCCAAGACTACATCGTTATATTTCGCGGACCCAGTCCAAGTGCGGCCCATGAGTTCAATAAATCCCCGAGTGACCTCTATATTGACATAGCCGTTTCGCTCTGGGGTTAAGGTTAATAATGGCCCGGTGCTATTTTTGGCGAGCTCTATAAACACCGTTGGTAGTGATCCTCGAGCAGACTTTATGGTCGCGGTGAGGCCTGGCACATAGGCTTGCTCGAGGCCATTTGACAGCACATAGCTAATGGTGCCGCCGCTCCACAAGAGTTTGCTGTCAGTGACCAACTCAAATTCAGTGGCTGCGTCAGATTCGCTAATCAATACCTGGGTTGGGGTAACTTGAAACGTTCCAGGGATAGATATGTCATATCTGGCGAGTATCGGCTCAAGCGACAGACCGCTAAAGTTACCCTCAATATCCACCTTCTGAGCCCTCAACCCGGGGATGAATTTGCCCTGAAGTGATAGCTCGTTGTTGGCTAACTGCCAGTGAATATTTGGCGTCAGTGATTCGCTAATTTGCCAGCTTACCTGCCAACTTAGGTTTGCAGACAGGCCTGGATTAACAATCAATATGCCATTGCCGCGCCAAACAGTCCCTTGGGGCTTTACTAAATCGACGCCAGCAACCTGAGTTATAGTAATGCGCATTAGGTTAGCGGGCGCGAGAGCAGTGAGCATTACCGCGACCACGAGAGCCCCAACGAAGATGTTTCGTTTCATCGATTTTCTTCGCCTACGGGTTAAGTAAAGTTTTCACTATTTGTTGGTAGATTTTCGCCAAGGGGATTAAGTCGGCCACGGCTACGCATTCATCAATCTTGTGGATGGTGGCGTTAAGCGGTCCTAGTTCGACCACTTCAACCTGCCCACTACCTGGCTTATCCCAAGGCGAGATAAAGCGCCCATCTGAAGTGCCACCGGAAGTGGAAAGCTCGGTCGTCAGCCCGGTCTCAGCTTGGATAGCTTGTGTTACGGCCGCTGTTAAGGCGCCAGGAAGCGTTAAAAAAGGTTCCCCGGACAACTGCCACTTAATTTCATAAGTCACGCCAAAGCTTTGTAGAATCTCTGCAACGCTTGCACTCAAACCTTTGGCGGTTTGTTCGGTATTGAAACGGAAGTTGAAATCTATTTCTAACTCGCCCGGAATCACATTGGTCGCACCGGTGCCGCCGTTGATATTGGAGATCTGGAAGCTAGTGGGCGGGTAGAAATCGTTGCCAGAATCCCATTGTTTAGTGGTCAGTGCAGAAAGTGCCGTTAATACGTTATGTATGGGATTGTTTGCCTCAAGGGGGTAGGCCACATGGCCTTGAGTGCCGATCACTTTAAGTTTTGCATTAAGCGAGCCGCGACGTCCTGAGCGCACCACGTCACCTAATTGCTCGCTGGAGCTGGGTTCGCCAACCACGCAGTAATCGGGCCGTATACCTTCTTTGGCCAAAACATCTATCGCGTAACGAGTGCCGTAAGTGGCTACGCCTTCTTCGTCGCTAGTGATCAAAAAGCTCAGTGTGCCGCAATTGTGTTCGGCCTTTGTTGTTGCGTCCTCCACAGCCACTATCATCGCTGCCAGGCTAGATTTCATATCTGCCGCGCCGCGACCATAGAGTTGGCCATCTTTAACCGTTGGCTCAAAGGGTGGGGTTTGCCATTGCTCCAGGGGGCCGGGAGGCACTACATCAGTATGCCCTGCAAACATTAAGTGAGGCGAACCGGTGCCACGCCAAGCCCACAAGTTGTGCACACCTTCGGCATTGATTTGTCGCGTTTGGAATCCTAGCTGGGTAAGCCGCGCCGCAATAAGCTCCTGGCAGCCGGCATCTTCAGGTGTAACAGAAACGCGACTGATGAGTTCTTTTGCCAGCTCAAATACAGGATTTTCCAATTTCAGCAGCCTTAGTTGTGTGCGTGCAAAGCATCGTTAAGTTCGATGGCCTGACGATTTGTGCGGCAGATCACCTGACCATTTTGGCTGTTGCGAATGAACAGCATGTCAGAGTTGCCCGCCAGTTCTCTACCTTTGACAAGCCGTACTTGCTGGTCTGTTTCATCGAAAACCGCAATAGGCGTGCCGCCAGTGATGTACAAGCCCGCCTCGATAGTGCAGCGGTCGCCTAATGGAATGCCGGTGCCTGCATTGGCGCCAATGAGGCAGTTTTCGCCGATGCTGACAATAATGTTGCCGCCGCCGGAGAGCGTGCCCATGGTGCTTGCACTGCCGCCAAGGTCAGTGCCTGCGCCAACAATAACGCCCTGAGAAATTCGTCCTTCTATCATGTTGGGGCCAAGAGCAGCGGCGTTGAAGTTAACAAACCCTTCGTGCATTACGGTTGTACCTTCGCCTAAATAGGCGCCAAGACGAATGCGGCTAGCATCTGCTATACGCACACCTGTGGGGACCACGTAATTGACCATCTTTGGAAACTTGTCTACTGAGAATACTTCCAGATTGAGTCCTTGTGCTCTGGCATTCATAAGCGCGCTGGGCAGCTCATTGACTTCGATCGGCCCTGCGGAAGTCCACGCCAAATTAGGTAAATGAGAAAAGATGCCGTCCAAGTTAAGTGTGTTGGGAAGGCGTAATCTGTGTGAGAGCAGGTGCAGCTTTAGGTACACTTCTTCAGTGCCGTTGCTTGGGGCATCGGTATCGAGCCGGACACTAATGAGCGGTTGATCCATATCGAGTAACGACTGAGGCACAATTGTCGCGCCAGAGGCTGAGTTAAGTAACTCTGCTTGCACTGCGGACAGAGCACTGGTGCCCTGGGGCAGGGTGCTTATGGCGTCGAGCACTTCTGCCTTTGGAGTGATTATAGGATTTGGGAAAAAACAGTCTAGTACTGTGCCTGATCCATTGGTGCTGGTGATGCCAACTGCGAACGCAAAAATATCAGTCATATTGATCTCAAAAAAATTTTCTCGATATTACTACAGCTAGCGCCAAGAGAGCGCTTTACCGGGCGAATTACCTTATAAATTTTGCGCAAAGTGGGCGAGGCGATTTGCCGCTTCAATACATTCGTCGAAGGGCGCAACCCAGGCGATTCTAACGTGGTTCTGTCCTGGATTACCTAGCTCGGTATCGCGGCCCAGAAATGACCCTGGCATAACGGTGATGTGCTGTTCTGCCAGTAAGCGTTGACTGAATTCTTGGTCAGAGATTGGCGTTGGCAGCCAGTGATAAAATCCGCCCTCGGGTTGGGTTAAGTTGTAGTGAGGGCTGAGAATTTTGCTTACTGCGACAAATTTATCTCTATACATTTGCCTGTTTTCCACCACGTGGGCCTCGTCCTGCCATGCTAGTGCGCTGGCCGCTTGGTGATGAGCGCCTAGTGCGCAGCCATGGTAGGTTCGGTAGCTCAAGTACTTTGCCATCAAATTCGCATCGCCGGCCACAAAGCCGCTGCGCAATCCGGGCAAATTAGAGCGTTTGGAAAGGCTGTGAAACGCTAAACATCGATGGAAATTTGGCAGCCCCATTGCCGCTGCGGCGGCGAGAATGCTTTCCGGCCGGTTGTCGTCATCGTAGTAAAGTTCTGCATAACATTCGTCTGAAACAATATTGAAATCGTATTTCTGCGCCAGCTCAATGAGGGACTGCATTTGGTCCCGCTGCATAATTTGCCCAGTGGGATTGCCGGGTGAGCAAATGTAGACCATTTCTGTTTTGCGCCACTGCTCTGCGCTCACCGAACCAAAATCCGCTTGGTAATTGAGCTCGACCAAATTTGGAATATATAAGGGCTTCGCGCCAGCCAGGAGGGCAGCGCCTTCGTAAATTTGATAAAAGGGGTTGGGCATGGCGACACGCGTATCTTTGTTGCCGCTGAGCAGCGCCTGGGCGACTGAGAACAAAGCTTCTCTGGTGCCATTTACAGGCAGAATGCTGATGTCTGGGTCAACGGCTACGACGAACCTGCGCTCTAACCACTCAGAGATTGAGGTACGCAGCACTTCGCTGCCTTTTGTCGTCGGGTAGGTAGCGAGGTGTTTGGCCAATGACTGCGGGTTCGATAGTTCGTCGATGACAAATTGTGGCGGGTTATGCTTGGGTTCGCCAATGGAAAGCGAAATATGGGTCAGCTCACCTGCGTGGTCAATACCGTTGAGCAGGGAGCGCAGGCGTTCAAAGGGGTACGGCTGAAGCAGATCTAAGTGAGTGTTGAAAGACACAATATTCATACAACTGTTGAGGAAGCCATACGATAGCGGGTATGCCCATCGAATACACGGCCAACTAAACTTTTACTCAGCGATTAAACCTTTAAGCCGTTGACGCTTGAAAGTGTGTTTTCCCCCAAGCCCATAGAGTCATCTAATTTTTGCCGTAAGGCATTTTCCAAATTATATAACTGAGCCTTATCCGTAATTCCCAGTCCTTGGGCATCTGTGACTACGAAAACATCTTCTACGCGTTCGCCCAACGTAGTAATGCGCGCGGAGGACAATTCCAACTTTAAATCCAAAAGGAGTAGCGAAAGATTGGCCAATAACCCAGGGCGGTCGGCTGCCAAAATATTCACCGTAGTAGCTAAGCCGTCCTCGTCGGTTTCCATGGCTACCTCCGTAGGCCAAGGGAGCTCACGGAGTTGGCGCGGCACTCGCCGAGTTGCGCCGTCGGTTCTGGGCGAAGGCGCAACTAGGATTGCTTTGATTTTTTCCACAATTTCACGGCGCAGATTATGATCTTGTTCTACCGGCGCGCCGTCAGCGTTAAGAATTGTAAACGTATAAAATAGTCTGCCGTTTACTGCTGTGTTGATGTGCGCATCGACGACCGATAAATCCCATTGCGTTAAGCAAACTACCGTCGCTGCGAAGGTTTTAGGTTTATCTTCCGCCCAAATATAAATTTGTGTGGCGCCTTCGCCTAGGTAAGTTAAGTCCGCTGGGGACATGCTCACGAAAGGGCCTTGTTGATGGTCGTGTTCAAGTAGCTGTCGAGAAAGAGTACTGATTTCTTCGGTGGTGTGACGCAAGAAAAAGTCGTCACCCAGGTTTTGCCATAAGGTTTTGACTTTGTCTTTGCTGCTTACATTTTGCAGTCTTTCAATCGCGCTTTCCTGAAACGCTGCAATCGTTTCTTGGCGATCCATTGCAATATTCTTGCCGCGCTTTAGAGCTCGTCTAGTTTCGCTATATAGATGGCGCATCAGACTTGCACGCCAACTATTCCAAAGAGTGGGGTTGGTTGCATTAATATCAGCCACAGTGAGGGCGTACAGATAGTTTAGACGCATTTCAGATTTTACGTCTTCAGCAAAGTTCTGAATAACCTCTGGGTCATAAATATCTCGGTTTTGCGAAACTGAAGACATGTATAAGTGACGTTCAACTAGCCAACAAACGAGGTTTGTATCAGCTTGATTGAGTTTGTGTAAATGGCAAAATTTTCGCGCGTCGATAGATCCAAGTGTGGAATGGTCGCCGCCGCGGCCTTTACCAATATCGTGAAAAAGGCCGGCAATATAAAGTAACTCACGCTTGGGGATTGTGTTAGAGCAATAGTGCGCAATAGGGAAGGTCTCTGCTGCCCATGCGTAGCGAAATTCGCGCATGTTACGGATGACCATCATAGTATGCGCGTCCACAGTGTAGATGTGGAAAAGGTCATGTTGCATTTGTCCAATGATCTGCTTAAATTCCGGCAAATAGCGACCTAATACGCCGTATTTACGCATACGTATAAGTTGTGTTACCACTGTGAAGGGCGCTTTGAGTAGGCTCAGGAATAGATGCGTGTTGTTAGGGTTTTTTCTGAAATCGCTGTCGATCAAATGTAGTGATTGGCGCATTAGGCGTATCGTCGACACCCTAACTTTTATGTCTTCCTCGCGCTCAGCCATCAATACAAACATTTCCAGAAGGGCAGAGGGTGAATCTTTAAAAACGTTATCGTGAATCGCTTCAATACGGTTGTTGACCAACCTAAAGCGTTCGTTTATCGGGGAGATTTTTTTGCGCTTTGCACTCTCGGCAGATTCTTGAAAATACTTAATGAGAATGCCATTTACCTCGGTAAGGGCAAGTATATGACGATAAAAATGGTACATGAATACTTCTACACCCATTTGGCTGTCGGTGTCGACAAAGCCAAGTCGTTGTGCAAGCTCTCTCTGCCGAGAAAAGTGTAATTGGTCCTCTTTGCGGCCAGCAATTAAATGCAGTCCAAAGCGTACCCACCAAAGAAATCTTCGACCTTCAATAAGCCATTTACCCTCTTCCGCGGTGAGCACACTTAACTCTACGAGCTGGTTAATGTCAGTGGTGCCAAAGTTTCGATTGCAAATCCACAAAGCAGTGTGGATGTCGCGCATGCCACCGGGAGAGGCTTTTATATTGGGTTCGAGGTTATAGTCAACATCATCAAATTGTTTATGTCGGTCAATTTGCTCTTGGTATTTAGCCGCAAAAAATTTCTCGGCGGGCCAAACCTTTTTCTTGGTCAGTGCCTCAGCAATGGATGCTTCTAAGGTCTCGTCGCCACCTAAAAATCTGCGTTCGAACATGGCTGTAGCGACAGTGATGTCGGTTTTACATTCTTTTACACACGAATTGATGTCGCGCACGCTGTGACCTACTTCCACATTGAGGTCAAAAACATTTTGTAGAAATAGTTCTATGGCGCGGCTATGGCTCTTTGGGTCTTTGGCGACCACTAGTAAGTCTATGTCCGAGCCTGGGTGCAACTCTTTACGTCCGTAACCTCCTACTGCAAAAAGGGCGATATCTGGGCTCTGAGCAATTTGCTCGTGCCAAGCATCAAGAATTAGCCGATCCATTACCCCGGCAAGGTCGCAAACCAAGGTTTCGACTGGATCATTGTTCCAATAACGCTCTGCGATTTTGGCTTTTTCTGCCTCTAGTTTTTCGCGCCGTAGAGTAACTTGAGACGTTAGTGACATATATGGGTTATTGCTCTTCTTGTCGTAGGGTGAAAATTTCGAAACCATCGTTAGTGACCATTAGCGTGTGCTCCCACTGAGCTGATAATTTGTGGTCCTTGGTTACTGCGGTCCATTGGTCTGGCAGTATTTTGATATTGCGTTTGCCCGCATTAATCATAGGTTCAATAGTGAAGCTCATGCCTTCTTCAAGGACGGCGCCGGTTCCCGGACGACCGTAATGCAACACCTGCGGTTCATCATGAAAAACCTTGGCAATACCATGTCCACAAAATTCCCGCACAACACTGAATCTATTGGCTTCCGCATGACTTTGAATTGCGTGGCCAATATCGCCTAAGCGCGCACCTGGTTTGACCCGTTCAATACCCCTATACATACATTCTTGGGTAATTTTGGAGAGGCGTTTGGCCAAGATGCTGGCCTCGCCAGCAAAAAACATTTTGCTGGTGTCGCCGTGATAGCCGTCCTTTATGACGGTGATATCAATGTTCAGCGCGTCGCCGTTCTTTAATTTTTTGGCCGGCGAGGGAATGCCATGGCAAACCACGTGATTTACCGAGGTACATATGGATTTGGGGAAGGGCATTTGCCCATCTCCACCGCCATAGTTTAGCGGCGCGGGTATACAGTCTAATTCGTTGACAATGAAGTCATGACAAATCTGATTGAGTTGGTCTGTGGTGACCCCCGGCTGCACATGCTCGCCAATCATTTCTAATACAGACGCGGCGCATTTTCCTGCCTCGCGCATGCCTAATATGTCTATTTCGGTCTCTACTTTTGCAACCATGCGAAAACTCGTTTCTTTAAGGAATATGTTTGTGGTATAAAGCTCGGCGTGGCGAGCCATATGGGTGATGTCGCAAAAATTTACGGCGAGTGAAGCAGTATAGCTGAACTGAAGCCGATTAAAAAATTTGTCTGATTCGACACGTGTTCCCGGGTGCTTTTGAGCGATCTCAGAAGTTGGAACATGGGAATTTGGGCAAACAAATCAACCCGGAGATAAAAAGATGACTGTAAGTATGCGTGACATGCTGGCCGCTGGTGTGCATTTTGGCCACCAAACCAGATTCTGGAATCCTAAGATGGCGCCCTTTATTTTTGGCGCTCGTAACAAGATTCACATCGTCAACCTAGAAAAAACCCTTCCTGCCTTCAACGAAGCACTGATCGAAGTTCGTAACCTCGCATCAAAAGGCAAAAAAATTCTATTTGTTGGTACTAAGCGCGCCGCTGCGAAGGTAATTGCCGAGCAAGCTAGCCGTGTAGGTATGCCATATGTCGACCAACGCTGGTTAGGCGGTATGTTGACCAACTATAAAACCATCCGACAGTCCATTAAGCGTCTGCAGGATTTAGAAGTACAAGCAGCTGACGGTACTTTTGAATTGCTTTCTAAGAAAGAAGCGCTGCAGAGAACTCGTATGATGAACAAGCTGCAAAGCAGTCTTGGCGGCATTAAGAATATGGGCGGTTTGCCTGACGTGATCTTCGTCATTGATGTTCAGCACGAGAAAATTGCGATTACCGAAGCAAATAAGCTCGGCATTCCTGTAGTAGGTGTAGTGGACACAAACAGTGATCCAGCTGGCGTTGACTATGTAATTCCAGGCAATGATGACGCGATCAGAGCAATTCGTCTATATGTTAGCGCAATGGCAGACGCGGTAGCTGAAGGCCAGTCGAATTCTTCTGCTTCTGTAGATCTGAACGAATTTGTTGAAGTGGACGAGACTTCAGCGCCAGTTGCTGAAATTTCTGAAGCAGTAGCGGCAAGCGTTAACGAAACTTTTGCAGCCGAAGATGAATTGAAAGCCGCAGAAGCTGCAAAAGAAGCTGCTGCTAGCAGCAATGCAGATGCAAGCAAGGAGTAAGTGATGGCCGTTTCAGCAGCAATGGTGAAAGAACTCAGAGAGCGTACTGGGCTCGGCATGATGGATTGCAAGAAAGCCTTGGCAGAAGTCGATGGCGATATGGAAAAAGCGATCGAAGAACTGCGTAAGAAAAGTTCTTTAAAGGCAGCCAAAAAATCAGGTAGAACAACAGCTAATGGCCTTTTGGGCATCAAAGTCGCGGACGATGGCTCGAGAGCTTCGTTAGTTGAAGTGAATATCGAAACTGACTTTGCAGCCAAGAACGTCAAGTTCATCGCTTTCGTATCCAAAGCGGCAGATGAGTTATTTGCTTCAGCGGACGGCAACCTAGAAAACTTGGCTGCAGCGTTGAATGACGAAAGAGAGACGCTAGTTCAGGAAATTGGTGAAAATATCACTATCCGTCGCGGACAAGTGATGCAATCGGCTACTGGTGGACTAAGCCATTATATGCATGGCGATCAATGTCGCGGTGCTCTGGTAGAGCTCTCTGCTGGCGCTGATGATTTGGGTAGAGATTTGGCGATGCATGTAGTCGCCATTAACCCAATGGTTGTTAACAGTGCAGACGTCTCAGCCGACATTCTTGATAAAGAAAGAGAAATTTATCTTTCTCAAGCACAAGACAGCGGCAAGCCTGACGACATCATTGTCAAAATGGTCGAAGGACGAGTTAAAAAGTATCTCGCTGAAGTAAGTCTGCTTGATCAACCGTTCGTAAAAGATGGCAATGTGAAAGTTGGCGTTCTTGTTAAACAAGCTGGCGTTCAAGTGCAAAGCTTTCTGCGCTATGAAGTGGGTGAAGGTATCGAAGTTGAAGAACTAGATTTCGCCGCTGAAGTTGCAGCGCAGCTTGCTGACAGTAAGTAGTTTTGCAAAATCTGCTGCTTAAGCTCAGTGGTGAAGCCCTTGGTGGGGTTTCTGGGTCGGGTATCGACCCCACTGTGCTCGAGCACTATGCCAATGAGATCCGGTCAATAGTAGACCAAGGTATTGGCGTTGCAGTGGTCCTCGGTGGAGGCAATCTCTTTCGTGGTGCAAAACTCTCCGATGCAGGCATGGATAGAGTTGTAGGCGACCGTATGGGTATGCTTGCAACCATTATGAACGGCCTGGCTCTTGGCGATTTCTTACGCCGAGATAATGTTCCTTGTAGTGTCTTATGTGCCTCAGCAATCGCTGGTGTGGTTCAAGGCTATGATCGCGATGTGGCGCTGGCCCAAATGCGTCAAGGGCACGTTGTGATAGTCACCGGTGGCACCGGCAACCCTTATTTCACCACTGATACTGCCGCTTGTCTGCGTGGGGTAGAGTTACAGGTGGATACAGTGTTAAAAGCAACAAATGTCGATGGCATTTATAGCAGTGATCCTAAGAAAGATGCCGCAGCGACAAAGTATGACACCATTAGTTTTGATCAAGTGCTGGAAAAGCAGTTAGGTGTTATGGATTTAACAGCGATTGTTTTATGCAGAGAAAATAATATGCCTTTGGTGGTATTTGATGCGTCGGTGAAAGGAGCGCTGCTGGCGCTCACCGCGGGTCAAAGTATTGGCACCAGAGTTGTTCAATGAATTCGTTTAAGGAACTCGTTGAATAGCAGTACTCAGTCAGCGCCCGGCAGATTTAGTTTTGCAATTATATTAAAGGCCATTTTGACTATCAGGCTGTATAAGATACTGACAAAAATATAAACAAGCACATTGCCTAAGATATTGGCTAAGACAAAATAATAGTTGAGGGTTAATTGTGATCGATGAAATTCTAGAAGACGCCAACGAGCGTATGGGCAAATCTATAGATGCGCTACGTAATACTTTTGGCCGCATCCGTACGGGACGTGCAAACCCGGCCCTGCTAGACGGTATCTTTGTTGATTACTACGGGGTTAAAACGCCGCTTAATCAAGTGGCTTCGGTTTCTGTAGAGGACGCCCGAACACTGCTACTGGCCCCGTGGGAGCGCCCGTTGGTGGTTGAAATAGAAAAAGCGATTCTGCGTAGCGATGTCGGCATCACACCAGTGAATAATGGCGAAGTCATTAGGGTGCCGCTGCCGCCACTAACCGAAGAAAATCGCCGAGCTTTGGCTAAGCAAGCCAAAGCTGAAGCAGAAAATGGCCGTATTTCAGTGAGAAATATTCGTCGAGATGCCATTGCCGATATTCGCGAGCTAGTCAAAGAGAAAGAGGCCGCTGAAGACGAAGGGCGCAAGGGTGAGGAAAGAGTGCAAACCTATACCGATGCTCGAGTAGCCGAAATAGAAAAAGCGCTGGCTGAAAAAGAATCTGAGTTGATGGAAATTTAGTGCAACAGTAATAGGTACTGGCCCATGAGTTCTGATACTAAATCCTCCACGCTAGACCCAAGCGCAGAGCTAGATACCGGGGTAAGTGCTATCCCTGACCATATTGCTATCATTATGGATGGCAATAATCGCTGGGCAAAAAAACGCTCCCTTCCAGGGGCTGCAGGGCACCGTGCCGGCGCTAAACTTCTGCGTCCTATTGCCGAAGCTTGCGTTGATCATGGTGTTACCAATTTAACAGTATTTGCATTCAGCACCGAGAATTGGCACCGCCCAAGTGGTGAGGTCAGTGTCTTAATTGATCTCATGCGTTACGTCATGAAAAACGATATCAACGACCTTCATGCAAAGGGAGTGCGGCTGCGTATTATCGGCGACCGCAGCCGTTTTGCGCCTGATATTCGTGCAATGATGGATCAGTGTGAGAATTTGACCAAAGACAATACTGAGTTGAATATGTCAGTGGCCGTGAATTTTGGCGGCCGTTGGGACATCACCATGGCCGCCAAAGCACTCGCCCAGAGAGTGGAACGGGGGGAGTTATCTTCGGCTGACATTAACGAAAAAATGCTAGCCACTCACTTGTCACTAAGTGAAGTTGGCGAACCTGATTTACTCATCCGCACAGGTGGCGATCATAGAGTGAGTAACTTTTTACTCTGGGATTTGGCCTATACCGAAATGTATTTTACCGATCTTTTTTGGCCAGAATTCGACGCCGATCAACTGAAAATTGCCATTGACAATTACGCTGTCCGCCAGCGTAGGTTTGGCCGGCGCTAATAGTCATGTTAAAGAATCGAATTTTCACAGCTCTAGCCATCGCATTTTTTGCGTTGCTGGCTATTTTTGCGTTGCCTTTGTGGGCATTTTCCTTGTTTTTTCTTGTCGCCGCTAGCTTCGGCGTATTTGAGTGGGCTGGATTTGCTGGAATAGAGTCTTTCCGGGCAAAGGTCTACTACACTGGCCTATTTGTGTTATCTGCGGCCGCCCTGTACCTACTGAAGGATTACAGGGACTTTATTGGCCTTGTTTCAGTGCTCTGGATGTTTGCCATTGGCAGTATTTTGATTTACCCCCGAGGCGAATTTTTATACAGAAACCAATGGTTTGTGGGCACGCTCGGTTTAGTCATTATGCTCGGCGCCTGGGTAAGCTTGTGTATGCTACGGGCTCATGAACAGGGTGCTTTATGGCTTGTTTGGCTATTTGTTTTGACTACAGCCACGGATGTAGGTGCCTATTTTGTTGGCAAGGCGTTTGGTAAAAACCGGCTAGCTAGTCAATTAAGCCCTGGTAAAACATGGGAGGGAGCACTGGGTGGCGGCGCCATTGCAACTATGATTTGTGCCTCCACATTAGTGTTTTGGCAGTCTTATTCATTTCTCGGCGCGTTATTGTTAACAGTGGCGCTGGTGTGTATATCAGTTTTTGGCGATTTGTTTGAAAGTTTGCTTAAAAGAACGTCAGGAGTGAAAGACTCAGGCACCATTCTCCCTGGACATGGCGGTGTATTGGATCGCATAGATTCGGTAATCGCAGTTTTACCAATACTTACATGGGTTATTATCTGATGGAATTTTTGCTCTATCCACTTGCATTTGCGCTTTTGTTGGGCGTTTTGGTAGCGTTTCATGAGTATGGGCATTTTGTTGTTGCGCGGATGTCTGGTGTACATGTGCTGCGTTTTTCAATTGGTTTTGGCAAGCCGCTTTTTAGCTGGGTAGATTCAAAAGGTACGGAATTTACCCTGGCAATGATTCCATTGGGTGGCTTTGTCAGCATGTATGACGAGCGTGATCCGTTAACCGACCCAGCATCTAGCCCAGAGTTAGAGGGCGCTGTTGGTTATACCTCCTTAACTCCTTATTGGCGCATAGCCATCGCTTTAGCAGGGCCTTTTGCAAATTTTCTGCTCGCTATATTGATCTATTGGCTGCTCTTTTTTGCTGGCAGCGTGCAGTACGCTCCGATGTCCTCGGCGCCTGACGAAGGCTCGCTCCTGCATAGCAGTGGTATGCAAAGTTCAGTGCAGGTTCTGCGCGTTGATGAGGCGCCGGTAACCGGTTGGCAAGATATCGCTTTGGCATTGACTAAGAGATTGGGTGATTCTGGCGACCTCAAGTTTGCGGTAATCGATCTTGAAAGCGGTATTGAGCGCGAAGTGGCAGTGCCTATTTCTGACTGGTTGAAGGGCGATGATGACCCAGATATTTTTGGTTCTTTAGGTCTGTTGCCGAGCATATTGCCGGTGGTTGGGCGAGTGGTAGAAGACTCAGAGGCCGAGCGAGCGGGGCTAGAACAAGGCGATTGGATTGTTGCGGTAGATGGCAAACCAGTTACCTATTGGTCGGACTGGGTGCAAGAAATAGAGCGCTCGCCGAATACACCACTTATCCTTTCGCTTATCCGTTCAGGTACACCGTACGAACTTCGCGCTACGCCTGATGTTAGAACAGTCGAAGTAGCAGCCAACCCACAAGAGGGCTCTGAAAATTCTGCTACTAGTGCAATTGAGCAAGGGTTTTTGGGTGTAGGCCCAGTAGTGATAGAGGTAGAATATGCGCTCGTTGAGGCATTGCAGATGGGGGTCAATGAGACCTTAGGTAAGACATCGCTGACATTTTCTATGATCACAAAGATGTTTACCGGCGCGGTGTCTGCAAAAACTTTGGTTGGACCTGTAGGCATCGCAAAAATAGCAGGGCAATCTGCTAAATCAGGCTGGCGTACATTTTTTGGCATTATGGCGTTGATGAGTATCTCGCTGGCGGTTCTAAATTTGTTGCCTGTGCCCATGTTAGACGGCGGACACGTGGTCTTTATTCTGGCTGAAATTATTCGGGGCAAGCCTGTTTCAGCGGGCATTCAGTCTGCTGCACTGCAAGGTGGTCTTTTTCTTGTGGCATTGATGTTTATCTTTGTCACGTTTAATGATTTGTCTAGGTTGATCTAATTTGCGCCAAGCCATGTAAGATGCGCGCATTAGAAAGAATTTTTGGGTCATCTGAGGTGACCTCCATTTAAGAGGATAGGATGAAAATCAATAAATTTCAGAGTCGGTTGATGTCTCTGGTGACCCTGAGTTTTGCTTTTGCGATGACACCTTCTTTCTCAGGGGCTGCGGAAGATGTGCTGCAAAGCCAAAATCCTGCGGACTCTTTTGTGGTCAGTGATATTCGACTTCAGGGCTTGCAGAGAGTTTCTTCAGGCACTGTTTTTAACCTGATTCCTCTGAGTGTCGGCGACTCTGTTGATTCGCTGGCAGTGCGAAATTTGATGCGCACGCTATTTAGCTCTGGATACTTCAAAGACATTCAGCTGGCCAAAGACGGCAGGGTGCTCATTGTCACCGTTGTGGAACGTCCGGCGATTGAATCCATTGAATTGGACGGTAACAAAGCTATTGAGAGCGACGCCTTGCTAGAGGGCCTTGCTGATCAAGGCTTGGAAGAAGGCGAGATTTTCAAGCAAGTGACGTTAGAGCGCATGGGTTTAGAGCTTGAACGCCAATATGTTTCACAGGGCCGCTACGGCGCTGGTATTGAAACGGAAATTGAGGAATTGCCGCGTAACCGAGTCAATATCAAAATTGATATTGAAGAAGGCAAGAGCTCTGGCATACGCCATCTAAATATTGTGGGCGCCAAGGTCTTCCAGCAAAGCCAATTGTTAGACATTATCGAGCTTAAACATCCTAGCCTGACCTCGTTCTACAAAAATGATGACAAGTACTCCAGAGAAAAATTGTCTGGTGACCTCGAAACTTTAGAGGCGTTCTACAAAGACCAGGGTTATGCAGACTTCGACATTAAGTCTACGCAAGTAAGTATCACCCCAGACAGACAACAGGTTTATATTTCTATTGCGATAAATGAAGGGGACACCTATACCGTCAATGAAGTCAATTTGGTTGGCGAGCTAGGGGATGTAAAACCAGAAGATTTAGAGAACTTGATTATTGTTCAGAAGGGCCAGAAGTTTTCGCAGGCACTGATTACTGCCACTGAAGAGCGCCTTACCACGGCACTTGGCAATGGCGGTTTTACCTTTGCCACAGCCAGTGGTGTGCCAAGGCTTAATGACGATGGCACCGCTGACGTTGAGTTCTTTGTTGATGCCGGAAAACGCGCTTACGTTAGACGTATTACTTTTAACGGCAATCAGGTCACTCAAGACGAAGTGCTGCGCCGGGAATCTAGACAGATGGAAAGTGGTTGGGCGTCAACGGCGCAAATCGATTTAACCAAAGTGCGGCTAGAGCGCCTAGGTTTCTTTAAAGGCGTTGAAGTAGAAACACCCCAGGTGGCCGGTAGTGACGATCAGATAGATGTTAACTTTTCTGTCGAGGAGCAACCGTCTGGGTCAATTTCAGGTACGTTAGCTTATTCTCAAGGCTATGGTTTGATAATCGGCGGCAATTACCAACAATCGAACATCCAGGGTAGCGGCAATAGTTTTAACACCGGGGTCAACCTCTCCAAATACCAGAAGTCCGTAAATGTTGGTTATTTTGACCCATATTTTACTCTTGACGGTATTAGCCGAGGATTCAATTTATTTTTTAGACGTTTGGATTATGATGAGAGATACATTGCTCGTTATAGTACCGACTCTTTTGGGGGCGGTGTGAATTTTGGATTTCCTATTGGTGAAATCCAACGGATAGATTTTGGTGTTTCTGTAGAGCATACAAAGCTGACTTCGGGATATGCTGCCGCGCAAGAAATTGCTCGTTTTATTGATGACAACGGTCAAAAAGCTTTCTTTCTCAAAGGGAACCTTTCTTGGACGCGCTCCACATTAAACAGAGGTGTTTTCGCTGATAGAGGATCTTCGCAAGCTCTGGCCCTAGAAACTACCGTCCCAGGAAGCGACCTTGAATTTTATAAGCTCACCTATTCCGGCGAACGCTATTTTCCTGTGACAGGTACTTGGACACTTAAGCTGCGCACAGAATTGGGCTTTGGCGGGGCATACGGGGATACTTCAGCTTTACCGTTTTATGAACACTTTTACGCCGGTGGTTTCGGTTCAATTCGTGGTTTTGAGAATTCGACATTAGGGCCACGTAGTACGAATCCTCTTGACCAAAACGGCCAACCGGTGTTCTACCGACAAAACGGAGACAGCGGGGAATATGGTCAACCTTTTGGGGGAAATCTGTTAGTCGAGATTTCAGCCGAGTTAATATTCCCGTTACCATTTGTTGAAGACAACCGCCAGTTTAGACCGGCATTCTTTTTTGATGCCGGAAACGTATTTAATACGGATTGTCCAAGTTTTAATGCCGATCTTGTGAACGGGCCTAGTGGCCAGTGTTTTGGTTTTGATCAAGATGACATGCGTTACTCGCTTGGCTTTGGTATGAGTTGGTTAAGTGGCTTCGGTCCGCTGACATTTAGTATTGCGAAGCCGTTTCAAACGCAAGATTTTGATCAAGAAGAGAGCTTTCAGTTTGAACTTGGACGCACATTCTAGGTTAGAATATGCTGTGGCATAGACAATAAACGACAACATACAGTCATATAACAAACTTAATCTTTAGGAGTGAACCATGTTTAACAAATTAGCAATGGCCGTACTGGCGACAGCAATGATGGCGGCACCATCCGTTTATGCGGAAATGAAAATTGTGGTTTTAGATCCAGCTAGAGCTATCGCGGGAAGCGATGAAGGTAAGTTGCTTTTAGCAAATTTAGAAAGCGAATTGAAAGAAGATCAAGATAAATTAGTGGCAAGCGTAGAAGCATTTCAAGCCTTGCAAAAAGACGGCGAAGTAATGAGCGACTCTGACAAGCGTAAAGCTGTGAAAGAGCTAGAGAGCATGCAAGCTGACATTCAGTTTGCTCAGCAAAAGCTTCAAAAAGAAGCCCAGGATAGACAGCAAGAAATTTTGCGATCGTTAGCACCACAATTTCAGAAGGTGCGAGATGATCTGATTCAAATAGATCAGATAGATATGATTGTTCAGCCTAACGCTCTGCAATATTGGAACCCTAAGCATGACATCACTAAAAGAGTGACTGAAAAGATGAACGAGCAAAGCAAGTAGCTCAATGATTAACTAAGGGCTTTCTCTATATCTGTTACAGAGGTTTGCTCGAATGAAGGTTACTCTTGTTGAAATCGCGAAGCGCATCGGGGCCGACATTGTCGGCCCTTTCGGTTTGAGCACTGAAAGCTATGATGAGTGCGCCATCTCCAGTTTGGGCAGTCTTGGAACGGCGCAAGCTGGGGATTTAAGCCACCTTTCTAGCCCCAGTTACCGAACTCACCTGGCGTCTACTGATGCTTCAGCGGTTATCCTCAGCACTGAATATGTTGCCGAATGTCCCGCCATTTGCTTAGTCGTAGAGCAGCCATACCTGGCCTTTGCCAAGGCATCTCAACTGTTTGAAGTCAGCGAGCCCATTGCTGGGGGTATTCACGCCAGCGCGATAATAGATCCCACAGCTGAACTTGCGGATAACGTAAGCATTGGCCCTAATGTGGTGATTGGTGCCCACTGTAAAATTGGCGCCAATGTGCAAATCCACGCCAATACCACCATCGCCAGGAATAGCAGCATTGGTAATGACGGTCTGATTATGAGTAATGTTAGCATTTACCGAAAAGTGGTTATAGGGGAACGCAGCATTATCCATAGTGGTGTCGTACTCGGTGCGGCTGGATTTGGCTTTACCCCCAATGCCCAAGGTCAATATGAAACCATTGCACAAATTGGTGGATTACAGATCGGTCATGACGTCTCTATAGGTGCCACTACAGCCATTGACTGCGGGGCTATAGAAGATACCACTATTGGCAACGGGGTGAAAATTGATAATCAGGTTCAGATAGGTCATAACAGCCGTATCGGTGACCATACGATTATCTGTGGCGGCGCTGGTATGGCCGGCAGCACCACAATTGGTAAACACTGTGTACTTGCAGGCGGCTGCGGTATCGCCGGTAGCAGTCCGATAACGCTTTGTGATGGCGTAGTAGTCAGTGTGAAAACCACAATAAGCCAGTCCATAGACAGGCCGGGAATTTATTCCGGAGCTATTGTTGCGAGTGAACACAAGCAATGGCTGCGTAATGCGTTACGGTTTAATAATCTCGCGCAGCTTTTTGCTCGAGTTAAAAAATTAGAAAATGAGAGAGCTGATGAGTCAAGTTAAAACAATTACCGAACTGTTCGACTACCTACCTCACAGGTATCCATTTTTGCTCTTAGATAGAGTCACGGAGCTGACTAAAGGCGAGTCCATTAAGGGCTATAAGAACGTTACTGTGAACGAAGAGATGTTTAACGGACACTTTCCCAGTCATCCGATCATGCCTGGGGTACTTATTTTGGAATCTATGGCGCAAATCTCTGGCGTCTTAGCATTTGAAAGCCGGGGCAGCAGACCGGCAGATGGCACCAATTATTTGTTTGGCGGCGTTGAGAAGGCCCGATTTCGCCGTCAGGTTATTCCCGGTGACCGGTTAGAAATACGCAGCTCAATTGTCGCTGAACGCAAAATGATGATGAAATTTGATTGCTCAGCCTTTGTCGACGGCCAGTTGGCCTGTTCAGCCATCCTCTCAATTGTCGAGCAAAAGCTGTGATAGATGAGCGCGCCATAGTAGACAGTTCAGTAGTTGTTGGAGAAAACGTCAGCATTGGCCCGTGGACCATCATCGGACCCGATGTGGTTTTGGGCGATAATGTCCAGATTGCCTCCACCGTGGTAGTTAAAGGCCCGTGTCACATTGGCGCAGGCGTCAAAATTTACCAGTTCGCGACAGTCGGCGAAGATACTCCAGCTCTCGCATACGCAGGGGAGCCTTCTGAGCTGACCATTGGCGAGAACACCGTAATTAGGGAAGGCGTCACCATACACCGAGGTATGGCTGCTGGCGGTATCAGTAAAACGGTAGTTGGCGCAAATTGCCTACTGATGGCCTATGTTCATATTGGCCACGATTGTATTGTCGGTAATAACGTCATTATGGCTAACAACGCGTCTCTTGCAGGGCATGTAGTGGTAGGTGACTATGCGAATTTTGGCGGTTATGCAGGCATTCCGCAATTTCGCCAAATAGGCGCATATACGCATATAGCGGGAATGAGTTTGGTCACCAAGGACGTACCTGCGTTTATGACGGTAGCCGGTAACCCCGCGAATGCTGTTGGACTAAATCTCGAGGGGATTAGACGCCGGGGTTTCTCTGATGAGGCGATTCAGGCGGTAAAAGCAGCCCACAGGTTAGTCTACCGAAGTGGCAAAAAACTTCTGGAAGCCATTGCCGAACTAGGCGATGCACGCAAGTTACATCCAGAGGTTGATGTTTTTGTGAAATCTCTAGAGTCTTCTGACAAAGGTATAATCCGCGGTAGAGGCTAGAGAGGCTTTGCGTATCGCGTCTTATGAGTGCTGTCTGGAAGTTCGGTCTACAAGTTCACAGAGATATGCTTTTATAAACGCTGCGAAGTTAGATGCTTGAATGTAATTCAGCTTGTTAAGTGTATGCGGTAACTTTTGATATTTATAGGTAATAAAATCCAATCCACATCCTTCATTTCTTCTTCTGAATAACTATTTTGAGAAAAAAGAAGGGCGCGCGTTGGAGTAACACAAAGGTTTAATAAGGGCCACTTTATGACCTTAACTATCGGTTTGGTCGCCGGCGAAGCATCAGGAGATAACCTAGCTGCAGGGCTGATGGCGGCACTGAAGTCTCATCCAGCAATGTCAGACGGAGTACGCTTTCTTGGCGTAGGCGGTCCAGCGATGCTTGCCCAGGGATTGGAGCCACTTGCTTCAATTGACGAGCTCTCGGTGAACGGCTTTAAGGAACCCATCCTACGCTTACCGCAGTTGTGGAAACTCTACCGACGTCTGGCCACCACCTTTGAGCAAGAAAACGTGGATGCTTTTATCGGCATCGACTTCAACGTGTTTAACTTCTTACTTGAAGGCCGGCTTAAAGACAGGGGCATACCCACAGCTCATTATGTAAGTCCCTCGGTTTATGCGTGGCGTCGTAGCCGCACCAAACGAGTCGCGCGCTCTGCGGATGTTATTTTTTGTTTATTCCCATTCGAACCAGTTTTTTATACAGGTTTGCCGGTAAAGGCGATTTTTGTAGGGCATCCTCTGGCTCACGAAATTACCGAACTTGATACCAGGGCAGATAAACAAGAGTGGGCGCGAGTGCAGCTGGGTGTTGCAGATTCTGATGTCATTTTGGCCATGCTACCGGGTAGCCGTGGCAGTGAAATAGAATTGATGCTTGAGCCTTTTCTTCAAGCTGCAGAAATAATTCAGGCCAGTTTCAGTGCGCAAAATAAGGCAGTGAAAGTGATTATTCCCTGTATTAACTTGGCAAGGGAAGAACAGGTTCGCATGGGTATGGAGAGTACCCCGCAGTTAGATATTCACATCCATCAGGGCCCGGGCCGGCTGGCGTTACTTGCTTGTGATGCAGCGTTAGTTAAATCTGGTACCAGTACGCTCGAGGCCATGTTGCTGAAGCGGCCCATGGTTGTCAGTTATCGCCTAGGCTATTGGTCCCATTGGATCGCGCGCCTGCTGGTTAAAACCACCTATGTCGCTATGCCGAATATTCTATCAAATAAAGAACTGGTGCCAGAGTTACTCCAAGACGACGCGCAGCCAGAAGGCTTGGCGCAGGCGTTATTGAGTGAGTTGGCTAACTCCCGTAGCAATGAGCAGTATTTTGAGCCGTTCGCAAATATGCGCAAAGTGCTCGAGGACGGGGAGTTTGGATTGGGAGCAAGTAAGACTGCGGCCCAAGGAATAGTAGATCTGTTGCAGGAGAAGGGTAGACTCTAATGCAGTTTCACCTTACACATTGAGGCGGCAATTGCGTTTGCTAAATGGGTAAATAGCGCTGAATTTGAGCTAATGTAACGCGTAGATTGTGTGTAAAAGTAGTTCGATTATTTAGGAATAGATTTTCTGTGGTCAGAGGGCAGGTGAGTAAAATTTATGATCATCGACACGGTATTATAGCCGGCGTCGATGAGGTTGGACTTGGCCCTTTAGCTGGCCCAGTGGTTGCTTGTGCGGTGATTTTGGACCCTCAGGTACCTATACAAGGTCTGCGCGACTCCAAGTCCACGACAGAAAAATCTAGACGCGAGCTGGCCATTCTCATTCGGCAGCATGCACTGAGCTGGTGTATTGGTCGGGCAAGTGTCGCCGAGGTGGATGAACTCAACGTATTGCAAGCCAGTCATTTAGCAATGCGCCGAGCGGTAGCGGGTTTGCGCATCGTGCCAGACAAGGTTTTGGTTGATGGTAATAAAATACCGGTCTTACCTATGGCAGCTGAAGCCCTAATTAAGGGCGACCGCATTGTTGGGCAAATCAGCGCCGCATCGATTTTGGCCAAAGTAGAACGGGACGAGGAGCTAGTGCAGCTTGCACTTACCTATCCTGGCTATGGGTTCGAGCAACATAAGGGTTATCCAACGAAGAAACATATGACAGCATTGAGTGAACTAGGGCCATGCCCAGAACATAGACGAAGCTTTGCGCCGGTGCGCAGGGCCTTAGCGCAGGTAACCGACTCATGACTCAAACAGCTAACTTTGTTCATCTACACGTGCACAGCGAGTTTTCATTGGCTGAAGGGCTGTTGAAAGTCAAAGATGTGGTCGCAACTACGGCGGCGCGAGGCATGCCCGCGTTAGCACTAACCGACTGCAATAATCTATTTGCGCTGGTTAAATTTTATGAGACCTGTTTGAGCCAAGGGGTTAAACCGATTCTGGGCGCTGAGATAGTCGTCAGCTGTGCTGAAACGGGTCTGAGTGGGCGCATTGTCTTGCTCGCTAGAAACCTGGCCGGCTATTCCAACCTGATTTCGCTTATCTCATCCAGTTATACCTCGGCAGAACAGCGCGGAATTATCTCAGAAGCGGACATTTTTGCGCGGAAGGAAGGACTCATTGTCCTTGCCGGCGGCGTAGGCGGACACCTCTGGGGCGAGTTAGCTATTGACGATCAAGGTCCTGCGCTGGATCGAGCGCGAACCTGGCAGAATGAGTTTGCTGAAGATTACTTTCTCGAAATCACCCGTACAGGGCGAGAAAATGAAGAAGAAATGTTACGGCGCATGTTGTCCATAGCATCCCAGCTAGAAATAGGGGTTGTTGCGTCAAATGATGTTTGCTTTACCGCCGCAGAAGATTTTGAAGCCCATGAAACTAGGGTTTGTATTCACCAGGGGCGCACATTAGATGACCCGCGTAGAAAACGTCAGCATAGCCAGCAGCAATATCTGCGCAGCGATACAGAGATGGCTGCGCTATTTGCGGATATTCCATCGGCATTACAAAACACTTTAGAGATTGCTAAACGCTGCAATGTGGAAGTGCCCTTGGGTACTTACTATTTACCCGACTACCCCATACCCAACGGCCTTAGCCCGGAAGACTATATTCAACAAGTCGCCCAAGAAGGGTTAGATCGTCGGTTGGCCAAGACTGGGCCGCTGAACAATTTTACAGTGCAAGATTATAGCGATCGATTAGCCTTTGAACTTGACGTTATTAACCAAATGGGTTTCGCGGGTTATTTCTTAATCGTTATGGAGTTTATCGCTTGGGCAAAGATTAATGGCATTCCAGTAGGCCCTGGTCGTGGTTCAGGTGCCGGCTCATTAGTTGCTTATGTGTTAGATATTACCGATCTAGATCCTCTTGAGTACGACCTGCTGTTCGAGCGATTTCTTAACCCAGAACGTCTGTCCATGCCGGATTTCGATGTGGATTTTTGCATGGAAGGGCGCGATAAGGTCATTCAACACGTCAGTGAAATGTATGGTGTTGAGTCAGTCAGTCAGATTATTACCTTTGGAACCATGGCCGCAAAAGCCGTTGTTCGAGATGTCGCCCGGGTGCAGGGCAAGCCCTATGGATTGGCAGATAAGTTATCCAAGCTCATTCCTTTTGAGGTAGGCATGACCTTGACCAAGGCCATGGCTGAAAGTGCTGAAATGAAGGAGTTTGTTGAGAGCACTGAAGAGGCCAGCGAAATTATGGACATGGCTTTCAAACTTGAAGGCATTGTTCGAAACGTGGGGCGCCACGCGGGTGGCGTTGTTATTGCGCCATCAGCGCTGACAGATTTTGTGCCCCTATACACTGAAGAGTCGGGCACGGGCTTGGTTTCCCAGTTCGATAAAGATGATGTCGAGCGAGCAGGGCTGGTTAAATTCGACTTCTTGGGTCTGAAAACTCTGACGATTATTGATTGGGCGACTAAATCCGTTAATCAATATCGTCAAACGTTGGGTGAAGAGCCTGTTGAAATTGACAGCATTCCGCTGAATGACCGCGGCACCTTTGAACAGCTCCGACGCGGCGACACCACCGGTATATTCCAGCTGGAATCACGGGGTATGAAGGATCTGATCCGTCGCCTGTTGCCAGAGAATATCGACGACATCATTGCTTTAGTGGCACTGTTTCGTCCGGGGCCTTTGGAGTCCGGAGCGGTAGATGACTATATTAACCGTAAGCACGGCAGAGAGCCTGTGACTTTTCCGCATCCCAGCTTGGAGCCGGTGCTTGAATCTACCTACGGGGTAGTGCTTTACCAAGAACAGGTGATGCAAATTGCCCAGGTATTGGCTGGCTTCTCTCTTGGACAAGCTGACCTTTTGCGACGTGCAATGGGTAAAAAGAAAGCTTCAGAAATGGCAAAGGTGCGCGAACAGTTTCTTGTTGGTACAGCAGAAAACGATGTTTCTGCAGATCTGGCCAACCAAATTTTCGACTTGATGGAAAAATTTGCCGGCTACGCGTTTAACAAGTCGCACTCTGCAACCTATGCCATAGTCAGTTTCCAAACGGCGTGGCTAAAGTCATGTTATCCGGCGCATTTTATGGCGGCCAACTTGTCTGCAGATATGCAGAGTATTGATCGTGTTGTGATTTTAGTTGATGAAGTTAGACGCATGAAAATGTCTTTACTGCCGCCCGGTGTAAACATCAGTGAATTTCGCTTTTCTGTAAACGGCGACGCGGTAATTTATGGTCTGGGTGCCGTGCGCGGTGTTGGCGCAGGGCCGGTATCCGCTATTGTTGAGGCTCGGGCTCATGGCGCATTTGTAGATTTAGCAGATTTTTGTCGTCGGGTAGACAGTAAGAAAGCCAACAAGCGCGTGCTTTTGGCGCTGATTAACTCTGGCGCAATGGATGAATTTGCCCTCGCTGACGAAACGTTAAATCAAACCCGAGCCAGATTGCTAGCAACACTGCCTCAAGCCGTCCAGGGTGCCGAGCAGGCGGCGCGAAATCAGGCGGTGGGTATTACTGATCTTTTTGGCGGCATAGAAAGTCCTGCGCCATTGCAAGATTGTGAGGTGGAAAGTAAGGTCAAGCCGCTGACAACATTGGAGCGCTTGAAGGGTGAGAAAGATACATTAGGCCTATTCCTGACCGGACACCCCATTGAGAGCTACGAGAAAGAGTTGGGGCATTTTTGTCGCAGCAAGATCAAAGAGCTTAGGGTCAGTAAAAATACTCAATGGGTGGCAGGGATGGTCATCAGTAACCGTGTAATGAAAAATAAGCGTGGTTCATCAATGGGCTTTTTGGTGTTAGATGATCGCAGTGCAAGGCTAGAGGTATCACTATTTTCTGACGCCTTTCAAAACTACGGACACAAGATCGCCAAGGACGAATTATTGGTGATTGAGGGCGAAATTCAAAGTGACGAATACAACGGCGGTATGTCATTGCGGGGCAGTCAGGTGCTGACAATGGATGAAGCGCGGCAAAAGTTTAGTCGTGGTTTGGCGTTAGATTTCACCTCTTCTCAATTGCCCGACAACTTTAACCAAAAGTTGAAAGCTATTTTGCAGCCCTACCAAGTGCCAGGCGCAACCTGTCCCATAGCGATTTTATACAAGGTCCAAGAGGCGGAAGGTAAAATCAACTTGGGCCCTGAATGGCAAGTAAAAGTCAGTCAGCAGTTACTGTTTGATTTGGAAGAAAACTTTGGTAATGAAAAGGTCAGCTTAAATTACCCGAAAGGGCGCAATTTTGGCTAACTTAAATTGTCATAAACGATGACTGCCACGGCTGAGTTTGAAGTCCAATTGGCTGGTGTGGTATCCGCGCAACCATTGCCAAAGCGCTACTTGGTCGCCTTAAGTGGAGGCGTAGATTCAACGGTACTTCTGCATGCTTTAATGCGAATTTTGCCCGCAGGTGCAACAGTTGTGGCGTTGCACGGCAACCATCAAATCTCCAGTGATTCATCCAGCTGGGCCGCGCATTGTGAAACTCAATGTGAAAACCTCGGTGTTGAGTTTGTTTGTGTGGACCTAGTACTCGCCACCCACGGGAACTTGGAGGCGGCTGCGCGTGATGCGCGCTATGCGTTTTTTGCCAATTACATGGACGCAGGAGACTTGCTGTTACTTGGGCACCACGCCCAAGATCAAATGGAAACGCTATTTCTGCGTATGTTTCAGGGTCGTGGCGTCATTTCTATGCGCCAGCAAGGTGTCTTGGGTCCCGGTCAGTTTTTGCGCCCACTGCTGAACCTCTCAAGAGCTGATTTAGTCACCTACGCCGAAGCTATAAATGCCACGTGGATAGAGGACCCTTCCAACGGCGACACTCGATTTGATCGTAATTTTTTGCGCCATGAGGTGATTCCACTGTTGCAAAAAAGGTGGCCAAGAATGGCTCAGGCCCTGCTCAGAGTCAGTAGTAGCACGCGTGCTCAAGATGCCTTATTGCGCCATCTACTCACAAGCTTTCCTGATCAAGTAGCTACGGATGTACTTCCAGCTGATCCAGCCAGCAAGCTGCTTTGGCTGCGCACATACCTCTCGCTACGTGGCCATTATGAGTTGAGTGACCGCGCATTGTTTGAATGGCTGAGGCAGGCGCAAAATGCTGAACAGGCCACGTTTGAGTTAGGTGATGCGGGATTATTGCGCAGTTGGCGCGGTAGCTTGTATTACTCGAAGCAGCGTCAATTGGAAGCGTTTGATGCGGTAGTACTGGCGTTGGGAGAAAACGTATCGGGCGGCTTTGGGTGTCTAGAGTTAGCTCAGTGCGACGCAACTGAGCTGGACGCATTTGTCTATACAGGGCCGGTTGAGGTTGTCTGCCGAGATCAGATAGAAAATGTGTCACTCAACCGAAGTTTTGGATCAGCTTCGCTAAAAGCACTCTTTCAACAAGGCAATATTCCACCGTGGCGCAGAGCAGAATATCCGCTGATTATGCAGGCGGGTGAGCTATTGGCGGTTCCAGGGATTGCTAGTCAGGCGAAGTCAGAGGCTGCTTTGGCCCTTGCACATTCCGCAGTCTGGTGTCGAGGCATTTTACGTAACTAACCGCATTTGCTGAGAGTTTTTAGAAAATGTCCCTAATAGCTGAAAATAGTGGCATTAAATTGCCAATCTGATTGAGGTTAACCCGGCCCTCTGTTAACTTTTGCTTCCATCTTGCCTAGCTTCATGTGGACCGATTTCCGGTTGCAAATCATGTAATAGGGCAGATTAGATGGAGTTAAATGACGCGATATATTTTTGTTACCGGCGGTGTAGTGTCTTCCTTAGGGAAGGGCATTTTGACATCTTCACTTGCTGCTCAGCTAGAGGCTCGTAACCTCAAAATCAATGTCCTAAAAATGGACCCTTATATTAATGTTGACCCAGGTACTATGAGCCCGGTGCAGCACGGTGAGGTGTTTGTGACACGGGATGGTGCTGAAACAGACCTGGACCTAGGTAACTACGAACGTTTTTCTAACGTTCGTATGACTCGAAACAATAACTTCACTACAGGTAGCGTTTACGCGGAAGTGATTCGTAAAGAACGCCGCGGCGATTACTTGGGCGGCACCGTTCAGGTCATTCCCCATATTACTGATGAAATTAAGCGTCGCACCCGGCTTGCTGCTGAAGGTGTAGATATTCTGATTGTTGAGGTAGGCGGTACGGTTGGTGACATTGAATCTCAGCCGTTTCTAGAAGCCATTCGTCAATTGCGCATGGAAGTGGGGCGGAATCGCGCGCTGTTTATTCATCTCACGTACGTACCTTACTTAAGTAAAGCTGGCGAAATTAAGACTAAGCCAACCCAGCACTCCGTGAAAGAAATGCGCTCCATTGGCCTGCAGCCAGATATTTTGGTCTGCCGTTCAGAAGCAGATATTCCAAAATCACAGCGTGATAAAATTGCGCTCTTTACCAGTGTGGAAGAGCGCGCGGTAATTTCCATGATCGACGTGGACACCATTTATCGTGGCCCGTTGGAGTTACACAACCAAGGTTTAGACACCTATGTTACTGAGCAGCTAGAGCTAGATTGTCCGCCCGCTGATCTGAGCGACTGGCAGAAAGTAGTCGACGCTCAACTGAATCCTATACATAAAGTACGCATTGCCTTTGTGGGTAAATACCTTGAACTGCTCGATGCCTATAAGTCGCTTATTGAAGCGATCAAACACGCCGGCATTCAAACGCTTACTGAGGTCGATATTCAGTTTATTGATGCCGAGCAGTTGGAAGCAGAGGGTACAGGGTTGTTGCAGGATGTCGCGGCAATTTTAGTGCCTGGTGGGTTTGGTGGCCGTGGTTTTGAGGGCAAAATTTTGGCCGCCGGATATGCTCGAGAAAACAATGTTCCGTATTTAGGTATCTGCTATGGCCTCCACGCAGCGGTGATCGACATCGCGCGCAATTGTGGGGGAATGCCTGACGCTCACACCACAGAAGTTAAACAAGGGGCGGCAGACCCGGTTATAGCTTTAATTACTGAATGGAAAGATCGGGATGGGCAGGTAGAGCTGCGAGATTCTGCCAGTGATATGGGCGGCACGATGCGTCTAGGTGAGCAGGTTTGTGTCCTCAAAGAAGGCACTTTGGCGGCGCAGGTGTACGGTGAGGGTGTGGTGCGCGAGCGCCATCGTCACCGCTATGAAGTCAATAATCGCTACGTTGACCGATTGATCGAAAGCGGCATGATTGTTGGCGGTCGTTCGGAAGATGGTGAGCTAGTGGAAATGTTAGAACTTGCAGATCATCCGTGGTTCTTGGCCTGCCAATTTCACCCTGAATTTACTTCTTCTCCAAGAACGGGGCACCCGCTGTTCTCAGGATTTATCTCAGCGGGACTTGCCTTTGCTAACGGCACGTTAAAATAGCGCAGGCGAGAAATAACGAGTTCCGCTAGCTCAAATGACGACTACATTCATTTTGGATTGAATATTTATGCAACTAGAAAATTTTGAAGTTGGTGGTGATAACCCTCTTTTTGTAATCGCTGGACCCTGTGTCATTGAGTCCGAGACTTTGATTATGGAAACGGCTGCAACACTCAAAGAATTAGGCGAAAAGGTGGGCGTTTCGCTGATCTTCAAGAGCTCGTTTGACAAGGCCAATCGTTCCTCTATGGACAGCTATAGAGGACCCGGCATTGAAGAAGGTTTGCGAATTCTTGAGCGGGTTAAAACCGAGCTGGGCATGCCCGTGTTAACCGATGTTCACGAAGATACACCGTTGGATGAAGTTGCAAGCGTAGTGAATGTTATGCAAACGCCTGCGTTTTTATGCCGTCAGACTAATTTTATTCTTAATGTCTGCGCCCAAGGCAAACCTGTGAACATTAAGAAAGGCCAGTTTTTGGCGCCACTAGACATGTTGCAGGTGGCCAACAAGGCAAAATCTACCGGTAACAAGCAAATCATGGTTTGCGAGCGCGGCGCTAGTTTTGGTTACAACAATCTAGTATCAGATATGCGCTCTCTTGCTTTGATGCGACAAACCGGTTGCCCTGTTGTTTATGATGCAACGCACTCGGTACAAATGCCCGGCGGCCAGGGTTCTGTTTCTGGTGGCCAGAGAGAAATGGTGCCGGTACTAGCCAGAGCTGCTGTGGCAGCAGGTATTTCGGGGCTTTTTATGGAGTGCCACCCAAATCCCGCAGAAGCCATGTCGGACGGACCAAATTCTTGGCCCCTTCATTTGGTTGGCGATCTTTTGGCGCAATTGATGGCCATTGATGCAGTGGTTAAAGGTCAGCCTCGATTAGAAGATCAGGTTACTAAGTCTTAGGCCGCTATTAGGTCGCTTAAGACTCGCAAGACATTAAAGTTATAGAAGCTAGAAAATATGAGGATTAGTAGGGCATGACGAAGATCGTTGATATTCACGCACGAGAAATTTTGGATTCAAGAGGAAACCCAACGGTTGAAGCTGTGGTGATTACCGAAGACGGTTATCAAGGTTTAGCAGCAGCGCCTTCTGGCGCATCTACTGGTAGTCGTGAAGCCTTGGAACTACGTGACGGAGATAAGTCGCGTTATCTGGGCAAAGGTGTACAGCAGGCGGTAGGTCACATTGATGGCGAAATACGTGACGCCTTGATGGGTAGAGACTGTTCTGACCAAAAACTGATAGACGATCTTTTGCTGCAACTAGACGGCACGGACAATAAGTCGCGATTGGGCGCTAATGGCATGCTAGCGGTCTCGCTGGCTGCCTGTAAGGCTGCTGCAGCAAATACCGGGCAACCTCTTTATCGTCACATAAATCAGCTTTGTGGTGGCGTAAAAATGCAGATGCCTGTACCGATGATGAATATTCTTAACGGTGGTGAGCACGCGGATAACAACGTTGATATTCAAGAATTTATGATTCAGCCAGTATCTATGACCAACTTCCGAGATGCTCTGCGTTGCGGCGTGGAAATTTTTCATCACCTAAAAGTTGTATTGCAGGGCTTGGGTTTATCTACATCTGTGGGTGACGAAGGCGGCTTCGCGCCAAACTTAGAGTCTAACGCTCAGGCGCTAGACGTGATCGCTCAAGCGGTAGATCGCGCTGGCTATAAATTAGGTACAGACGTGACGCTAGCCCTGGACTGTGCGGCATCTGAATTTTTTGTGGACGGTAAGTACGACTTAAAAGGAGAAGGCCAAGCCTACGACCCTGCTGGTTTTGTCGAATATTTAGCCGACCTTTGTGAAAAGCATCCTATTGTCTCGGTTGAAGACGGTATGGACGAAAGCGACTGGTCGGGGTGGGCGCAGTTGACTCAGCGTCTAGGTGATAAGGTGCAGCTTGTGGGCGATGACTTGTTCGTCACCAACACTGCCATATTGCAGCGCGGCATTGACGAGAACATTGCTAATTCTATTCTTATTAAGTTCAACCAAATTGGTACGTTAATGGAAACTTTGAATGCCATTGCAATGGCTAAAGCGGCAGGTTACACCAGTGTTATTTCCCATCGCTCTGGTGAGACGGAAGATACCACCATTGCAGATTTGGCAGTAGGAACGGGCGCAGGCCAGATCAAGACTGGCTCTTTATGTCGCTCGGATCGAGTGGCTAAGTACAATCAGTTGCTGCGTATTGAAGCAGATTTAGGTGCAGATGCGACCTATCCGGGACGGCGTGCCATACGCGCTAAGTAGGCTTGAAATTGGGCGTTGGTTGATGAAACTGGGTGAAGGATATTTTCGCTAGGCTTGGTCTACCAAACTTGGTTTACAATATATAGGTATTTAGTGGTCTCTTAAAGCTAGCGGTACGAAAATGAAGATATTGATCTCAATTTTGGTAATCACATTGTGCGTTTTGCAGCACCAAATATATTTTGGTCAGAGCGGCTACTTTGCGCAAAAAGTATTAGCCCAGCAGTTACAAGAACAACAGCAACGATTTGAACAATTACAACAAAGAAATCTTAAGATGACAGCTGAGGTACTAGCACTTAGAGCTAATCCAGCGGCCTTTGAGGCCAGGGCGAGAAGCGAATTAGGTTTGGTCAAGGATGGGGAGATTTTCTACCTCGTGCCTGATGCTGCAAACTGAGGTGAATGACGATATTCAGCTTTCGGTTCAGCTTTCGGTGCCGTCTTTGGTAAGGTCCGGTTGCGCCAGTATTAAAACCTTTCCAGAAGATTGGCATGTGACTGAGGTTATGGATCAGTCTTGGAGTGGTGAAGGCGAGCATGCCTATGTTTATGTTGAAAAACGCAACATGAATACTGCCCAGGTGGCGGCATGGTTGGCACAGCAATATGACGTCAAAGAAATGAATGTTGGCTACTGTGGCATGAAGGACAAGTTTGCCGTTACCCAGCAGTGGTTTAGCGTGCATTCGCCATTAGATATAGATGCTGCTGAGTTAAGCTTTGGTAAGGCATCTGAGCTCTCTGAGTCTGCCGACTCTTTAGCAGTTGAAGCTATAGATGCAAGTGATGGCAAAGCAGGCTCTGTCCGTGTCTTGCAGGCCACCCGGCATAATAAAAAGCTTCGCCGCGGTGAACATGCGCTCAATCACTTTCAAATAACGCTCCGTGACTTAGATGCCAATGATGCTTTAGACGACGAGTCTCTGTCAGCACTAGGTCTGCCGTTCGCTAACTATTTTGGTCCACAGCGATTTGGCACCCACAATATCGAGTCAGCACTTGAATGGCTCAAAGATCGCCGCAGTAGAAAAATTTCACGTAAAGTTCGTGGCTGGCACTTTTCCGTTTTGCGCAGTTTGTTGTTCAATAAAATTACCGGGGCTAGGGTGCAAGCCGGTAACTGCCACAGCTTTATAGACGGTGACGTAAAAGAATTTATTGTGCCATCAGGATCTCTCTGGGGGCGCGGACGCACGGTTCTTACTAATGATGCGTTACACATAGAAACCCAAGCGCTAGCAGCAGATGCTTGGGTTTGCGAGGCCCTAGAGTTTGCTGGGGTAGACAGAGGTTTGCGCCCATTGAGCGTTCAACCGCAAGATTTTAACTACGCTAAATTGGCGGACGGAGCATTGGTGATTAACTTTGCTTTACCTCCCGGAGCATACGCCACTGTATTGTTGGCACAGCATTTCGATATTAAGGATAACAGCCGTTGAGTAATTTCGATTTGCAAGGCATAGGCATGACCTCCCAACGTACCCGCGACCGTTTGGTTGCGCGTTTGCGTGATCAGGGTATTGTTGATGAAAAAATTCTCAGACACATTGCTTCTCTGCCGCGGCATATATTTATTGATGAAGCGTTAGCGCATCGCGCCTATGAAGATACCTCGTTGCCGATAGGCCATAATCAGACTATTTCGCAACCTTTCATCGTTGCGTTAATGACCCAGCTACTTACTGAAGTGCCGCGAAGAAAGGTATTGGAAGTAGGTACTGGTTCTGGTTATCAAACCGCGTTACTGGCAGGTTTATGTGAGCGCGTACTGAGCATTGAAAGAATTAAGGCATTGATGCCTAAGGCCCGTGAGCGTTTGTCTGCATTGTCCCTTCGAAATATTCAGATGCGCCATGGCGATGGTTATGCGGGTTGGCCAGAGCATGGACCTTTTGACGGCATTCTTGTCACCGCAGCGCCGCCAATACTTCCTGAACAACTGCTAGAGCAGCTGGTCATTGGTGGCCGTTTAATCGTGCCAGTGGGTGATGGCAATGAACAAGATTTACGAGTGATTGATCGCACTGAAAATGGCTTTGTTGAAAGCGTTCATGACCGCGTTAAGTTTGTACCGCTGCTAGGCGGCGTTACTCATCGATAGGACCAGCGGTATGCAACAAAGCGGCGGTGGTTCAGTGAGTTTCATAGGCTTAGTTTTGCGCGGCTTAGCTATGGGTATTGCTGAGCTAGTGCCAGGCGTTTCTGGCGGCACTATTGCTTTTATGACCGGCATTTATCTGCAATTGGTTAAAACTTTGGCATCTTTTGGGGTTGCTTCAATTGCGATGCTTGCACACCCTAAACAGTTTTGGCAGCATCATAACTTGTCCTTCTTGGTCAGCTTAGGGTTTGGCATGGGCGTTGGTATTGTCATTTTTGCGCAAGTTATTCGCTACTCTTTAGGGCATTTTCCGCCTGTGATCTGGGCCTTCTTCTTTGGTGTAATTAGCGCATCTATTGTGCATATGGCGCGTCAACGTTCGTGCCGTGCGTTGCTGTTCTTTGCGTTGCCTGGCGCAGTGTTGGGCTTAGGTTTTGTGGCGTTGCCGGTTGCCGATTTCTCCGGGTCGCTACCCATGATTTTGATTGCTGGAGCTTTGGCAATTTGTGCTTGGATATTGCCTGGTATTTCCGGCAGTTTTGTCTTGTTACTGCTGGGTCTGTATGACGATGTCATTGTTGCTGTCACAGACCGCGACTTACAGGTTTTAGCAACTTTGGCCTGTGGTTGTGGGCTCGGCATACTTTTATTTGCGCGCTCGCTGGCTTGGGTATTAGATCGGTATGCAGATCAACTTCTAGCATTTTTGATTGGTTTTATGAGCAGTGCTCTGATCAAACTATGGCCGTGGCAAGACGCCAACGCTGAGAGCATTTTTACTGCACTGGTCAGCCCAGCCGCTTACGCGTCTAGCGTAGGGCTCAGTGCTTACACAGAATTCGCAGTCCTCGCGGGATTGCTGGGGGTATTCGCGCTATGGTTAATGACCAAATACTCCAACGACTAATAATTGTACTGCTTACCATAGGGTTACAGATTGGCTGTGCCGCCCTTGGCGCACCTACGGTCAGTGATCGCTCACGTGGCGCTGAGCTAACGCCGTCAGGGCAGTACGTTGTGCGCAAGGGCGATACGCTTTACTCAATCGCCTGGCGCTTGGGTCTAGATTACAAGTTCTTCGCCAGCATCAACCGCATTGGTAAACCCTATGTAATTTTCCCCGGACAAAAGCTGCGTCTGCGCGGCAAGCCTCAGAAGCTTGAGAAGAAACCAGCAGTTGTCAAAACTACGACAGTGAAAACTAAGCCGCCTGCTAAACCAACTGCCAAACCAAAGCCTCGCTCAGTACCGGCTAAGCGACAAAAGCCTAAAGTGACGGCTAAACCCGCAACCCGACAACCAGCCAGGGTTGTTGCGAAGAAAACAACTCAGCCTAAATCTTCTAAACGGTTGAGTTCCAAGTGGGCGTGGCCGGTAAAACAAAAGCCTATTGGTAAATTCGGCAAAGGCAGTAATGGCTTAGATTACGCCATTGTGCGCCGGACCAATGTCATGTCGGCTGGGTTAGGTGAAGTTGTTTACGCGGGTAATGGTATTGCCGGTTTTGAGCGTTTGGTGATTGTTAAGCATTCGGGCAATTTGCTTAGCGCTTATAGCTTTAACGGGCGGGTGTTGGTGAAAGAGCAGCAGCGCATAGGGGCAGGCATGCGTTTGGCCGAAATACTGAAAAGGCCAGGGGTGGGGCAAAAGCTGCATTTTGAGTTACGTCGCAACGGTAACCCAATCAACCCTGGTTCGTTGATCCGCTGAGCCAGTGCTTTTTAGCGTTCTAGTAACGCCAGTTTGCCGGGCTTGTTATTCCACTCGTCGGCGTCTTCTGGGGCTGGCTTCATCTCTACTATATTGGGCCAAATTTCCGCCAATTCAGTATTTAGCTCCAGGAAGTTGAGTTGATCTTCAGGTATTTCATCTTCCGAGAAGATGGCGTCTACCGGACATTCGGGCTCACACAAGGCACAATCGATACATTCATCGGGGTGAATAACGAGCATGTTGGGACCTTCGTAAAAGCAGTCTACAGGGCAAACCTCTACACAATCGGTGTGCTTGCATTTGATGCAATTTTCTCCAACGATAAATGTCATAAAACTAGCTCTACAATTTGGAAGCGGGGTAGTTTAGCTGATGCAACTTAGCTGTCTAGTGCTGTGTGCATGCATTCGGCATGTTCTGCTCAAATTCTTCGTCAAGGACTAAGTTTAAGTCAATTGTGCTTCCGTTCTAACTTAGATCTAAGTTAGTTCTGAACGGGTTCAGCACTAGTTCAGTACTTGGTCTTGCGCCCAAATTGTCTCAGAGGCCCATACTTTGGTCTCTCAGCCGTTGGATAAAGCATTTTTTAGTTCGTACAAAAGGCTAAGGGCTTGGCGTGGCGTCAGGTCGTCGATATCGGCTTCCTTGAGTTGCTCAAGGGCGGCCCTGTCTTGTTCCGAAACTTGGTCCGAAACTTCATTTATAGAATCTTCGTCAAACCTATCTTCGTAGGCGTCTTCCACCAGCGAGGGGTTAGACGTGCTAAAGAGGTCAGATTGATGCGGCTTGCTATTGCCTTGCTCCAAGCTCGCCAAGCGTTGCCGAGCAATGGCTAATACTGAAGCAGGTACGCCAGCGAGTTTGGCCACCTGAATACCGTAACTCTGGCTGGCCGGGCCTTGTTTAACTTGATAAAGAAATACGATATCACCCGCGTGTTCTCGCGCGCTCAAATGCACATTGCCAACGCCTGTGTAGAGTCCGGGTAGGCCGGTTAGCTCAAAGTAGTGGGTGGCAAATAGCGTCATTGATTGCGCCTTGTCAGCCAAGTGTGCGGCGCAAGCCCATGCCAGCGCAAGGCCATCATAAGTACTGGTGCCACGACCTATCTCATCTAGTAGCACCAGGCTGTTCGCAGTTGAATTGTGTAAAATATGCGCGGTCTCGGTCATTTCAACCATAAAAGTCGACCGTCCACTGGTTAGATCGTCTGCGGCACCGATACGGGTGAAGATACGATCAATTGGCCCAAGGGTAGCGCTTTGAGCGGGGATATAGCTGCCCACATAGGCCAGCAGGCAAATGATCGCCGTTTGTCTCATGTATGTTGATTTGCCGCCCATATTTGGCCCAGTGACAATGAGCATTGTACTTTGCTCACCAAGGTCAACATCGTTGGCAATAAACGCATCTTTTGAAGCCGCTTTAACGACCGGGTGCCAGCCTTGGTTAATATTTACCCCGGTTTGCTGGGTAAAGCTGGGCTGCGCGAAGTTCAGCGCATAGGCGCGCTCGGCTAGGCACGCAAGTACATCAGCCTGAGCTATGGCCTCAGCCGCTTGGCGAAGGGTGCTTGAGTGCTGGATAAGCTCATTGAGTAAGTCACCAAATAAGCGTCGCTCTAACTGCAAAGATTTAGACTGGCTACGCAGAGCATCTTCTTCGAAGTCTTTCAGTGCTGGTGTAATGTAACGTTCTGCGCTCTTTAGCGTTTGTCTTCTTATGTACTCTTCAGGAATGTCACCTTTGGCAGCTTTTGAAGTTTCTATGTAGTAGCCGTGAACGCGATTGTAGCCCACCTTTAACGTGCTAATGCCAGTACGCTCGCGCTCTGTTTGCTCAAGTTCTGCCAGCCAGTTTGCCGAGTGGGTGGTGAGCTTGCGCAGTTGGTCTAGCTCCTCGTTGTAGCCTTCAGCAAAAACACCGCCTTCGCGCATGGTCACTGGCGGCTCATTTATTAAGGCGTGCTGCAATAACTCGGTTAGTTCGGAAAAGTCGCCCAACGCGTTATGCATGGACTCATTCAACTCCCCGACAATGTGTCCCAGCACCTGTCTGATTTCAGGGAAACGCTGTAGGGCATCGCGAAGTCTAGAAAGGTCTCGTGGTGAAGCAGAACCAAGATTTATACGGGTGAGAATGCGCTCTAAATCGCCTATAGGCTTTAAAACATCTCTAACGGCAATTTCCTTATGGCTCGCCAGACTGTCCGCAATCCAGCCCTGGCGTGCCAGCACCACATCTAAATTTCTGCTCGGCTCATGCAGCCATTTTTGCAGAAGGCGTCCACCCATGGCGGTTACCGTAGTGTCCATAAGACTCAACAAAGTAAGATCTACAGCACCGTTACTACGTACGTCTATTTCTAAATTGCGGCGCGATTGTGCGTCTAGGCCGATGGTTTGTCCGCCTTCAACAAAGTAGATGCGCTGCAAAAAAGACAGGTCTTGGCACTGGGTATTCTTTGCGTAGCGCAGCGCAGCGTTTGCGGCGCCAAGGCTTGGATCGTTTGTTGCCAGACCGGTGATTGAAATGACATCGTCGTTAAAGTGTCTTTGCAGCTCGGCTACAGCTTGACCATGATCAAAGTAACTGTCGTCAACACCGGTGGCCGTAAGGTCGTGGCCAACAAACTCTTGCCAATCTGCTACTGCGTCTTGGGGTAGCAGTACCTCCTTTGGCCGGAGCTGCCAGATGAGGTCAATGAGTTGCGACTTTGAGCTAATCTTTTGCAGCTCTAAAAGGCATCCGGACAAATTCAAAAGGGCTAAACCAATGCCGTCTTTTGTTGGGTTCACCGCAAGCGTTGAGCTGTCGGTCCTAGATTCAAGCAGTGCATCGTCGGTCAACGTGCCAGGCGTAACGATACGTTGTACCTGTCTTTCCACCGGGCCTTTACTGGTTGCGGGGTCGCCGACCTGTTCGCAAATAGCCACCGAGCGCCCTAGTTTCACTAGCCGAGCCAAATAGCCGTCAGCTGCGTGAAAGGGCACGCCGCACATAGGAATAGGCTTGCCATCACTTTGGCCTCGAGCGGTTAAGGTGATGTCCAAAAGGTCAGCGGCAGTTTTAGCATCGTCAAAAAACAACTCGTAGAAGTCGCCCATACGATAAAATAAAAGTGCATCTGCATGATTGGCTTTAATACCCAAGTACTGCTGCATCATGGGGGTATGAGATTCGAGGTTTGCTACTGCTGTAGGCTCTGGTGGGGGCACAGACATTTTGACGTAAAACCTCTAAAAGTGAAGAAACTCGCGCCCCTAACTATACCGGTGCAAGGGCAGTTACGCAGCTACAGTATCGCGCGACTAAATGAGAATTTCAGAGGTTGGAGCAAGAGCGGGTGAGAAATATCTGAAATTTACAGATTTGCATTAAACAGGGTTGCACGGACTACTGAATGGATATACAGTACTTTTAAGCTTGCAGGACGAACTACCAAATAGGTTGGAAGTCGGATTATTAGTCAGGGTAAATAGTCGGGATTAATAGGCAAAATTAATAGTCGAAGAACAGCTAACATGTAAGCTGGTTCAAATAGACAACAGGAGCTCATCATGATTCAGAAGTCTAAAGAAGTTAAAAGCAAAGAAGCTAATAGAAAAGAAGATAACCCAGATAAAGAGCGCGCGTTAGGCGCAGCGCTCGCACAAATTGAGCGCCAGTTTGGTAAGGGCTCAATGATGCGTTTGGGTGATAAAGAGCTGGTAGCCATTCCAGCCATTTCCACCGGTTCACTTGGGTTAGATGTAGCACTCGGCATAGGCGGTTTGCCCCAAGGACGTGTGGTAGAAATTTATGGCCCAGAATCATCGGGCAAAACCACCCTAACCTTGCAAGTCATCGCTGAGGCGCAGAAAGCTGGCGGCACTTGCGCGTTTATCGACGCAGAGCACGCATTAGACCCAATGTACGCTCAGGCACTTGGTGTAGATACAGACGAACTATTGGTTTCGCAGCCAGATACCGGTGAGCAAGCACTAGAAATTTGCGACATGCTGGTACGGTCTGCTGCGGTAGACGTAGTGATTATAGACTCTGTTGCTGCGCTTACACCAAAGGCTGAAATTGAAGGTGATATGGGCGACACCCACGTTGGTCTGCAAGCGCGCCTTATGAGCCAAGCACTGCGTAAAATGACCGGTAACATTAAACAGTCTAATACGATGGTGATTTTTATTAATCAGATTCGTATGAAAATTGGTGTGATGTTTGGTTCGCCAGAAACGACTACTGGTGGTAACGCGCTCAAGTTTTACTCCTCTGTTCGTCTAGATATTAGACGTATCGGCGCGGTGAAGAATGGCGACGAAATAATCGGTAACGAAACTCGCGTCAAAGTTGTTAAAAACAAAGTAGCGCCGCCCTTTAGACAAGCAGAATTTCAAATTTTATATGGCCAAGGCATCCACCGCACTGGTGAAATTATCGAGCTCGGGGTGCAACAGAACTTAGTTGAAAAGTCTGGCGCTTGGTACTCCTACAACGGGGAGCGAATTGGTCAGGGGCGCAAGAACGCTTCGGAGTTTTTAGATGATCATCCTGAGATGAAGGCTGAGATTGAGGGTCTAATTCGGGATCAACTAATGCCAAAGCATGGCGCTGATGCTGGTGGCGCAGAAGTAGTTATTCCTGATGCGAGCCAAGAGAGTTTGAGCCAAGAATAAGCAGAGCAATAGTGGTGACGCAAGCGAGAAAATCCTTGCGTCAATTGCTCTGTAACTCATGGGGCGTGCAATCAAATGCGTCCTAGGGGCAGAGGCCATCTAGATAGATAGATAAAAAGAATAGTTAAACCGGATAACAAAGCTAGACAAACAGTTAAGAAAAGAAGACAGATGCTGGCTTAGAAATGCATTATTTCCTACCGCGTCAGCCGCCCTGCGAGTGTTCTTGGAGCTTTTTTAATGTTGAACTTAAACCTAACCCAGCCCTTCAATACAAAGCCTAAAGGAAACCCAACCTTGATGTGTCTTCTCGAGGCAGATACTTGTCTGTGCTCCACTGTGGTTGCCCCTAAATGTTAACAGAACAAGATAAAGGGCGGGCGTATAACGCAGGTATTCGGCTGCTGGCGCGCAGAGAGTACGGTGTTATCGAGATCACCAAAAAGCTCAGTCAAAAACACCCCCGGCAGTTGGTTGAACAGGTTGTTTCCCAGCTTTTAGAGCAAAACCTCCTCAGTGATAGCAGGTTTGCAGAATCTCTCTGTAATAGTCGCACCGGGCGCGGGTATGGTCCTATTTATATCTCTCAAGAACTTTCAATAAAGGGTATTGCCAAAGAGATTATTCAAGAGTTCATTGATAAAAACGATCCAGCTTGGTTAGAGCGGGCAATAAAGGCGGGGCGCAAAAAGGCGTCGCCATTTTTGTTGGAAAAGAACTTTATGCAATCCGAGCAATTTGAAGAAGAATTTTTGCGACAGAAGGGCGTTGATGAGCTTGAGGTGAGTGCGGACGAAGAGCTCTTACTGGAAGAAGATTACTCGTTGGCCAATGGCGCAGACGGTGGTCATTGGGATGAAGATGAGTACGGTGAGGCTGCTGAAGAAGACATTGCCGAAGATACCAATGATCGGCTACGATCGCGTAAGTTCAACTCTCTACAAAAGACTAAAAGATTACCTAAAAGTAAAGGAATACAAAGTACTAACAGCCTGCAAAAACAGCGCAAGATGACGCCGAAGCGCTCCCAAAAAGTAACTAAGAAAATCGTCTATAAAAAAAGTAAAGAGCAACTTTTTAGAGAACGGCGACAAAAGGACTGGATGAAGGTCGCGGGTTTCTTGTCCCGCCGTGGTTTTCCCGGAGACCTCGTTTCCAAGGCGATGAATGCCATAGCTGCGGACTAGTCCAGCTGACGCAATGCCTCCACGAGCCACACTCAGGTCGCGACTGGGTCGGAAACCCATATAGCCAGGCATCGCTGGCCTGAAGAAGCGGAAGACAGAGTATTGCTTGTAATGTCAAAGCTTAGGCACTTGCTTTATACTTTCCGCTCCAAAAATTGATTGATTTTCAAACTAATGAATACTGCTGATTTACGTGCTGCCTTTCTTTCCTTTTACGAGTCGAAAGGGCACAAAATTGTCCCGTCCAGTTCCTTGGTTCCTCATAGTGATCCAACGTTGCTGTTCACCAATGCTGGGATGAATCAGTTCAAAGATCCATTGCTGGGTAAAATTGATCCTGGGTACACTCGGGCGACCAGCGCCCAACGTTGCGTAAGAGCCGGCGGCAAGCATAACGATTTAGAAAACGTTGGCTATACAGCCCGTCACCATACGTTTTTTGAAATGATGGGTAATTTCAGTTTTGGTGATTATTTCAAAGAGGACACCATTACTTGGGCTTGGGAGTTTGCTACAGAAGTAGTAGGGCTTTCTGCTGACAAAATACTCATTACAGTGCATCCAACCGATGATGATTCGCGCAAAATTTGGTGCGACAAAGTGGGTATCAAGGCGGATCGCATTATTGATCTTGAAGAGAATTTTTGGACCATGGGCGATACCGGTCCGTGCGGTCCATGCACAGAGCTTTTCTACGATCACGGCCCGTCAATTGCCGGTGGGCCGCCAGGCTCTTCAGATGAGGACGGCGACCGTTTTATAGAATTTCAAAACCTAGTATTTCCTCAGTTTGATCGGCTTGCAGACGGGGAGATGACTTCGCTGCCACAAGCCGGTGTGGACACCGGGATGGGCCTAGAGCGCATGGCGGCTATTCTCCAGGGGGTGCACAGCAACTACGAAATAGACCTTTTCCGTAAGGTCATGCTTGAAGCCGGCAGTTTTGCCGGCATCACCAACGAAGCGCAAGTGCTTGGCACAGCGTCCTTAAGAGTCATCGCAGACCATATTCGCAGCAGCGCGTTTTTAATTGCCGATGGCATTACGCCAGGTAATGAAGATCGTGCTTATGTGCTTAGACGTATTATTCGCCGAGCATTAAGACACGGTTACAAACTCAATATTCGCGAACCGTTTTTCCATAAATTAGTCAAAGTATTGGTTGATGAGATGGGTGAGGCTTATCCGCTGCTAGTGCAACATGAGCAAGCGGTGACGGCGGCACTTGCTGAAGAGGAAGCGCGTTTCAGTGAAACTCTCAATCAGGGCATGGAGCTTCTAAAGGGTGAGTTGGGTCAAGTAAGCGGCGATACGTTGCCCGGTGATGTGGCGTTCAAACTTTATGACACATACGGTTTTCCTGTTGACCTTACTGCTGATGTGGCGCGAGAGCTTGGCCTCCAGGTTGATCAAAAAGGTTTTGACGGTGCGATGGAAGCACAGCGCGCGCGCGGGCGTGCATCTACCAGTTTTTCTACCAGTCTAGGGCAAAAAATCAGCGTCAAGCAGAGTGTAGATTTCCTCGGCTACGAAGAATTAGACAGCACCGCCAATGTGCTCGCAGTATTCGATATCAACGGCGATGCGAAGGAAGCTTTGGCGCCGGGTGAGGAGGGCGTTATCGTTTTGGATAGAACACCCTTTTATGCTGAGTCAGGTGGTCAAGTAGGTGACTACGGTCAACTGATTATTGATAACAGTTCTTTTGTTGTTAAAGATACTCAGATTAGCGGTGATCAACGCTTACACATCGGTAGCATGAGCGCAGACAGTGTATCAAGTATAAGTGCCGGTACCGCCATATCTGCATCTGTAGACGCTGATATGCGCAGAAAGACTCAGGCTAACCACTCGGCTACTCACTTAATGCACGCAGCACTTCGTGACGTTTTAGGCGATCACGTACAGCAGAAAGGCTCGTTAGTGAATGATGAGAAGCTACGCTTTGACTTTTCCCACACAGGACCAGTAACAGTTGAGCAGTTGCTTAAAATAGAAAGTTTGGTTAACGAACAAGTTTTGTTGAACAGTCCTGTGATAACCCAATTGCTGTCTTTTGACGATGCAGTAGAACGCGGTGCAATGGCCTTGTTCGGCGAAAAGTATGGCGACGAAGTAAGAGTCCTCTCAATGGGCGACAGTTACTCAGTGGAACTTTGTGGTGGCACTCACGTTAGTCGAACCGGGGATATTGGACTGTTTAAGATTCAGTTAGAGAGCGGTATCGCTTCAGGCATTCGCCGTATTGAAGCTGTTAGTGGCCGGGGAGCTCTAAACGCGGTCGCTGAAAACGATAGTTTAATAGCATATATAGTCAATACGTTGAAGGTTGGCACGTCTGAGATTAACAGTCGTATCGCGCAGATATTGGCAGAAAATAAGGCGCTGGGCCGCCAAGTAGAGCAGTTGGGGCAACAAATTGCTGCTAGCAAAAGCTCGGACTTAGGTAGCGAAGTAGAACAGATTAACGGCGTCGACTTTATTGCAGCGCATGTTGATGGAGATAACAAAGCCATGATGCAGACCTTAGATACTTTGCGCTCTCAGCTGTCAGCAGACAGCGTCATAGTGTTGGCTCAGGTCGATGGTGGCAAAGTGAGCATGGTTGTATCTGTTAGTAAATCAATTACAGAAAAAATTAAGGCCCCTGAATTGCTCTCTGCTGTAGCAGAACAAGTGGGTGCTAAAGGCGGCGGGCGGCCTGACCTTGCTCGTGCAGGCGGTGGTACAAATCCAGATGGCGTGACGCAAGCGCTGGCTAATGCCCAGGCCTGGGTTCGCGATAGGCTAGCCAACTAATGGCACTGATAGTTCAAAAATATGGCGGCACCAGTGTTGGCGATGTAGACCGAATCCGCGGCGTTGCACAACGCGTAAAGGGATACATTGACCAGGGCCACCAAGTTGTGGTGGTTGTATCTGCTATGTCGGGTGAGACCAATCGCTTAGTTACTATGGGTCGCGACATTGGTGGCGATCAGGGTAGTGCGCGAGAAATGGATGTACTTACCGCCTCTGGTGAGCAAGTAACTATTTCCTTATTGAGCCTGGGGCTTTTGTCCATTGGGGTTCAGGCCAAATCATTCTTGGCAGATCAAATTTCAATAAAAACCGACAATGTGCACGGCAAGGCAAGAATTCAAGAGATAGATACAGATGCTTTACGTGCTGAGTTAGACGCTGGCTGCGTACCTATTGTCGCTGGTTTTCAGGGCGTCAATCACCTCGGTGAAATAACAACGCTAGGGCGCGGTGGATCAGATACTTCTGCGGTGGCATTGGCTGCTGCGCTTAAAGCGGATGAATGCGAGATTTGCACGGACGTAGACGGCGTTTATACCACTGACCCTCGAATTGTAGAGTCGGCAAGACGGTTAACGCATATTACCTTTGAAGAAATGCTCGAGTTAGCGAGTTTAGGGTCAAAGGTCTTGCACCCAAGATCTGTAGAATTTGCTGGGCGCTACCGCGTGCCATTACGTGTTATGTCCACGTTCCAAGACGGCCCGGGCACATTAATAACAACGGAGAAAGATGATATGGAACAGCCCCTTGTCTCAGGTATTGCTCACGCTATAGACGAAGCAAAAATTACCGTTGCGGGCGTGCCAGATTTGCCGGGCATTGCATCAAAAATTTTGGGTCCTGTAGGTGCAGCAAATATCGAAGTTGATATGATTTTGCAAAATACTGGAGCCGATGGTCTCACAGATTTTACCTTTACCGTAAAGCGACAGGACTACGATGCTGCGCAAAAAATTCTGCAAGGTATCTCTAAAGATATCAACGCGCGGGAAATAAGTGGCGACAATGCAATTGCCAAAGTTTCAATAGTAGGCGTGGGTATGCGCTCACACGCAGGTGTTGCGACCAAAATGTTCGATTGCTTAGCGTCGGAAAACATTAATATTCAGATGATCTCAACATCAGAAATTAAAATTTCGGTAGTGATAGCCGAACGTTACGTAGAACTTGCCGTTCGTGCATTACACAATGTATTCGAGCTACAAAAACTTCCAGATTAAAGCGCGGCAGGATTGCTAGGAAAAATGCCGTTGGTGAAAGTGCGGCGAGTAAAGAATGGTTATTGGAGGACATATGTTTAAGCGGAGTGTTGCTGAAGAAACTGTTGAGTCTGTAAGTCAGTTGGCAGCAGAAAATGCTGCAGATGAAGTTGGTATGCGAGAAGCACTAATTTCAACGGGGTTAGTGAAATTGAATGCCCATAAAGGCAAAGAGTACGTTCAGTCCTTTGTCGATTATGAAGTTGCAAGTTTAAATCAAGCGCACCACGACGTACAAAGACTAACCTAGCAGGCCGCGCTCGTGGCAAGGCTTACGAAACTTGATGCTTACTTTAGTCTTTGGAAAAAACGCGCCGGGAAGAGAGCAGAGAAAATATATGCAAGAAAGTAACGAGCGACGACTCGAACCTGCTCAGTTAGTAAACAACCGGATAGGCGCCGAGCAAATAATCGGCTGGCGGAAACAGGGCTACGCTTTTGTAGATGGGCTCATCCCAACAGAACTAATCGAACGAGCAGAAGCCGATGCGCTAGCTTTCTTCCCAAAACCTCAGACTCCTGAAGCCAAGCATTTTAATACCTTTGGTAGCGGGCAAAATTTTGTTTTTCCCTCTCGCTCGTCCGCCATCAATGAGCTCACTATGGCGGCTGAATTATTGGAGGCAGTTAGTGCCTTGTTGGGTCAACCAATATCCGAACTACGCCTTTCTCAGTCGGATGTGTGGCCAAAGTATGGAGGTGACTCAGTAACTGATCGCGAAGATTGGGCCGAGCAACGAATGCACTGCGACTATCCCAATCATACTTTGTTGCACCCACCGCATTGGGACAGTCCCGAAGCCGTAGAAATCATAATTTATCTCAGTGACAGCGAAGAATGTGGCGGTGCCACTGCTCTAGTGCCGCGGCAAGGGGCTGACGATCCTGCGTATATGTGGCCAATCTTTAATATGCCGGGCGTACAGGATCGCCCGTATATTAATAGTCGTGTAGCAGCCGAAAAATACCTTGAAAAAGATCATCCAGATATTGCTGAGTTTCGCGCGGCAAACTTGTATTCGCGCGAGCGCGTTGCGCGCTATCGCCGCGGCTCCGTATTGTTCTATCGCCATGACACTTGGCACAGAGGGCGTCCTGTGAATGATGGCAGGTGTCGTATTGTACAAAATGTGACGTTCAAAAAAGCCGACAGTGAATGGCTGAACGTGCTGCACCCCGGTTGGTGTTGGTCTATGTACGAAAAACACCAAACGATGGAACGATGGATAGCCCAGGCGACTAAAGAGCAGCGAGCCTTGTTAGGTTTTCCCATGCCCGGGCATAAATACTGGTCAGCTGAAACTGTCTCAGCAGTAGAAAGTCGTTATTTAGCATTTGGCATTGATATGAGCCCCTATCGAGACGCGTTAGGCACATAATGCGTATTAGCCTACATTTATGAATGTTGTCCTCGTGCTGGGGCCAACAATGAACGGCAAAGAATCTTAATGAAAAATAACAAAAACGAACTAATTGCAAACTATGTGATTGTAGGCGCGGGATCGGCAGGGTGCGTTTTAGCCAGCAGGTTAAGCGAAGATCCAAACTGTTCAGTGGTACTCATAGAGGCCGGTGGCTCAGACAAAAATTTGATCGTACAAATGCCGTCCGCATTTTATCTGCCCATGCAAAGCAAAACACTCAATTGGGGTTATGTCGCAGAGCCAGAACCCAACATGGATGGGCGTCGGTTAGACTGCCCAAGAGGACGAGTGATGGGCGGTTCCTCGTCTATCAACGGCATGGTATATGTCCGCGGCAACGCCAATGATTATCAGCGTTGGGAAAATATGGGTGCCAAAGGCTGGCGTTATTCTGAAGTCTTGCCGTACTTCAAAAAAGCGCAGCGGGCCGATAAACGAATCTCAGAGCATGAATTCAAAGGCCATAATGGGCCTGTAGGTACAACATCGGGTGCACTAAAAAACCCTCTTTATAACTACTTTTTGGCTGCGGCGAAAGAAGCCGGACACCCACTCAATGATGATTTCAACGGGCAGCATCAAGAGGGCTTTGGTGTAATGCCAATGACCGTTGCTGACGGTATTCGCTCTTCCACTGCGCGATCCTACCTACCTAAAACCCGTAGCAATCTTAAGATCGTTAAGAAAGCCATGGTGCACAAAATCCTAATCAACGAAGGCAAGGCTGAAGGTGTGAGCTTTGCGGTTGGGAGAAAAACCAAACAGGCGTTTGCCAATAAGGAAGTACTAGTTTGCGCTGGTGCCATCAATTCGCCACAGTTACTCATGCTCTCTGGTATCGGCCCCAAAGATCACTTGAGAGAGATGGACATACATGTAAATGCCGATATACCTGGGGTGGGTGAGAATTTGATGGATCACTTAGAAGTGTATGTCCAACAATCCATTACTCAGCCTTTATCACTTTATAAAGACCTCAGCCTTTTAGGTAGAGCGAAGATTGGTTTGGAATGGTTGCTGACACAGCGCGGTTTGGGTGCCACCAATCACTTTGAAGTGGGCGGTTATATGCGCAGCCATGCAAAGGCAGAGCAACCCGATATACAGTTTCACTTCTTACCAGCCGCAATGTCTTATGACGGCAGTTCACAGGCTTCAGGCCACGGTTGTCAGGCCCACGTTGGCCCAATGCTGTCGCCTAGCCGAGGCAGTGTCAGATTGAAAAGCAATAATCCGATGGACTACCCAGCTATTAAGTTTAATTACATGAGTCATCCGTCGGATTGGGAAGTTTTTCGCGCAGCCATTCGCGGTGCTCGAGAGATATTTGCTCAGCCAGCCTTTGACGCAATTCGTGGACCAGAATTCAATCCAGGCGCTCAAACGCAAACTGATAAAGAGTTGGATGCATTTGTACGCGCTCATGCAGAGAGTGCATACCATCCGTGTGGCACGTGCAAGATGGGCGTGGACGATATGTCAGTAGTAGATCCCGCGGGTAGGGTGCATCAAATAGATAATCTGCGAGTCATAGATTCATCCATATTTCCGCACATCACAAACGGCAATTTAAATGCGCCAACCATAATGGTCGCAGAAAAAATGGCAGATATGATTAAGGCCGCTTAATCCTATTGTTTTATAAAAATAAAATGGCAACACATCATGGCTACAATACTCATTACAGGCGCAAATAGAGGTATAGGTTTAGCTCTAACAGTACGGGCCTTAAAGAGAGGTGATAAAGTAATAGCTGGTAGTAGAAATCTAGAATCAGCGGCGGTGCTGTCAGCGCTACAAAAAAAATATTCTGAACACTGTTCAATTATTGAATTGGATGTGGCTGATGAGCAATCGCTGGAAAATGCTGCAAACAGCTTGAGTGAGCCGTTAGATCTCCTCGTCTGCAACGCAGGAGTGCAAAACGGTTACAGCGGTATGCACGGCGAAGAAAATACTATGGCAGTATTTGAAAAGGTGCTGGTTACTAATATTGCCAGCCCATTTTTCACCACGCGCGCGTTCTTGCCTCATTTGAAAAAGAGTAATGGAGAAGCAAAAGTCGCAGTAATTTCTTCGCTCATGGGTAGCCAAGCCCATATTGCCGCCAACGCGTACGCGTATAGAGCATCAAAAGCAGGCGCAAATAATATAGCCGTGACGCTCAGTCATGAGCTGGCGGATGAGAATATAGCGGTAGCCACTTATCATCCGGGTTGGGTAAGGACTGACATGGGTGGCCCCAATGGGGATATCTCACCAGACGAGAGCGCCGCAGGATTGCTCGATCGGTTTGATGAATTATCTATGGAACAAAGTGGGCAATTCATAAACTACAATGGCGCTAAATTACAGCTGTGATTTATAGTTAGGCGAAAGTTCTTTCGGTCCCTGTGTGCATGTCAGATGAGAGAAGGAGCGCATTTATTAGCTAATAGTTGATGAGGCCTAACCCTTTAACCCTCTTATTTAGACCGTCTATCCACCATAGATTTTGATCAACCTATTGCTGCGCTATAAATCTTCCACCTTCGGTTATAAAGGGGCGAGGTCCTCGTAAAAGCGCCGAATTGTTCATGCTTAGTCTTTTTGATTGCTTAAAGTATCTATCTAGCGAGTGGCCAGTATTAAAAATAAAATGAACGGTGTATTTAATAATCTTCTGGTATTCGTTTTTATTTGCTGTTTGAGCGCACACCGGTCCTGGCGTAAACGCTAGAATAATTTGGAGCTTGGCTAAAAATTAACTTTCAGTACTCAGTTGCCGTATTCAAAAAGGTGTTTTAGAGGTTTTTATGAACAATAAAAATAGATTGGAGGGGTTGCAGGTGAGCTTGCAGGTGGAGCTTCTGAAGACGGCGAAGCCGCGGTTTCAGACGAGCCTTTTAATCAGTGCCGGGTTTTTTTTAGGTCTAGGTGGATGTGTGGACAAACCTGATTTCATCACCCCGCCAAACTCTGAAATCAATTCTGAGGCTAAATCTGCACGGACATTATCGCCAGCATATGCTTCTTATGTCGTTTGTAGCGCTGAATTCCCAGACGGTCGGCATTATTCGCATATGTTGAGAATCACAGCTGCTTTGGATGTGATTGAGTTTACAGGTGGGTTGGGTCAGCGCCTTTTCGTCACTCAGACGGCCGCCGTAAAACTTCCGGGTGGTCAATTGTTAGCGAGCTTTGCAGCTCAGGAGGGTATTAGTGCCTTTGAGCTTTCAATCGACCGCAGCAGCTTAGCTTACGGCTTGACCTACAATCTGGCTCGAACTGTCGATAAGGTTTTTGTCGAAGGTCGATGCAGCGTATTAGAGGGTGATGGTTTTAAGGTCGAATGACTTCTGAGAACTGTATTTTGCTAGAGTGTGGTTAGAACCCTAATTCGCGTGCAAGTTCGCTAATGCTCAAGCAACCTAAGCGCAGGACGGTGCCGTTAACCCGTTAAAAAGTTAGGTTCAGTAACTGGACTAAAAGGCCCTTTATTTGTGGTCCATACAGCAACATTATCCAACCTGATACCGCGATATAAGGTCCGAATGGAATAGCTGTGGTTCGGTCGTTTTTGTTCAATAAAATGAGTGCGATGCCGACAATAGCACCGGACAAAGATGAGAGCAGCAGCGTCGCTGGTAAACTCTGCCAGCCCAGCCATGCCCCAATGGCTGCCATTAGTTTGAAGTCGCCGTAGCCCATGCCGTCTTTGCCGGTGGCTAACTTGAAACCCCAAAAACAAACCCACAAAACTCCGTAACCAAATACGGCGCCTAAAACTGCATCGGGAAGACTGGCGAAGCGGCCGCTCAAATTGGCAAATAGACCTAACCACAGGATAGGCAGTACGATGTTGTCGGGCAAAATGTAGTGTTTTGCGTCGATACTAGACAAAGCGATTAATGCCCATGTGAAGATCAGGGCGAAAACCAGTTCTGAACTGTGTCCAAATTTCAAAAAAACGAACAGGCTTGATAAGGCTGTTATAAGTTCAACTACCGGGTACTGCCAGGAAATAGAATTTTGGCAGTGCCCGCATTTTCCACCCAGCCAGAGATAGCTGAGGAGCGGGATGTTGTGCCGCGCACTAATACGGGTTTTGCAGTTGGGGCAACTCGACGGCGGCACTGCTAGATTGAAGATCTCGCTTGGTATTTGTGGTTTTTGGCCTAAAGCGAAGCGGGCTTCATCCTGCCAGGCTAGCTCCAGCATTTTGGGCAGTCGATAGATCACGACATTAAGAAAACTGCCAACGATAAGTCCTAGCAGGACAACGGCGGATTGCCAGAAAATCAAATTTGCTGTGTCGAAATAACTATCCAATAGAAAAATCCTTAGCTATCCAAGTGCCGTTGTGAGTTCGTACTTATCGAATTTTCGGCAAGTTTTGCTTAATCGTCTACGTTGTGATCAAAGATCAGCGCTTTGATTAATGCTACAGCCATCAGTGCCATCACCAACGAGAAGGGGAGTGCACCAACGATCATCGCCGAGCGCAAGGCGTCCATGCCGCCAGCTAGCAGCAGCACGCTTACTAGCAATGCGAATATCACACCCCAAAGTACGACGTGCAGTCCTTGCTTTTGGCTTTCATCGCCTCCTGAGGCCAAGGTGTTAATGATCAAAATGCCAGAGTCGGCGGATGTGATTAAAAAGGTAAGCAGTAAGACAACCACAAGCACTGTCAACGCTATGGCCATGTCGGGAGTTAGCAAAAGGTTAATGGTGGTAAAAAGCTGCGCTGAGATGTCAGAGTTAACAATGGAGCCTTGAGCTATGCCGCGAAGTTCTAGGTCGATGGCGGTTGCGCCAACAAAGGTCAGCCAAGTTAGACAAATCAGAGAGGGTACTATTATCGCCCCCAACACGTATTCTCTAATGCTGCGGCCTTTGGACACGCGCGCTAAAAACATACCAACAAATGGTGCGAAGGCGATCCACCAAGCCCAGTAAAAGATGTTCCACGCACCTTGCCAGCTTTGTAGCGCCGTGCCTACGTCAGTGCTGGAATCATTCCAAACGGTAGTAGACATGGTTGGCAGTGCTATTAGGTAGTCCCAGATAGCGTAGCCAAAGGACTGTATTGCGAAGAAAGTGGACCCTAGTGCTACGAAGCAAAGCAAAAGGGCAATTGATAGCAGCATGTTGATGTTAGATAGCCACTTAATCCCGCGCTGAATACCAGACAGGGCAGATATGCACGAAGCAGCGACTATTATAACCAATCCGGTGATTTGCGCAGTTAAAGTTGGCCGACCAGCTTCATCGACAATTGACTCAATACCGCTGATATTGAAGATGCCCGAGGCGAACTGAGATACGCCGTAACCAATGGTCACGCCAAGGCCGATTAAAGTGGCAAGAATAGCCGCGATGTCTACTAGGTGACCGGCCCAGCCAGACATAGCATCGCCAAACAACGGCTGGAGTCCCGAACGAATGGTCAAAGGTAAGCCGCGCGCGTAACTGAAATAGCTTAAGGAAATACCAATTAGTCCGTAGCAAGCCCAGGGTGTAAGACCATAGTGCAGCATTGCCCACTTGTAGGCGTTACGTACATTGGATTCATCAAGCGGAGTACTCAGCCCTTGGATGGTCTCTGGGTTCGTGGCGAAGTGAAAAATGGGTTCTGCGGTTGAGTATGTGAGCATGCCAATGCCAATGCCGGCACCAAACATCATAGACACCCACGTAAACAGTGAGAATGCCGGCGCTTCGCCCTTCTCACCTAAAACGATGCTGCCTGTGCGCGGCAACAGGGCCAAGGCCAAACAGGTAACCGTGAAAAATGCTGTGACGTAGACATACCAGCCACCAAAAGAGGAGGTTGACCAAGTTTGCATCGCTGCAAGCTGTTCGCCAGATCGCTCTGGAGATAAGCCTATCCAAAGGATAAACGCGAAGATGATCACCTTCGGAATGGCCGCGACAGATACGTTAAAACCCTTATAAAAGCCGGTCTTGGTGGTACTTATAGATATTGATGGGTCGGCACTAGACTGCGTCACAAAGCGCTCTCCTGATTTTTCGGTGGGGTTAGATGCAAATAGTTAAACATCTACTGGTCATGTATGCAAAGCGGGTGCCGGCGAGCGACCCCAATTTTGTGGCGTCATCATCACCGAAACTAGAGGCTTTACATTTTGTTGATGGCTATTTGCGGCAAGAACGGCCGGGCTTGAAGACAAACATTTGCAATCCTATTTCTCTCAGAAATCGTCTCCGCGGGCTAAGTAGCCGAGTATTCGATCTCTTTTGAGTACATCGTTTATCATAGGACAAGCCTATCGTCAGAGTATATAGAATCAATTTTAACTATGGGTGTGCGGGGTTTATGTTCTGACTCAAGTTGCGAATACACGGTGCAACTTTTCGTTAAGCGACAGATTTTTATAATTTCATGAGGGTTAAAGAAATGCGAAGCAAGCTTTTAGGGGGCGTCGCGCTGATGTCAGTAATGTGGGTGGCTTCACCATTGCATGCCAGTGAAGGGCATCATGGTGCGTCTAATACATTAGGGGCATCAGGTGAGGCGAGTAAGAGGGTGGATCAGGCTAAAACCAACCAATTTTGGTGGCCTGAGCAACTCAATTTATCGTCTTTGCGCGACCACGACGCCAGCGCCAATCCACTGGGCGAGAATTTTGACTACGCTCAAGCGTTCAACACTTTAGATTTGGCGGCGGTAAAAGCCGACATCAACGTGCTGCTGACCAATTCGCAAGATTGGTGGCCTGCGGACTTTGGTAACTATGGGCCGTTCTTCATCCGTTTGGCCTGGCACAGCGCGGGTACTTATAGAACGTTAGACGGCCGCGGCGGCGCTGACGGTGGTCAAATGCGTTTTGACCCACTCAACAGTTGGCCGGACAACGGCAATTTGGACAAAGCGCGCAGGCTACTTTGGCCCATTAAACAAAAGTACGGTCAAAGCCTTTCTTGGGCAGACCTAATGGTACTTGCTGGTACTGTCGGTATGGAAAACATGGGTTTTCAAACCTTTGGTTTTGCTGGTGGACGTGCTGACGACTGGGAACCAGATCTGGTTTATTGGGGGCCTGAAGTCACCATGCTTGCTAGCGAGCGCCACGACAAAGATGGCAAATTAGAGAAGCCGCTTGGCGCGGCTCACATGGGCCTGATCTACGTTAATCCTGAAGGCCCGCAAGGCAAGCCTGACCCTGTGGGTTCGGCGAAAAGCGTGCGCGTAACTTTTGGGCGTATGGCCATGAATGATGAAGAAACTGTGGCTTTAGTTGCGGGCGGACACACCTTCGGCAAAATGCATGGTGCGCGCAAGAAATCTTGTGTGGGCCCTGAACCGGCCGCAGCATCGATAGAAGAGCAAGGCCTTGGCTGGAAGAACAGCTGTGGCAAGGGCCATTCAGAAGACACAGTGACCAGTGGTTTAGAGGGTGCTTGGACACAAGCGCCAACTCAATGGACAACCTTATATTTGCAAAATTTGCTTAATTTCGAGTGGCAGCAAACCCGCAGTCCGGCTGGTGCATTGCAGTGGATTCCAACAGACGAATCGCTACACACCGTAGTGCCAGATGCCCATGTGAAAGGCAAGTTTAATCCGCCTGTCATGACGACTGCAGATCTAGCGCTTAAGTACGACCCTGAGTACCGCAAGATCGTAGAACGATTTTTGGCAGACCCTAAGGAATACCAACTGGCATTTGCGAAAGCATGGTTTAAGTTAACTCACCGTGATATGGGGCCTCGGGTTCGTTATCTAGGCGACGATGTGCCTAGCGAAGTGATGATTTGGCAAGATCCGTTGCCAGCGACTGCCGGCAAGCCGGTGAACGCTCGCCAGATCAAGCAACTGAAGAGATCGATTGCTGCTACTAACTTGAGTGTTGCAGATCTAGTGGGCACTGCATGGGCATCGGCTGCGTCATTCCGTGGCAGCGACATGCGAGGCGGTGCCAACGGTGCGCGCGTTAGCCTAGTGCCGCAGAAAGATTGGACGGTGAACCAGCCGCAAAAGTTGGCCCGCGTACTAGACGTGTTAAAAGGCGTACAGAGCGACTTCAATGACAACAGCCGCAGGGGCCAGGTGTCTTTGGCCGACATTATTGTACTTGGCGGTGCAGTGGGCATAGAGCGTGCCGCTAAAGAGGCAGGCAATGAAGTTTTGGTACCATTCGTGCCGGGTCGAGTAGATGCGCTTCAAGAACAAACCGATGCTGTGTCTTTTGCTGTATTAGAACCCACAGCGGACGCATTCCGTAACTACTTCAATGTTAGCCAAGCGTATCGCTCGCCTGCTGAGATGATGGTAGATAAGGCGGACCAGTTGCAGCTAAGCGTTCCAGAAATGACTGTATTGCTTGGTGGTATGCGTGTGCTGAACGCCAACACTGATGGTGCAGCCCATGGCGTTTTAACCGATCGGCCTGGGACGCTAAGCAACGATTTCTTTTTGAATTTGTTGGACAGTACTAATCCTTGGCGCAAAGCAGCAACTGAAGGCGTTTACGAACGAGTAGACCCTGTGACGCAGGACGTGCAATTTACGGCCACCACCGTGGACCTCATTTTCGGTTCAAACTCTGAGTTGCGCGCCATTGCCGAGGCTTATGCGTACGATGATGCAAAGAAACGCTTCGTAGAACACTTCGTTAATGCTTGGGCTAAAGTTATGCAGTTGGATCGCTTCGACCTTGAGAATAACTACTAGGCACTGCTAGGGCCGATTACTCAATCGGCCTTTATTTAGTTACTAATTGATGATTATAAAACTCCTCGCGTCCTGCGAGGAGTTTCTTCAAAAAGATAGACGCACAACTGGCATTCATCGAATTCAGTCGCAAACGCAAACGAAAAGTTGCGTCTAGTCTAGGAATATCGGGTCCAATTCTGTACCTGGCGGGTAGTTGTCAGCAATCTGGTACATGCCGTCGATTGTGATCCTCGAGGCGATGGTTAGGCCGCCTGCTGAGTTGACTTCAACCGGGCCTAGGTCCGCAATAGCGCAACGGCTTTTGTTCATTGGCGCGTCGAGTACTGTAAGTACAAGCCCATTTTCTCCTGCCTCTAAACCCAGCTCCGCAAGGGTAGACTTGAGCATACCCCCGTGTGCTTCAAAAACGACTGTGCCCTGAAAACGCATAGCGCCCGTTGCGCTCCCGTCCGGTGCTATAGACAGATCGCCGTCAGGCTGAGCCACAAAGACAAATGTGCCATCTTCGGTGCGGGTTGTGCCATCACTTAAGGTTATTGAACCCTCTGCAGCCTCCACGTAACCCCTAAAGCTTGATTTCACGCCCCATGTTAATTTGTTAAAGCTCATTGATGTTCCCTATGCGTCAAAGCTGTAAGCATGGCGCAATCCACTATCAATTGCATTACCGCTGCAAACCGCTGCAAATAGGAGCGAGATTCCCCACGCTTAGTGCGCGTGTTTCATTCTGTCAGCAAGCCCTGATTTATCCGCTTCACAAAGAGTAGACATAAGTGATGTTCAACTTGGGTCGGTAAGGTAGCCGGCTGGAACTTTCAACGTTGGTTTTTCGAGCGATGTCGTAAGATTTTAAGATCGGCTTTGGCTAACAGCAAAGAGAGGAGGTTAGGTGAGTGGTAACCCAAAAAATTCTCTTACATTGTTGCCAAGGCTAGATTTTGCGCGTGTCGTTGCGCAAAGCTTCATACAAAAAAAGGGTGAAAAAGCATGCCTGAAGGACCAGAAATTAGACGCGCTGCGCTGCGTATTGGCAAAGTTCTAAATGGTAAAGAGACCCGCAGCGTGACGTTTTCACAGCCCCACCTGCAACGTTTTAATAATGCTCTTAGCGGCGAGACAGTAACGAACGTAAGTAGCCGCGGCAAAGCCATGCTGACCCACTTCAGCAATGATTTAACTCTTTATAGCCATAACCAGTTGTACGGGCGGTGGTATGTGGTGAAGCGTGATAAACAACCCGCCACAGGTAGAACATTACGTGTGGCGATACATACTGACTCTCATAGCGCGCTTCTTTATAGCGCTTCGGACATAGAAGTGCTGACGCCTGAGCAATTGCCGCTGCAAAAATATCTGGCAAAGTTAGGGCCGGATGCTCTAGATGACGTGGTGGTTTGGCGTGACGTGCTGAACCGATTATTGTCCAAACAATTTTATAAGCGCTCTTTAGCGGCGCTTTACTTAGACCAAGCCTTTGTCGCGGGTATAGGCAATTATTTGCGCTCAGAGATTCTTCACGCGGCGGGTTTGCACCCATTTGATAGGCCTTGTGATCTTACTCGCGCTCAACTTGGCGCATTGTCTCGAGCAACATTGGATCTGACAAGGCAGTCGCTGGCCACTGCAGGAATCACGAATAGTCCTGCAAGGGTCGCCGTGCTCAAACGTGAGGGCTTTACCCGTAGTCGTTATCGTTTTGTCGTTTTTGACCGTCAGGGAGAAGCTTGCTATCGCTGCGCAAAACCAATTGAGCGCATTGAAGTTAGTTCAAGACGCCTCTATTTGTGCCAGAGTTGTCAGCGTAGTGCTAAACCTGCTTAACCTGAAATTATCCACATTGCTCGTTTTGCTCAGCTGTAGATTTGCCCGTACGATTAGCTAGGAGAAATGAGAGGTATAGATGGTAGGAGAGGCTACTATCTTTCGATGGGAGTACGCGCACGTTGACTAATGCTTTTTGATTGACCCGCGTACGCAGTGTCTCGACGAGTATATTGAGTCGCGCTTTATCCGCATACATTCGACTAATTGTTGGCGCAGTTCTGAGCGTAAAGCCGTTTATTTGGTCAAATCAAAACGAGTTTGGGTGAAAGAAAGTCCAATTTCACTCGGTACCCGCAGCGGAGACAGTTCAGCGGCTTTTAAATAGCTGATTGCATTATTAACGTTGAATTGTCATGTTTGGGATTCTGAATTTTCATATCCTCTCCGCGTGGAGAAAATAAAAAAGGAATATTTGATGATTAATCTTGATTTGTCTGGCAAACGAGCGGTCGTTACGGGAGCGAGTTTAGGTATTGGTGCAGCCGTGGTTAAGACGCTTGCTGACCATGGTGCTGATGTTGTTTTTTGTGCGCGCAATCAGGCAGCTATCGACCAATTAGCGTCTTACCAAAGCGTTGGTGGAACTATTCATGGTCACGTGGCTGATATGGGTGATCAAGCATCTACAGGTGCTTTTATACAAAGCGTTGCTGCTGCGGGGAGTGTAGACATACTCATAAATAACGTCGGTGCTTCGCCATCGAGAAATTTTTTGTATATGTCCGATGACGATTGGCATGATCTTCATGAACTTAATTTGATGTCTGCAGTGCGTTGCACGCGCGCGTTCTTGCCCGGCATGCGGAAAAATAAATGGGGTCGAGTAGTAATGATCTCAAGTTCTGCAGGCAAGTACCCCAATGCAGCATTAATTGATTATGGGACTACTAAAGCGGCCATGATTTCTTTGAGTAAGTCTTTAGCTCGCAAGTATGGTGCAGATGGTGTTCTAGTAAATGCAGTGTTGCCGGGCTTGATACATACTGCGATGTGGGAGCGCGCAGCCGGAGAAATTGCAGATGCGTCCGGTAAAACTGCTGATGAAGTTATTGCTAATAATGGCCGCGGAGTGCCAGTAGGGCGCTACGGGACTTCAGAGGAAGTTGCGGCACTTATTGTGTTTTTAAGTTCAAATGCCGCTTCATACGTGAATGGAACTGCGATAGAAATAGACGGCGGACAGGCCGGACACATTTAGTAATTGGTTCCGGTAGCGCCGGAAAACTTAGATCAGGATCAATTTTCGAGAACGTCTGCGTTCACAATTCACGACGCTTCACGAGCGTTACGCGCTTCGAACTTAGAGTGAGAACTAACACTGCTTATTCTGCCTAAAAATAGGGGACTTAACGCTCTTATTTTTTGGGGCGGAAAGAGAGTCGGCTAAACTGAAATTCACGAAGAATCTCTGAAAGCTTAAATAGAGAATAAATTCCAATAAAAATCAGTGCCTTTGTTTACCAAGGTTTCTTCTCTTTTACCAAAGTCTTGGCTCAAGAGGAGGCTAAAGTGGGGCTTGGAAAACGAAATGGACATTCGAAACTTTTTTTCGGAAAGCCCACTTAGGCACGCCTTAGTGGCTAGTCTACTCATAGGTATCGAGTAGGGCTTGATAGGTTGCGACTCGCAAGTCTGGTCTGTAAGAAGGCCACCCCAACATGAGTTGCATCATCGAAACCACAACAATGTTCTCAACCGGATCAATCCAAAACACAGTGCCTGCTGCGCCGCCCCAGTAATATGCTCCGGCGCTGCCTATTGAGCCGTTGGCCGCGGTATCGGTGACGATACCAAAGCCGAGACCAAAACCGAAACCGCCAAGCGGGGCACCAACGAGATTAGGTTGTTCACCGGATTCACCACCGGATGCGATCGCTGAGGGTAAGTGGTTTAAACGCATATAGTTAACTGTCTTTGAACTGAGAATTCTCACTCCATCTAGTTCTCCGTCACGCATTGCCTCGGCAAAACGAACATAGTCCCTTAGCGTCGAAACGAGACCAGCACCGCCAGCATAGAGTGTGACGTCTTTGAAATCACACAAAGCGCGACAATTTGTAAAACCCGGTAGTCCCTCCATTGTCTCAGGGGTCATCGCAACAGCCTGGCCGTTCTGGGGGTTCAGAAAATGATTAGGTAAAAATCGATCGAGCTCATCCTCAGGCACTTCGAAAAAGGTATCTTTCATATCCAAAGGTTCGAAGATGTGTTCTTTGAGGTATTCATCGAAAGGTTGACCGCTCAGGCGTTGCACAACTAATCCGGTAACATCGACGGCGATCGAATAGTGCCACTGCTCGCCGGGCTCAAATTTGAGGGGCAAAGCGGCTACTTTAATTATGAATTCGTCTAAGTCTTTGGCGCTCCAAAGGTCTGCCTTTTGATAGGCCTGATCTACTGGGTCGTTAGGATCGAATCCGTAAGACAATCCTGCAGTGTGATTCAAAAGTTGTTGCATGGTCATCTGTTTCTGTGCAGGCACAACTTTGCCATTTTTCATCACCTTTAGATCTTTAAGCTCTGGTATAAATTTTGAAACAGGATCCGTGAGTTGGAACTTACCCTGTTCATAGAGCTGCATCGCTGCCACTGCCGTGATCGGCTTTGACATTGAGTAAATACGGAAAAGGTCGTCTATCTCAATTGGACGATCGTCTAAGGTACTTTTTTTGCCAGAAGAGCTAACGTGCACAACTTTACCATTACGCAGAACTGCTGTTAGGGTTCCAGCAATTTTGCCGCTCTTAGTATAGCGGTCATTCATCGCAGAAACACGCTCCAGGCGATCTGACGACATACCTTCGCTCTCCGGCTTTACCGTTGGCAATTCCTTTGCGGATACGCCAAAAGCTAATAAGGCTAGGAGGCTTGTTAGTATGATTTTCATAGAATCTCCATTACGAAGAATGCCCCCTAGGCAAATGATCTCTAAGAGGCATCCAGTTTACTCTTACGCGAGGTGTTTAAAACGCGTGGGTGATGTCTAAGCCGATTCGTCTTGGATTACCCCAGTAAACAGCAGTCATCCCCAAGGATGGGTCAATGCCACCTATTGCAGTATCTCCGGACTGATTGATCATGGTATCCACATACTGTTTGTCGGTTAGGTTGGTTCCCCAGAGTGAAACCCTGGTGCTGCTGTTGCCCAAATTCCAGGTAACGCGCCCATCCAGTAGCCAATAACTTGGTTCAAATGAAGAGGGTGTGTTCATAAGAGTGTAGTAGGCATCGTCTTTAAAACTGTATCCTAATGAACTTGTGACATCTCCGCGGCTACCCATGCGATATGTGTGTAGCAAACTAATATCGAGAGATTTTTCGCTACCGTTATTACCAAATTCAACACCACTGAGGTCGCGTTCTACAATGCTCTCAACAAGCGTTGTCGGATCAGTCACGTTATCGTCTATAGTGAATTGATCGTAATCGCCTTCCATATATCCGCCAGTGATTGACACTGAGAAGTCGTCCGTTAAACGTGCTAACACGTCAAACTCGACACCGATTATTGTTGCCTCTTTTGCATTGATCAAATCCGCCGTGGGTTGACCATTTACGATTCTTCCAACAGTGAGTTGCTGGTTTTCATAGTTGTTATGAAAAGCCGTAGCGTTCAAGCGCAACCGATTGGAGAGGAGGTCACTTTTGAAACCTAACTCTATATTATCGGACACCTCCGGCAGGAAGGGACGCATGCGCACGTCTTGATTGAACCCGCCACTGCTATAACCAACACTGAAGCTGCCGTAGAGCATGATGTCTTCGTTGAGGTCGTAGCTCACGATGATTCGTGGTGTCGTTTTGCTATAAGATACTTCTTGATAACAACGGTCACTGGCGGATACCAATACGCCAGGAGCTACTTCGGTAGTTGGCATGCCAGGGCAAAAGTGGGCTGGATCAAAAGCGCCGCCAAACAACGTTTGGACTCTGGTGAATTCGCGGTCATCGGAGGTGTACCGAGCTCCTGCGGTAATATCTAGTTGATCAGTTATTTTATAGGTTAATTCTGCAAAAAATGCTTCGTTCTTGTTAGTCACGTCATATGCTTGCCCTCGTGATCCGAACAACTGTGTGCCAAGTGCAATATCGCCTAGGGTTTGTGCGCTGCCATCTGGATTCGTTGCGCCGGAAGGTACATAAAAGAATGGCCATTCAGTTACCGAAGGAGCGGCGACGTTTCTGAATAACGGAACATCTAAGCTTTCCTCAGAATTTTCCTCAAATATATATGCGCCTACAACCCAATCTATTTTATCAGTAGACCCACTTAGGCGAAGCTCCTGCGAAAAGATATCGTTTTCAGATTCATTGTTAAGAATTTCAAGGAAATTTACGCCTGGACCGTTACCCATTACCCAGCCCCATGATCCATTAAAATTATCGATCTCACGATACGATGTAATCGAAGTTAAATCGGCCCAGTCCATTTCGTAGTCAAACTCCAAAGTATAAGAGTCGACATCACTGGTAGTACTTTCATCATTCGTCGTGTCAATAGAAACGTCTCGAGTAGTTGACAGACAATTTGAGCGCATCTTGTCGTAGATGCCAAACATATTAGCAACAGCCGATAGACCCCCGGCGGTCATCCCACTTTCCGGGCCAGTAAACCTACAGGTCCCTAAGGGAGCTCGTTCATCCGCCTCGAAATGGTCATAGGTCAGTCGAGCGGTTACATCACCAAAGGTCCCTAGTAAGGATCCTCTGTACGATAAAGAATCTTCGTTACCACGGTCCTTACCAGTTATGGAGTTAGTAATAAAGCCGTCAGTTTCCTTTGCATAAAGTGAAAATCGAGAAGCAATGGAGTCGCTTAGAACTCTGTTGACGGTAAAACCATAATTTTTATGCCCATCGCTGCCAACGCCTAAGCGAATATCGGCCTCATTCTCAAAGCTAGGTTTATTGGTAATAATTTGCAGTAAACCTGCAGTTGTATTTCGACCGAATAATGTTCCTTGTGGGCCTCGAAGGATTTCGACTTGGGCGACATCCATCAAATCTAATAGTCCACCCTGTGGTCTGCTTAAATATACTCCATCGACATAAATACCGATCTTGGGGTCTTGAGTTGCTGACCAGTTTGTTTGACCAATACCGCGAATAAATACTTCAGTAGCGGAGCCATTTACAGCGCTGTATTGAATAGAAGTATTCGGACTCATTTTCTCTATATCTCTGATCTCAGTGATATTTCGCGCAATGAGCTGTTCTTGATTTAGAGCGGTGATAGGAATTGGAACGTCTTGCGCGGCTTCTTCACGCCGCCGTGCAGTGACGATAACTTCTTCTATTTGATTGGCCCCGTCTTCGCTTGCTAGGGTCACGGGTACCCCAGTGAAGTTGAGTACAGTCATTAAACAAGTTACGCTGATGGCTCGCCCAAATGTGAAATAGTATTTATTCATCTAACCCTTTCCCCTTACTTTTCTTTTTTTGTCGGTAAATTCGATTTCTATTTTTAAAATATTTACATATGCAAAAAACCTAGCTTAGTATGTGTGCTAGGGATAGATTGACAGGCAATTTAAATTATGGTGAAGGAAGCGCACTGTTTGTGCTTAATAAAAACTCCGTTTAAATGCCTGCTACATTATGCAGGCTAACGACAACTATAATTTTCAGCCTCTGAATCATTGCCTTTACCCCTATACACAGCTATTTTTGGATAGACACAAAGAGGGCGAGTAAATCTAGCTTTTGCGACTACTGCAGAATTGGGTGTCAGGTGTTCCATTTTGACGAAGCCAGGCTGGGTTGCGATAATTCGTTCTGGTGCGTTCCCGTTTTCTCGCCAATCCGTGAGGGCAGAGACGTAGTCAGCCTGCCACGCGCCAGGCCCACCGGCACAATGAGTCATTCCGGGAACCATGAACATTCGATAAAAATCATCGGTATTATTTTTACCGCCCATTTCCTGCTGTACTTTCTCCAGATGTTTAATCGCGCGCTGAGGTCTCAAGGGGTAGTCATTCCATCCTTGATACATAATTAGTTTGCCACCACTGGCTTTGAACTCGCTAAGATCGGCTGTTAGCACGTCAAGCGGTGCTGTCGCATTTTCTATAAGTCCCTGATCATTGCCGGGGTCAAATTTTTCAAGATCGAAAGAAGGGTCGTGCCGCATAATTAAAGACAACATTTGCGCTGCCCCTAGCACTACGCTGTCAGCGTCCATAATGTTGTTGGGTAGTTGCCAGAACGCCCAGTCGCCAGCGGCTTCAGCACCCGGCATTACACCGGGAGCAACGATTTCACCTTTTGAGTTTTTTAACCCTCCGTAGACGGTAAGGGCTGTCTCGACTTGGCCTTTCGTCATGCATTTCGCGCTCTGCCCGTTTTTACATTGAAGTTGGCGAACATCGTATTCGTCTGTTGTGCAGAGTCTTGGATCATTAATAACACCGTCGACAACGCCATCTAAGTCATCACATGCTTTGCGTGAGGCGTTGTCCATTAGTAATAGAGACTCCTCAGTTAGCGGGTGATTTTTTTGTGCGCGGCCAACGTATAACATCCATGGAGCCATCTCGGCAAATCTGAATAAAGGCGCGCCCGCAATAATTCCATCATAATCACTTGGGAACCGTGTTGCTTCAAGCAGAGCTGCTCGTCCTCCATTAGAGCATCCATTCAAATAGGAATAACTGATATCTTGTTTATAGGAATGCTCGATAACTTGCTTCGCGGCAATTCCGGCGAGGTGCACACCACGATACGCATAATCAAGTAGCGCCTGGGGTTGTTTATAGAAGCTAAAGTCGGCTAGACCCTCATGGCCCGTATCCGTTGAAGCCATCGCAAAACCGCTTCGTAAAAGGCTTGTGGTATCGCCAATCATGCCCGCTGAGCCGCCTACTGTTGAGAACATAAATCTACCGTTCCAGTCTTCGGGCAGCCTAACTTCAAACTGGATTGCTCGGTTAATTACACCTCGAACGCGACAATGCGTTGGCAATTCTTCGCTTTTTTCTATCCATAAGCCTGGTTCGATCGCGTATACAAAGTCAGTGAGTCGATATATTTTTTGACAATCTTTAGCGTTTAATTCACCCAACATGCCTGCATTAAGGCTTAGTGGAACGAAAAAAATTAAAAATAAGACGATATTCCTGAAAATAAATATATCCATAATTGACTGTACCTTAACGAGTTTTGTTTTTGAGTAACTGTCCTCGTGTTCTTGGATTTCAACGCATACGATTAGTAGCAAAGTAATCTAGATAAATCAAATGTACGTATAGTGCGAAGAAAAGCTGATTTTCAACGCTTAAGCGGGGGTTGACGTTTGCTTATAAAAATTCGATTTGTATCGGTAAAACAATTTTTCTATCTTTTTTCTAACAAAGGAAAGACTGTCGCTGATGTGAGCAAAGTAACGACGGGCAAGTTTCCGCCTGCAGTAGACGCGGTTTTCACTGCGAATCTTTAATCCACGTATTGGTTTCGAATCGGCTAGGCTGATTACTCGCCGCTTACTGCCTATGCCCATGATTTTAACTTGTTAAATATTTGGCAAAACGCTGAAGAAGGGGAGGCATCTAATGCTGATTTTACATCTTCGGAAGCTTGTAAATCTGTGCAAGCTGCTTTTATTGAAGCTGCAATTTGCGGGCCTGAAGTGGCAAAAGCCTAGAAAGATTGGTTCATCAGAACTAATGCGGCTGGAAGCTAAATTGCCCAGTAAGAATGGAATAGGGCGTTGCCCAGTTTCAGTAATTATCTTATAAATCCTTGCGCCCGAGCAACAGGGGGTTGATAGCTACTCGCTTTGAGTTTTATATATGTGTGCGAATAGTCGTTCTTCGGGAACTATTAGGTTACATCTTATAAATTAATTAGGTCCAACGCGCATGAAATTAAATATCCAAAAAATTTTCGCGGTCACGTTAATTCCGTTGTTATTATCAGCCTGTTCGGATAACACTGAGTCCGACAAAGTCAAAACAATCGCTTCTGATGATAAACCTATATCCAATTTTGTTTCTGTAACCGGCGGTACTATTCGCGGCAATGCGCGTGAAGATGGGTTGATTGAGTATCTAGGTATTCCCTATGCCGCCCCACCTATTGGTGACCGCCGCTGGCAATCGCCAGCTCCGTTAGCGGCGTGGGAGGGTGAGCACGACAGCACCTCGTTTGGTTTACCCTGTTATCAACCGGGTTCGTTAAGTGCGTTCTACGATCGCACATATGAAAAAATGAGCGAGGATTGCTTGACCTTAAATGTCTGGACCCGCGCTGAACAAACGTCCGATGCTTTACCAGTAATGGTTTGGATTCACGGCGGCGCCTTAGTTATGGGTTCTGGAATGGACTATGACGGCTCACCCCTAACGAGCAAGGGAGTGATCCTAGTCACTATTAATTATCGCCTGGGCCCATTTGGATTTTATGCGCATCCTGAGCTTAGTACAGAGGGCAAAGGGCACTCTGGCAATCAAGGTTATAAAGATCAAATAGCCGCACTGAATTGGGTGCAAGAAAATATTCGTCAATTTGGCGGCGACCCAAACAATGTAACTATCTTTGGCGAATCTGCAGGTTCTTGGAGCATGTCAGTTATGCAAGCCTCGCCAATGGCGCGCGGTTTGTTCGATAAAATAATTGGTCAAAGTGGCGCGCGGTTTGCCCCATTACCAGATCTAAAAAAAGCGAGATGGGGAATGCCGTCGGCCGAAAAGCGAGGCGAGACGCTAGCGAGTATGTTTGCTCAAACAGATGCGCCAGATCTAGACGTGTTGCGTACGTTGTCAGCTGAATCAATTATTGATGCATATGCGGCTGATCCAGCTCTGCTTTTTGATTTTGATTCACTGACGATTGTTGACGGACAAGTACTCCCCGAAGAGGTCAATACAATATTTGATCAGGGCAGGCAAGCCGATGTGCCAGTAATGATTGGCTCCAACGCAGATGAGGCGACTACATTTGACCCAGCTATAGGCGGCACATCACCAATTGACTACGTAGAGCTACATACTCAATTTGTTGATCTCACATTGGGCGGAGATAAGCGAAAAGCCTTTCTTCTGTATCCCGATACTCTAGAATTCGCAAGAGACTCGTATATTCGTTTCAATACAGATGCCAATTTCACTCAGCCAATGCGCCAATGGGCCAACTACATGGACAACGTTTCGAGCCAGGTTTATCTTTATTGGTGGAACTGGCGGCCTGTGATTAATGGCAGTGATGAATACGCCTCTTTCCATGCGGCTGAGATTCCCTATGTGTTTGGCGATTTAGCTATGTTTAACATAGATGTCAGTGAGCGCGAAGAGGTTTTCTCAGAAACTATGATGACTATCTGGACTAACTTTGCGAAGACAAGTAATCCAAGTAGTAAAGGAATTATTAACTGGTCAGCTTATGCAGAAGACAAACCAATGACTGCTGTATTAGGTGCTGAGATTGGGCTTGAAGAAGGTGTGCGATCTGAGCAAGTACGCTTAATTACGGCCGGCTATGACGCGAGGCGTGATTAGGTTAACGTGAATCTTTAAAGCGCTGCAATATACGACCGTTGAAATAAGTATTCGAAATGTAAATAGTGCGGGCGAAAAAAATGAAAGTAGGCATTATTCCGATAAACATAGGGGTTCAATCTGCGGGCCAAATTGTTGAAACGGCTCAACTGGTTGAGTCCCTTGGCTACGAATCGGTTTGGACCTTCGAACATGTGGTCGTTCCAGTAAATTACGACTCCAAGTATCCCTATAATAAATCAGGCAGTATGGGCGCTGTACCAGAAACAAACTTCGTTGACCCATTAATTGCGCTAGCAGCTGTTGCCTCGACAACAACGACATTGCGCTTAGCAACTGGGGTCAATATTCTTTCTCAAGTAAATCCAATCTATATGGCAAAACAGGCTGCCAGTTTAGATTTTATTTCTAACGGTCGATTTATGTTGGGGGTAGGGATTGGCTGGTTGCGCGAAGAGTTTGAAGCGTTAGGTGTGCCGTTCGAACGCCGAGGGGCCAGATTTGACGACTATGTAACGGGTATGCGTAAGATTTGGTCTGGTGAGGTGGTCGAGCATGAAAGTGACTTTATTTCTTGGAAAGGTTTTAAAAGTTATCCACTGCCTATCCAAAGTCCTTTTCCAGTGATTATGGGCGGTGTAAAAGGCAAGATCTTTGAGCGTACTGCGCAATTGGGTAACGGCTGGTTTGCGCCCTCTGGAGATCCAACTGAACTTAAGAGCCATATAGAAAGTTTGCAAAAAGAATGTGATGCCATTGGTCGAGACATATCAGAAATTGAAATTACTTGCATGTGGCCCGGTATTGGAGGTGAAGACTTTTTAGGCGAGTTAAAAGCCATAGGTGTTAGCCGAGTAGTGATGCCGATGACGGGTGAGGGTGACCCAATTGAAAAGCTGCATAAGGTTGCGGAAGAGGTGATAGCTTAAAGTCGTCTTGGATTGGTCAAAAAAGGCGTTAAAATTATTGATTTAATTAGGCATGTTACGTAGATCCCGACATAACGCGGACGAAGGTGCGAATCAAGCGACTTTAAAAGCGCAGGAGTGAAGCATCTTGATAATGCTGCAAGAGCAGTTGAACGGGTGTTTGTTGCTGTAATTTAAAGAGTCATAGCTGTTTCGTTTACTAGTAAAATAATTAGAAACTTTATGGAGTAACTTATGCGATATTTTCTGATTGTCGTTTTGTTCTTTAGTTATAACGCGTCGGCCAATGCTGCTGATGCCGATCCACGCAAAATAATTGACGATATGGAGCAGTTATATCGTGGCGCTTCCAGTGACGTAAAAATGACCATGGTGGTTCAAACTCCGCAATATCAACGGACGATGCAGTTAACGGGCCAAAGTTTGGGTAGGGAATATGGTTTTTTTCGGATACTTTCTCCGCGTAAGGATCGCGGCATAGCGACGCTGAAACGTGATTCGGAAATGTGGAATTACTTTCCTAAAATCAACAAAGTAATAAAGGTGCCGCCCTCTATGATGATGGGCTCTTGGATGGGTAGCGATTTCACTAATGATGATTTAGTTAAAGAAACTCAGCTTATAGATGCCTACGACATCGTAATGACAGAAACGGTCTCTGAATATTTGTTTACGCTTTTCCCTACCCAGCAGGCTGTCACGGTTTGGGGCAAAATAGAATACTTGGTATCTAAGTTGCCCCTATTACCAAAATCCCAAACCTTCTTCGACGAAGATGGTGATAGAATTAGAGAGATTACGTTCAGTGAACCTAAAGTGTTTGACGGCCGTATGATTCCAAGTGTCTTAGAGGTGCGGCCTATGAATAAAGATGGCTATAGCACGCGGATTATTTATGACGATATAATTTTCGATTCTGCTAGCATCACCGCACAAACATTTTCCATGAGAAACTTAAAGGCACGGTTCTAGACGGTGCTTACTTTAAAACTTGCGTTCCGAAATATTCTTCGCCAAAAAAGGCGCAGTCTGCTAACAGCTATAAGTATGTCCTTCGGATATATGCTCTTTGTTTTATCGCTTTCTATGGTAGAGGGCAGTTGGTCGAATATCGTAGATATTTTTACATTGGATCACACCGGTCATGTCCAGATTCACAACGGCGATTATGCAAAAAGGCCTAAAATTCACAAAACGATTCGAGACAGGTTAGCTGTTGAATCTATCCTTAACGATCGGCCGGAAGTTGCCAGTTGGGCCCCTCGAGTGTTTTCTCCGGGTTTAGCATATGGCGCCGCTAAAACCGCACCCGCTCAAATTTTTGGTATAGACCCTGAATTAGAACCAACAGTAACCAGAATTTTACAAAAAATATCGGCCGGCTCGTTTTTTACTGCTTCACCCAACAGTGATGGATATTCCAAAGCAATGATAGGTGCAGGCCTGGCTAGATCACTCAATCTTGCGGTCGGTGATGAAATTGTATTGATTGCAAGTGGCGCCGACGGTTCTATCGCTAATGATATTTTTATCATCACTGGGATAGTGGGCAACGTAACTTCCTTTGATCGGCAAGGTATATATCTGCCTCTAACTGTTGCTCAAGAATTTTTAAGTCTTGGTTCGGATGTTCACGAATATACCTTGCTAGCCAAAAATAAACATAGTAACGAGGCGCTGTCAGCGCGGCTGCAGATGCAGATTCCATCGCTAAAAGTTTCACCTTGGCAAGAAATTCAGGCGACTTTTTACAAGACTATGCAATCTGATAAAGAAGGTAATATGTTTTTTATGGGCCTTGTTGTCTTTATCGTCTTTGTTGGCGTTCTTAATACTGTTTTGATGTCCGTATTAGAGCGCACACGAGAATTTGGAGTTTTAAAATCGATAGGTAGTCGGCCTGGGGACCTTGTAAAACTAATTTTTTTAGAAACAGTAATGTTGGCCAGTTTGAGTGTCTTTGCGGGGTTTCTACTAATCTTTCCTGCAATTTATTGGTTTACTGAAGTTGGTATAAACATGGGCATGGCAGTGGAGGTGGGCGGTGTCGAATTCGATACAATGAAAGGTGAAATTTCGGCTTATGTAATGCTGATGCCTATGGCGTTTATTTTATGTACCGCCGCTCTTATAAGCATACCGCCGGGTTTACGCGCAGCGAGAATAACGCCCCGCGTTGCCATGGGGAGCCATTGATGTTGACCTTAAAATTGGCTTGGCGAAATCTCTTTCGAAATGTTCGTAGGACAGTGCTCACTTGCACGCTGATTTCTAGCGCCTTAATAGTGCTTATTCTTTTTGATGGCATGTTGTTGGGGATGGTCGATGCAATGGTCGGCGGCATAACCAAAACGCTCTCTGGAGAGGCTCAGGTTCATAAAAAAGGCTTTAGAGAAAACCTAGCACCTGAATTTTATTTGCAGAACCCCGATGAGATCGCCGCGGCCTTGTCGGCTGATGAACGTATCTCAGCGCATGCGTCTCGAGTGATAGTTGGCGGCATGATCGCCTCATCTCGCAATACAATAGGCGGCGTAATTTACGGTGTAGATGCAGAGTCTGAACGTAACGTAAGCAAGGTTAGTCAATCATTATACGAAGGTAAATATCTCAGCGGCGAAAAGCGCGAAATTTTGATCGGTAAACTGATGGCAGAGTTGTTGGAAGTGGAGGTTGGCGATCGAATTATCATTACTGCGGCGTCGGTAGATGATAATGAGATCATTCAAGAACTTTTTCGAGTTTCAGGATTAGTAGAGTTTGGGCAGACTGAAATAGACGAATCGATTGCATTTATAAATCTAGACGCAGCACAGTCATTTTTAGGAATGCAGGGGCGCGTTCACGAAATAGCTGTGCGCTTTATAAATGCTGAAGATGCAAAAGATACAGCGTTGCCAATCTTAAAGCGGCTTAACCAGGGGGAGATCGAGGCATTGGGCTGGCCAGAGCTTCAGCCTTCTATCGCGGGAATGATTCAAATGACTGATATAAGTTCGGGCCTAATAGGATCAATTTTATTTATATTGACGGCCTTAGGCGTTATTAATTCAATGTTTATGTCGATTTATGAACGACTTTATGAATTTGGTATAGCCAGAGCCATCGGCACAACGCCTGGGCAAATTTTTTCGTTAGTGCTACTCGAGGCTTTTCTTTTGGGGGCTATGGCTAGCGTTATTGGCCTTGCAATGGGTTATTTTTTAAGTAGCTATTTTAACGTCAACGGCATTCCGGTGGGTGAGTTTGAATTTTCTGGTGTTGGAATTGACGGAAACTTACGAACTGAACTTCGTTCGTATCAATTTATAGCATTTCCCATTTATGTCACCGTGCTAACTGTTATTGCCGCTATTTATCCGGGCATTTTTGCTTCAAAAATCACGCCAAGTCGCGCCTTGCAGAGAACGTTATAGGACCTAACTATGAGCACAGTGATAGAAACTAAAAATCTATGCAGAACTTTTGGCGAGGGGGAGACTCAGGTTGCTGCCTTGGACCAAGTCGACATAACAATAAAGGCCGGCGAGTTTACGGCTATTACTGGACCTTCCGGTTCGGGTAAGACGACGCTACTTCAGTTAATTGGAGGGCTTGATGAACCTGTAATGGGGGATATTTTTTTGTCGGGAACAAATATTGCCCACATGTCAGGGGCACAGTTGTCGGATTTTCGGCGTGATCACATAGGTTTCATTTTTCAATCTTATAATCTAATTCCCGTGCTCTCTGCGCAGGAGAATATTGAATATATAATGTTGTTACAGGGGATCTCGGCGCAAGCGCGTAGAGAACGCGTCGAAGAAATGTTGGCATTGGTTGGCCTGGAAGGACTTGGCGATCGTCGCCCAGCACAATTGTCTGGAGGGCAACAACAGCGGGTCGCAGTTGCACGCGCTATGGCGTCGAAGCCAACTATAATTCTTGCAGACGAACCAACCGCGAACTTAGATTCAACAACGGGCGTCGCGCTTATCGAAGTCATGCGAGAATTGAATAAAAAACTTGGAATGACCTTTGTTTTTTCTACCCACGACCACAAAATTATGGACCGCGCAGATCGTTTGATTCATTTGGAAGATGGTGTGATTCAGCTAGACGAATTACGCAACTCGTAAGCAAGTGTCTTTGCGAATGAAAGTTCATTTCGCTTATGACGGTTTAATGTATATACGCAAGCGCGTTGAAAAACATTGCCGTGAGTTGCATACGCTAAAGGAGTGTTTGTGCTGGAATGGATGCAGATGAAGAATCAACTTTCTTTGCACACATTGGCTGCGCTAATGATCTGCTTACTTTGGTCCACGGTCGTTTTTTCAGATCCGGTGCTGGGATTTGGAAGCTTTATCGAAAAAGAAAACGCGGCCCGGTTTTCACTGCGAGTCAAAGCGCTGATAGATAAAGACACTCAACTAATCGAAACCGTAGTTAATGGAAAACCTTTCTATCGAGTTGTAGTTGCAACCCACAGCTTGTCTGTCGCTGAGTTAAAGCGGCAGGCGATAAATTCAGGTTTTAAGGGTATTTGGTCATGGGTCGTGCCATCAGCTGTGATGGCAAAAGAAGCACCCCCAATTTTAATCATACAACCGATGGATTCGCCAGCCTCGTCCAAGTCGGAAGCTATAACTCTCGAACCCAACATTGCTTTGCAAAAAGTTCCGCAAATTGAACGCACTCTGAGGCATCCTCGAAGTGCGCAGACGAATATTTCTGGATATTTGAAATCATATGCGGTGGCTCAAAATTCTATTTCAAATGATTTTTTTGCTACAAATACAATTTATCAAGCGCAAAACAGTGGGCGTTTAATGCTCGAGACCTCTACTGATAAAGCTGCTTTTGAACTCCATTACGAACTAAGTCCTTTATTGGTTTCACGTTCAACAGGCGGTGATTTACAGTCTTTTAATATCGTTGGGGATGATTATCGCCTCAGCGATATTGAAACTTCTTTAACCAATGACGTAACCAGCAAAACACAGCTTTATCAAAACTTAGATCGTTTTAATGTTCAATGGCAATTCGACGCTGGTGATTTAACTATTGGTAGACAAGCGATTTCGTTTGGCGGCGCGCGTTTTATTAATCCCACCGATATATTTTTACCCTTTGATATAAGAACTTTTAATACTGAGTACCGTACTGGGGTCGATGCGGTACGTTTTCAGGCGCCTTGGGGTGATTTGGGAGAAGTCGATGTCGGCATTGTTTTAGGTGACGATGGTAAACGAGAAAACTCGGCCGCGTTTGTTCAAGTTAGTAGAAATTTTGTCGGCAAAGACTATAACCTTGCTTATGTTGAATATGCGAGGCAATCGTTGGTTAGCCTGAGTTTGCAAGCTGAGATCAGCGCTATGGGATTTTGGTTTGAGGGAGCGTTTGTGGATGGGGATGTTGATCATTTTAGAGGTTCAACGGGCCTAGATTACGCCTTGTCGGAGAATACTCTTGGTATGATTGAATATCATTATAACGGTGCTGGTAGTGGTGATGCTGATCGCTATCTTTCATTACTGGATACCTTACCTTATCGGCGCGGTGGCGTTTTTTTGTTAGGTGAGAATTACCTGCTGCCAAGCTTATCGTTTCGAGCTACACCCCTATTATCGCTGGCGATGCAAGCTATCGTGAACCTTGACGACGCCTCTGGGTATACCTCTTTATCTGCGGAGTACAATATCGCTGAAAACTTTTATATCGACTTCGCAGCGTACTTTTTTGTTGGTGATGACTTAACGACAAGTCCATTTCAAACACCGATGCTGGGCTCGGAGTATGGGGCAAACCCCAATATGTTATACACAAGTATTCGTTGGTACTTCTGAAAGTTAGGGCAAAAAATAAACCACCCTGGAGAAATAACCTGCCGTAAAAAGTTTAATATCGATGCTGCGGTTAGCATTCGTAGATAAAAATTACTCTGCACAGATAGCTTCGATTGTCCCTCGAATGACTTCTTTTGTCATAGCTTCAAGGGATTGCGGCATTTGAAAAGTGCGTTATTGGTGTAGGTGACTTTAGGCGGGGTTAAATAACCAAATAAAAATTTGTGCGTAAAAAAGCGATCCGTTGGGCTTTGATCTGCTTACGTATGTGTTCGTAGGGCAGTTTTTATTAAATGTCGAAGAGGGCCCGACTCAGCGAGCTTCGTAAGCCCTTTTTTTCAATAACCATATAGCCTAATGTTATCGGTATCTTATAGGTAATAGACAAAGCAAACCCTTTATTCAACGTAGAGAAGAGCCCACGGATGGCTATCAAGGTGAGTATCACCGTAGCGAGCCCCATGCATCGACTAGGGGTGAATCGCATAATTAACAGGTGTTTTATTCTCCCGTATTTGCTAATTTTCAACTGCTTGCGAGCATCAGGCATTGAACCTTAGAGTCGCTAAAACAGCAGAAGTTTGCAAAAAATCTTAAGACAGGAGTGGGAAATGGCCAACAAAATACTTGATGACGAGAGAATTGATCGACGCATTAAAGATGTTTTTGGACAAATCGACATGGATTCGGCTATTACACATTTCTCGACCAGAGAAGAAATGATGGCTTTCGAACAAACTGAAGAGGCCATGGCCGCTAAAGGACTCATGGAGATGATTAATAACGCTGAGCATTACAAAGAGCTCATGCCGAGCGATGGGCTCGTAACAGTTACCAAAGAATTCCTATCCCAGCCAGACGGCAACACTATCAAGATCCAATACATCCGGCCTGATACGCAGGACACATTACCATGTGTTTACTATATCCATGGTGGGGGTATGGAAGTAAGCTCATGTTTCGACGAACTTTATGCCGCCTGGGGACGATGCATTGCTCGTCAAAACGTTGCCGTAGCCATGGTTGATTTTAGAAACGCACGGTGGGCGTCTTCAGCACCTGAGGTTGCGCCGTACCCTGCAGGCCTGAACGATTGTGTCTCTGGCATCAAGTGGGTTCATTCGAATGCAGCTACACTGAATATAGATGCCAAAAGAATAATTGTGGCTGGTGAAAGTGGGGGCGGAAATCTGACCATCGCGACAGGTCTGCGCCTCAAGCAAGAAGGAGCGCTAGATCTCATAACAGGTCTCTACCCGCTGTGCCCTTACATTGCGGGTCAATGGCCGTTGCCGGAGAATCCGTCTTCGATTGAGAATGAAGGAATTCTGTTAAGCCTGCATAGTAACGGCGCAGCGTCTCATGGGGCAGTATGCTACGGCATTGAGGAGTTTCAGAATGGGAATCCATTGGCATGGCCGAGTTTTTGTTCCATCGACGATGTCCAGGGGCTACCCAGAACCTACATAATAGTAAACGAATGTGACCCTTTGAGAGATGAAGGCGTTAACTTTTATCGATTGTTGCGAAAAGCAGGTGTAGATGCTCAATGCCGGCAGGTGATGGGCAGCATCCATGGCACAGACGTCTTTCTTGGTTGTATGGAAATCAGCGAAGAGACAGCGCTGAGCATTGCTAATTTCTGTCGAAAGTAGCGCGGTTTCTTCGATAGAAACGGTTCTTTATAACCGGTGAGTTGGCCCCAACCGTTGAGAAAAAGGCGCGCGACTGACAACAGTTGTAGGGGTGTCTTTCTGGTTCTGAACCCCCGCTCGGCTCGTGCATGCTAAATTATCCGCTTGATCTCTCCCAAGTAGCACTTCTCTTTGGCTCGCTTCTCGCGCCAGTTCTTGCAGCGCCCGTGCTTGATGTTTGCAGCCGGCGAGATGAATCCAGTGTGGTATTAGAGTCGTTGTTATCTCTTGCTACTACTCGGTTGTCCGACTGGATACATCGTCGAACTTACAAGTCGTTGAAACCAGAAACTTACTTGAATGCCCGCCGCATCAACTGCTGGTAATTTAGGTTTAGCTTTAAAGGAGTCAACCCTATTAGGCTAGGTGCACGATCTTAAGAGTTTGGTCAGTAAAAAAAGTTAACTTCGCAGAAAGGAGAAAACAATGGAGCTTTGGACATCTGCCACTCCCAATGGCTGGAAAGTCAGCATAATGATTGAAGAACTTATTGAAGCCGGCATAGATATGAGCCACGTCAAAGTGCGTCATATCAACCTTGCGAAAGGAGAACAATTCAGCAAAGAGTTCTCAGCGCGAAACCCAAACCAAAAGATTCCTGTCCTGATAGATAACGAAATAAGCGTCATGGAAAGCTGCGCAATATTGCATTACTTGGGCGAGAAGTACCCCACAGAATTACTTCCAGTAGGTAAACTTAAATGGGAGATCATACCTTGGGTCTACTGGCAGGCAGCCAATGTAGGTCCAGCATTTGGAAATAAGCTGAGCTATACGAGATATATGGATGCCATCTCGCCAGAAAAAAAAGCTCACCCTTTAGAAAGGTTCGGCAAGGAGGCGACCCGCTTGGTAACTATTTTAAACGACCAATTAAAGGAGCAACCTTGGCTTGCTGGTAATACATTTACTATTGCTGACATTGCTCTTTATCCTTGGCTTCGCGCGTGGAAGTGGAGCAAAGTAGACATCACCCCGTATCCTCTCGTCATGTCGTGGATCGAAAACGTGCGTGAAAGGCCAGGGGTAGGCCGCGGTCTTGCATATGGCGCACCTGAGGGAGAAGTAGATCAGTGGAGTAAAGAGCGTAAAGCAGCATATCGAAAGAATGGATCGATCATTGCGAACCCAGATAATTAGCTTTTAAATGTTGAAGAGGTAATTTTCGTTTTTTAGATGTCAAAACCTCCGCTGATAAGCACATGTATAGGCGCGGGAACTTCTCTATGCTTCGGTCATGAGTTCTCAGAAAACACGATTTTGAAGCGATTTAATTACTAATACCCGCTTGCTTCTTAGTAAAAGAAAACGCTATCTTTGGCCCGACTGAAGAGCATCAATGCGGCGAGCTATGAATTCAAACGCGAGTTCCTTGATGGGCCGCTTGCAGCAAAACCAGACCGCAGAGCAACAACGATCTTCATCGATAGTGTCTGCTCATAACGCTGAACGGGCTACTTGACGACATCTTCACAATGCGTTGTTAAAAAGAAATTTTTTTAAGCAGAAACTTTACGGAGACTACTGTGCAACCAACAAGAACTAACTCGCTAAGAAAGCAGCATCTCATTATGTTTGCCGCCGTGTTAGCAGCGTTCAGCCAATTTGCTCACGCAGACTCGGGATACGCGTCAAATTGGGGGCCAAGTATCGGCGCTACGGCTCCCGTTTTGTCTGCAGTTGACCAAGACGGGAACGTTCAAAACCTACAAAGCCTAAGCGACGATAAGGGTCTGTTGTTCGTTTTCAATCGATCCGTTGACTGGTGACCATTCTGCATCCGTCAGTTCGTGAAACTGAATGATTTAACAACGCAGTTTGATGCCCTTGGTGTTGGCGTTGCCGGTATGACCTACGATTCGCTAGAGCTCATCAAAGAGTTTGATGACAAGTGGGATATCAAATTTCCTGTTTTAAAAGATGTTGATGGTCAGCATGTGGATGCTTGGGGAATTCGCAACCAAGAATACGGACCAGGCACCTTTGGTTATCGCATCCCTTACCCTGGTGTTGTGTTGATGTCTCCAAAAGGTGAAATACTCGCCAAGTGGGCTGAAAAAGGCTATCGCTCAAGGGCTGATTGGAAACAGGTCTTACGCGAGGTTCGGACAATTGTGGCCGATCTTTAGGGCGTCTTTGATTCAAAAATTGACAAGAATCTCAATATGAACAATTCCAGAGTTATTATTGGCTGGGCAGGAATAATCCTGCTTGGACTAGCGCATGGCGTGCTTGAGGACCTAATGTACGTCAAAGTATTGGTGGAGCATGCGCCCGTCACTTGGGACCTTACCGGCGATCTTTTTTTCGTCTTTACCGCACCCCTAGCGCAATTGATGACTTTTGCTATCACCGGAACACTAGCCTGGCATTTTTTAGGGCTGCACCAACTATCCAGGCTCGTCGCGTTTTGGTTGTCTTGGATAACCGCTCGCGCCATTTTGTTGACGCTTTTGCAAAACCCAATTGGTGACATCGCGATTTATCTGGCTTGGATTACGTTATGGTGTTTTCTGGTGGGGCTGTACGCTCGCAGAAAAAACGTCTAACTGCGCAGTCAAAATAGCCATCTAAGCCACTGATACTTACAGCCGGGAATCCTTAAACTTTTAGTACAATCCTAAGAAGCAACGCAGCACTCAGCCCAGCCAAAGAACATAGCTAAGAAAACTAGCACTGTGAGGAAGGCAAGTCACCGTCCGAGAAGGCGGCAGTAAAAGTGCCCCATTGGGGCAGTCTGCTTTAGACTAAATTATAAAACCTAATAAAATCATATACTTAAAATACTGCCCCATTGACCCTTGGGTCTTCGTAAGTTACTGATTTATAAGGGAAATATATTGAATGGCGGAGAGAGAGGGATTCGAACCCTCGATAGGGGATTAACCTATACTCCCTTAGCAGGGGAGCGCCTTCAGCCGCTCGGCCACCTCTCCGGGGCGCGCATTGTAACTCGAACCTATGGGTGCTTGTCGATGCGCTGATGCAATTATTCTTAAACTTATTCAAATCTTTTTGGTTTTCGTCTAATTTAATGGTTGAGGCGAGGTCATATTTGCGGAAATAGCCTCTTAACTGATGATAAGTTAAATTTAACAGCTTCGCGGCATGTCGCTGGTTGTGTTTGGCTTTGTTCAAAGAGGCGTTAATGAGCTCAATTTTCTGCTCTTTAAGGTGTTGTTTTAGGTCTAGTGAAAGGTCTGGTGGGATTATAGTTAGAGGTGCAGCCGGATTGGTAGTTGTCTCGCGTGCCTGGGTGCCCGGGCGGTAGGTAGCGTCAAAGGGGTTTAGCGTTACGCTGTCTATAAGAGACTCAGGATCTGCCTTATATATAGCTCTCGCTCTGCAACGTTTTTCGATTCTCTGGCGTTGCTTGGCTATGTGTAGTCTTTAAGTTCTGCTTCGGTTTTTGCGCTGAACTCAGGAAAATAGTTGCGATCTAACTCTTTTTCCATATTTAGGCCGAAATACTCGGCGAGTATTAATGTGTCGCTGGCTGGCTGGCTGGCTGGCTGGCTGGCTCGCGTAGTGGTGGCAGTGTGACCAGATCAAAGGCTAAGCGATCTAATAAATCTGCGCGAAATTTTCCTTATTCGGCGAGCATCGATAGGTCTTCGTTTGTTGCGGCAACCAATCTCATGTCACATCTAAACAGTTTTATTTACACAAAGAGTTGACTAATATAATAATAAGTTTATGTAAATCAATATCTTGAGGAAAGCACTTAATCTAAATTGACAAGTATTTTTCGAACTTATCCGGCCGATCAGTGAATATGCCCTTCAGCCCAAGCTGCCGTAACTTTTCGGCTTTGCTATGCGCGTTTACAGTATAGGCGAAGATGGGTAACTTGCTCTCGAGCAAAGTCTGCATGCGCGTGGCGGTAATGGAGGTGGCTGCAATGTTGATGGCGACCGCATCCAGGCTTTTGGCGATATAGGGTATGTCTTTGCGCCACCGCGCAAACAGTGGCGCCACGGGTGTGACGTTATCTTCTCGTCTGAATTTGGCTAATTCGTCGTGGTAAAATGACGACACCAAAATTGCCAGGTTTGGATTAGTCCGTATTATCTGGGCCACCAAATCAGCGGTTTCCTTACTTTTAAGCTCAATATTCAAGCCAACGTTGGGATGTTCGCCCATCAGCGCAAGAACGTCTTCAAGCATTGGGACGGGCAGATCATTGGCGCAACGAACGCCTCCAAGAGCCTCAACGCTATAGTCTGTGATTAACCCATTGCCGTTAGTTGTTCTATCTACTTTGTCGTCGTGAAAGACACATAACCTCGGGGTGCCGTTTTCGCTATAAATGCGCCGCACGTCTAACTCTAACATTGGGCAGCCCAGTTCTATAGCCAGGCGAAGACCGGCTATCGTATTCTCCGGTGCCAACCCGGCAGCCGCGCGATGTCCAATAATTAGGAAATCCGATCGGTCAAAAAGATCATTTATTGTCATTATCTAGTGCAAGTTGTTTAGAGCCTGGGCCAGTAGGCTGGTAGTATATACGCCATGAGTTATGAAGTTCTAGCCAGAAAATTACGTCCTAGCGGTTTTGATGCCTTAGTTGGACAGGAGCACGTTGTACGTGCGCTGAGTCACGCCTTGGATAATGGTCGCTTGCACCATGCCTACCTGTTTACGGGGACCAGGGGCGTGGGCAAAACCACCATCGCAAGAATATTGGCGAAAAGCCTAAATTGCGAAACCGGTGTCAGTTCTACTCCGTGCGGCGAATGTTCAATCTGCCTTGAGGTGAAACAAAATCGCTTTATAGATTTGATCGAGGTGGATGCCGCGTCACGCACAGGTGTAGACGATACTCGGGAGCTACTGGAAAATGCCCAGTACATGCCGGCTCGTGGGCGCTATAAAGTTTACTTAATAGACGAAGTTCACATGCTTTCTATGGCGAGTTTTAACGCTTTGTTGAAAACGCTGGAAGAACCGCCAGAACATGTGAAGTTTTTGCTGGCCACCACAGACCCGAAAAAAGTACCGGTAACGGTGTTGTCCCGGTGTTTGCAGTTTCAGTTGAAGAACATCTCTCCGCAAATAATTACTGAGTACATTGCCGGAGTGTTGGCCACAGAAGAAGTTGTCTTTGAAACACCTGCCATTGAAGTAATCGCACGGTCTGCCGAGGGCAGTATGCGCGACGCCCTTAGTCTTACCGATCAAGCTATCGCTTTTGGTCAAGGCAAATTGCTGCATGAGGACGTTGTGACCATGTTGGGTGTGGTGGGTCGTGACGAAGTGACTGCGCTGTTACAAGCATTGAGCGCTGGTTCCGCACAACAAATTTTGGCTTTGACCGCCGAGCTTGCCGAGCGTAACGCTAATTTTGCCGACGTGCTGAAAGGCTTGTTAGAAGTTTTGCATGGTATGGCAGTAGATATTGCACTGAAGCCCCAGCCCGGCACATTTGCCGCCGATGAGTTGCAGCTTTATTACCAAATTGCTCTGGTGGGGTTGCGCGACTTGCCAATGGTGCCAGATCAACGCAGCGGCTTTGAAATGACTCTGTTGCGAATGTTGGCTTTTGCACCTCAAGGTGACAGCAAAGTGCCACCTAGGGCTCATGTAGAAGGCGACTCCACTAGTGCACCTTCAGGCACCGGTGAGCCTGCGCAAGTCGCTGCAGTTGAACCTAAGCCTGCGGATGCTCCGATTAGTGCAGGCGACAATGTTGCCGTCGCTCCTCAAGTCGGCGCTGCAACGTCAGAACAGTCAGTGCCTGAAAAAAAAACTTCTGAAATAGCGTCGGGGGTTGTTGCAGAGGCTGTGCCAGGGCCTGTGAAGGCCGAGCGAGAGGCCGATGCGAAGCCAGAATTAGAGCAAAAGGTAGATAAAAGCGATTGGCCAATAACGGTTACTGGTGATGCGCTCCTGCATTGGCACGAACTTGTGCACAGTCTCACTTTAGGTGGCGTTGCTAGGATGATTGCCGAACACTCAGTACCACTTTCTTTTGCGTTACCTAATGTTGCGTTGTTGCTGAGCAGGCAGCATGACATGTTATTGAGTGACGCCCAGGTCATCAATTTAGGGCGCGGATTAAGCGAAGTTTGCGATCAAGCGGTTAATTTGACGGTGGAAATCGGTGATGTGCGAGAGGAAACCCCTGCTGTGTATCGCGCTCGACTGGCCGGTGAGCGCCAAATTTCTGCCGAGCAGGCATTACAAGCAGATGAGACCGTGAAAAGTCTGCTGGCAGACTTCGGCGGCAGTATCGATGAGATAAAACCCGCATAAATTTATTTGTGCACAAAACAGCTTTAGTTAAGGCCACTCTAGATAAAAGGGCCGATTAAAAATGGAGACAGTACGCGTTGAAAGACTTAGGTGATTTGATGAAACAAGCCCAGCAAATGCAATCGCAGTTGCAAGATGCGCAACAAGAAATTGCTGACTTAGAAGTTCACGGCGAGAGCGGCGCAGGCATGGTTAAAGTGACCATGAATGGACGCTATGAGGTAAAGCGGGTGTCCATTGATCCAGAGTTACTCAATGAACAAAAAGATGTCCTAGAGGATTTGCTGGCTGCGGCATGCAACGATACCGTGCGGCGCGTAGAGAAAGTGCAGGGTGAAAAAATGAGTAGCATAGGTGGTGGTCTGCTCTCGGGTATGAATATGCCATTTGGTAAAATGCCTTTCTGATGTCGCTTATTGATGATTTGGTTTCAGCGTTGCAGGTACTGCCGGGTGTAGGTCCCAAAAGTGCCCAGCGTATGGCATTGCATTTGTTGCAAAGAAACCGCCACGGGGGCACGCATTTAGGGCAAATCTTAGAGACCGCAATGGATCAAGTGCGGCAATGTACGCTTTGCCGAAATTTGACTGAGGGCGAAATTTGTCGCCTGTGCAGTGATGATCGAAGGGATAATGGGTTGTTGTGCGTAGTAGAATCGCCGGCAGATGTTTTGGCTATTGAACAAGCAGGGGGCTTTCGTGGCTACTACTTTGTCTTACATGGTCGCTTGTCGCCCATCGACGGACTAGGCCCTGAACAGCTTGGTTTGCAGGCACTGCAACGTAGAATTGCAGCGATCCAGCCAAGTGAAATGATTTTAGCGACCAACCCCACAGTAGAAGGTGAGGCCACGGCCCACTACATTAGTCGGCTAGTGGCTGACCAAGTACCGAACATCAGCCGAATTGCTCATGGCGTTCCGCTAGGTGGTGAAATTG
>CAUZON010000002.1:0-119854 GCA_963581445.1 Gammaproteobacteria bacterium | reverse complement strand
GGTGGCCACTAGTTTAGGCGTAGTGTTAAGCGCTAATGATCCGAGTTTAATGCAGGCGCGGATGCAGCCTTATCAAGATTGGGCTGAAAAATTTGGCGAAGTGCTGGGACAAAAATTGTCCTTAGCAGTGAAGCAAGGAACCTGGGCGGTAAAGTTAAACCTGAACCCGCACAGCCTAGGCGAAATTGCTATTTCACTGGAGGTTGGAGAGAAGGGAATCGAGGGCCAATTGTCGGCGAATGACGGTGCCGTTCGTCAATTATTAAGCGACGCACTGCCTAAGCTTCGCGCGTCGTTAGAGGATCTTTTCGGTCAAAGCGGCAACGTAAATATTCATGTGGGCGATGATGATGCGTCCAAACGTAAACAGTCATCTGGGGACATGGTGGAAATAGCCATAGACCTAGAGAATGAAATTTTTAGTGGCAATCAAGTGATAGCAGGAAGCGGTATTACCCTGCGAGATGGGTTTGATGTTTTGGTTTAGAAATTACAGGTGCAATGCGCCAATAGTTAGGAGAAGAAAGTGGCTGAAGTAGAAGATGTTGAATCATCCGGCGGCAAAGGCGGTCTGATTAAAATCATTCTTGTTGTTCTTTTGGTGCTAATTGTAGCTATTGGCTCAGCCTTGGGCAGCCTCTTCTTTACTGGGTTTTTTGACGCGCCCGAAGAAGATGCGGCAGAAATAGCCATTGCCGAGTTAGAGGCTGAAATAGAGAATACCGAAGCGCTGCAACAACCGGAACGAGTTTCTAAGGAAACTGTGGAGGAAGAAAAATTCAAACCAGCCTATCACTCGTTTTCTGCGCCTTTTGTCGCCAACGTAATGAACTCGCGCAAGGTTTTGCAAATTTCCTTAGCCATAATGACTTATTATGATGAACGGGTGATAGAAGCGATCACTATGCACGAGTTGGCAATCACTTCGTCAATTCTGGACCGACTGCGTATGATTACTGAGGCGGAGATTAAAGATCCAGATTTTCGTCGAGAACTTGCCGAAGACTTAACACTAGTGATCAATGAGGTTTTAGAAAAGTTTGAAGAATTCAAATTTGCTGGCGTGGAAGAAGTCTATTTCACAGGATTTGTAGTCCAATAAACTTCTAGCTCTTAGTTTTACAGTTGGCGTGACCAATGGGTCATGCATTCATTCAGAAGAAAAATATGGCTGATGACAATAGTAGGTTACTGTCCGACGAGGAATTACTCGCCATCGAAGAAATGGTTGCTTCGGGCGACCTAGATGGAGATGGTTTTAACGTTGGTGTTGCAGCAAATCGCTATGACCTGACTCTACAAGATACCAGCGTTGGCGTTAATGTGTCGGCGATCGAGCAGATCAATGATCGGTTCCATCGTTTTTTGCGTGCAGGGCTGCTAGAAGATTTGCGCTACAACCCTAGGCTCAAAGTTGGTCGCATTGACATTATTAAATATGCTGAATATGTGCAAAGCACGGAATCGCCGATTTCTGTTAATGTTTTAAGGATAGATCCACTGCGTGGAGAGTGTCTTTGTCTAATCCATTCTCAAGTAGTTTTTAGTTGTTTAGATAACTGGTTTGGTGGTAACGCACGCACGCTTGCCTCTGTGCCAGCGGGGCGGATTTTTACGCCTACGGAAACTGCAGTGATCGAGAAAATACGTAGCGTGGTTTTTAACTCGCTGACCGAAGCCTGGGCGCCTTTTTTAAAGATAGAATGCAAAATTTCTTCTGCGGAAATTAGCGCAGTGTTTGCAAATATTGCAGCGGACGAGGATATGGTAATCCTCAATCGCTTTGAAACCGAAATTATGGGTGATGAGGAAGACAAAGGCTTTATAGATATTGTCTACCCCTATGCGAGCTTGAAATTGGTTCGAGACGTGCTGCGTGCTCGAGTTGAGACTGGCGGCGGTAACGCTGAAGCAGATGATGAATGGAGCAAGTCATTAAATGCAAGTGTTGAAGAAGTGGAAGCAAAAGTTGTGGTGAAGGCTGCAGAATTTTCTATTTCCATTGATCAGTTATCAAATCTAAAAGTGGGAGATTGGTTGCCGTTTAGAGCGCCAGATCACGCCGAAGTCTCCGTAAATGGCTTCCCAATTTTTAACGCGGATGTTGGAAGTCGCGGTAACCAAGTTGCAGTTCAAATTGTCAGCAGCGTTTTGCCAAAGGAAAATCATGAGTGAAAATGAAGAAAATTTAGAATCTCCAACCGCTGAGTCGGGGGCTGAATCGAATATTGATCAAGAGGTCATTCGCGCAATTCCCATCTCAATGACGGTTGAAGTTGGTAGCACTAGTTTAAAACTCCGCGACTTGCTGCGACTTTCACAAGGCAGCGTTCTTGAGTTAGATCGTGCTGTAGGCGAATTAATGGACGTGAAGATTAACAACACTATTATTGCAAAGGGCGAAGTGGTCACAGTGGGTGATAAGCTTGGGATTAGCGTTGTTGAAATCGTCGCGCCCCTGGAAAGAGTTAAGCCGGTCTAGTTCAATGGAAGTGACACCGCTAGTTTCAGCTTTTCTTAGCTTCATATTTGTTATTGGTCTGTTGCTTTTGACCCTTTGGTTTATCAGGACTAAAGGCGTAGGCGTTACGGCAAGAACGGGCGGAGATCTGCAAGTGTTGCAAACCCTTCGTATGGGAGGCAAACATCATCTTAGCGTTGTTAGGTACGGAGACCGGACATTACTGCTGGGCATTAGTGGACAACAAATATCCCTCTTGGACAACCAGGTTACGGCTGACCTACCTACGAGCGGAAATAGTGAGGACTTACAAAACGACCCTGCCTCCGGCCAGTCTCAAAAATCGTTCGCAGCACATCTGAAAAGCTTACTTCCGAAGGGCTAGGCTAGTAGCGTAGCGTTAGGTGTTGGACTACTGGACTTGTACCTCTTTTGCATGCGGTTCATAGTAGGCTCACTTCCGGAAGTAATTTTAAGAAGATTATCCCTTATAAAAAAAGAGTCCTATTCTCGTGAATAAAACTAATGATTACAGCGACGATAAAGCCTACCGAAGAATGCTTTTTGAACTTGGTTCACTGGTGAATGGTAACCGGGCCAAGAGTCATGCTCACCGAAGTCAAATTATCGATAATGTGACCAACGGCCTAAGTAGCTTACTGACAGCCTTTAGCCGAAATCGCAATTTGATGAGCGAGTCTACGACTAATATCTACCGGTCTCGTAGAGTTTTTCTTGAGAGCAATTCTGATTACCAGGCGCTAAACGCCGAGCAGCGGCAGCGAGTTATGGATGAGATAGAATATCAATGCCTCAAGCAACGCTCTGACAGCAATCGAGAAATCATGTCTTTGAACGTGGCTTTGACACGCTTCAACCAAGAATTCGTTCAACTGTTGGAAGCTGTAAAAGAAACTAACGCAGCGAAACTCCATTTCAACGACGTTCAGCACGAGCACAACGTCGAAATATTAGAGAACGGTTTAGACGCTGTAGGTCTAACAGAAGGCGCAGGAGAATTTGGGGACCTAATTGCTCAGCTCACGGATCAAGTAAGCGCGAATACCGAACTTTTAGAAGAAGGTTTCGAAGCGTCTAACCAGAATGGGCAGAAATTTACAGAAATTCGTGAATCCTTAGAAGCAGAATTAGCAGCTATTGACGAGTGTTGGGATAAGATCGAAGCGCAGCAGGCTTTAGCAGCTGAATTGGTGGCTTCGCTTTGAGCAAACTACAGCTTTTGTCGCTTCTGATTGACCCCAGAAAATTTGTCATCGCTGGCTTTGTGAGAAAGTTGCTCTAAGGCTGGCGTGAGCCAGAGAAGTCAGGGCTGTAGGCTCTTCTCTTCCAAAAGTATTTCCACTGAGCCCAGTAACTCCGAATCCAAAGTGGTACCAAGCCACACTGGCAGGTTGTTACGTAGCTTAAGCAGCTGTAATTCAGTGCAATTTATCCCAGTTTTCTCCAGCCAGCGGCTAAACTTCTCCCCGCGTTCACCGGGATTGTGAGTGCTCAAAAGAAGTGATCTTACACCTGCGGTTGAACAAGGATTGATAGGTTTGGCTTGGACTCGATCAGCGCTCTGCTGACCCGCGCCCGTTAGGTCAAGAGTCTGATTGCTAAACGCATTTGTGGAAGTTAGCTCATTTGCCAGATTTTCTTGCAGTCCATTTTGCGCACCTGATTCTTCAGTAGTTTCCAGCGATCCTATCAGCGAAGAGGTTTCCTCGGCTGGCTCGCGCTCCGCGTTGTTCGCTGCATTTGCTGACTCTTCTGATATTTGGTCCGTGATTTGTTCTGACGTTGTGTTGCCTTCTGCAAGAATATCGCGCTGTTTAAATACCGCTTCAGCATAATCTGCTGCCTTTTGTGGAAATTCCTCGGCGTTGGCAATTGTGGTGGGTCCAAGATGGTAACTACCTAAGGCTTGAATTAAAGGGTCGGTACTTTCAATTTCTGCATTTTTGTCTATCAGCTCCTTAAGATAGCTCACCCCTGCGTCTATATTGATGCATGGGTCAAATAACAGCTCGCGCTGGGTGATACCTAAATGCTCTGCTGTGAGTGGCCACTTGATCTGCATCACACCGATCGCTTCTGAACTAGACACCGCTTCTGGATTTAAGCTGCTCTCCACAATAGCCACGGCAATAGCCAGTTCTAAATCTACTTCGTAGCGCTCTGCGGAACGATTAAAGCAGGTTATATAGGGAATATCGCTAAGACGTTTGTCCGTTTTCGCGCCCGAATTTTCTGCCTCGGCCCAAGCCATGTTAAATACCGGCATGGTTAAAAACACCAGCATTGCTGGCTGCATGTGTCTCATAAATATTGGTGAGGGTAAAAGAGATTTAATCAAGCTAGGTATTCCTAAGTTCATCTAGGGCTTTAGTTTTAGATACAAGTGAGGCGTTATGCGCTTGTCGTTAACGAGTTCCGCTTTGCTCGCCTATGTCACCTCCTGTGTCCAGATAGTCTTGCAAAAAAAGCGCCTTTTCAGGTCGTCGAAAAGTCGACCAATGTAGTTGGAAAAACGTCACTTTCTTCAAGTATTTCACTTTAGTATCGCTAACCCATTGATTCATATAAACATTATTGTTGGCATCGACTTTGCAAGTCTCATCCTTGTAAGACCACATGGCAAGAAATTGCCACCGTTCATATTTCTGGTAACGCCTTGCAGGCTTTTTACCTGCTGCAGCGGAAAGGGTCTAAATGAAAATGAAGGTTTAAATGGTATCACTGAACAAAAGCATAAGCGAAACCCCCAGAGAGCAGGACAAAGGCCGCTTCGCTGTTTTAATATTAGTCGGTCTATTACTGACATTACCGAGCTTCGGTTATGCCGAAGGCATCCCCGCCTTGAAAATTCTAGAAGCTAACGAAGGCGGGACAGAGTATAGCTTGTCGCTACAACTACTTATTGTTATGACGCTCTTGGGTTTTTTACCCTCGATCCTTATTTTGATGACCTCTTTCACCCGAATAATTATAGTTCTTTCCCTATTGCGTCAAGCCATGGGTACAGCGCAAACGCCTCCCAACCAGGTGCTGGTGGGCATCGCAATTTTTTTGACTCTCTTTATTATGAATCCGGTCCTAGAATCGATTTACAACAACGCACTTGAGCCAGTACAAAATAACGAGATCACATTCCAAGAAGGATTAGATCGCGCACGGATACCGTTACAAGAATTTATGCTGAATCAGACTCGTGAGAAAGATCTGATTATGTTTATGGAAATGTCCCAGTCCCCTGCCGTAGAAAATGCTGACGATATTCCTTTGAGCGCCCTCGTGCCAGCCTTCATTACCTCGGAACTAAAAACAGCTTTCACCATCGGTTTTCTGATTTATATTCCCTTCATCATTATCGATTTAGTTGTAGCCAGTGTCTTGATGTCCATGGGTATGATGATGCTATCGCCAATGATGATCTCCATGCCCTTTAAACTTCTTCTTTTTGTGCTCGTTGATGGCTGGGGTTTAGTTACCAGCTCTCTCGTCGCTACATTTGTAACTTGAGGTAAGTCATGGATACATCACTAGTAATGGATATTGCCGTAGAGTCATTACGCGTAACTGTATTAGTTGCAGCGCCGATATTAGCTGCGGCTTTAATGTCTGGTCTACTCGTTGGTATTTTGCAAGCAGCTACCTCTATTCAAGAAATGACTTTGAGCTTTATTCCGAAATTAGTTGTCATGGTGTTGGCAATAATTATTTTTGGCGAATGGCAAATTGCTGTCCTAGCAGACTATTTTGAAACGATATTCGAACGCATAAGAACGATTACGTTATAACCGCTTATGAATATCATGCTTCCAGAAATCGTCAACCTGCTGCAAAATTTCATGTGGCCGTTTGTCCGCGTGTCGGTGGTACTAATTGCCGCGCCTTTATTTGGCATGGAAGCGATTACTTTACGTATACGAATAGCCATTGGATTTGTCTTAACTTGGATGATTTTTCCTATTGTAGAAGTACCGGATATCGATCCCCTGAGTATTTTTGCAGTTCAGATGATGATTAACGAAATAATTGTTGGCATATTGATGGGATTAACGCTGCAGATCGTATTGGCAGCCATAATAACCAGTGGTCAAGCGGTTTCGTCAAGCATGGGTTTAGGTATGGCGAATATGGTTGACCCCAATTTAGGTAACGTTCCAACGCTTTCTCAGTTCTTTTTAGTAATCAGCATGCTTCTGTTTCTAAGTCTGGGTGGCCATCTAGTCATAATCAGTATCCTGGTACAGAGTTTCGCCTCGCTGCCTATCGGTGCTGGATTAGCAAATACTAACGCAATACAGGGTTTTCTGGTCTGGTCATCAACGATTTTTATCGGCGCACTAACATTAGTCCTGCCTATAATTTTGGGATTGTTGATGGTTAACGTTTGCCTTGGTGTGATCTCAAGAGCTTCTCCTAGTTTGAATGTTTTTGCGGTAGGTTTCCCAGCGTTGATACCACTCGGTTTTGGCATGGTAATTATCACGATGGCATTCATTATTTCTAGGATGGAAAGTCTATGGTTTTCTGGCTTTCAAATCCTTAACGAAAACTTGCTGGGATTGTAATGGCAGAAGAATCCGATCAAGACGATAAGACAGAAGAACCGACCGCGAGAAAATTAGAAAAAGCGCGTGAAGATGGTCAGGTTTTGCGCTCTCAAGATATGACAATTGCAGCGGTAACTATTTCTGTAATAGCCTCAATGTATGTCGGAGGCTTTTGGTTAGGACCGCAGTTTGTCGCAATATTTTCGGAAGCTTTGACTATTCCGGCGAATTTTGCGTTTGAAGAAGATTTGGCAATTGGACGTTTCGGCCGCCTGGCCGCAGAAAGTTTTTACGTAATGTTTCCGGTTTTTGCCGTAGCGGTAGTCATGGCGATAGCTTCAGCTACAGCTCTTGGCGGCTTTGTGGTTTCCGGAAAAGCCATCATGCCAAAAGCGAGTAAATTAAATCCTTTGAAGGGACTAGTGCGAATTTTTGGTACGAAGGCTCTAGTAGAGCTCGGCAAGGCGCTTTTGAAATTCTCTATGGTGGCAACTATCGGCGGCACTTATCTTTACTTCAATTTTGATCAGATCTTGAAGATTGGTCAGAGTCCGATCATGAGCGCCATTATAGAAAGTATTGAGTTTGTTTTATTCGGTGGATTTATAGCTTCACTAGCATTGTTGGTGATTGCGGCGGTAGATGTGCCTTATCAAACCTACGAGTTTTTCAAAAAGCTCAAGATGACCAAGCAAGAAATAAAAGATGAGATGAAAGAGGTTGAAGGTCAGCCAGAAGTAAAACAAAAAATTAGGCAAAAACAACAAGAAATGGCGCAGGGCCGAATGCTCGACGATGTGCCGAAGGCCGACGTTATTGTCACAAACCCGCAACACTTTTCTGTTGCTTTAGTTTATGAAATAGATCGAGAAGAGGCTCCAAAGGTGTTGGCAAAAGGCACCAATATGATGGCTAAGCGAATAAGAGAAGTTGCCACAGAAAATAGTGTCGAAGTATTTGAGGCGCCGCTTTTAGCGCGAGCGCTGTATTTTACCACTGAAATAGGTATGCCTATACCTCCGGGGTTGTTTCATGCAGTGGCTCAGGTCATCGCTTATGTATACAGCCTAAACTCTGTCGCCCCTGGTGGTGAGAAAGTGCGTAAACCAAGACCACAAGTGCCGGACGAATTGATATTTGACGAACTTGGACGACGAAACGTTGACTAAAAAAGATAGGATAAACAAGATGATTTCTTTAAAAGAAGAACCGACTATAGCCGAAGATTTGTGTTTTACCCCAGAAGACAGCGGCGCGCTCGATACTTGTCGGCGCGCTCTAACAAATGGTGGATCAGTTGTCATTACTGCAGCAGGCAATGAAAGTTTGTTGGCGCATTACACTCGAGTGTTGCTGAGTCAAATGCCCGGACAAAATACTTTAGACCAACGTAAATTATCTGTTCGCAGAATGCCAAAAGATAAAGATGCGTTACTGGCAGCATTGAATAGATTGCTTGCCGAGCTAGACTTTGCAAGCGTAGGTGCGAAGAAAAAAGTACCGACCGCTGAGATCTGGCTGTATGAACTACCCGGGCCGAGTGATTCTGAGCTCATTGTGACTACAGCAAAAATGATTCGTCAGTTTAAAGCAGCTGGTGTTTCAATTATTGTTAACTCTCGTCAAGCGCGTCCAGGATCTGAGCTTTTGAGTAAGTTGTCACAACGAGTTAGGGGAACTCTGGTTGAATTTGCATTGCCAGATAAAAATTCTTGTATTGCTCTCGCAGAAAAAGTGGCAGGCACTAGTGACGCATTGCAGGTTAACGGTTTGATCAAAGATCTTGGCTATACTATTCAAAAAAGTCAGGCTGCTTCGTTGTTTTCGTTCCCGCAAGAAACCCCTGTTGATTTATCAACTCAACAGATCTTAACGCAGCGTAATTCGGTAAAAGCAACATCGCAGACCCCTAATAAAATTTCGCCGACAGCAGATCTGCCCAGCACTCGTAGCATTGGGAGAGAATCGAAGAAATTTTTGCTAGTCGGGGGTGTTTTTGTTTCAGTTGCGATGTTTGGCTTTTATGCAGTGAATGAAAATAATTGGGCTGATATGCAAAGTTCCGTTAGCACCTTATATTCGGATTTAGCGCAAAGTAATGAAGTTATAAGCCCTTTTGAAGAAACCTCCAGAAACCTTTTAGGAAAAGAAGTTAAGGCCGTTGCAGCAAGTGCCAATGCGCGACAAACGAGGCTCGCGATTCCAGAACAAACAGTTGTGAGTAAGTCGCCTGAACAAATGGCTGCCCTAGAGGAGTCACTAGTGGAAACACTAGAACATAATGATTCAGAAGAGAGTCTTACAGAACTCATTCTTGTCAAGCCACCTCTACCTAACCCAAGCGCGGTGTATGTTCAGCACGCATCGTTTCGCTTATCTCAGGGGGCTTATATTTGGAAGAACAACGCAAAGCGTTTGTCTAATGCACAAATTTTTAGTAAAGGTAGTGCAGACAGTCGGTTCGTAGTTGTGAGCGGCCCATTTATCGATCGGCTTGATGCTCAGCAGTATCTTGATGGCGTGGGGGTTACAGACAAAGCCTATTTTATTTTAGGTGATGTACTTGGCGAACTCCTTGTTGGGCCAAATAACGCTTTAGCGAGTATGGAGTAGAACATGGCTGACGAAGATAATAAGAATGAAGAGCCAAAATTGCCGGAAGGGGAGGAATCTTTTGACTCTGCTGCTGCAGTAGATGCCATTGTAGAAGGAACACGCAGCCGGGTTGAAGAAATAGAAGAAGCATTAGATGGCGCGTTGGTCGTTAATAATGATTCCGCCCAAGCCGATGCAGAGGCTACAGACTCGATGTCTGAAGAAATGGTAGAGAATGACTCTGAGATCGTTTTAGATTTAGGTGATGTTGAAGTCGCGCCGGCTAAGAAAAAAGACGTTGTTGAAGAACCCTCGCTGCAAATTCATGTGGGGAAAGACGACGTTCGTATTTCTACAGGGCACCCCCTCATAGACGATATTGCGGCCCAATTAGAAAAATCCCGAACGTTCACGATTTACGCCGTCTCATCATTGTTTATTGCGTTGCTTACGAGTGTTTTGTTTTACATTCTTATGTCTGCTCAGATGTCAAAAAAGGTATCTGAAGTAAATTCAATGATGGGTGCCGTTGCAAAGCGCACCCTACAGGTGACGAAAGGTATTGAAACCTTCAGCACGCTAGAGGAAAGAATTGGCCAAACGCTGATCAATCAAACTTCATTGGCAGAAACGCTAGCGGCTAATGACTTAGCTGTTGCAGAATTAGAGCTCAGAATCGCTGCACTGAATGAAAATATGCAGGCTGATATTGGACAAGTGGTAGGTGAAAGTAGCAACTATCTGGTGCAAACTAGAAGTGTACTGCAAGAAGAAAACCAGAAGACTTTCAACACCTTAGGCGAGCTGCAAAGTATTTTGGCAGAGCAACGAGGAATGATTGCGCCAATCAGCAATTTGAGTCGTGAGTTGAACCAAGTCAAAAATGACTTAGCCGAGGTGCGAAAGACTATAGATGACCTATATATCATCGAGCGTGCGCGGATGGCGCGAGAATTATTGGATCAAAGAGACGCCTCGCTGATTGATCCCAGCGCAGCGAAATAGGCCTAGCGATAGGCCGTGCTATGTAGCGACAATGAAAACCTTCGGTAGATGTACGTTGAACATATTGATGACCCATTTTTTTGAGGGATAACTAAATCATGTCACAGTCCTTTGTCGTTCCAGCACTTATAACAGCTACAGCTTTGTTGATCTCGCTGATTTTTGTTTTTATGATTTATTTGTGGCAACGCATAAATGCCTTAGAAAAAGGCAAGGTCAGCCGCGACCCGGCAGCAGAAGCTAAGAGAAATGGTGCTGCGTTGCTTGGTTTTAAAGGTAAAGAAATTTGGGATGCGCTAGAAAATCCGGGTATGGCTCCGGTAAATATCGATGAGTTGAGACAGCGTTATTCCTTCACTTTGTCTCGTCACATAGAGCAGATCATCGATCAAGGCCAAATGGATAAACAAGCTGGAAGGGAAGCTGTCCCTGAAAGCAATGCTGCGATCGGTGGGTTGCGTGGCGAAATAATGTCGTGGTTGCCGCCCTCGTATGTGGCGCGTTTTTACCGAATTGGCCGAGATTCGGCGATTTTGTCAGACGATGAAGTGGCTGAGCTGCGCTCAGAAGTTAGAGCGTTGGTGAAAGAAATTTTAGAGCGTTTGAGCATGTCTGCCGAAGCCAGTGGCATTGGCAGCCTGATTACCTCACATACCTTGGAATTTCGCAGTAACGCCGCAGATGCAACGACTGATGAAAGCGATGACAGCGAAGAGCAAGGACAGACTCAACGTCCTGTCACCTAGGGCGCTCGGTGAAAAGCGCCTAATTCTTTAAAGAACGCCTTAAAGAACTCCTTACATTTCTTAAATGAGAGCAGTTAGAGAGTACCCGTTAACCGCCACGAGTTGAATGGGTGATTTTTTTTGCGCAGTAACGTCCAGCCAAGATCAGCCGAGTAAGGTATTATCTTTCGCGCATTTTACATGATTCGCGTTTTCGAGGAATAAATTGGATATCACTCATATTATCGACGGCCTCAACGAGCCCCAGCGTGAAGCCGTCTCCGCGCCTTTAACCAATGCATTAGTTATCGCTGGTGCTGGCAGTGGTAAAACTCGAGTACTAGTGCATCGAATTGCCTGGCTAGTAGACATTGAAAACGTCTCGCCTTACGGCATCTTGGCGGTGACGTTTACCAACAAAGCCGCGGCAGAATTGCGCGCTCGCACTGAGTCGCTGCTCAATGTTTCTGCAAGATCAATGTGGGTAGGGACTTTTCATGGTTTGGCTCATCGCCTGCTGCGTATGCACTGGCTAGAAGCTAAGTTACCGCAAAATTTTCAAATTTTAGACAGCGATGATCAATTACGGCTGATTAAAAGAATTATGAAGGCCCAGAGCATTGACGACAAAAAGTGGCCCGCACGACAAGTGGCTTGGTTTATCAATGGGCAAAAAGACGAGGGCCGCAGGGCTAAAGAAGTGCCCACGGGCGATGACCTATTTCAAATTACTCACCAGCGTATATATCAAGCTTACGAAGACGCGTGTAATCAAGGCGGCTTAGTAGATTTTGCTGAGCTGCTTTTGCGTAGCCACGAGCTGTGGCTTAACAACTCTGAGTTACTGGCTCATTATCAAACGCGCTTTCAGCACGTATTAGTAGACGAGTTTCAAGACACCAATACCATTCAATATGCTTGGCTGCGGGTGCTGGTTGGCACTCACTCCAAAATTATGGCCGTGGGTGATGACGACCAGTCTATTTATGGCTGGCGTGGCGCAAAAATAGAAAACATTCAGCGCTTTAGCGAAGATTTTAGTGACGTCATGACTGTGCGGTTGGAGCAAAACTATCGCTCTACACAAACCATTCTAGAAGCAGCCAATAGCCTTATTCAGTGCAATACCAACAGGCTCGGTAAAGAGCTGTGGTCTGAGGGCGAAAAAGGCGAGTTGATTAAACTTTATGCTGGATTCAACGACCTGGATGAAGCGCGGTTTATTGCCGAACGTATTGCCCAATGGATAGAAGGCGGTGGTAGCCCCAATGAAGCGGCAATTTTATATCGCTCCAACGCTCAGTCTCGAGTGTTGGAAGAGGCCCTGCTGCGTGCCAATATCCCCTATCAGATTTATGGCGGGCAACGCTTCTTTGACCGAATAGAAATTAAGAATGCGTTGGCGTATATGCGCCTAATTGAAGATCGTAGCTCTGATCCAGCTTTCGAGCGGGTGGTGAATACACCGCCCAGAGGTATTGGTGATAAGACCATCGAAGGCTTGCGTGCGCTTGCGCGAACGAGAGGTGTGTCGTTATGGGCCGCAGCCGAAGCGGGTATTGAAGAAGGGTTATTTACCTCGAGAGTGCACGGTGCAATTGGTACTTTTATTGCGTTAATTAACGATCTGGCAGAAGCGGTAGCGCCGTTAGACTTAGATGAGTTAGCCCAACAAGTTGTTGAGGTCAGTGGTCTTATGGTTTTCCATAGCCAAGAGCGTGGTGAGCGTGGCTTGGCGCGCAAAGAAAACTTGGAAGAATTGGTTACAGCCTGCCGTCAGTTTACCGGTGAGTTGGTCTTTCCGTTCGAAGACGGTGATCGCGCAGAAGTCAGCGTTTTGCAGGAGTTTTTAGATCAGATGACACTGGATGCAGGTGACCGCCAAGCGGCCCAAGGCCCCAGCGTACAAATGATGACACTGCACTCGGCGAAAGGTTTAGAGTTTCCGTTGGTATTTTTGGGCGGCATGGAAGAAGGCCTATTTCCGCATAAAATGTCAGCGGACGAGCCTGGGCGCATGGAAGAAGAGCGGCGCCTAGCTTACGTAGGTATCACTCGTGCTATGCAAGAGCTGTACTTAACTTATGCCGAGAGTCGGCGTTTACATGGTCAAGATAATTACAACCGTCCGAGCCGGTTTTTGTTAGAAATGCCGAAAGAACTGCTTTCTGAAGTACGTATGAAAGCCAGCGTTAATCGCTCTTATGGTGCCCCGGCTCCTCAGCGTTCTATGTATAGCGACGAAGTCGTAGCAGGAATGCGTATGGGTCAGCGAGTGATGCACGGTAAATACGGCGAAGGCGTAGTGCTGCAGTTTGAAGGTGGCGGTGAGCGAGCCAAAGTTCAGGTCAACTTCTCCGAAGGCGCCAAGTGGTTAATGGTGGGTTACGCAAATTTGCAGATATTAGATTGATACTTGTGTGTAGCGCAAAAAACGAACAAAGAATTAGGAAGTAGATATGAAGAATATTAGCTTAATCATCATCGCTATGATTTTGGCGAGCTGCAGTGGCGAGACTGGTCAATCCTCATCGGCTTCTGTCGGCACCGCTGATGCAAACGTTTATCGTTGGAAGATGATTACCACTTGGCCGAAAAACCTACCCGGTCTGGGCACGGCGCCAGAAAGGTTGGCGCAAAAACTCAGAGTTATGAGTGCTGGCAGACTAGACATAAAAGTCTACGGCGCTGGCGAACTAGTCGGTGCATTAGAAGTATTTGATGCAGTATCTCAAGGTGCCGCGCAAATGGGTCATGGCGCCGCCTACTACTGGCGCGGCAAAATTCCAGCGGCGGCTTTTTTCGCCACAGTGCCATTTGGTATGAACGCTCAAGAAATGAACGGCTGGTTACATTATGGCGGTGGCATGGAACTTTGGCGTGAACTATACGCGCCCTTTAACTTAGTGCCTTTTGCTGCGGGTAACTCTGGGGTGCAAATGGCTGGCTGGTTTAATAAAGAAATTAATTCCGTAGGTGACCTCAAAGGTTTGAAGATGCGCATTCCTGGCTTGGGTGGAGAAGTTTTGGCGCGAGCTGGTGGTACGCCCGTGGTATTACCCGGCGGTGAAATATTTACTGCGTTGCAAACCGGTTTGATTGACGCCACCGAGTGGGTGGGCCCTTATAACGATTTAGCTTTTTCGCTACATACCGCCGCTAAATACTACTACTACCCCGGGTGGCACGAGCCCGGTCCAACCTTAGAAGCGATGGTTAACAAAGAAGCTTGGGACTCTTTACCTGCAGATCTACAGATGATGATTGAAGTGGCTACCAAGGCGATTAACGAAGATATGTTGAGCGAGTTTACGGCACGCAATAATGCCGCGCTGGTGACGTTAGTTGAAGAACATGGTGTGCAGTTACGCAGACTACCCGATGACGTATTGGCCAAGCTAAAAGATATCTCTAAAGAGGTGGTTGCAGAAGCTGGGCTTGAGAACGAACTGGCAGGGCGCATTCATAACTCCTATACAAGGTTTCAGCAGGATGTTGCTAAGTACCATTCCTACAGCGAACAAGCCTATTTGAACGCGCGCTAACTGAAGGGCATGACCATGGAACTAAAAAATACAGAGTACGCAGTAGATGCCGATGGCATCGCCACGATTTGGCTGAACCGCCCGCATAGAATGAATGCGTGGACAGGAAGATTACATACTGAATACCGCTATTTGTTAGAGCAAGCAAACCTCGATAAAAAGGCGCGGGTGATTATTGTCACTGGTCGAGGCAAGGGTTTTTGTGTGGGTGGTGACAGTGACGCACTGAGTGGACACTCAGAAGGCGGTGGCTACGATTCTGGCACCAAAACTGATATTGCGCGGCCTGGCTTCGGCACTAGCCCTGAATTTGATGCGGCTTTTGCCTACCATTTTGGTTTAGACAAACCGATTATCGCTGCTATGAACGGTCCTGCCGCAGGTGTTGGTTTGGCCTTAGCTTGCTTTGCTGATTTGCGCTTTGCAGTGCCTGGGGTGAAATTCACCACAGCGCACGGCAAGCTTAATTTGCCAGCAGAGTATGGTCTGTCTTGGATGCTGCCAAAAATTATGGGCCTTGGCCGAGCAAATGATTTACTCCTTACCAGTCGAGTATTTACTTCAGACGAAGCTCAGGAATTGGGTTTTGTGAATGAGCTATTTAGCGCGGAAGAGTTACTGCCCAAGTGCTACGACTATGCGCGAAATCTCATTCGCAGTGTATCGCCTAATTCGCTACGTCAGACTAGGTGGCAAATTTATCGAGACTTACACCGAGATGTGGCGACATCGGTAGCCGACTCTGAAGAGCTCATCAACGAGATGGCCAAGGAAGAAGATTTTCGTGAAGGTGTCGCAGCCCTTGTAGAGAAGCGCAGTCCTGATTGGCCCTCTGTAAAGTAGCTATAAAGTTGAAGTTACTCAAGTTGGGCTGGCAACCAAGTTGCCATCTCGGGCCACAATAGCAAGGCGCCAAGTAGCAGCACCTGTAAGCCAATAAAGGGCACTACTCCGCGATATATCTCGGCAGTATTTACTGAAGCGGGTGCCACGCCTCTTAAGTAAAATAGTGCAAAGCCAAAGGGCGGTGTTAGGAACGAGGTCTGTAAATTTACGGCAATCAAAATACCTAGCCAGATTGGGTCCACGCCCATCGTCATGAGCACTGGCCCAACAATGGGCACGACAACAAAAGTGATCTCGATGAAATCGAGAATAAAGCCCAGCAAAAATATTACAAGCATGACAATGCCCAGCGCTCCCCACATGCCGCCAGGCATTTGCTCGAACATGGACTGCACCAGTTCTTCGCCACCGAAACCGCGAAACACCAGTGAAAAAATAGATGCACCCACCAAGATAAAAAACACCATGCCGGTTGTGGACAATGTTGCTGAGCAAACTTCTGAGAGTTTGAGAAAATTTACGCGTGAATAAACTAAACCCAAAATCAAGGCGCCAGAAGCACCTACGCCAGCAGCTTCTGTAGGTGTGGCGTAGCCGCCAATAATTGAACCCAGCACCGCGAGAATCAACAGCAATGGCGGTGCCAGCGCCTTAAAAATGGGCATTAATGCAACAGGTTCAGTGCGCTCCGCCTTAGGCATAGAGTCTGGATACACGACTACTCGGAAAATAATGTAGCCCAAGTACAACAGCACCAAACAAATGCCGGGGATGATTGCCCCAGCAAACAGGTCGCTAACAGAAATAGATTCGGGTGCAAATATGCCCATATTCAACTGGGCTTGCTGGTAGCCGTTGGACAGCACATCGCCGAGCAGTACCAGCGCAATAGAAGGCGGAATTATTTGCCCTAATGTACCTGTTGCGCAAATTGTTCCAGTAGCAACGCTGGCAGGATAGTTGCGCTCCAACATAATAGGCAGTGACATTAACCCCATAGTGACCACTGTTGCGCCAACAATGCCGGTACTGGCGGCCATTAACATGCCGACCAAAATTACCGTTACCGCAAGGCCGCCTCTATAGCGCCCTAGCAGTGCGGATAGATTTGAAAGCAAATCTTCTGCGATTTTGGTTTTTTCTAGCAGTACGCCCATAAATATAAATAGAGGTACGGCGATAAGGGTTTGGTTAGTAATGATGCCAAAAAGGCGACCTGAGACGAATCCAAGGTCATTGGCGTCGAAGGTGCCGGTGAGAATGCCAAACATAGCAAAGAGCAGTGAAACCCCAGCCAGAGTTAATGCTACCGGGTATCCACTGAGTAATACAAGGAAGGTCACAGTAAATAGCAGTAGGGGCAACATAGTCGTTATTCAGCTTTTCTGATGTTCAGAAGTGTCGACGTTTAGAAGCAATGAAGTTTGCGCCGCAATAGACGCTAGACCCTGCAAAAAAATTAGTGCAGCGGTAACAGGCAAAAGAGTCTTGAGCAAAAAGACCCCGGGAATGCCGCCAACTTCAGAAGATCCTTCGGTAATACGCCAACTGTTTTCTACATAGGCAAAGCTAACAAAAAATATAAAGGCAGCGACAGGCAGTAAGAATATGCAATGGCCGAGCAAATCAATAACGGCGCGTTTTTTCTCACTTAGGCTGCTATAAATAATATCTACTCGTACGTGTGAGTTGTTAGCAATACCCATAGGAATGGCTAGCATGAATAAAATGCCGTGCTGATACATGATGGACTCCTGCATAAATACACTGCCGCTGCCAAAAGCGTAGCGTAGCAAAACAATGCACATAGTTAACACAACCATGGCCAGCGCTAGCCAGCGAATGGGCTGGCATGCAGCGACGGCTATTTGCCCCGCGCGGATAAAAAATCCGATCACTGCATCTCGCATACTCAAGGTGTACCCGCCAAAAGATATTTTGCTAACAGCAGTTCAATCAGAGTGAAGGTCAGTAGGCTGGCACCCACCAAAATGTTGTTGCGGAAAGCGGCGAAACAAGCCATACGCTCTCGGTCACGGATGAGCCATTGTTGATAGATGAAAAAGCCAGCGATGACGGCTAAACCAACATAATAGGCGTGTTCATAATCCAATCGCAGGCCGAGTAAATATAGGCCTGTCAATGTCAGAGCTTGAAGAACGCCGATCATCACCTTGTCGAGGTCGCCGAATAAAATTGCCGTGCTCTTAATGCCAACTTTTAGGTCGTCGTTGCGATCTACCATTGCATAGAGCGTGTCGTAGGCAACGATCCAAAGCAGGCTAGTGAAAAACATCAATATGCTCTCGGGGGGCACGGTCAAACCCTGGGCTGACCACGCCATTGGAATGCCCCAACTAAATGCGGCCCCAAGTACTACTTGAGGCATATTCGTCCAGCGCTTCATAAACGGATAGGCTATGGCTAAGGCGAGGCCGCCGAAGGCTAAGAGTTGAGTAATTTGATTCAGAAAAAGCAATAATAAGCCGGCGCTGATGATGAGGCCCAAAAACAAACTCAACGCCTGCTTAGAAGAAATGACGCCGGTGACCAGTGGTCGCTCTTTGGTACGTTCAACAAAGCCATCTACCTTACGGTCTGCAAAGTCATTAATGACGCATCCTGCGCTGCGCATAATAAAAGTGCCGAAGGTGAAGATCACAACCAAGTGCAACGGCGGCAGTCCTTGGGCTGCCATGCACAGTGCGGCCAACGTGGGCCACAGTAGCAATAGTGTGCCTACGGGCTTATCTAGACGCATGAGCTGTAAATAATCTTGCAGTGTTGGCGAGTTCATCAAATAAGGACGATTCGTTGATTTAGCTTGTCAGTTTAGAGATTTAGCGAGCGTAGGACCACATTGATACCAAATAGAACCGCTTTATTGGCGATAAATGCCGTAAACCGTCATTTTTTGCTAGCAGAAATAGTTTTGCGGTCAATTTGTGCAAGCTGACGTTGATTTTTTTAAGTTCTCAGATTAGTTTAGCTCGCCTCAATAATGTCGACTTAAGGTCAGAATTACATGAAGAAATGGCAGTGTATCGTCTGTGGTTGGATTTACGATGAAGCTGAAGGCTGTGAAGATGAAGGCGTACCGCCAGGCACAGCATGGAATGACGTTGATGAAGATTTTGTCTGTCCGGAATGTGGTGTTGGTAAAGAAGATTTTGAAATGATCGAGATTGGCTAAATCTAATCTTTTGGCTCTCTGCTAGGAGAGTTAAGAAAGGCTAAAAACGGGTGCCAAAAGTAATGGTGCCCGTAATTGCTCAGGCCGTCGAATTCTCCCTTGGTCTAGCAGATACCTCCCTTGGATATTCCCAGCAGTAATTGCATCTAAGCCTATGTTAGGCTTTTAGCTTCTCTGTCGGCATTAGGTGCTTGGCAGCATAGGTTTTATCTAAAACCTTATTAGAGACGAGGTGTTTATGAGTCTTACCCAACGCATTCTTTTGGCCATGTTCTTCGGCCTTATTCTTGGCGCGGTTCTGCAATGGGCGGATTTACCCCAAGAGCATTTTCTTTCACTGTATTTTTTGGATGGCCTAATTGATTCAGGCGGTAAGATTTTTGTCACCTTGCTGAAGATGATGGTGGTGCCTTTGGTCTTTGTCTCGCTGGTTTGCGGCGCCGCCAGTTTAGGCGCTACCGGCAGTGTTGGGCGTTTGGGCGGTAAGACCATTGGTTTATATTTGCTCACCACAGCAATGGCGGTATCCATGGCCCTGTGCATGGCTCTGGTGATTAATCCGGGTTTAGGTGCAACGGATGAATCGGGTGAAAAAACTCAGTACACGGCCTATGAAGCAAAGCAGGCGCCTAGCGTTAAAGATACGCTGATTGGTATTTTTCCGAGTAATCCAGTGAAGGCTATGGCTGAGGGCAAAATGCTCCAAGTCATTATTTTCGCATTGTTGATGGGTTTAGCTTTGAGTCAGGCGGGCGAGGCTGGCGCACGGATAGTGAGTGTCTTTAATGACCTAAATAGTGTGTTCATGAAAATGATCACTATGGTCATTATGCTCACACCCTATGGCGTTTTTTGCTTAATGGTGAAGCTGGGTGCCACTGTTGGGTTAGTGGAAATTGGCAAGGTGTTTGTTTACTTCACGACCGTTGTGCTCGCTCTGCTATTCCATGCCTGTATCGTTTATCCAAGTTTGTTAAAGACACTAGCCGGACTCAGCCCACGAGTTTTTCTGCCAAAAATGAAAGAACCTTTATTGGTCGCTTTATCTACGGCGTCTAGCGGCGCCACGCTACCGATGACTTTGCGCACTGTGCAGAACAAGCTTGGAGTTAATAACAACGTAGCTTCTTTTGCCGTCCCTCTTGGCGCCACCATTAATATGGATGGCACCGCAATCATGCAGGGTGTGGCTACCGTATTTATTGCCCAATATTTTGGTTATGACTTGGGCCTTGCCGCCTACTTAACGGTTATTCTGACCGCGACGCTGGCGTCCATTGGTACCGCCGCTGTGCCGGGCGTGGGGCTGATCACACTCACCTTGGTATTAGATCAGGTGGGCTTACCTGTAGAAGGTATTGGTTTAATCATTGGCGTTGATCGACTGCTCGACATGCTGCGTACTGCGGTAAATGTCACAGGCGATGCAACGGTAGCAACTGTCGTGGCTAAGTCTGAAGGGCAATTAGATCTGGATGTTTACCACGATCCCGAAGCGGGCTCGGCCAGTTATGGGATGAGCGAGAGAACAGCCTAAACAGCCCTATTTATATTGCCCCTACAACTTCAGGGCAATCTGGGGGCGGTTATTTAGACCGTTAGGTGGCCGTGATCGGCGGGTGCCCAGGTCATCAATAGACCTTTAAGAGTAGCGTGCTCATCACTCCCCGGTGCTGCGTTCATTAAACTTTCACTGCGCTTGATCACTCTTGGCATAAGAAACGCGTGAACGGCCAGGTCTGCAATTTTAAAGCTTTGCTCGCCGGCCTGGCGGGTGCCCAAGATATCTCCGGGCCCTCTAAGTTTTAGATCTTGCTCGGCGAGATAAAATCCGTCTTGGCTCTGTCGCAGTGCGTTCAGTCGATGTTGGCCAGCTTGGCTTAGACCGGGTTTAAAAAGTAAAAAGCAGCGACTCGCAACTTGCCCTCTACCCACACGTCCGCGCAGTTGGTGCAGTTGCGCAAGGCCCAAACGTTCAGAATTTTCTATCACCATATGCGTTGCATTGGGCACGTCGACGCCCACTTCCACCACTGTTGTGGCAACAAGAATGTCATATTCGCCAGCCTTAAAGGCATCCATGATGGTGACTTTCTCGCTGCCGCGCATACGACCGTGGAGTAGCCCAACGCGAAAGTTGGGCAAATGCTTGGTCAGGTATTCAAAGGATGCGTTAGCAGACATCGCATCGATTTCGTCAGAGTCCTCAATTAATGTGCATACCCAATAGGCTTGCTGGCCTTGAGCAAGGGCTTGAGTTACCTGCTGAATAACCTTCTCCCGATTGTCTTCCTTCACCGTGTGGGTGTTGATGGGCTGGCGACCTTTGGGCAATTCATCAATGACCGACACGTCCATATCGGCATATAGGGTCATGGTGAGCGTTCTGGGAATAGGCGTAGCCGTCATAACAAGTTGGTGCGGGAAGTTACCCTTGTTCTGCAAGATCATGCGTTGGTGAACTCCGAACCGGTGTTGCTCGTCAATGATCACCAATGCTAGTCGAGCAAAATTGACACTATCTTGAAACAGCGCGTGAGTGCCGACGATGACTTGAGCTGTGCCATCGGCGATTTCCGCAAGCGTCTCGCGCTTAATTTTGGCTGGCATTTGACCGGTAAGGAGCGTGACCTTAATGCCCAGGGGCGTAAGCCAGTTGCTGAAATTATGAAAATGCTGTTCAGCCAATAGTTCTGTTGGCGCCATGATTGCGGCCTGGCTTGAGTGTTCTACTGCCCGTATGGCTGCAAATGCCGCTACTACGGTTTTCCCGGAACCCACATCGCCCTGAACTAACCGAAGCATAGGTGTAGTGTTTTCCAAATCTGTGAGAGTTTCACCCACTACCCTCACTTGCGCAGACGTTAGATTAAAGCCTAGGTTGTCGAGTAACTTTCTACCCAAGCCGTCGGCTCGGGGTAATGCCATTGCCTGTTGTTGGCGCCGTTTAAGTGCTCGCCCCTTCATGACAATGTAGTACGCACACAGCTCATCCATGGCTAGGTCTTGCTGGAGCCCTTCTACGTCTGCGAGGTTTGTAGGCTGGTGCAGTGCTATGAGTTTTTCAAACGGAGTACCTTGCTGCTGTGGCCAAGATAGTGCACAAATTTTTTCCGCTAGTTTGCGCAGACGCTGCTGACCTAGGCCTTGGGTAGTTGGATAGACGGGGGTTAGTTCGGCTCTTGGAGGCTCTGGTTCTACGTCAAAGGTCTTGTACTCAGGGTGAGCCATTGCCAGATTGCGGCCAACAAAACCAATACTGCCGAATGCTCGAATATACTTGGCGTTATCTATGGCGCTCTTCTGAAACTTTGAAAAACGGAAGAAGCGTAAGCGGATTTCGCCTCCAAGTCCCTCAGAATTATTACCGACTAATACTTCAAGGCTGCGCTGCCTGCCGAAGAGAATTTTGCTGCCCAATACCTGGCCGCAAATATAGCCCTCATCGCCTGATCGCAGTTGGCCTATGGTGAGCACTTTAGATCTGTCTTGGTAGCGCATTGGCAAATGCACTAGAAGGTCAATGATGCGAAAGATGCCCAGCTTTTCCAAGGTCTGTGCTAACGCAGGTCCAACACCTTTCAGCTCGGTAATCTCAGCTTGGGGATCTATAGCCATAGTGATTTAGCGGTCAGTAATGATCGGTGAAAGATCAGTAAGTTGTCAACAAACGGCCAATAAACTAGCCGCTGACCATAATGGCGTCGACTTCAACCTGAGCGCCTTTAGGCAAAGCGCTCACTTCAACCGCAGCTCGTGCAGGGTAAGGCTCGCTAAAGTACTCAGCCATAACTGTATTTAAATTGGCAAATTCGTTTAGGTCGGTGAGGTAAATAGTTAGCTTTACGCAATCGCTTAGGCTGCCTCCGGATGCCTGCGCAACTGCGGCCAAATTTTTAAACGCTTGGTGAGTCTGCTCAATAAACGTATCGCTGATTAAGGTCATTGTTTCCGGCACTAGCGGTATTTGACCAGATATAAAGGTCATGCTGCCCGCACTCATTTTTACCGCTTGTGAATAAGTGCCGATGGCCGCAGGCGCCGATTCAGTTTGAACTATTGTTCGAGTCATATTTTTTCTCAATATAAAAATATTGTTAGTTGTTGGTCCGCGATAACGTAATCACAGAGGCTATATTCCTGAGCTTACGCATTAGTCTAGCTAGATGGGAACGGTTGCGTACTGTAGTGCCGATGATCAGCGTGCTAATTTCAGCACTGCGCTCCTTAACGCTGATGTTATCTACACCGGCGTCCGCAGCCGCAACTTCTGCTGCGATTTCGGCCACAATGCCTTTACGCCGATTAACATCTACCCTGAGCGTGGTAAAGAATTCGCCCTCGGTAGTAGAGGTCCATCGGGCCGGAATGATTTCGTGGGAGGAGCGTCGTCGTATTTCGCTCAAATTGGTGCAGGTTTCAATGTGCACTACAAAGCCTTTGCCGGCTGTCATATGACCAACAATGTGGTCTCCAGGCAGTGGGCCACAGCACTTGCCATAGTTAATGACTAACCCATCTCCGCCACGAATGGCAATGGGGCCACCGCCCTGTACTTCTACAGCTGCATAGTCTGGGTCGTCAGCGGCGAGTAGTTTTTGCGCAGCAACATAAGCCATAAGCTCACCATTGCCAATTGCAGCGAGCAACTCGTTGAGTTTGCGTACGCCTAATTCGGTGAAGACTTTACGTAGGCGCCGGAAGTCTAGGTCGTTGATGCTGGTGTTGGCATTGCCCAATGAGCGGTTGAGAAGTTTTCGGCCCAATGCGACTGATTCGCCTTGTTGCTGGTGCTTCAATTCATGGCGTATGGCCGAGCGCGCTCTTGAAGTAACAGTAAATGTCAGCCACTCAGGGTTTGGCCTGCCGCCTTCGGCAGTGATAATTTCTACTCTTTGCCCGCTTTGTAACTGCTGAGAAAGCGGCGCTAGTTTCTGATCAATGCGGCACGCTATACATCGGTTACCGACGTCCGTGTGCACGCTGTAGGCGAAATCTACCGGGCTAGAGCCGTTAGGCAATTCTAAAATTTTGCCCCGCGGGGTAAAGACATAAATCTCATCTGGGAATAAGTCAATTTTGAGACTCTCAATAAACTCTAATGGATTACCTGCTCGACGTTGCAGCTCCATAAGGTCCTTAATCCACTGCCGCGCTCTGTGCTGATTAGAATCGAATTCGCCATCGCTCTTATACAACCAATGGCCGGCAATACCATTTTCTGCAATAGCTTCCATCTGCTTAGTGCGAATTTGCACTTCAATAGGCACGCCATGCATGCCAAACAAACTGGTGTGGAGAGATTGGTAGCCGTTGACCTTGGGTATGGCGATGTAATCCTTGAAGCGGCTGGCAACGGGCTTGTACAAATTGTGCACAATACCCAAAGCGCGATAGCAGGCGTCGGGTTGATCAACTACTATGCGGAAGCCAAACACATCCATTATTTCGAGAAAGGATTTTTGCTTGGACTTCATTTTCTTGTAAATGGAGAAAGCGTTTTTCTCGCGCCCAACAACCTCGGCGCTGATCCCTTCGCGATTTAGCGCTGCGGTCATTGTGCTGTTGATTTCGTCCATAAGTTTACGGCGATTGCCTCGTGCGGAAATCACCGCACGCTCTATGCGATCTGAGCGCAGAGGATAAAGCGCTTTAAAGCCCAAGTCCTCTAGCTCGCTCTTCATGGCGTGAATCCCCAAACGATTTGCAATAGGCGCATAAAAGTCTAGGGTTTCTTTAGCAATGCGTTTGCGTTGGCTAGAAGACATGACGCCGATGGTTCTCATGTTGTGCAGACGATCGGCCATTTTTACCAAAATTACGCGAATGTCTTTGGCCATGGCCAGAGCCATCTTTTGAAAGTTTTCAGCCTGAGCCTCATCGCGATTAGCAAAAATTTTGCTTAGCTTCGAGACGCCATCGACAATTTCCGCAACAGACTCGCCAAACATCTCGCCGAGGGATTGTTTGCTTGCACTGGAATCTTCAATGACATCATGTAGTAGCGCCGCCATAAGGGTTTGATGATCCATGCGCATTTCTGCGAGGATCTGGGCAACGGCTGTAGGGTGGGTAATATAGGCGTGACCGGTGCGTCTGCTTTGGCCTTCGTGAGCCAGTGTTGCATAGCTGTGGGCAGCTCTAACTTTTTCTATTTCTTGTTCGTTCAGATAGGTGAGTCTATGCGCGAGGGTGTTTATGGTCGCAGGGGCTGCGACCTCAGTTTGCTTAGCGTGCGCAGCAAGCTGCGCTACAAAGAATGATTGGGAACTGGGCTCAGCCCGTTGCCGACTCATCTTCTCCCACTTTGCCACTGCTCAAATTTGCTACGCTGAAATCAATATTAATTTCTTCATCGTCTGGAGAAATTTCTTGGCTGTCTAGCATCTCATGACTGATAAGACCTTCAGCAATTTCTCGAAGTGCGATAACAGTAGGCTTATCGTTTTCCTCTGGTACTAGTGCATCTGTATTGTAGTTACGCAATGCGCGTGCACGACGGCTAGCCAACATGACTAGTTCAAAACGGTTATCTACATTATCTAAACAATCTTCTACAGTTATTCTAGCCATGGGTCATCTCGAATATAAAATGGGCGCGCATTTTCAGAGGATACAGGCGAAAGCCCTGCTCCACAAGGCTTTGCTAGGTTATAGGCCCAGTAGTGACCTAATTTCCGGGCGCTGAGTTTGGATTGCAGTTGATTGCCTGCCGGTTCTCATCACTGAAAGTAATTGAGTGAGCGCAACGTCAAAGTCGTCGTTAACAATTAGGTAGTCGAAATCCACTGCGCTGGCCATCTCTAGCGATGCCTCACTGAGTCTGCGTTGAATACTTTCATCAGTATTTTGGCCTCTAGATATCAACCTGTTTTCTAGAGCCTCGATTGAAGGCGGCAGAATGAAAATGCTTACGGCATCGGGCATCAACGCTCTGATTTGCGCGGCACCTTGCCAGTCGATTTCAAGAATTACATTTTGGCCATTTTCTCTTTTGCCGGATACTTCGCTACTCGATGTGCCGTAGCGGTTATCAAATACTTCAGCGTGTTCGAGAAATTCTTCACCCGTGATCATTTGACTGAATTTGTCGTGCTCCACAAAATGGTAATTAACGCCATCTTGCTCGCCGTCGCGAGGTTCTCGAGTTGTGTGACTAACCGCTACGACCAATTGCGCATCACTTTCTAGCGCCGCCGAAACTAAGCTTGTTTTGCCTGCGCCAGACGGCGCTGAGACCAATATGAGTTGTCCTTGAATCATTCTATGTTTTGCACCTGTTCTCGAATTTGTTCGATGATGACCTTAAGATCTACCGAAGTTTGTGAGCTTTCAGTTTTAACCGACTTTGCGCCAAGCGTGTTGGCTTCGCGATTAAGTTCTTGAGTCAAAAAGTCTAACCGTCTGCCGTGTGGCCCTGCACCGCCAATAAGTTCTTTCGCTTCTTCCACATGGATTACCAGCCGGTCGAGTTCTTCTCTGACATCTGCTCGCTGAGCCAGTAGCGCAACCTCTTGTTCCAGCCGATCATTATCTATAGAAACACCAAGTTCTGCGACTCGTGCTAACAGACGCTGGCGCTGTTGTTGGGCAAAATCGTCAGACAGTGGCCGGATTGCATCAACATGTCCGGCGATCAAATCGAGCTGCTGCTCGAGGATAACTTTTAGTCTTTCGCCTTCCCTTGACCGTGCTTCAACGAACGCGGCTAGCGCCTCGTCAAAGAGTTCTAATACATCTTTGTCTAGGTCAGCGTCCTGGATTGATGAAGATTGCATTACGCCGGGCCAATGAAGGATATCTATGGCGTTCAAATCTTTAGTGTCCGGGGCTAAAGCCTTGAGTTCATTGAGGGCCTCTAGCAGTTCCTGAACTTTTTCTTCATTTAACTTTAGGCCTTCGCTGCCAGCCGTCGATTCAACTCGTAGTGAACAATCGACCTTGCCTCTTTTGAGCTGTTTGCGCGCGCTGTCCCTGACTTTCTGCTCCAGAGATCTGAGGCTATCGGGCATGCGAAAGGCAGTTTCCAAATAGCGATGATTCACCGACTTCAATTCCCAGACCAGGTGATGCTCTTTAATGTCGCGCTCACTGCGGGCAAAGGCGGTCATGCTACACATTTGATTCATATTATTTGCGTAATTCTAATTAGTTTAGCGCGCTAGGCGTTAGATGAAGGGATAATACTACTTCTGCTCACGCATAGGCATAGGTTGCTCGGGTACTTGAGGGTAGGTTGCTTGAGTACCCAATCTTAGGGTGCTCTGGAGACAGATTGCCCCGAGTAGCGCGTTTAAAACACGCACATTGATTGAAATCGCTGTTCTCCATAACTTATTGAGTGAATAATCCGCGTTAGCTTTGACGGCAATGTTGCCGCGAAGCAATTTCTAAAACGCCCTATTTAAAAACCTTAGGAGATACTATGCGGCCAAGTGGTAGATCAACCGATCAGCTCAGAGACATTAAATTTACACGTAATTTCACCATGCATTCTGCGGGATCTGTATTGGTGGAGTTTGGTAATACGAAAGTTATCTGTACTGCCTCGGTAGAGAATTCAGTGCCTGGATTTTTACGTGGTAAGGGCGTGGGTTGGGTTACCGCCGAGTACGGTATGTTGCCAGGCGCCACTAACAGCCGTAATGACCGTGAAGCCGCTCGAGGTAAGCAGAGTGGTCGTACCGTAGAGATTCAGCGTCTTATTGGTCGCTCACTGCGCGCAATGGTAGATATGAAAGCTTTGGGAGAGCGGACTATTCGTCTTGATTGCGATGTAATTCAAGCCGACGGTGGCACCAGAACGGCTTCAATTACTGGTGGTGCTATAGCCTTGGCCGACGCTATTGCCTCGGTAAATGCACCTGGTGCTTTGATCGGTATGGTCTCCTCGGTAAGCGTGGGCATTTACAAAGGTACGCCTGTACTGGACTTAGACTACGCAGAGGATTCCAACGCTGAAACCGATATGAATGTTGTTGCCATGGGCGACAAAGGTTTTATCGAGTTGCAGGGCACCGGCGAGGAAGCACCGTTCAATAAGACAGAGCTGCTCGCGTTGATTGAGCTGGCGGAACAAGGCACCGCCGAGTTACTCGCTCTTCAGCAGGCCGCATTGGCATAATAGATCGGCGCAATAATTTGCATCTTTTTGGCCCCAACAGGAAGCTGCTGGGGCCCCGTTTGGCTAAGATCAGGTTCGAGACAATGGCAATAACCGCCCCCTTGGTTTCCTGCCTACTTCCTTAACGTTTTCTTTTTAGTTTGGAGAAAAAATGACAGCTACGACTTCCACCGCATCTTTTATCGAATTTTTGGTTGGCCAAGGTGTCCTAAAATTTGGTGACTTCACCTTGAACTCAGGTAGAAAAAGTCCGTACTTTTTCAATCTAGGTTCAGTAGACGATGGTCCAGGGTTGTTAACCTTGGGCCGGGCTTACGCCGATGCCATCGTGGCGTCGAAAGTAGAGTTCGATGTTCTGTTTGGGCCGGCATACAAGGGCATCCCAATTGCGGTGGCCACTGGATTGGCTTTGGCCGAGCGCGGCATAAATGTCGGCGTGGCTTACAACCGTAAAGAAGCCAAAGACCACGGTGAAGGAGGCAATTTGGTTGGTGCACCCGTGAAGGGCCGAATACTGTTGGTAGACGACGTTTTAACATCAGGCAAGGCTATTCGTACTGCAGTAGATCTGATTAAAGTCGAGGAAGCGGAAATCGCTGGGGTGGTGATTGCGCTCGACAGAGCTGAACTTGGCCCCTCTGGTCAAACCGCAGTAGATACTTTGGCAACGGATTTAGCGGCTCCAATGATCACCATTGCAGGTGTGGCAGACGTGATTAATTTTCTACAAAGCCAAGATGATATGCAAACGGTTTTGCAAAGCATGCGTGGATATCAGCAAGCTTACTGCAAGCTTGCCTAATAATTGAGAATAAGAGCGCTCTAAATCTCAGGGCGCCTGGGTCAGCTTGCAGTAGGCTGATTTACATATATACTGCCGGACAGCAATGCCCATTGGTCCTTCCAGTGGGCTGTAGGTAGTTGTCTAAAGTCAGATCTAACAAATTGCAGTATTTGCCCTTCCGCACAGGCTAGCAGCAGATTTGCCTTAGCGCTGACACCCACATCACCAAACTTTTGCAGGTCTTTTTCATCGCGCAGGCATTGGCGCAGCTGGGTTTCTATTCGGTCTAATAGCTGACACATACGAGCGCGTAGTCGCTCGGTCTCTCCCTGCAGGGCATCGCCAACAAATAGCCGAGCAAAGCCTGGGTTACGTTCAACAAATGTCAGCAGCAGAAAGAGGATGTTGTGGCACCTGGTCGCAGCGTCTTCATGATCGCTGAGTATTGTGCCAATGCGGCTGAATAAAGTGTCTTCCGCAAACGCAATTAACCCCTCGATCATTTTTGCTTTACTAGGGAAGTGACGATATAACGCTGCTTCCGAAACTCCCACCTCTTTAGCAAGACTGGCGGTGGTGATTTTACCACCAGGAGTTGCTTCCAGCATTTGGGCCAAAGCCTGCAGGATTTCCTGCTTGCGATTAGTTTTCGACATGGTCAATAATCTGTGTGCCTATTCCAGAGTCTGTAAAAACTTCTAACAGTAGTGCGTGGGGAACTCGCCCATCAACTATTTGTACGCTGCTGACGCCTGCTGAGACCGCTTTTAATGCGCAATCTACTTTGGGCAACATGCCTTCGTTGATAACGCCCTCAGCAATCAATTGCTCTACTTCGGCTTTAGCGATGGTTGAAATAGTTACTTTGTTGGCATCCAAAATGCCCGGCGTATTAGTTAATAAAAGCAGCTTTTCTGCGCCCAAATACTCGGCAATCGCGCCGGCCACAATGTCCGCATTAATGTTGTAGGACTCGCCTTTTTCGCCAACGCCAATGGGCGCAATTACGGGAATAAACTGTGAGTCTTTGAGCGTATTCAGTACGTCCACATTTATGTTGGTGATGGCGCCCACGTGGCCAATGTCAATAATTTCTGAGGCAGAACTTGCTGGGTCTGCAGATGCGGGCATAGGTAATTTCTCAGCCTGTATGAGGTTGCCGTCTTTGCCTGTGACACCTACAGCTCTGCCGCCATGGGTATTGAGTAAAGAGACGATTTCTTGATTAACTAATCCACCAAGAACCATTTGCACCACATCCATGGTTTGCGAATCGGTAACGCGCATGCCATTAACAAATTTCGACTCAATGCCCAACTTTTCTAGCAGATCGCCAATTTGCGGGCCGCCGCCATGGACTATTACGGGGTTAATGCCGACCAGCTTCATGAGCACCACGTCTCGAGCGAAACTATTTTTTAAGCTCTCATCGGTCATCGCGTTGCCGCCATATTTGATTACAACGGTCTGGCCGTGAAAGCGTTGTATATACGGCAGGGCTTCAGTTAAGACTTGAACCGTTAGTGTGTTGGATGAATTCATAGTTTGTTTTGCTTTCTTAGCGAAATTTAAGCGAGTCGTCTATGTTAGCTAATTGAGCCTGAAATTCATCCTGAATATGATCTAACGCTGCTTGGGTGTCGGCTTCAAATCTTAAAGACAATACTGGACTGGTGTTTGAGGAGCGTATTAGTCCCCAACCATCTTCGAAATCTACGCGAATGCCGTCAATTAAGGTTAGTCGACCATCGCCAAAGTCTGCGTTGGCGCGGAGCTGGTCCATAACCCAAAACTTGTGGGTTTCTGAGGTTAAGATCTTCAGCTCCGGGGTGGTAAATGTAGTAGGATATTTTGCAAATACTTCGTCTACGTTTTGCTCGGTAGCGCTGAGTAGTTCTAGCAGGCGCACAGCAGTATAAAGCGCATCGTCAAATCCGTACCAGCGCTCAAGGAAGCATATGTGACCACTGAATTCTCCAGCAATAGCTGCGTTGGTTTCTTTGATTTTCGCCTTCATATGCGAGTGGCCAGTTTTCCACATCAGCGGCTTACCGCCAGACTGCACAATGACTTGTTCCAAATTGCGGCTGCATTTGACGTCAAATATGACCGTAGAATCTGGCACTCGTGCACAGATGTCTTCAACAAATAGCATCATCATTTTGTCTGGCCAGATGATTTCTCCCGCCGGCGTGACTACGCCGAGTCGGTCGCCATCGCCATCAAAAGCTAGGCCAACGTCGGCTTGTTCTGCTCTCACGGCCGCTATGAGGTCTACTAAATTTTCTGGTTCGGCTGGATCTGGGTGATGATTTGGGAAATTGCCATCAATTTCGCAAAACAGGGGTATGACATCACAACCCAGTTTAGTCAGCAGCGCTGGCGCCATTTCTCCAGCCACGCCATTACCGCAATCCACCACAACTTTAATTGGCCTAGACAGCGTGCTGGCGGCTAATGCTTGGTCAATATAGCGCTCATCCATTACTTGCGAGGATGCGCTGCCCTGACCTTCAACGAACGTTTTGGTAAGCAAGTTTTGGTAAAGGTCTTGGATCAGTGATTCCGCAAGCGTAACCCCGCCGATCATCATTTTAAGACCGTTGTACTCAGGCGGATTGTGACTACCTGTGATCATGATTCCAGTACCGGTGCCCAGCTCGTGAGTCGCATAGTAGAGTACTGGCGTTGGTACCTGGCCAATACTGATCACCTCCATGCCGCCCTCTAACAGTCCAGCTATAAGCGCTTGTTCTAGGGCAGGGCTCGATAAGCGGCCGTCGCGGCCAGTAACCGCTTTGGGGTTGTCAGATGTCATTGCTTGGGTGGCAAAAGACCTGCCAATCCAATAAACCATGTCTGGGGTTAGGTTTGTTGTAACAATGCCCCTGATGTCATAGGCGCGAAAAATGCCACCGTCTACGTCAGTTTGTTCAAGGCTCTTAGAGGAAAAAACGCTATCGCTCATGGATTCTCTTATTGTTTGCTAGTTAATTTTTTTTCTAATTGCTGTGAAAAAACAGAGATTATTTCATCTAGCAAATGTTCTGCTATTTGACCCTTGCTTTGCCGGGGGTATCGGGTTTCACCGTTTTCGTGGATGAAAGTCACCTCGTTATCTTGGCCATTAAAACCAATGTCGTGGTCTGAAACGTCATTGACGATGATGGCGTCTAGACCCTTAAGTTGGCGTTTGGCGCGTGCGTATTCCAAGGTGTCGTGTGTTTCAGCGGCGAAGCCAACAACTAGCCCGGCAGACTTACTGGCAACGACGCTGGCGATGATATCTGGATTTTCTACAAGCCGCAGGCTCATGCTTGGGTCTTGAGTTTCCGTACGTTTGATTTTTTTGTCCTGAATAGCCTCCACTCGGTAGTCGGCAACCGCTGCAACGCCAATGAATACATCAACATCGCCTAAGCCATGATGTACCGCGTCGTGCATTTCCAAGGCCGTGGTCACGTCTAATCGCATAATAGATGGATTAGATTCAGGTACTCTTGGTCCGGCAATGACGCTGACTTTGGCGCCCCGAGCGAGGGCTGCGTTGGCAATACTTAACCCCTGTAACCCGGAGCTATGATTGGAAATGTAGCGCACCGGATCTATAGCTTCTTGAGTCGGCCCGGTTGTAATCATTACGTGCAAGCCGGCCCATTGCGTGTTTTTCGCGCCTTCTGTCATTGGCGAATATTGCTGATCGATTATCGTTTCAATGATCTCTTCTGGCTCAGTCATTCTGCCGGGGCCGTTATCGCCGCAGGCTTGATCACCATGATCAGGACCAATAAGTCTATAGTTGTAGTTGGCTAACGTTTGCAGATTAGATTGAGTGGCTGGATGCTTATACATCTGCTGGTTCATTGACGGCGCAATGCTAATGGGCGCTTGTGTTGCCAAACATAGGGTTGTGAGCAAGTCGTCGGCTTGGCCTTGAGCGAGTCTTGCAATGCAGTTTGCTGTGGCCGGTGCTATAATAATTTGGTCAGCCCATCTTGCCAATTCGATGTGACCCATGGCAGCTTCTGCATTTTCGTCCCACAACGTATAGCGCACTGGACTACCAGATACTGCCTGCAACGTGGTTGGCGTAACAAAATGATGGGCATTTTCTGACATCACAACTTTAACGTCGGCCCCTTCAGCAATCAGAGCTCTTACAAGCGCTGGGGTCTTATACGCAGCAATGCCAGACGAAATACCAAGCAAAATATGTTGCCCTGCAAGTTTGGACATAGCAAAACCTTGAACCCTTTAGAAAATGAAAATGACCGTTTCGCCTCTAGCACCCATTCCGGCGGCAAGCCCGACGAAAAGGCTGATAAAACTTTGGATAAAACATCGGATAAAACTTCGGATAAAAAGCCTAAAACAACGGCGGAAACAACGTCCGGAAAAAGAAAGTCTAACATTGAACCTTGCAAAGACGTAATCACTAGATAGCAAGAAAACGAACGACCTCGGGAAAGGCTTTTGCGTCATGGGCCAGAAAATCTGTCAACGGAGGAACTTTTGGCCTTGTGCTTGGTTTCTGGTAGCCAAGGCGAAGATGCGGTGCGTATGTCTCGTCGACTGTTGGAAGAATTTGGCGGCATTGGCACCTTGCTCGGGGCATCCGTTAGTGCGCTGACTAAGTTTCGGGGCATAGGAGAGGCGAAGGCTGCCCAGATCAAAGCAATGCATGAACTTATGGCGCGTGATGTTGAAGCAGATTTCGCCAAAGGTGAACGCTTCAATGACCAACATTTGGTGAGTCGATATTTGCGCAAGCGCATTGGTCATTCACCGACCGAAGTGTTTGCCTGCTTGTATCTCAATTCCAAGCATGACTGCTGTCGTTTGAGATTATGTTTAATGGTTCTATAGACAGGATCCATGTGCACCCCCGTGAAGTATTGCGCCGCGGCATTGAACTTAATGCAGCGGCTATAATATTGGCGCACAATCACCCTTCTGGGGTTTCTGAGCCAAGTCAGGCAGATATTTTTTTGACCAAAGAGCTGTCTAACTTACTTAAACAAGTAGATATCCGTGTACTCGATCATGTTGTTGTTTTTGCGCGAAATACGGTTTGTTTGGCCGCTAGAGGGCTGATTTAGCCTTTTTTGTTGCTCTAACCCCCGCACTTTGGTATAAACGCGCCTCAAATTTTCTAGGGATCCCGACTATGGCTAAGGTATGTCAGGTCACAGGCAAAAGACCAATGGCTGGCAACAACGTCAGTCACGCAATGAACAAGACGAGAAGGCGCTTTTTGCCTAATCTGCATTATCATCGTTTTTGGGTGGAATCAGAAAAACGCTACGTCAGATTACGAGTATCTTCAAAGGGTATGCGTATCATCGATAAGAATGGTATTGATATTGTTCTTGAGGACGTGCGCGCCGCGGGTCATAAGGTATAACAAACTCTACTTGCCCTACTGCCTAGCGGCAGCTGAGGGTTAGAGAGTATAGTTGCTGAGCTTAGGTGGGTTGTTAACCGACCAAGTCAACAACAAAACGGATTAAAACTATGCGTGATAAAATCAAACTCGTTTCAAGTGCCGGTACCGGACACTACTACACGACTGATAAGAACAAGAAGAACACACCAGACAAGATGGAAATTAAAAAATTCGATCCCGTTGTGCGCAAGCATGTGCTCTACAAGGAAGCAAAGATCAAGTAAGGAATGCCTGAACTCCCCGAAGTCGAAACGACTCGGCGGGGCATAGAGCCCTTCCTCCTTTATCAGTCGATCTTAGCTATCGAAGTCCGGCAGCCTCGCCTGAGGTGGCCGGTAGACCTGCCCTCCAGCCTTGTTGGCAGTAAGGTCACAAATATCACTCGTCGTGGCAAATACATCCTGATATCTACTCATGTGGGCACGCTGCTCATACACCTTGGTATGTCGGGTAGTCTCAGAGTTGTCAGCCCTCAAACGCCAGCCAAATTGCACGATCATATTGATATCGAATTGACCGGCGATCATTGGCTGCGTTTTAACGATCCACGCCGCTTTGGCAGTTTTCATTTTCAGCCAGGTGATGCTCTTGAGCATTGGTTGCTTAAGGATCTGGGCGTTGAGCCGCTAGAAAATGAGTTTTCTGGCGATTATCTGTTTAATAGTTCGAGACGTCGTAAGGTCGCGGTAAAGAATCATATTATGGACGGTAAAGTGGTTGTGGGTGTTGGTAATATTTACGCCGCTGAGTCCCTCTTTATGGCCAAGATCAGGCCGGCAACAGCAGCCCAGCGAGTGAGTCGGTTGGCTTACGAAAATTTGGCCCAAGCTATCCGCCAAATTTTGGCGAGAGCAATTAAGGTGGGTGGCACTACTCTGCGGGACTTTGTCGGTTCAGACGGGCAACCCGGTTACTTTAGTCAAAGCCTCAATGTGTATGGTCGAGAGGGTCAGCCGTGTCGAGAATGCGCCAGTACGCTTAAGGGCCAGGTATTAGGGCAGAGAAGTACAGTGTACTGCCCAAGCTGTCAGACTTTCAGCGGGTGGCGCTAACAGCTCTGTGGCGGCGCTCTGTTGAGTTGCTCGGTTAGCGGCATTGAGAGCCTAACGCCCTATCGTTTTAGGTCAATAGAGCAGTTCTCGTTCAAGGTCCTTAGTTTCTCTTACGGCTGTTTCTTTTATTTTTTGCTGGCTAACTCTGAGATAACTTCGGGATGCACAAATTGCGATATGTCGCCGCCCAAGGCCGAAATTTCCCTGACGAGAGTGGACGAGATAAACGAGCAATCTTTAGACGTTGGCAAAAATACGTACTCAATTTGAGGGTCTAAGGACCTATTCATTTCTGCCATTTGGAATTCGTAGTCGAAATCAGTGACTGTCCGCAGCCCACGCAGTACGAACCGAGTGTCTTTGGAGCGCACGTAGTCAACCAGAAGAGAGTTAAAACCCTCAACGGAAACTCTGTCTCCATATTGAGCGAGTACCTTCTCACAAAGCGCAATTCTGTCCGCCAGATCTACTTTTGGGTCTTTGTTGATAGACGTGCCAATGGCCAAGACGGCATGGTCAAATAGGTGTAATGCTCTTTCTACCAGATCTGTGTGCCCGTTTGTGATTGGGTTAAATGATCCGGGGTAAACCACAGTTCTCTTTGACATAGTCTTTTTCTCTGCGTCTTCTGACGTCTAATTTCATTGTTAGGGACGCGATACTAGCGTTGGGTTTTTGCGACTGCAAGTTGATTGAGCTCAATGAACTGTGCTCAATGTTTTCGTCATTTACCTGCGACTAAGGCACTGAAGGTGCTACCGCTGGAAGTTCTTCTATCTATTTCAAAACCGTTGATGCTGCATAATTCTTCTATTAGCTCGCCCTGATTAGACTCTACATAAATATAATTTTTTGCCAGCTTACGCTGGGCTATTAGCTCTAAGCAGGTGCCTAATAGTTCTGGTTGGGTGTAGGGTGGGTCAAGAAATATGATGTCAAAAGGGCCGTGCAACGCTGTCAGGTAAGCAAGCCCGTTTGCTTTGATTGCTCGGCATGTGGGTTCGCCAAGATCCGTGACGCTTTTTTCCAACGCGCGGAAAATGGTCGGTTCGTTTTCCACGAGTAGCACTTCACCAGCGCCTTGAGAAAGGGCTTCTATGCCAAGGGCCCCCGATCCGGCGAATAAATCAAGACACCGTGTGCCGTCTATCTCTGGCCTCAACCAGTTAAACAGAGTCTCTCTGGTTCGGCCTAGGGTGGGTCGCAAGTCGTTAATTTCCGGAAATGAAATTTTTCTACCTCGCCACCTGCCGCCAATAATGCGCACGGTTTGAGTTTTAGTATTTTGCTTTTTCATATGAAATACAACGCGCAGGGCATGGATTTGGAGCCAAATATTATAGGATGTTCTGGAGCGATACGCTTTAACCTTAGCCCGATCAGAATCCGATGTTGAGTGTTGGAATGGGGCTAAAGCATATGTATTTTGCGTTATAGTAACGCAATGCTGCTGAGCCATTAGGGCCACAGCTGTTTGCGCAAAAAAATTCACCATAGATGTTATCGATATGTCAGACAGTAGCTCCCCCGGACTTTTTTCTAAACTAAGATCAGGCTTGGCAAAAACTCGCGCCCAACTATCTGATGGCGTGGGCAACTTGTTGCTCGGCGAAAAAGAAATCAATAACACCGTGCTAGATGATTTGGAAACCGCACTGATCACTACTGATGTGGGCGTAGAGACCACTCGGGACATTATAGAAAATCTGACACAGCGCGCGCAGCGCAGTGAGTTGGCAAATACGCGTGCTTTGCATGAAGCCCTGCACAGGTTGTTGGTAGAACGCTTATTACCCATTGCAAAAACCTTTAAGTTGCCTGAGAAAAAAGCAGGTATGCCTCGAATCATTTTCTTTGTTGGCGTGAATGGCGTGGGTAAAACCACCACTATTGGCAAGTTGGCCAAACGCTTTAAGGATGAGGGTAAGAGTGTTCTGCTTGCTGCTGGAGACACCTTTCGCGCCGCTGCGGTAGAGCAGCTTCAGGCATGGGGCGAGCGTAATGATATTCCAGTGATCGCGCAGCCACAGGGCTCAGACAGTGCTTCAGTAGTTTTCGATGCGGTGCAGTCGGCGCAGGCTCGAGACGTGGATGTTTTACTTGTCGACACAGCGGGACGCTTGCAGGCCAAGACTCAGTTGATGGATGAGTTAGAAAAAGTCCAGCGAGTGGTCAAAAGGTTAGACGCAGATGCCCCTCATGAAGTGATTTTGGTGCTCGATGGTGGCGTTGGTCAGAATGCGCTTAGCCAAGTGAAATTATTTGATGAATCGCTGAAACTTACCGGCTTGGTGGTAACCAAACTGGATGGTACCGCTAAAGCTGGGGTCATTTTTGCCGTTGCTAGTGGCGTCGGTGATGTCCCTGAAGTGCCCCTATATTTTATTGGTGTTGGCGAAGGCGTTGAGGATTTACGCCCTTTCGATGCAGATGATTTTGTCCACGCATTGCTCGCCAATGACCAAGACCCTGCCTAGGCGTCTTAAGCATTATGGCTAGTATAGTTTTAGACAACGTCACCAAACAGTTTCCAGGCGGGCACAAAGCGTTGGTAGATTTGTCGGTGAATTTCGATTCAGGGTCTATGACTTTTTTAACTGGGCATTCTGGTGCCGGTAAAAGCACATTTTTGCGTTTACTGATTGGCGCCGATGAACCTACCCGAGGCCGCGTACTTGTGGGTGGCGTGAATATCAGCCAATTAAGTGCAAAACGCATGCCTTGGTACCGACGCAATGTAGGCGTGGTTTTCCAAGACCACCACTTACTTGCAGATCGCTCGGTGTTTGAAAATGTAGCTTTGCCACTGCGCATAGGACACTTTCCGGCAAATGAGATTGCGCCTCGAGTGAGAGGTGCGTTGAGTGCGGTAGATTTACTCGATAAAGAGAAACTCTTGCCAGGATATTTGTCTACCGGAGAGCAGCAGCGTGTGGGTATTGCCCGTGCAGTTGTAAATAGGCCCAAAATATTATTGGCAGATGAACCAACGGGTAACTTAGATCCAGCTTTGTCGAAGACAATAATGGATCTGTTTAGCCAATTTAGAGAGATTGGCACCACGGTTATTATCGCGACCCACGATATAGAGCTGGTTAAAGACATGGGCCAACCGACTCTGAATTTGGTTGCTGGGAGCCTTGCAGATCCAGTGCCTACGCAAACAAGAGTCACTGAGTTTAATTAGTGAAAAGCCAGGTGTTCCTTGGATAACAAAAAGACCGAAAGCCTAGACCCTTGGGCGAAGCCATCGGGTGGTTTTATAAATTGGCTCAAGGACCATGGGCGAACGTTTAATGATACGACGCTCTTTGTTAGCCAACGTTTGGCCAGCAGTCTGTTTGTTTGGTTTTTAGTCGGTATAGCTTTGGCCCTCCCTGGCATTCTTTGGTTGGCGCAGGTGAATCTCCAGGCGGTTGGCGACGGCTGGCAGGGTCGCGCTGGACTGACCGTATATTTTGAGGCTGGCGTTAGCCCTACAGAAATGGAGACAGCACTAAAAAGCCTAAAAAAAATGCCATTGGTGGAAAAAACCGCTTTGACAACATCTGACCAAGCCCTACAAGATTTTGTCGTCCAGACCACCGACTCTCTTGAGTTGCGTAACATCATGGCCAGCTTAGACGAAAACCCGCTGCCTGCTTCCATTCAAATTACCAGCAGCGAGGGCGCAGACTTTATTGAGCTTGAGGCCTTACAACGGCAGCTGCGGGCGAATCCTCAGATTAACGATGTGATTATTGAGAAGACTTGGTTGGAGCGCTTGCGCGATATCACGACCTTGTTGAACCGTTTGGGTTGGATATTCGGTTTGCTGTTTGGTTTGGGCGCCATTTTTGTCACTTCTGCATCTGTTCGCCTAGCTATAGAATCCCGACTGGAAGAATTGCTGGTGCTAGCGCTGGTGGGCGCCACAAGAGGACAGATGCGCCGGCCCTTTATCTATTTTGGTGCTTGTTATGGCGTCGGCGGGGGTGTCATGGCTGTAATGTTCCTTGCACTCATTCTTAACGCTATTGAAGGTCCGCTGCAGGCTCTATTGGGCAGTTATCAAGTGCCGCTAGTAGTGAAGGGCTTCGATGCACAGTTCTTACTTAGCGTGTTGGGTATTGGTATTTCTCTGGGTGTGGTTGGTGCTTGGGTGGCAGTAAGGCAGCGTTTGCACCGCGCCCAATTTATTTAGTAGAAACGACAGAAGCGTCGCTGTCGCCGCGGCTTTGAGCAACTTTTGTCGAGATTTTATGTCTAAATCTTTATTAGCACTCCTCAAGTTAGAGTGCTAACATCAAGCTTCGTGTTACCGGAAGTATCACCATGACAACAGATATTATGGCTATGCCAAGCATCGCTCCAGGTCGTGACCTCGATGCCTACTTACGTACAATCAGTCAATTCCCTATCCTCAAGCCGGAAGCGGAAAAAGTGCTTGCTGAGCGATTTTATGCGGACGCAGATCTAGATGCTGCCCGGGAACTAGTTATGTGCCACCTGCGTTTTGTGGTTCACCTTGCCCGATCTTATAAAGGTTATGGTCTCTCTCAAGCTGACTTAATCCAAGAAGGTAATGTTGGGTTGATGAAGGCAGTCAAAAGGTTCGACCCAAATGTAGGCGTGCGTTTGATTTCCTTTGCTGTGCATTGGATCAAGGCGGAAATTCACGAATACATTTTGCGCAACTGGCGCATAGTCAAAGTTGCTACAACCAAATCACAACGGAAATTGTTTTTTAATCTCCGCGGTGCCAAGCGCAGTAGCGCTTGGTTGAGTTTGGCTGAGACTCAGGCCATCGCCGCTGATCTGGGCGTATCTGCGGCAGAAGTGACACGCATGGAAGGCAGACTGAGTGCCAGTGACATGGCATTCGATGGCTATGGAACAGACGAAGAATCTGCCACCGCGCCAATGCACTTTTTGGCCTCTGCAGCCCCTGATCCCGCTGACCTTGTCGCCGACGAACATCTGCAGCAAGAGGCGAGTTTTCGCCTCAGTGCTGGCCTTGCCGGTCTTGATGAGCGCAGCCGAGACATATTGCAGCAACGCTGGTTGAGTGATGATAAGTCCACGTTGCATGACCTAGCCGCCGAATATGGTGTCTCTGCTGAGCGCATTCGACAGCTAGAAAAGAACGCGATGAAGAAACTCAAGCTCGCCATTACTGCTGACTAATAGCAGATGGCTAAATTGTTCATCCTTGTAGGAGGCTCACTGGGCCTCCTTGGCGTTGTGCTCGGAGCCTTTGGCGCGCACGCGCTAAAAGCACGCTTATCTGAATCCGGATTGTCTAGCTGGGAAACTGCAGTTTCCTATCAGATGTATCACGCCTTAGTTCTACTATTTGTTGGCTTATGGTTGCTACTTGGTGGTCCCGCTTCGCTGCGCTACGCGGGCATGCTATTTATGCTTGGCATTGCGCTATTCAGCGGCAGTATCTACGCATTGGTTCTAGGTGCCGGTTCTTGGTTTGGTCCGGTAACGCCCTTAGGCGGCGTAACTTTGATAGCTGCATGGGTCACCCTCATATATTCTTCGCTGGCTATTAATAATTAATTAGCTACCTTAGGTTATGGGAGAAATTCTTAGTGTCCGAGCAGGATTCCGTCAATACTCAAAATTCCGACGTGTCGTTGCACAACGACTTCGCTCATAGCTATATCCGTCGTCGCGGCCGCTTTACTAGGGCCCAAGCCAGCGCGCTGGAGCGTCTAACCCAGCATTATCGTTTAGCAACGCCGGCAATAAATGCTGATTCACGTGAACTGGGTATCGAAATTGGTTTTGGTATGGGTCATGAACTCATCAATTGGGGCCAAGAACAGCCGCAAAATTTACTTCTAGGCATTGAGCTGTACCAGCCGGGTATCGGCTCTATGCTTTATCGGCTTGAAAACCTTGGCATTGAAAACGTCGCACTCGTGGATCAACCTGCGCAAAAAGTGTTGGCTGAACTCACGCCAGAGTCCGTGTCAGAAATCAGAATATTTTTTCCGGATCCATGGCCGAAGAAACGGCATTTAAAGCGCCGACTAATTCAAACCGAATTTTTAGCACAAATGCTTGTCGTGCTAAAACCCATGGGTATTGTCAGGTTAGCAACGGACTGGGCCGAATATGGCGAGTGGATAGCGGAATATTTTTCTATGAACCCCAAGTTCAAGTGTGAGCTTGACGTAATTAGAGATCCAATTTTGGGTGATGCTAGCCAAACAACAGAACTCGATGCAGACGGCTCGGTTCGCGGTAGAACCAAGTTTGAAACGCGTGGGGAGAAGTTGGGTCATCGCATTCGTGACTTCACTTACCGCCGGGTTAGTTAACAAATTTTCCTAGTATCGTATCTAAATAGCGAAGCCCGAGTTCGGTTGTACTGCATCGGTCACCTCGGACTAACCCTTGGGCGAGCAGCTCGTTCCATTGCTTTTCAATACTCTGCCAGCTTAAGCCGGTTTTTTCTGTAAAGGCTGCCATGCTGGTGCCGTCGATTAGACGCAGGGCATTCATCATAAACTCTAACGGCAGTTGTTCTTTGGTTACTGTTTGTAGCAAAGTTTTGTCTGGTTCACCTTGATAAAGACGGGGTTGGGAGGCTTTTTGCGTGCGCAGGATTTGCTCGCTCTCGCTGACCTTTCCATGCGCCCCTGCGCCTAGGCCAATATAATCTCCAAAAGACCAATAGTTAATGTTGTGTTGGCAGTAGGCAGCATCTTTTGCGTATGCAGAAATTTCGTAGCGGCCATAACCGTTGGCCGCTAAGAGTTCATTACCCTTGGTTTCTATCTCAGCAAGGATGCCATCTATAGGCAGTAGCGGCGGTCGCTTTGCGAACTCTGTTTTGGCTTCAATGGTTAGCTGATACCAAGAGATATGTTGAGGGGATAGTGCTATTGCGCTTTCAAGATCAAAGAGTGCGTCTTTCAAGTTTTGACCCGGCAGGCCCCACATAAGATCTATATTAATGTTGGTGAATCCCGCAGACAGTGCCTTGGCTACGGCTGCTTGGGTTTCTGCGGAACTATGTACCCGACCGAGTTTCGCAAGTTGGCTGTTTTGAAAAGACTGCGCACCGATGGAAAGGCGATTGATCCCAGCACTCAAATAATGCTCAAAGTCTGTATATTCTTGGGTCCCTGGATTTGCCTCCATGGTGACTTCAGCATCTTTGGCAATCGGTATTTGCTTTAGCAGCTTTGCCATGAGTTCGGGCTTAAAAAGACTGGGTGTCCCACCGCCAAAGAAAACGGTCTTAAAGCCTTGGTGCAAAAAGTCAGCGTTCTCTGCGACAGAAAAAATAGTTTTCGACTGAATCTGCCAGTCTTGTAGCAACGAATCTAGATACCTTTGCTGATCAACGTCATCTTTAAGTGGATGAGAATTGAAATCGCAGTAAGGACATTTTTTGATACACCACGGAAAGTGAACGTAGAGCCCAGGATTATTAAGCACTTACGACAAGACTTGCAGACAGCTGCATAATAAGATGCTGGCTTGCTTGGCCGCGGTGACTCAATTTATTCTTGATGTCCGCAGGCAACTCGGCGGCGCTGCTGTTCTCACTGGTAATAAAAAATAATGGATCGTAGCCAAATCCGCCTGTACCTTTGGCCTGGGTAAGAATCTCTCCCCACCATTGGCCGTAGGCAATTATTGGTGTTGGGTCGATGGGGTGGCGTAGAAACACCATACAACAAAAAAAGTATGCGGCTCGAGATTCTTGACTGGCTAATTGGTCAAGCAATTCTTTGTTATTTTCAGCATCGGTAGCATCTGCGTGAGCAAAGCGCGATGAATAAATACCCGGTCGACCATTCAGAGCGGGCACAACTAAACCGCTGTCGTCGGATATTGCGGGCATGCTGGATGCGAGGCTCACGGCTCTGGCCTTAATAAGTGCATTTTCTACAAAGGTTGCGCCGTCTTCCACCGGGCTTGGTATGTCTGTGTCGGATTGGTTCTCAAGTTCTAGGCCCAAAGGCGCAAGCAAGCGCTGCATCTCGGTTATCTTGCCGCTATTTCTAGTGCCTAGCATTACTTTCATTATTCAGCCCAGTAAAGTTTTTGGGTGAATTTTAGCAATGTAGATTTGCCATCGGGCGCAGTGGCTTCAATTTTTATTCTATGCACTTCTTGATCGGCAAAACGTATTTCGGCCAGATAGTAAATAGCATCGCCCTCTTTAACCTGCTTAAAATCTAGATCCTGTAGCTGGCCCAACAAATTTTGACTGTCGCCAGTAATCCTAGCGTTAATCGGCTTTTTCTCACGGTTGAGAACTGACACATTGACCAGCGCACGATCTTTACCGCGAGAGATATCATATTCAGCTGCAATACTGGGTTTCAGCATGGTTGTAGGAATCACAATGTAGTGAAGCTCATACTGACCAAAGCGCTGCATTTGCTCAGCGATACTCAGCTGACTACCAACCATGGTCGTTACAGAGAGCAAAATCTTTAATGCGGTCTTTATGGTCATATTGATTTTCCCAGTCGATAAAATGCGTGGGTACCAAAAAAATTGGGTGCCCAATTGATAAACGTTTTTTCTTGGTGGTTTGCGTCAACCACCCGCCTTTGAATAATGTTTATAGATTCAGCCATACAAAGCTGTTCAAAGTCGGCGAACGTACACAGATGAATATTCGGTGTATCAAACCAGCTATGTGGGAGTTGCTCAGATATTGGCATTACCCCTTGCAGCGCAAGTTGTGCGCGACAACTCCAATGAGCGAAGTTAGGGAAGGTGACAATACATTCATCGCCGATGCGCAACATTTCTCTAATAAGTTTTCTCGGCTCTTTGACCGCCTGAAGTGCGTCAGTCATAACGACCATATCAAAACTACTATTAACAAAATTGTTTAAGCCTTCATCTAAATCTTGTTCAATGACATTGACGCCTTTGCTCACGCAAGTTCTGATATTTTCGGCATCTCTGTCTAGGCCATAACCGTTGACACTTTTGACACGTTGCAAATGATCGAGTAACTCACCTTCACCACAGCCTAAGTCTAGTATGCGTGCACCGGGGTTAATCAGGGTTGCGATGAGCTCCAAATCACCTCTCATGAAGGCACCTCGTCTTTGCTTTTTGTGCGCTCGGATATACCTTTCAGCTCTTTGAAGGAGCGCTGCAAGAATGCGCTGAGAACTTTTGTGTATCTATCGATGGGTAATAAAAACGAGTCGTGCCCGTGCTCAGATTCGATAATAACTGAGGCTACATTCTTTCTGGCGCGAATTAGTGCATCGACTATCTCTTGAGATCTCTCAGGTGAAAAGCGCCAATCTGTAGAAAATGAAAGCACCAAAAATTTTGCTGTGGTTTTTTCCAAAGCGCGAGTCAGATCGCCGTCAAATTCTCGAGCGGGATCGAAATAGTCCAAAGCACGAGTCATCAAAAGATAGGTGTTGGCATCAAAATACTGAGTGAATGCTCGTCCCTGATAGTGAAGGTAGCTCTCTACTTGGAATTCAACATTAGCGCCTCGCTCAAAGTCGCCGGATTTAACGTCACGGCCAAACTTTGTTTTCATACCATCCTCTGAAAGGTAGGTAACGTGCCCGACCATTCTTGCCAGCATCAACCCCTTCTCAGGGTTCTTATTAAACTGTTGGTAATCTCCGGCGCAGTAATCCTCATCTGTCGTGATGGCTTGTCTAGCAATCTCGTTGAAGGCAATATTTTGCGCTGACAATTTGGCAGCTGAAGCAATTAGAACTGCAGCGTAAAGCCGTTCTGGGAAGTCGATACTCCATTGCATGGCCTGCATGCCGCCGAGGCTACCGCCAATTACTGCGGCAAACTTTTGAATGCCAAGATGATCTGCAAGATGTGCTTGGCTGGCTACCCAATCTTTGACCACAACGTTGGGAAAGCTTGGGCCAAAGATTTTTCCTGTACTTGGATCAACGGAGTTTGGCCCAGTGCTGCCGTGGCAGCCGCCTAAGTTGTTCAGGCTTAGGACAAAAAATTGGTCCGTATCAATGGCTTTTCCCGGTCCAATACAGGCGTCCCACCACCCTGGTTTTGCGTCATCGGGTGAGTGGAAGCCTGCCGCATGATGATGGCCCGATAAAGCGTGGCAAATAAGTATTGCGTTAGATTTGTCTGCGTTGAGCGCGCCGTAGGTTTCGAATACCAATTCGTATCCATGCAGCCGTTCACCGTTTTGTAATAAAAACGCTGCGGTGTGCTGATAGAGCTGGGGCTCGACTACGCCCAAGGTATTTTCTACAGAGGGCTTCACTGGACCAAGGCGTAGGCGTTAGGTAGTGACCGTTGAGCGATTGACAGCATCAAAATGACCACCATCGGAGAGAAATCCAAGGGCCCCATTGACGGCAAAATACTTCTAATTGGAAGTATCAGTGGATCTACCAATTGATTGAGTAGGGATAGTCCAGGGTGACTACTACCTTGAGAGACAAAGCTCGCGATAACAATAATTAACATTGACCACCAGTAGAAGTCGACCAAAACAGAGAGCGTGCGGACTATTCCAAAAACCGCGTACTGACTTATCGACAGGCGCCCCATGCTAATAAGGGCGACGAAAATAACCCCCATGACGAAGGCGATTATGAGTGACGCTAAATCGAATTTTCCAATCTCAGGTAAAAATTTTCTTAACGGCGAGGTTATTGGTTCGCTGCCTTTAATTACCGCTTGGCTGATGGGATTGTAGAAATCCGCGCCACTGGCCTGCAGTAAAAATCTAATGAGGAACAATAAAGTGGCAAGGCGCATTACCAAGTCTATGATCAATATAAGTGTCTGGGTCATGATTTAGCTCCAAATTCTATGGCCAATTCTTTGGCTCTGTTTTCTGCTGCGCTCAAAGCATCTATGACCGTTGCTGGCAGGCCTTGTTCCAACATTAAGTTCAGTGCCGCTTCAGTAGTGCCACCGGGTGAGGTAACGTTTTTGCGTAAAGTACCCGGGTCTGCCTCGTTCTTTTGCGCCATAAGAGCAGCGCCGTATGCAGTTTGTTCTGTGAGCTTGCGGCTTAACTGCGCATCTAGCCCAAGTTTCTGGCCTGCGGCGATCATATTTTCCATGAGTAAGAAAAAGTAAGCAGGTCCGCTGCCTGAAACTGCAGTCACGGCATCTAAATGCGCTTCCTCATTAACCCAAGCCACTTCGCCAACAGCCTCAAGAATATGTGTGGCTGACGTTTTTTGTTGATCAGCGACCTTGCTGTTTGCGAACAAGCCAGTCATACCAGCGCCTAGCAGTGCTGGGGTATTGGGCATACAACGCACGATGGGCTGATTGTCAGGTAACCAAGCCTCTAGACTGCGCAGGTCAATGCCGGCGACGATTGAAATGATCAATTGATTAGGTTTTAAACCAGATAATGCCTCAAGCACATCGCCCGTTACTTGGGGTTTAACGGCAAGTACTATGACATCAGCAGCCTCTATGGCTTGGTCATTGCTAGCAGCAGTGATCACACCTAACGCAGCAAGCTTTTCTAACTGTGTTGCCATAGGGTCAGCGGCGGCTATGTCGCTTGGGGCGGTGCCACTTTCAAGCAAGCCGTTGATTAAACTGCCTGCCATATTGCCTGCCCCAATAAAGGCGATACTCACGGTTCATCTCCTAACACTAAAAAAATACTAATAACGTAATTTACTCTCGTGGGCCAAATAATGCCGTACCTACCCTGATCATCGTCGCACCTGCTGCAATAGCGTGCTCCAAATCGCCAGTCATACCCATAGAAAGGGTATCCCAAGCGGTCGCGAATTCAGGGTTCAAGGCATCTTTTAATTCAGTGTGCAATTGTGCCACGGTTTCGTAGCCTACCCTAGGGTCTGTCTCTCGACTCAATATGACCATCAAACCGCGTAGTCTTAAATTCGGTAAATGGCTTATCTGTTTAACCATATCAATGCACTCCTCAGGGCTTGCGCCACCCTTGTTGGGGTCATTGTCGATATTCACCTGGAGTAGAATGTTCAAGACTTTATCTTCTGGGCATTGACTACTCAGGCGTTGAGCAATTTTCAGTCGGTCTACGGTGTGCACCCAATGAAATGACTCAGCGATAACCTTTGTTTTATTTGACTGAATACTGCCGATGAAATGCCAAGTCAGATGTTTGTTTTTAAGATGCTGAATTTTCTCGGCGGCTTCTTGGAGATAATTTTCACCAAAGTCAGCTAGTCCCAACTCGTGGGCATCTGCGACGCTCTCTGCCGGCTGAAATTTTGACACGCCAATGAGCTGTACGCTGCTCAGTTTTCTATTGCTGGTTGTGCAGGCTGTTTGTATGCGCTCGTGTAACAGGGCCAAGCGTTGGTTTAAAGTGGTCATAGATCATTCATAATCATTATTAATATAGAAGCTTCTTATGGGCTAATACTATTTACGCACGTCCTACGTACGTGAACTAAATCTCGGTGATCTACCCTTACCACTATACTTGCGGATTCTTTTTGTCACCGACCTGGGATCGAGTCCAGCTCATTGAACCAGCTTTCTAAGATAAGACAGGCAGATTTTTCATGAATTTCGCCGCCTCGAACAGTATCTCGCTTCACTTCGTTAGCAGTCCATGAGCTTAACCGCTCGTCCATCATCTGCACCGTAATACCAGATCGCCGCTCTATTTCTTGGGCGAACTTTCTCGCCTTATTCGACATGTCTGATTCACTGTCATCCATATTTAGAGGCAGGCCTACAACAATTGCTGCGGGTTTGTACTCTTGGATAATAGACGTTATTTCTGGCCAATTGGGCTTGCCGTTGCGGGCTTTCAAGGTAGCTAAGCCGCCAGCAGTTCTGGTGATAGTCTGGCCTACGGCTAGACCAATAAAATTCAGCCCAAAATCAAACCCTAGTACATAGCCTTGAATTGCCATATTTAGCCATGGCCTGGTTGTGCAGCGATCAGATTGAAATCTATCCCCAATAATTGCGCAGCTGCTTGGAGCTTCTCCTCTGCCGGAATGTCAAAAAGTATTTCTGGCGTAGCTTCAACGGTGAGCCAGCTATTGCGACTAATTTCGCTTTCAAGCTGTCCCTCGCCCCAGCCTGCATAGCCAAGGGCAATGAGAAAATTTTCGGGGCCATCTCCTATTGCGATAGCAGTCAAAGTCTCCATAGCAGTAGATAGGCGGATGTTTTCCGCGACATCAACAGACGTACCAAACTGCTCCTCGCCGCGGTACAGAACAAACCCACGGTCTTGCGCAACGGGACCGCCGTCTAATACTAATTGCTCAACCCAGCGGCGCTCTGGTTCCATGTTGAGTTTTGCTAGCAGCTCCAAAATAGAAACATCTGTAGGCCTGTTAACGACAATACCCATTGCACCGTCATCGTTGTGCTCGCAGATATAGGTCAGCGTATTGCCAAAGTAATCGCCGGAAAGGTCCGGCATGGCCAATAAAAAGTTATTTTTAAAATTCATAGTTAACCTGAGTTCTTGGCAGTTATTTGGGTGCCCAAAGGGCAATGTCCTTGCTGCCAGGGTTTTGCATTAGAAATCAATGCCAGTCCCTTGTTTTGAAAATTGCCAAGTACGCGTGAAATCTAGGCGATCGTAGCTTTTACGCATTTCCACAGTAAATGGTTGAAACGGGGCCGCTTGGCGCACTGTAGCCAAAGCGGCTTCATCAAGTCTAGGCTGACCCGACGAACGCAGAATTTTTACGTCAGCTAGACTGCCGTCGCGGAGAATACTCACCAACATAGTCAGTTCACCTTCCAATATCCCGGGTGGGTAATTATTGCGACCTATGCGCTCGCACTTACGTCGCCAAGTGTTGAGGTAGGCGGCCTCCGGTGCGGTGAATTTACTAAAACTGCTGAGCTCGCGAGTACGGCTAAGACCTTGAGTTGTTGGGCGTTGGGAATCTATGTTTGCCTGAAACTTAGAGAATGCTTCAAGAGCATCTCGAGTGTTAAATTTATGCTCACTTCGTTGCGCAGTTGTTTTGCTTAGTTCTTTCGGGAGTTGGGTCTCTTCTGCGCGGGTTACCACTTTTATTTTTGTGGCTGCAGGCGGCGTTTTTTCTTCGCTCAAACTTTGCGTAGTCTCAATATTGTTCTCGACGCTATCACTAAGAAGCGGAGACTTAGTTTGCTTCGTTGATGAATCGCCAGACAAACCCAGTCGTAGCGTAACGTAAGTAGGCGGCACCTGGGGTTCTAGTTGGGAAATACCAATACCAAAAAGCAAAATGCCATGGACAAGCAGCGCTAAAAAAACGCTAAAACCCATTCGTCCCTCACCGGTGTTTTCTCTTACCACAGCATTCGACTGACTTTTAGCGGTAATAGAGTTAGCGCCAGGTGTGTTGGCTGAAATTTGCGCGCCGGCTTCAGTCAAGTTGCATAACTACAGCGTCGATAAGATCGCCCGCAATATCTAGGTCGAATTGCGCATCGAGCTCTCTAATGCAGGTAGGGCAGGTGACGTTTATTTCTGTCAAATAGTCACCGATGACATCTATGCCAACGAACATTAAACCGCGGCGTTTTAGTTCTGGGCCAACTTGCTCTGCAATCCATTTGTCTCTAGCTGTCAGCGGTCTGGCTTCGCCACGACCACCTACAGCAAGGTTGCCGCGAGACTCGCCGGCAGATGGGATTCTTGCTAAGGCGTAAGGCACCGCCTCACCATTGATTAACAAAATGCGCTTGTCGCCATCGACTATTTCTGGGAGGTAGACTTGCCCCATTATCTGCTGGGCACCATTCTCGGTAAGCGTCTCGATAACTACGGTTAAATTTGGATCATTTTCCATAACTCGGAAAATGGATGCACCGCCCATACCATCGAGCTTTTTGAAGACGACATTTTTGTGTTTTTTGTGGAAGGCTTTAAGCACGTCCATTCTGCGACTGACCACTAAATCAGGGCAGCACTGGGGAAAGCTGGTGGCGAATAATTTTTCGTTACAGTCTCTCAGGGACTTGGGCTTGTTGACCACGAATGCGCCATCTGCCTCAGCTCGTTCGAGCAAATAGGTGGTGTAAATATACTCCATGTCAAAGGGTGGGTCCTTGCGCATCATGATGATGTCCATGTCCGCCAATGGCCGCAGAGTTTCCTCACCCAAGGTATACCAATCATTGCCGGCAATCGCAGGGTCTAGGGATTGAGCAAAGTCTTCACGCAGTTTTAGACTGGATATCAGGCCGCAGACTTTACCTTCATGCAGGGCTAGATCTTCTTGTCGAAGGTAATAGACGTCTAAGTCGCGATGCTGAGCCGAGCGAATCATCGCCAGAGTGGAGTCTTTCTTTAGCGATAAAGAATCTATGGGGTCCATTAGAAAGGCGATCTTTTTCATAAGGAAGGGCCGTAACAAGTAAATTGAGCGCCTACGCTAACTTGTAAAAGTAACTATAGGCATGTTGCTAACAGTACTTTACTCACCCTGAACTCGGTGTCTATCTCTGGGGTCTTTTTTGCTGCCATCAAGCTAAAGTAATTAGTCGAAATCTAGGTAATATGTCTCAAGCCACTGAGCTTTAGGCAAATTGCTGACAGTTGTTCATACTCCTTGCTAACAGACCTAGTAAATAAGCCAGTCACATAGACCAATGAGTAAATTTTTTTGATATCGAGCGAGGACAATTTAGCCACTCCCAAGCAGCGCCAGGTGACCTTAGGCCAGGTCAGACGGTCTTTTGAGCGGGGCTTGCTAGCTCTAATTGTTGATGAAGATCGGCAACGAGGCTTAGTGGCGTTGCAGCATGTCAGCAGAGTGTTGATGCAATACCAGCCGTCGTCCCAGGTCCATTTAGATGTGGTCATGCAATGGCTTAACGCTATTCGCCAAGGCCAGTTGCAATTGTCTGAAGAGACCTTTGCGATATTGCGCCACTTGGGGCAGATAGTACGCAACTGGGAGCAGGCTAATGTGGACGAAGATTCAGAGTTTTTGCCAGACGCTGAATTTGAAATTCTGTCCGCAAGTGCTCAGGTAATACTTCAGCAGGTTAATCCTTTTGCCAGTGAATACGAGGATCCATCAATTTCCCGTTCAACCGGCTTGGATAGTGCAATAGTCGCGCAAGGAACCAGCGACGACGCCGATCTCGATTTCAATTTGCTCTTGCAAGCCTTGGATCGAGCGTTGGGTTCCGTGCTACTGCTGCTCCAAGAATGGTTAGTTAACTTGGAAGATCCAGCAAAAGTTGCTGCCATTGCCCAAGGATTTAAGGCGCTTCGAGAACTCAGTGATGGAGAACGATTGGCTGATGTTACTGAAGTCGCCTGGGCTGTAGAGAACATGCTTGATCGTTTGGTTGACGGCACCCTGGCTGTGAATGGTGACTTCCACAAAGTAGCCACTGCAGCGATGAATTTTCTTGTCACGCTAAGCGATAAACTTAGCCGGATATCTGCCGGCGCAGCGGTATCTAGTTTTATCGACGACTATATCTATGCTGAGATTATTGAAAGTGCTGACATCTTGGCGTCAGGTGGCGATCTTGGGTTGAAAAGTCAGGAGTTTGAAGAGGAATTTCCCAGCGAACAGAGCCTAGATTCAAATATAGAGCCAGGGCTAGCTTCGTCAGAATATGATGAGTCTAATTTGGCTTTAGAAAATTCTCTAGCCGCAGGTCTAACGCTTTCTCTTGAGCAAACTGTTGAAGTTTTTCAAGCGGCAAATCTTTTCTTAGAAGCGTCGTTGTTAAAGCACGAGAGCCTGCACTCTAACGAAGTTGCAGGGCTAAATGATGAAGGGCGGCGCTTGGCGCATGTCCTGCGCCGGCATTTGCTCAGCGGCCGAGAAGTGTCTGTCAAATTGCTCGCATTGATTTCACCCTCGGGACAACAGTCAGATTAAGGTTTAGCTCAACTGCCGTCTTAAACGGTTCTCTATTGCCACCCTTGAGCTTGCTGTATTAAACCCAGCGCTACGCTCGGCATTGTTTCCGCGCGCAAAATAGTGGTGCCAAGTTTGTAGCTAGGGATTTGATTTTGCTGAAAAAGAACCAACTCTTTATCGCTCCAACCGCCCTCAGGGCCAATGAATGCTGTGCGGCTGACTGGCGTCATTTGAGCAGGAAAAGCCCTGCCTGATGGGCTAAACACTATACCGTTATCGGTTAGGCTAATGGCCTGGACTAAGGTCAGTGGGCCGACAAGTTCGGGTACATAGAGCTGGCCGCATTGTTCACAGCTAGCGCTAATGATTCTTTCCCAGTGACTTCTCTTATTTTCTATTCTGTCGGACTTGAGTGGCACATTGCTGCGGTCAGCCTGAATTAATTGAATTTGGCTTGCGCCGAGTTCGGTAGCTTGTTGCAGCGCTCGGTCCATAGCCGAACCCTTGATTAGTCCTATAGCTAGGGTGAGCGAATAGCTTCTGTTGTCGACGGGTTTCGCTGCAGCAGTAATTTCTACTTCTGTGCCGCGTGGGTTGGCATCGCTAATCTCCGCTGTAAACACTGCGCCGGCGCCGTCGAAGATATTGATCTCATCGCCAACAGTTAATCTCAAAGCGCGACAAAGATAATTAGATCGCTCTGAATTGAGCTTAATTTGCTCCCCCACTTGGTGGGGCCCTTGAAGATAAAAGAGGCTAAATCTAGGCAATATTGACCTCTTAATTGACGCCTAGGTTCGCACATATTCTGGAGCTAGCACCCCATCTATTGAGCGTATAAAAGTGCAGGCCCGGTGCGCCTAGCTCAAATAATCGCTCGCACAAGCGTGTGACAATCTCAACACCGAACTTAGTCAGATCTGCTTCATCATGCTGCTTATCTCTCAGTGCATGATCAAGCCAGCGTGGGATATCAGCACCTGCTTTGCCACTAAAACGAATCAGTGATGCATAGTTAGTAATGGGCATAATTCCAGGAATGATCGGAATATAAATGTCATGTTTCTGGCACCCATCTAAAAAGTAGGCATAGGCTTCTGCGTTATAGAAATATTGTGTGATAGCTGTATCTGCACCGGCATCTACTTTTTGTTTAAAAAAGTTGAACTCATCGGCGGCGGAAGGTGAATCTGGATGAATCTCTGGGTATGCGCCAACAACGATGTTGAAGTCATCTTGAAACTTGTCTTTAACCAGGCTGATCAGATCTTTGGCGTAAGTAGGTTGTTGCCCCTGCCCTGAAGGTTGGTCTCCGCGTAGGCAAAGTAACTGTTTGACGCCATTGTCTTTGTAGGTTTGAACCATATCGAGCACTTCTTCATCGCTGGTTGTTCCGGAGGAAAGGTGGGGGACTGCATCAAGGTTTTGCTTGAGTAAACGTTGTACTACTTGCTTGGTACCCTCTTTAGTTGAGCCACCTGCACCGTAAGTCACGGAGACAAAGTCTGGGTTTAGCCCCGCCAGCTTGTCTGCAGCGCCTGCAAGAAGTTTATCTTGGCCCTCTAGATCTCTGGGCGGGAAAAACTCGAAGCTAAGGGATTTTTTTGATGGTTCGTGGGCAATCTGATGAGGCATGAACATTCTCGCTTAAGCTCTGCAAAGGGAGCCTTCTTTTAATAATAAAAGGCAATTTGCTCATGCCTTGTAAAGCCCTAGTGCAGTATAGCGCTGAGTAAATCCGCATGCAGATCTACTCAGCGCTTATTCGTTGCAGCGGTTAGCTGGCAGCCGCTGCTAAAGCCTCAGCTTTATCGGTTCTTTCCCAGCTGAAGTCACAATCGGTTCTACCAAAGTGACCGTATGCTGCAGTGTCTAGGTAGATTGGGCGTTTGAGGTCTAGCATCGCGATAAGGCCCTTAGGTCGCAAATCAAAGTGCTCACGCACAAGCTGAATGATTCGTTCATCACTGATCTTGGCTGTACCGAATGTGTCGATGCTAATAGATGTTGGCTCTGCCACACCAATGGCGTAGCTGACTTGAATCTCACAACGCTTAGCTAGGCCCGCAGCAACAATATTCTTTGCTACATATCTACCTGCGTAGGCGGCTGAACGGTCGACTTTTGATGGGTCTTTACCTGAGAAAGCGCCGCCACCATGACGTGCCATACCACCGTAGGTATCAACTATGATTTTTCGTCCGGTGAGACCGCAGTCACCCACGGGCCCGCCAATAATGAACTGCCCTGTCGGATTGATATGGAATTTAGTTTCGCTAGAAATCCAGTTCTGCGGTAGTACTGGTTTTACAATTTCTTCCATGACCGCTTCGCGTAACTGCTCTTGAGTAACGTCTGGATGGTGCTGAGTTGAAAGTACAACTGCTTCAATGGCGACTGGACGACCTTCGTCATCGTAGCTGAAGGTGAGCTGACTCTTAGCGTCAGGTCGCAGAAAACTAAGTGAGCTGCGACGCGCTTCCGCTTGGCGCTGTACCAATCTATGCGCAAAGACGATAGGCGCAGGCATGAGCACGTCAGTTTCGTCAGAGGCATAGCCGAACATTAGGCCCTGGTCACCGGCGCCTTGCTCATGGTCGGATGTTTCGTCCACACCCATAGCTATGTCAGAAGATTGTTGACCTAGTGCGTTGACGACAGAGCACGATGCAGGGTCAAAACCCACTTCTGGGCCATTGTAGCCAATGTCATTTACGACTTTGCGTACCAGGCTGTCCACGTCGACTTTTGCGTTACTGCGAATTTCACCGGCCACCACGACCAGACCGGTCTTAATTAGGGTTTCACAGGCGACGCGGGATTCCGGGTCTTGCGCTAGCATTGCATCTAGTATCGCGTCCGAAACTTGGTCAGCAACCTTATCAGGGTGGCCTTCGGAAACAGATTCGGAAGTGAATAAGTGTTTATCAGTCATGCTTAACTACCTGTATTAACGATCTTTTTTGGATCTTTTAGTTGTGTTCAATGTAAAGCGCCAAACTTTGGCGCTGCAAATACGTTTAAGGACGGCGATTCTAATGGAGTCAGCCGATGTATGAAATGAACTATTTGGCATTTTTATAGATTCAATGTTTGCAGCGAAGCGAGCAAAACTTGACAATAGTGCTCCGCTAAAACCCAGAGCTTATATATGTCCTCTTCGAGAAAAGTGCTTGCCAATGCGATTCGTGTCCTATCAATGGAAGCGGTGCAAGCTGCAAATAGTGGGCACCCCGGCGCGCCTATGGGCCTCGCCGACGTAGCTGAGGTCTTATGGAGAGATTTTCTTGCGCATAATCCAGCTGATTCCACTTGGATGAATAGAGATCGATTTGTGCTTTCTAATGGCCACGGATCAATGTTGCTTTATAGCCTTTTGCACCTCACAGGTTACGATGTCAGCTTGCAGGACTTGCAGGATTTTAGGCAACTACACTCCAAAACCGCAGGTCACCCGGAATATGGTGAGTGTCCTGGCGTAGAAACCACAACCGGCCCTCTTGGTCAGGGTATTGCGACAGCTGTGGGTATGGCTCTCGCTGAGAAAAAACTCGCTGCAGAATTTAATACCGCAGAATTTGCTCTAGTTGACCACCGAACTTGGGTCATTGTTGGCGACGGTTGCTTAATGGAGGGCATCTCCCACGAGGCCGCCTCGCTAGCCGGTACTTTGGCGCTAGACAAGTTGATCTGTATCTATGATGACAACGGCATCTCAATAGACGGTGAGGTGGACGCTTGGTTTAACGAAGATGTTCCTGCTCGCTTTGAAGCGTACGGCTGGCGTGTGATACGCAACGTTGATGGACATGATGCTGAAGAAATCACTAGGGCCTTGTCCAATGCGGCAAAAAACGATGGTCGTCCAACATTAGTATGTTGCAAAACCACCATCGGATTTGGTTCGCCGGGTAAGCAAGGTACAGCCAGTGCTCACGGCTCTGTATTCGGTCGCGAAGAGATTGAACTAACGAAAGCTGCTCTAGGTTGGGCGCATGAAGGCTGGGATATTCCAGAAGATGTTTATCGGGCTTGGAATCAGCGTGAGGCCGGCGCGAGTCAGCAACATGCATGGCAGCAAGTGCTAGACGGTTATAGCGCAGCGCACCCCCAACAGGCTGGGGAATTTGCTCGTAGAATGCGCGGCGAGCTGCCGAGCAACTGGCAACAGTCAATTCAAGCATTTGCCGAAAAAGAGCAGCAGTCGCCAGCCAATTTGGAAACGAGAAAATCTTCTCAAGCATGTATTTCAGCAATTGCAGCTGGTGTACCTGAGCTTTTTGGTGGGTCGGCAGATCTCACTGGGTCGAATAATACCCGTTGGGCTGAAGCGACCGACGATCAGCATATGAGCTATGGTGTGCGTGAGTTTGGCATGACCGCTATAAGTAATGGCATTCAATTACATGGTGGTTATCGACCCTTCACAGGTACGTTTTTGATATTTATGGAGTACGCGCGTAATGCTGTGCGATTGGCTGCCTTGATGAAGGTGCCCAATATATTCGTCTATACTCACGACTCAGTTGCCGTTGGCGAAGACGGCCCAACTCACCAGCCGGTAGAACAAATTACCAATTTGCGCACTACGCCAAATCTACATACGTGGCGTCCTTGCGATACCGTTGAGTCTGCCTTTGCCTGGCAGTCAGCGGTTGCCAGTACCGATAGTCCAAGCGCGCTGATTTTTACGCGTCAAAAGACCGCCGCTCAGGCGCGAGATAAAGCTACTTTTGATAATGTGCAAAGGGGTGGCTATGTCCTGCGAGACACCGACGGCGAGCCAGATGCCATTGTTTTAGCTACCGGTTCGGAGGTGGAATTAGCGGTTGCTGCTGCTGAATCCCTAGCCAGTTCTGATGTGAAAGTCAGAGTGGTTTCTATGCCTTGTGTGGAAGTATTCGCTGCGCAATCAGCGCAATACAAAGAGTCAGTATTGCCTAACGCAGTGCGTGCTCGTGTTGCTGTAGAAGCTGGGCACCCAGATTTCTGGCATCGTTTTGTTGGTTTAGACGGCATTGTAGTTGGCATAAGTTCTTTCGGTATGTCTGCACCAGGGCCACAAGCCATGGCTGAGTTAGGCATCACTACTGAAAACGTTGTACAGCAAATACATAATGTCATCGGTGCTACTGGCTAACGCGAACTTATTAGGCTGGTGCGCATTACTGCCAGTCAAAATTGTTAGCTGTACGCAGTAAAAATTTAGCAAGAACGAGATTAAATTACATGTATTTGCCGTTTATAAGATCCGTTACGAACGTAGATTTACGCAAACAAAAAATTCTGCTGCGCGCTGATCTCAATGTGCCGATAAAGAACGGCGTGGTCACAAGTGATGCTCGAATAGCAGCTTCTCTGGCAACAATTAAGTTCGCTCTAGAAGCGGGTGCTAGCGTTGTTGTGATGTCGCATTTGGGTCGGCCTAGTGAAGGCCAATACGCCGATGAATTTTCTTTAGCGCCTGTGGCGCAGAGACTCGGGCAATTGCTCGGACGCGATGTGCCATTGTTAGCGCAGCCTGAAGATTGCTCGTCGATAGGCTTTAGTGAAATCGGCCTGCTTGAAAACGTGAGATTTCTTGTGGGCGAAAAGAGCAACTCAGCTGAATTGAGTCAGCGCTTGGCTGATCAATGTGATGTCTTTGTTATGGATGCGTTTGGTACTGCCCACCGAGCACATGCATCTACCCATGGTGTTGCGCAGCGAGCTGCTAAGGCTTGCGCGGGGTTATTGTTAGATGCAGAGCTTAAGGCCTTTCAGCAAACGTTAAGCGCGCCAAAGAAACCTATGGTGGCAATTATTGGCGGCGCTAAAGTATCTACCAAATTAGAAGTTTTAGGTTCTCTGGCAGACATTGCGGATCGCATTATTGTTGGCGGCGGTATAGCGAATACATTTATTGCTGCCGCTGGATACGCTATTGGCAAATCGCTTTATGAACCTGATTTGCTCGAGGTTGCAAAAAATATTGCCGGGCGCGTAGAAATTCCGATTCCAGTAGATGTTATGGTGGGCAAAGCATTCGATGAGGCGACGCCTGCGATTGTAAAAGCCATCGACGATGTGACTGATGATGAAATGATCATGGACATTGGCCCAATAACTGCTCGAGCCTGGGCGGAGACACTGATGGATGCTCAGACAATTATGTGGAATGGTCCACTAGGTGTATTTGAATTTGATCAATTCGGCGAGGGCACTAGGACTTTGGCTCAAGCCATTGCTGATAGCAGCGCCTACTCTATTGCTGGCGGTGGAGATACATTAGCCGCGGTGGACAAGTACGGAGTAACCGATGGGATATCCTATATCTCTACAGGTGGTGGCGCGTTTTTAGAGCTCGTTGAAGGTAACGTGTTGCCCGCTGTAGAAATGTTAGGGCGGCGATCGGCTGAAAACTGAGTATCGACTTGAGGTCGATTTAAGAAACAGCTGAGAAAGATTATAAACTGAAAGTGGGGCATTCGTGTTGAATGTCCCGAACATGAAAACGATAGATTGCGGAGAAGATTATGGCGCTTATTAGCTTACGCCAGTTACTAGACCATGCGGCAGAGAACGGCTACGGGGTTCCTGCCTTTAACGTGAATAACCTAGAGCAGATGCGCGCCATTATGGAAGGCGCTCAAGAAACTCAGAGCCCAGTGATTGTTCAGGCATCAGCCGGCGCTCGCAAGTATGCGGGGGCTAATTTCCTACGCCACTTAATGCTGGCCGCTGTTGAAGAATTTCCGGATATCCCAGTCGTTATGCATCAGGACCATGGCGCTTCTGCAGATGTTTGTCAGCGCTCAATGCAGATGGGTTTTACTTCGGTAATGATGGACGGTTCTCTTTTAGAAGATCAAAAGACGCCAGCCGAGTACGATTACAACGTTGCGGTCACTCGCAGAGTTGTGGAAATGGCACACGCCTGCGGTGTTTCTGTAGAGGGTGAGCTGGGATGTTTGGGTTCCTTAGAGTCGGGCACCGCCGGTGAAGAAGATGGTGTCGGCGCTGAAGGTATTTTAACCCTAGAGCAAATGCTCACGGATCCTGAGCAAGCTGCAGATTTTGTTGCTAAGACCGGAGTAGATGCGTTAGCTATTGCAATAGGTACTTCCCACGGCGCATATAAGTTTAGCCGTCCGCCAACAGGCGATATTCTTGCTATTGAGCGCATCAAAGCAATACATGAACGTTTGCCAAATACGCACCTGGTCATGCATGGCAGTTCGTCAGTGCCACAGGATTTGCTGGCAGAAATTAACCAATTCGGCGGAGAAATCCCTGAAACATATGGTGTGCCAGTTGAAGAAATTCAGCAGGGTATTCGTCATGGCGTCAGAAAAATAAACATAGATACCGACCTTCGGTTGGCATCCACTGCTGCCATTCGTAAGCACCTGTCGGCTAATCCTAGCGAATTTGATCCACGTAAATATTTTGCAGATTCTCAAGTCGCTATGAAAAAGATAGTCATTGATCGCAATGAGGCATTTGGTACTTCCGGCCAAGCGCCAAAGCTGCGCGTTAAGTCGCTGAAAAAAATGTATTCTTTATACGCTGCGGGTGATTTGGACCAAGTCGTTAAGTAATGATGCCTTTACCTAGCAAATTTGCGTTGATGATAAAGCGAGGGGCATTTTTTGCTGCTTAAGGCTCGTGGCCTTGGGCAATTCGATGACGCCAGCCTTATCCATGCGCTGACATTGCCGCTGCTAGATGAGCAGACTTGGTGCGCAATGGATGCCGCGCTTCTTCAAGACTACAACCAATTTTATGGTTTGCAGTTTGACGGGATAGACCACCACCTAGCACTGATAGAAAGTACTGGCGAGCGCATTACCCTCCAAGCCTTTGTGCCAAACGACCGCGAAATCCGAGCATGGGCGCTGGTCTGCCATGGTTATTATGATCATGTTGGCCTGTATGGTCACTTGATCAGTGACTTATTAGAGCGAGATATCGCTGTGATGTCTTTTGATCAGCCTGGCCATGGTCTTTCAACCGGCGATCGAGCAAATATTGGTGACTTCCAGCAGTATGTAGATGTCATTCACGTAGTGCATAAGTTTGCCGCCAAGAGTGCGTCGGAAAAACCGCTGCATTGGTTTGGCCAGAGTATGGGCGGCGCCCTAGTTATGGAGTATTGGCAGCAGCAGGCTGATGCCAAGCCTACTGGTGAAGTGGTTTTGTTGGCGCCTTTGGTTCGCCCTTATGCTTGGCCAATAATGCGTTGGGTATTTGCATTGGCAAATCGTACTGTTGCAGCTCGGCCCAGAAATATGACTACCAACATGCTAAATAAAGAGTTTGTTAACCTCTTGGCTGCAGATCCTTTGCAAGCTGATGTACTTCCAGTTGCGTGGGTTCAGGCGATGATTAACTGGTTTACTCAGTTTGAAAAATCGCCACTTTCTTCATTGCCGGTGAATATTGTGCAAGGCTATGAAGATCGTACCGTGAGCTTTCGGCATAACCTAGGTTTGCTCAATAGGCATTTTAAAAACGCTGCGATTCATATCATCCCCAAGGCTCGACATCACCTGGTGAACGAAACCCCCGATATCTATGCTGAGATTTGGGCATGGTTAGAAGACACTTGTGATTGGTATAACGTTAAAAGCTGATGCTTAAGAGAAGGTAAATGTTAGACACGATTTTTTCCCAGAAGCAGATACGTACAGATGCAGAAAGCCTGCAGATTTGGGGCAAAGACTGGACCAATGGTTATCCTGTAGATCCCAGCGCGATTGTTTTTCCTGAAACCACCGAGCAAGTACAAGAGTTGGTGGCCTATGCCATTAGCGAGGATTTGAAACTTGTGCCGTCTGGTGGTAGAACCGGCTTGTCCGGTGGTGCCGTAGCAAGCAATTCAGAGGTCGTGGTTTCCTTTGATAGGATGAACAAAATTTTGGATTATTCAGCTAAAGATCGAATCGTTACTTGTGAACCAGGGTTGGTCACCGCTAATCTGCAACAATTTGCCCAGGAGCAAGGCCTATACTATCCGGTAGATTTTGCTTCTTCGGGCTCTAGTCAACTAGGCGGTAATGTGGCCACCAATGCAGGTGGCATAAAGGTTATTCGTTATGGTCTGACTAGGGATTGGGTTGCGGGCATGAAAGCGGTCACCGGTACTGGCGCACTGTTAGACTGCAATGCAGGTTTGGTGAAAAATGCCACGGGTTATGATTTTAGGCATTTGATGATCGGATCCGAAGGTACATTAGGCTTAATGTGCGAGTTGGATATGCGTTTAGCGCCAATGCCAGAACCGCAGTTGGTCATGGTGGTGGGTGTTCCCCTAGTTGTAGACCTGTTGAATATACTGCATACATTTGCCGATCAAATCACTCTGTCAGCTTTTGAATTTTTCTCAGATCTAGCGTTAACCAAGGTGCAGGCCCATAGAGATTTGCCAGCACCTTTAACAGAATCTGTGGCTTACTATGCCTTGCTTGAATTTGACCAATCATCTCTGGCGCTAGCGGAAGAAGCTTTTGCGCGATGCATGGATGCGGGTTGGCTGGTCGATGGCGTTGTAAGTCAGTCAGAAGCTCAAGCGAAATCACTTTGGCAATTGCGCGAAGGTATTTCAGAAAGCCTAGCTTCTTACACACCTTACAAAAATGACTTATCTGTGCGCGTCAGCGAGGTGCCAGGGTTTCTGGCCGATGTAGACCGCTACGTCAGTGATTCTTACCCCGAGTTTGAGGTTTGTTGGTATGGGCATATAGGTGACGGTAATTTGCACCTGAATATTTTGCGACCGGAAGACATGACTGTTGAAGAATTTTTTAAACATGGTCACGGCATGAGTCCAAAGATATTTGAAATTGTTGCCGCGCGCAGGGGCAGTATTTCAGCAGAACACGGTGTGGGTTTGTTAAAGCGTGATTTTCTTGGCTATACCCGAAGCGACGATGAAATTGCATTAATGCACGGGCTCAAAGCGCTATTTGACCCGCATCAAATTCTTAATCCAAACAAGCTGCTTGCCACCCCTTCAAATTGAGCTAAGCGGCTGTATTTGTGCTGACCCATATTTTGCAGCGTCTATACTTTTGGAGTCTCTATTCTTATGGGTTGCCTTTTTATGTAGTTTTTTGGGGCTCTATATTTTTAGGATCTCACCCGCAGTAGCGAGAAACGCAACGCCTGCACATTGTTGTGCAAATAGGCCATTACAGACGACGCCGGGGATGTTGTTAATCTCTGATTCTAACAATAAGGCATCGGTTATATTGAGTTCGTGAACATCGAGTATCCAATTGCCATTGTCGGTCACAACACCTTGGCGCCAGATGGGTTGACCGCCCAGCTGTACCAGTGCCCGTGCCACTAAGCTACGAGCCATTGGAATAACCTCAACCGGCAAAGGAAAGTTGCCGAGCTGGCTTACTAATTTGCTATGATCCGCGATGCAGACGAATTCATCAGCACTGGCAGCAACAATCTTTTCGCGCGTGAGCGCAGCGCCGCCACCTTTAATCATTTGTCTTTGAGCATTGATCTCATCTGCGCCGTCGACATACACGTCAACGCGAGGCGACGAGTTCAAATCTAAAACCTGTATGCCATGGGCTTGTAGTCGCTGGGTTGAACCCTCGCTAGAAGATACGGCGGCATCAAAGGTATGTTTGATGGTAGCTAAGGCGTCGATGAAATGATTTGTAGTGGATCCAGTGCCTACACCTACAATGCTGGTTGGCCCGAGCTTTGGCGCAATGTGTTTTAGCGCAGCTTGAGCTGCAAGTTGTTTGAGCTCGTCTTGTGAATAATTAATGTTTGGCTCCGCTATTAATTTAGTTGGCAATGAAATGGGAAAATGGTGACATGCTTGAAACTTATGTAAAGAAAATTCTCTCCTCTCGAGTATATGAACTCGCTCAAGAGACACCGTTAACGCCCGCGCCACTGCTGAGTAGGCGCCTTGGGCCACAAGTATTTTTGAAACGTGAGGACCTACAACCTGTCTACAGTTTTAAACTTCGTGGCGCCTACAATAAAATTTCTCAGTTAACCGGAGCGCAGAAAGCGGCGGGTGTGATCACCGCTTCTGCGGGTAATCATGCTCAAGGCGTGGCCATGGCCTCGAAGCATCTGGGCATTAAAGCGATTATCGTCATGGGCCGCAATACGCCCAGCATAAAAGTAAATGCGGTCAAGGATCGCGGCGCTAAAGTCATCTTACACGGTGATAATTTCGACGAGGCTGCAATCCATGCAAAAATGTTGTGTAAAGAGCAAGGCTTAACCTTTATTCCGCCCTATGACGACGCCGAGGTTATCGCAGGTCAAGGCACCATCGGCTTAGAAATTGTTAACCAACACAATGGCCCGATTGACGCGATTTTTATTCCTGTGGGCGGCGGCGGTCTGCTTGCCGGCGTAGCCGCGTACGTAAAACATTTGCATCCTAAGACACGCATTATTGGTGTTGAAGTTGAAGGCTCTAACTGTATGGATGCGGCGCTTCGTGCGGGTAAGCGGGTTAAGTTGCCGTTAGAAACTTTAGATCTATTTGCGGATGGCGTTAGTGTGGCCCAAGCAGGGTTGCTGCCGTTCAAAATTGCCAAAAAGTACGTAGATGAAATTGTCGTAGTCAATGTAGATGAAATCTGCGCTGCCATTAAAGACGTTTTTGAAGACACGCGTGGAGTTTCAGAACCTGCTGGTGCGCTGGCTATCGCTGGCATGAAACGCTACTTGGTTGATCACCCCGGCTTGGCCTCTGTTGTGGCCATTGTCAGCGGCGCCAATGTAAATTTTGATCGGCTACGACATATCTCTGAACGAGCAGAAATAGGTGAGGCTCGTGAAGCGGTGTTGGCAGTAACCATTGATGAAACTCAAGGCAGCTTTTTAAAGTTTTGTCGCGCTCTGGGTAAACGTTCTATTACTGAGTTTAACTATCGTTATGCAGATACCAGCGGCGCACATATCTACGTGGGGCTTGGGGTTGCGTCAAAAGAAGACCGGCTCGATGTTGTAGAAAATTTGCAATCTAAAGATTATCAAGTATTCGACATGACCGATAACGAAGCTGCGAAAATGCATGTGCGGCATATGGTTGGCGGTCGCCGGATGCAAGGCAGTTCCGAGCTGTTGTATCGCTTTGAATTTCCGGAGCGCCTTGGCGCTTTGTTACAGTTCCTCGCCGGATTGGGCGCTGATTGGAATATTACGCTTTTCCATTACCGTAACCATGGTGCTGCCTGGGGCCGAGTATTGGTAGGATTTGACGCCAAATCTAGTGACAGCAAAAAGCTCCAGAAATACCTGCAGCGCATTGGCTATCGTTTTTGGCCAGAGCAAGACAATCCAGCGTATAAGCTATTTCTTGGGTAGATCACTGTAGATCGAATGACTATTGCTGGGGAAATTTCAGCCACTCTTCCTCGAAGACAAGTTTTGTAGTGTCAGTGATATGGTCGATATAAAGTCGCCCGTCCAAATGGTCAAACTCATGCTGCACGACGGTGGCTAAAAACCCCTTAAGCTCTAGCTCCGCAGGCTGGCCTTGTAAGTTAGTGTGGCGAACCACCACATGCTGTGGGCGTTCAACGAAGCCCCTTAAGCCTGGTACCGAAAGACATCCTTCCCAATAACCGGCAACTTCAGGGTTGACTATTTCAATGACAGGGTTGAAGAACACGGTCAGTGGAATTGCCTCAATTTCGCCATATCGGCTTGGACCGCCGGGTACTTCAATAATCGCCAGTCGAAGCGGTTCATCAATTTGCGGCGCGGCTAAACCAACTCCACCGTAGTCCCTTAAAGTATCCGTCATATCCACTAAAAGCCGGTGCATTTCATCGCTGCCAATAAAGTCTTCAGGGACATTGCCGGCAGGTATGCGCAAAGAGGGGTGTCCCATACGGATGATTTTTCTGATTGCCATAGCTATTCCCTAAATATTGCCAAGCTATCCATAATTTGTGAAGGCTGCTGAGCATTATTGTTAAGCATTATTGCGGAGGATAATGTGCCTATTTAACTTTTATCTCGTGCATAAATTTAACTCATATGACTCCAGCAAATTCAGTAATGCCAGATTCGGTAACCACTGCATTTAGCCCAACATCCCAATTAGATTTTTCTAGGGTCTCCGAGCTTTGTTGGGCGTCAAAACTAATGCCAAGCAAATAGGGTCTATTGCGTTCGTTTGCAAAAAAGCGATCATAATAGCCACCGCCCATACCCAGCCGAGTGCCGAAATTATCGAAGGCAACCAGTGGTAGCAAAACACAATCTAGATTTGCGGCGGATATTTGTTCACAGGTTTCCGGGTGCGCGAGGGTTCTCAGGCCATAAGGACCAACTGTGGTCTGGGTATTGTTGCCGTAGCGGTGGAAGCGCATTCGTCCTCTTCGCGCTTTGTTGTCCGCCGCCGTGTCAACTTCTCTGGTGTCTGTGTTTTCGATAACCGGAACAAAAATTTTGTTCCCAATCTGCTTCCACGCCTCAGCAATCCAAGCGTCCAGTGAAGCTTCATGTGCGCTATTAAGGTAGGCGGCGATGCGCCTAAGTGGTTTTTGCCTAGGGTTCGCTGTATTTTGCTGAAAAAATATTTGCAGGTGTTTGCAGATGGCCGCACTAGCGTCGGTCTTTGCTTGGGTTGGCAGATGATTTCTGATGTCGCGAAACTTCTTGCGCAGCTGCCGTCTGGGGTTCGGAGAAATTTTCGTCATGATAAGGGTCTAGTGATGACTAGAGACAGTTATAAAGTGTTCCCGGAAATGCCGCTGTTGGTTTGCCCTGAACCGTCGAAGCTCAAGGCGGAGAATCAAGCAAAATCTAAGGCGGCCCATAAGGTTGGGTATGCACACCGACTCTGCGGAGAAACTCCTGACGTATATTTAACGGCTCAAGGACTCGACCACTCGCAAACATCCCAGGAACGAACTCAGTATAACGATTTTGCGCCTTAGGCAAACAGTGAACTTCGCTTATATTTTAACTAAATCAAAGACATTCAGTAATAGTCGGCTTGGAATGTTGGTTCAGAAGGTGTAAGGCAAGCGCTGCTGCAAATGGCCAGGGCACCTCAAGAGCAAATAAATAATTAACGCTTTGGCAATTGGGGGGGGGGCGACAAAACGGCTGAAGCGAAGAGTCTTTAGGCGCGTTAATGGGCGTAGAGGTGCCCTGGGAGTTCGCATCTAGATCTAGACCTACTCCTAAATTTGGGGCTTAACGTTAATCCACACTTGGCACTGCGTTGGCAATTTTTTCGTTCAGCATCCTCACGCGCCTGTTAGTTACTTCTTGATCAGAACTAGCACTTTTACTGCCCGTTAACAAATCATTGGCTATATTCAATGCCGCCATGACTGCCACTCGGTCAACGCCCACCACTTTGCCAGTGGAGCGAATTTCCACCATCTGCTCGTTTAGATAGCTAGCGGAACGCTTCAGCGCTTCTTCTTCATCTGCGGGGCAAGAAATTTGGTATTCCTTGTCCATAATTTTGATGCTTAGGGTTGTGACGTCATTACTCATGGATTATCGGGCCTTAGGCTAGTTGTAGTGCCGCATTGTTCTTTTCATGTTTAACAAAATACTTATCGTTACTTTAGTCTTTCTCAAGAGCCTTAAGCCTGCCAATCATTGACTCGACACGGTTCTTTGCGAGTTCGTTTTTTTCAATAAGCTTGGCTCGTTCAATAGTCCAATTGCTTTGCTGTGTCTTCAATGCTTTGTTCTCGTTGCCCAATAAATGAACCAGAGCAATAAGATTGTCGACCTGTCTTTCTAGACGGTTAAGTTCTTCATTTGGATATAGTGGATCTGTCATGACGGGCAACTGGCAATTAGGCTTAGAGTAGGGGATAGTTTGCGCCGTTTATAATCTTTTGTGTAGCCCTACTCACCGTGACAGACCTATTGATAAAAGCAGAACTCGCATCCACCGCCCTCGTGCCGGCAGAATTGCATGGCATGGTCTGTGGTATGGCCGTAAATGGCATGCCTGAGTTCGTTGTAGCCGATCTAGTTGCCCTTGGTGGCCCAGATACCCTTACCGATGAAGGTGCTTTGGGCGCCTTCATTACAGAAGCGTTGGATCAACTTTATGACCAAGACATGTCATTTATGCCGCTAATTCCCGATGATGACGAATCGTTATCCACGCGAGTGGAAGGCATTGTTGAATGGACTGGTGGATTTTTGGCTGGTTTTGCGGCAGGACTAAATACTGCACGTGACGAATTGCCCATAGATGTGCAAGAAATTGTTCGCGACTTCGCGGGTATTTCTGGCATGGACCCGGCAGATTATGCAAACGAAGAACGCTTTGATGCCGAAGACATTGAGGAGAGCGAAGCTTCTCTTATGGAAATCCACGAGTACATTCGCGTCAGTGTCGTATTGATCATGGCATTAATGGATGAGCATCAAGCTCAGCAAGCAGCTGATTGAGCGTGGTCTCGATCAGTTCGAGTGAATATGCGCGTCGCCGCCGACGGCTAATGAATGAAATGGAGCCCGGCTCTATTGCCGTAATTCCTGGAGCAACGCTGCAACGTCGCAATCGAGATATTTTTTACCCCTTCCGACAAGACAGTGATTTTTATTACTTAACAGGGTTTTGCGAGCCTGATGCACTCCTAGTTTTAGTCCCTCTGCGAGAACAGGGCGAAACAATATTATTTTGCCGAGAAAGAGATCCAAAGTTAGAGCAGCGAGACGGCGCAATTCTGGGGCCAGAAGCAGCGGTAGCGAGCATTGGTGTGGATGACGCTTTTCCAGTGGCAGATGAGGATGAAATTTTGCCAGGCTTGCTTGAAGGCCGCCGTCGCATTTATATGACTATGGGTGAAGATACAGCATTCGACGCTAGGATATTAAGTTATGTGGCGCATATTCGCGGCAGAGAGGCTGGCGGTACTCAACCTCCGGGCGAGTTTGTTTCGCTTAAGCATTTGTTGCACGAGCATCGTATTTATAAGTCTGCTGCAGAAATTGAAATCATGCGCCAAGCAGTAGAGATCAGTGCCAACGCCCACGTGCGCGCCATGCAGGCGGTTCGGCCAGGCATGTTTGAGAGCGAACTTGAAGCAGAACTAGTTTACGAATTTATGCGCAGCGGCGCGGTGTCCTCAGCTTATCCGTCCATTGTTGGTGGTGGCGCCAATGCCTGTGTTTTGCACTATATAAATAATAACTGCGCGCTCAACGCAGGCGAGTTGGTTCTGATTGATGCAGGGTGCGAGTATCAGCACTATGCCGGGGACATTACTCGAACGTTCCCAATCAATGGTCTTTATTCCGCTGCGCAAAAAGAAATTTATAACGTCGTACTTGCCGCGAATTTGGCTGCAATTGGAATGTGCCGTCCTGGCGAGCATTTTAACGCACCACATGAAGCCGCGGTGCAAGTCATGGTAGCAGGACTGATAGACCTTGGCATTCTTCATGGTAATGCCGATGAGCTCATTGCAGACGGCAGCTATCTAGTTTTTTGCCCGCATAAGAGTTCGCATTGGTTGGGCATTGATGTCCACGACGTGGGCGACTACCGCTTTCATGATGAGTGGCGTCCTTTGGAGCCCGGTATGGTGCTCACCATAGAGCCAGGAGTTTACATCCCACAGAACGCCCAGAACGAAAATGTACCTGAACAATATTGGGGTATGGGTATTCGTATTGAGGACGATGTTTTGATTACTAATAATGGTTGTGATGTGCTCAGCAAATCTGTTGCAAAAGAGATTGATGCTATTGAAAAATTGATGCAATTTTCGTGATCAACCCTCCTGCCCCATCAGCTCAGATTCATTTAGCGGTTGTTGGCGCCGGACCCGTGGGCGCCACGGCGGCTTTGTTGCTGGCCAAGCAAGGTTACAAAGTGACTCTGATTGATCGGCAAGAGCCTCAGCCAGGACCTGTGGGTTTAGGTATGGATATTCGCAATGTGGCGCTTTCTCCTGCGTCCGCAGAACTTTTAAAAGGTGTTGATGTTTGGCCGCATGAGTTCGCTGCTGCCTACGACACCATGAAAATTTGGGAGCAGTGGGGCACTAATGATCTGCACTTCAACGCTGCTGATGTCGGTCAGCCGACCCTTGGCTGGATTGTGCAGGTAGCGCCTTTGTTGGCCGGACTCTGGCAACAGATACGCGCACAGGCCGAGCAAATTAATGTGCTTTTGGGTCAAGTGCAAAGTATTGAGACTCCCTCGCTTAAAGGTCAGCTGAAAAGCCAGTTGAAAGGTCCGCCAAGCGAAAAAGTTGAATTAGTCATTCAGCAGCAAGGTGACTTACAGCGGGTAGCAGTGGATTTAGTCATAGCCGCCGATGGCGCGGAGTCTGTCGTGCGCAAATCATTAGGCGTGCCAGCCATGCTAATACCCACAGGGCAAATGGCGCTAACCACAATAGTGCAGACCGAAAATGGTCATGAAAATACGGCGTGGCAAAGATTTTTAGTGGACGGGCCGCTGGCACTATTGCCGGCCAATGATGTTAATTTATGTTCGGTAGTGTGGTCGCAATCTGAGGCCACTTGCCAGCGCCGCTTAGCGCTCAGCGACGAGGCCTTTTGCCGCGAGCTAGAGCATGCTTTTGAAAATCGGCTGGGGAAGATTAAGGCGGTGGCCCAGCGCGAAGCATTTCCTTTGCGCCAGCAGTTAGCTGAAACAGCTATGCCTCACCCCAGAATAGTGCTTATTGGCGATGCTCTAAGAGTAGTGCATCCGCTGGCCGGCCTTGGCGTTAATTTAGGCTTTGAGGATATTGCAGCGCTGTTGAAAATAATTCAAGCCAATGCGCACTTTATTTTCGACAACCCGAATACCGGGTTGAATAAATTTGCACGACAGCGGCACTTGCGCTCAGAATCTATGCTCAGAGCATTGGACGGCTTAAAGCGGCTCTATGCACAAGATAAGCCTGCAATCAGTTGGCTGCGTAACGCAGGTGTAGGTATCCTCAATAATCAGTTATGGCTTAAGCGCCAACTGATGCGCGAAGCAATGGGGCTGAGTTCCCAACCCTGAAGAAATGCTCTGAACGAAAAGCTCCGAGACCAAAGTGCTGAAAGAATAGTTTGGGCCAAAATCTGAGTTCGAAAAAATCAGAATCCTGACAACCAAATAGTATTTTCCAATTATTAATCTGTAACCAATAGTAGAAGAGACACGCAATGACAGAAAAAACGCCCCTATACGATTCACATTTAGCTGCCGGTGGACGCATGGTTGATTTTGCTGGTTGGATTATGCCGGTGAATTATGGCTCCCAGATTGAAGAGCACTCAGCGGTGCGGCGTGATGCCGGTATGTTCGATGTGTCGCACATGACAATTATCGATATCGAAGGTCCAGATGCAGAAGATTTTCTACGCTCAATAATTGCTAACGACGTAGCTTCATTGCTGGTTAATCAAGCCCTTTACAGTGCGCTGCTTAACGAGCAAGGCGGCATAAAAGACGACCTGATTGTTTATCGTTTGGAAAATAGTTTTCGTTGCGTAGTTAATGCCTCTACCCGGCAAAAGGTTTTAGAGTGGTTTGCTGTGCATACCTATACCAATATGACTTTTACCCACAAGTCGCAAATTATGCTGGCGGTGCAGGGCCCTAAAGCAATTCAACGGCTATCTGAAGTCGCCGATATTCCCCAGTTAAGCGAACTCAAGCCTTTTTACGCTTTAGCTTTTGGTGATTGGTTGATTGGGAGAACCGGTTACACCGGCGAGGATGGCGTGGAAGTCATGCTTCCTATACAGCAAGGAATACAACTCTGGCAGCAATTGCTTGACGTTGGCGTTGCGCCCGCTGGCTTGGGCGCCCGAGATACTCTGCGTTTAGAGGCAGGCCTCAATTTATACGGTCAGGATATGGACGAGACTACTTCACCGTTGGCCAGCAATATTAGTTGGACCGTTGCGTGGAACCCGCCAGAGCGAGATTTTATTGGCCGCTCAGCATTAGAGGCCCAGCGCGGTAATGTCGGTGAAAAGTTAGTCGGCCTAGTGTTAGAAGATAAAGGCATTTTGCGCCACGACCAGAAAGTCATTACAAATGCAGGTAACGGCATTATCACCAGCGGCACTTATTCCCCCAGTCTTGAATACAGCATTGGCCTGGCACGGGTGCCAGCTGATGCGACCGGTGATTGCCAGGTGGATATTCGCGGCAAGATGAAAAAAGCGCGTTTGATCAAACCGCCGTTTGTGCGCAAAGGCAAAGATCTGATAGCGAAGAAGATGCTCTGAAGGCAGCAATTTTGGTCAAAGTTGAGCTAAGGCTTTAAGCATGCTCGCAGAAAGATTGAAGAAAAAGCTTTTGTAAAACAAATAAAGGTAGGCGAGCAATTGCTAAAACGGGCAAAATGTCCTCTGCAAAATAGATCAGGCGAAAGAAGAGTTAGCTCTGCCGTCAAAAATGTTGAAGGCACCAGATCTTAGCGCGATCAGAAAAATTCATATGTTCCTTACAGTCAGAGAAAAGGTGTAGCTCCATGAGTGAAATCCCCAATGAAATGAAATATGCACCAACTCACGAGTGGGCACGTCTTGAAGAAGATGGCACCGTCACTGTGGGTATTAGTGATCATGCTCAAAAAGCATTGGGCGACGTGGTCTTTGTAGAGATGCCTGAACTTGGTTTGACCATTTCTGAAGGGGAAGAAGCTGGCGTTGTCGAATCTGTGAAAGCTGCATCTGACATCTACTCGCCAATTCGCGGTGAAGTCATCGAAGTCAATGCAAAGCTAGATGACGCGCCGGAAAAAGTGAATGAAGACCCCTATGGTGAGGGTTGGTTTTTCAAGCTCCAGCCGCAGGATCTTGCTGACCTTGATGAACTTTTAGATGCGGAAGCCTATGCAGAAGTGTGTGACGCAGAAGATCACTAGAAGCATATAAGAAAACACAAACCTTGATTCAGTCGGCAGCATTTGCAGCTGACCGAAACTGTAATTTTCCGGAGAGTTAAATGCCTTTTATCCCCCATACCCAGGCGGATGTTGATGACATGTTGGTAGAAATTGGTGTTCCAGATATCGATTCTTTGTTCGATGAAATACCCATCGAGCTGACCAGCGACAGGTTAGATCATGTGCCGGAAGGCATGAGTGAGCTGGCGATGTTGCAACACATGGCTGAGCGCGCTGAGCAAGATCAAGGCTATACGTGCTTTCTCGGTGGTGGCAGCTATGACCATCACATTCCCTCGGCGGTTTGGGATCTAACTACCCGTGGCGAATTCATGACTGCGTATACGCCCTATCAGGCCGAAGCAAGCCAGGGCACACTGCAGCTGATTTATGAATATCAGTCCATGATGGTTGCTTTAACCGGTATGGACGTGTCTAACGCCTCGGTTTATGACGGCGCCAGTGGCCTTGCTGAAGCGGTATTGATGGCAATACGTGCAAACAAGAAAAACAAATCTGGTCGAGTTTTAATCGCCCAGACAGTGCACCCGCACTACACCCAAACCACGCGCAATATTGTGCAAAATCAAAACGTCATTATAGAAGCTCTGCCCTTGGGTGAGGGTGGCGTTCTAGATTTGTCTGCACTCGCTGCAGCCGCAGCAGATGGTAATGCGCCAGGTGCCCTTGTCATTCAGCAGCCCAACTTTTTTGGCCGCATGGAAGATGTCGATGCGCTGGCCAATTGGGCCCATGAGCAAAATACTTTAGTTATTGCAGTGGTCAATCCTATGTCCTTAGGCGTGCTCAAGCCGCCAAGTGAATGGGGCGAGCATGGAGCAGATATTGTTTGCGGTGACGGGCAACCCTTCGGCGTACCTATGGCCTCTGGCGGACCTTCATTTGGATTTATTTGTTCACGTAAAGAGTACATGCGTCAATTACCAGGACGGATTATTGGTAAGACCGAAGATTTAGATGGGCGTACCGGTTACACATTAACCCTGCAAGCGCGTGAGCAGCATATTCGCCGTGGCAAAGCGACATCAAATATTTGTACTAATCAGGGGCTTTTGGTCACTGCGGGTACTATTTATATGAGCTTAATGGGACCTCAAGGTATTCGCGAAACTGCGCTTACCTGTCACCGCCGTGCTGTGGAATTGCAGCAACGACTGCTGCAAATTGACGGGGTGGAAGAGTTCTTCACAGGACCGTTCTTCCATGAGTTTGCCCTGCGCTTACCTGTGCTGGCAGTTACGGTTGTTAACGCCATGATGGTGGAAGGCGTTTTGCCTGGCCTGGTACTTTCAGACTTCAGCGATGGCAACCTTGAGCACGCTGAACATGGCTTGTTGGTCGCAGTCACAGAAAAACGTACAAATGCTGAAATAGAAAAATACGTCGCACTTTTGACTCAAGTTTTGCAACAAAACACCTCGTTAAATAGCGCACAAGCAGGGAGCTGATCAAATGCTAAATATGGATCCAACAAATAAGGCCGATCAGGGCAAAACAATATTCCAGCGCAGTGCCTCAGGGCGACGTGCTATGGCGCAAAGAGTAGATGGGACTAAGGACACTGACTTAGCAGATATTCCGCAGAGTTTCTTGCGTGAGCAGCCGCCGCAGTTGCCAGAAGTTTCTGAACTGCAGGTGGTAAGACACTTTACCAATTTGTCTCAGCAGAATTTCTCCATCGACACTCAGTTCTATCCGCTGGGTTCTTGCACCATGAAATACAATCCTCGCGGCGCGCATAAAGCCGCCAGCATGCCTGGGTTTTTGGGCCGTCATCCTTTGGCGCCTGAAGCGGCCAGCCAAGGTCACCTAGCTTGCATGTTTGACTTGCAGGAAATTTTGAAAGACGTCACCGGGATGAAGGGTGTATCTCTTGCACCAATGGCTGGCGCTCAGGGAGAATTTGCGGGCGTTGCCATGATTCGTGCCTATCACGAGACGCGCGGCGATGATGCGCGCACAGAAATTATTGTGCCTATCGCGGCCCACGGTACTAATCCTGCTACCGCGGTAATGTGTGGCTACAAGGTCACTGAAGTGCCAGTGAATGCAGATGGTGATGTAGATCTTGCCGCGCTGAAAGAGAAAGTAGGCCCTCAGACCGCAGGTCTAATGATGACCAATCCTTCTACTTGCGGCGTATTTGAGCGCCAGATTCAAGAAATAGCCGAAACCGTGCATGGCGCTGGTGGCCTTCTTTATTATGACGGAGCTAACCTGAATGCCATTTTGGGCAAGGTTAAACCCGGTGATATGGGCTTCGATGTACTGCACATGAATCTGCATAAGACCTTTGCTACACCTCACGGCGGAGGCGGTCCTGGTGCAGGCCCAGTGGGTGTTAGCGAACGCTTACTTCCTCATCTGCCAATTCCTGTAGTGGAAAAGAACGATAATGGCTATCGCTGGATGGGTAAAGAAGACCTACCGCTGAGCATTGGTACGCTGTCTGGCTTTTCTGGTAATGCAGGAATTTTGCTTCGCGCATTAGCCTATGCGTTGCTATTGGGCCGTGAAGGCATGCATCGCGTGGGTCAATTTGCCACGTTGAATGCTAATTATATGGCTGCTCGATTCGCTAAAGCTGGTTTCCAACTGGCTTATCCAGAAAGACGCGCAACCCATGAGTTTATTTTGACTTTCCAAAAGGAAGCAAAAACTCTTGGTGTTAATGCCATGGATATTGCCAAGCGGTTATTAGATTACGGTGTGCACTCGCCAACAACTTACTTTCCGCTGTTAGTGCCTGAGTGCTTTCTTGTGGAACCTACAGAAACAGAAAGTAAGGAAGAGTTAGACGCCTTTGTGGAGGCGCTGATTAAAGTTAAGATGGAAGCTGAAGCGGATCAGGAGTTTGTCAAACTGGCGCCGTATACGACACCAGTTAGAAGGCTAGATGACGTTAAAGCGGCGCGTGAGCTTGACCTTGCTTGGTACGCTAGCCGATCTTCCTAGGATACTAATATGTGGCCTTGTGCAGTGGCAGCAATTAGCCTGCCACTGCTTAGGCCGCACATCTTAAGCCTCGATGATTGTCGGGCTACTCAGCCACTTACTTTAAAGACTTAGCTAACCAATGCTTTTTTGAATAGCCCTATGTCGGTTATCGGCTTAGAGCATTCTTCCCCATCATAGATAAATGCACTGACCTTGTTTTTAGTTTCCGAGCTTACAAGACCGGGTAAGTAGCTGGGAATAGTCTTAATGTCATCGAAGGGTATTGCGTAGCAGCTGCGCCATGGTGCGTAGTTATTGCTAACAACTTGCTTCCAAGCCTGCATCTCCTCAATAGGACCACGCAATACAATCTGCACAATAGACTCGGTGGAATCTTCTAGAGCGGTGATCAGTCCGTAATGACTCGACGGATACTGCTCCATAATAGCCCGCGCCCAGCGCAGGGTATTGGCTGCTACGTCGAGATATTCGTTCTTCCCAAGCAAGTTGCCGAGACGGTTTAGCGCCAAAGCTAAAGTGGCATTGCCGGGCGGTACTGACTCGTCCAGAGTCGGCTTTGGTCTGAAAATTAAACCCTCTTGGCCTTTGTGGCTGAAGAAAAAGCCGCCGTTGTCGGTGTCATAAAATCCACTGATAACAGCGTCTGCTAACGCCACTGCAAAAGCAGCGTCTTGTTCGCGCCAACGACATTGTAATAAATCTAGTAGACCCATAAGTACATTGGAGTAGTCGTCTAAAAAGCCTAACGAGCGATCGCCACTATTGCGCCAATTGGCAGTTAGCAAATGTCCGTCCCAGCATTGGGTAAAAATGAAATCGGCCAGTTCTTCTGCTGTCGTAATCCAATCTGGGCGCTGCATTACTTTGCCAGCTTCTACCAAGCCACTGATTAATAGCCCGTTCCAAGCGGTAAGAATGGTCTCGTCGGTTCTTGGCGCGCTACGCTGCTGCCTGGCGAGAAAAAGCTTCTCTTTAGCGTTGGCCAGTAACTGGTTGGCGGCGTCAACCTGCATAGATAAACGCTCAACCACAGAGCGATAAGAATCGCCGCGGTGCAGGCTCCAGTGATTATCAAGATTGGCCGGTCTATCTATGCCGTATAGGGTTTCAACCAACAAGTATTCATCCTCTTCTAGAAGTTTTTTCACCTCTTCCCTGCGCCAAAGATAGTATTTACCAACGGCAGTGTCATTGGACTGCACTAACAGCGCATCTTGTGAGGCATAAAACCCGCCACTTGTATGACGCATATCGCTCATCAACCAATTGATGGTATCGCTAATGGCATCTTGGAATAGTGGGTCTGGGCCCAGGCGCAACGCTCCGGCAAAAATTGACAGCAGTTGGGCGTTGTCACATAAAACCTTTTCAAAATAGGGCGTGCGCCACTGACGGTCTGTGGTGTAGCGAAAAAATCCGCCGCCTAGATGATCGTAAATGCCGCCTCTGGCGATTTTAGTGAGGGTGGTCATAACTACTTCTAACGCATCTTTGTCGTTATCTTTATGCCTTCTAGCAATAGACCAATGCTTAAGTAAACCCTGCAGTCTTGAGGTCATAGCAAATTTAGGGCCTTGGCCAAAACCGCCTTCGCTTTCATCAAACTGATGCGTGACCTGATCTTTTGCCAAAAAAATCAAATCAGCGTCGGGCATATTTGGATCAAGAAGAGGTGGATACATTTGTTTCACCGCCTGGGCCATTTTCGCAGCCTGGGTACGCAAATCTTCTGCCTGATCTGTGAAGGCTTGGTGCAGGCGCATTAAAAGGTTAGCAAACCCTGGCATGGTGCTGGTGGCGTCTTTGGAAAAGTACGAGCCGCCAAAAAATGGTGTCAGATTCTGTGGATCTATAATTACCGTTAACGGCCAACCGCCGCTACCTTTGTTCAAAAGCTGCAATGCGCTTTGATAAATCTTGTCTAGGTCTGGCCGCTCCTCGCGGTCGACCTTAATATTTATAAAGTGCTTGTTCATAATTTTTGCTGTAGCCGGATCCGCAAAGGACTCTCTAGCCATCAGCTCACACCACGGATTAGTGGCATAACCAATAGAAAGTAAAATGGGTTTGTTCTGTTCTTTGGCAAAAGCTAGGGCGTCCTCTCTCCACGGGTACCAATTCACTGGCTGCGATTGATGGTCTAGTAAGTAGAGGCTGGTTTCGCCACTGAGATGGTTAGGCATAGGTTGCAAATTCGGCTTAAAAGAGAATTTTCGCATGATTTTCTGTGCAACGGTCGAATAGATCGCAGATTCGGCAGCATTTGCTCAATCCGAGCAAATAGAAGAGTGCGGGTTGCAACCAGTGTCCCGTGTAGTTGTCTGACATGGCTATCGGAGATGATTGTCGACTATTGCTATCAGGTTTAGTTGCTAAGTATAGATTGGCGACTTAGAGCCACGGTTATGCAGTGCGGCTAGATTTTTTTTCAATATTCCCCTTTGACATTTCTACTTCATATTTTAGGGTATGGTGGTGTAAACCCTATGACCGCTTCACGAGGCAAATGATGTTAGATCAAGAAGGGTACAGGCCCAATGTGGGGATCGTACTCATTCAACCGAATCTGCTTAAGCTGCAGGCTGCTGATCCAGGTGCGGAAAAAAAAACTACCGTGGGCAAGGGCGAGATATCTTCTGATAAAGTGTTTTGGGCTCGTCGCGTTGGCGGTCATAACGCATGGCAATTTCCTCAAGGCGGCATTAACGATGGCGAAACAGCAGAAGCTGCGGTTATGCGTGAGCTACACGAGGAAATTGGCGTTGCAAAGTTTGCAGTAAAGGTACTCGGCCAAACCAGTGGCTGGTTAAAATATGATTTGCCAATGCACATGCGCCGCAATAACTCGACCCCGGGCTTTGTCGGACAAAAACAAAAATGGTTTCTGTTAGAAATGCTTGAGCGTGAAACTCCAGTGCAAATGGATATCACTGACAAGCCAGAGTTCGATGCTTTTCAGTGGGTGAGCTACTACTACCCCATCTCCCAGGTAGTGGATTTTAAACGCGAAGTTTATCGCAGCGCTCTTGTTGAACTCGCCCAATACTTGCCGGGCAATCGATAAGTCGTGCTGGCTACGTTACGAAAAATTGTTCAGGACGTTACCCAAGAGGCTAACTTTGCAGCATCTGTTCAATTGTTGGTTTCCAGCGTGCGAAGTGCCTTAGGCACCGAAGTGTGCTCCATATATTTAGTTAACGCAGACCGCGGAGGCTATGTTTTAGCCGCCACTCAAGGTCTGAATCAAGGTCAAACTGGCCAGACGGTGTTGTCGAGATCCCAGGGTTTGGTCGGCTTAGTAGGAACTCGTGCGGAACCCCTCAATTTAGATGCAGCCCCTAGTCACCCAAGTTTCCATTACGTACCAGAAATTGGCGAAGAACCGTTTAATTCATTCTTGGGTGTGCCCATCATGCACCAAGGGCGAGTGCTTGGTGTTCTCGTGGTGCAGCAACGCGACCCTCGCCGTTTTGACGAATCTGAAGAAGCCTTTCTAGTCACGCTATCAGCTCAATTAGCCTCAGTGGTGGCCCATGCCGAAGCAATTGGCAGTCATTATCTCAGTGGTGCGCAGCGCGACATAATTGACGGCGGTAGTTTTCGCGGTTTTCCCGGTGCACCAGGCATTGGTATTGGCAACGGAGTTGTTATTCATCCGGTAGCCGATCTAAATGCGGTGCCTTTGCGACCGGCAGCAGATATTACAGTCGAATTGACCCTGCTAGACCGCGCCTTGGAAGCCGTGCGTAACGATATCCGCACTATCATTCAAGATTTTCAGGCGAGTTTGCCCCAAGAAGAATTAGCATTGTTCGACGCCTACCTGCATATGTTGGATGACAACGCATTGGCTGGGGACATAAGAGAAAAAGTACGCTTAGGCCAATGGGCTCAGGGCGCCTTAAAATTGGTTATCCGCGAGCATGTTAATCGCTTCGACGAGATGGAAGACTCTTACCTGCGTGAACGGGGCAGCGATGTTAAAGATCTAGGTGTCAGAGTGCTGGCCTATCTTCAGCGTATTCGCGAAAAGAAAACACAGTTTCCCAAGAACACGGTACTTGTCGGTGAAGAGGTAACACCTTCTATGTTAGCGAACATTCCAGCGGATCTTTTGTGTGGAGTTATTTCTGTGCAAGGTTCCGGTAATTCCCACGTTGCCATATTAGCGCGGGCTATGGGTATCCCAGCAGTTATGGGGGCGGTGGATATTCCAGCCTATGACCTAGAAGGCGTTAAGCTCATTGTCGATGGGCATTACGGCGAAATATTTACCAACCCAAGTCAGCAGCGCATTGAAGAAAGTGAATCGCTCATTGATCAAGAGCGAATGTTTGAAGAGGAGCTCGTTGAGCTCAAAGAATTACCCTGCATTACTCAAGACGGTTGGCGGGTGCAATTGTGGGTAAATATTGGTCTGAGCGGCGACATTACACGTTCGCTAGATCGTGGCGCAGAGGGCATTGGTCTATTCCGCACAGAAATACCCTTTATGTCCCAAGACAGATTTCCAACTGAAGCAGAGCAGCGTGCATTATACAGAGAACACATGGAGGCCTTTGAGCCGCGCCCTGTGACCATGCGCACGTTAGATATCGGTGGTGATAAGGCGTTGTCTTATTTTCCTATTCAGGAAGAAAATCCATTCCTAGGTTGGCGTGGCATTCGCGTCACGTTAGATCACCCAGAAATTTTCCTTGTGCAAATTCGCGCCATGATTAAGGCCAACGCCGGCTTGCTTGGTGATCTGCGTATTATGCTGCCAATGATCTCAAGCTTGTCAGAACTGCGCTCGGCGAAAGTGCTGATAAATCAGGCCTATGCCGAAGTCATTGAAGAGGGCATTAAAGTAAAACCGCCCCAAGTTGGCGTTTTGATTGAAGTGCCTGCGGCGGTTTACCAGGCACGCTTGCTTGCAAAAGAAGCGGACTTTATCGCGGTGGGCTCCAACGACCTAACGCAATATATGTTGGCGGTAGATCGTAATAATCCGCGCGTTGCGGACCTATATAAAGAAGTGCATCCAGCAGTTTTGAGCGCACTACGAGAGGTCGCCAGAGCCGTTCACGCCGAAGAGAAGCCGTTAGGCATTTGTGGCGAGTTGGCTGGAACGCCAACTGGCGCGGTGCTGCTTATGGCAATGGGTTATCACGTACTTTCTATGAACGCCACGCACTTGCTGAAAGTGAAGTGGGTTATTCGCAATATTAAACGTAGTGATTCCCGGCGTATTCTAGCCCGGGTACTACGCATGGATACGGCTGAGGAAGTGGAAGACTATGTGCAACAGCAATTGGTTAACGCAGGTCTGGGTAAGGTTGTGAGATCAAAGAAACCCAGTGGTCGGCTGCCTCACCGGGTTTAACTTTTCTCTGCAACTCTGACCTTGAGCTTTACAACGCTTTGGACAACCCACCGTCCATATTTATCGCGCAGCCGGTGATGTAGGAAGCGCGATCACTGGCCAAGAACAGTGCAAGGTCTGCGGCTTCTTCCGCCTTACCCATTCTGCCCATAGGCAAACCCTTGCCTGCCTTTGCAATGAAATCTTCAAGGCTTACGTTGCTGTCGCTGGTTTCATGGCGGCGGCGGATTTGATCGCTTTCAATAAATCCGATCAGCATTGCATTAACTAAAATATTGTCTGCCGCGCCTTCGGCGCTCAAAACTTTGGTGAGCGCCATGCCGGCCGCCCTAGAAATTGACGTGGGCGCTGTACCTGCGTCAGGTAGCTTGGCGTAGACGTTGAGTAGGTTGATCACCCGGCCCCACTGCTGCGCAGCCATATTTGGCCACACCAGTCGGGTGAGCCTTACTGCAGCCATAAGTTTCAGATCAAGGTCTGCTTGCCACTCGTCGTCGGTAATTTTGGTGAACGGTTTTGCCGCTGACTGTCCGGCGTTGTTAACCAGAATGTCGATATTGCCAAGTTTTTCTACCACCGCCTTGTGGGTGGTAATAATTGCTTTTGGATCTGTCACATCGCAGACGAAGCTGGCAATAGCACAGTTGGCTTTGGCGTCATCAGTCACTGACATAGCCTGTATTTCGGCTTCAGCCGTACTTAGGGCCTCTGCGTCTCTTGCCAAGATAGCCACTTTCGCGCCCGCGAGATAATAGGCTTTGGCCATTGCCAGCCCAAGGCCTTTGCTGCCTCCGGTGATCAGTGCTACCCGTCCATTCAATGATGTGTCCATTGTGTTCCCCTGCTTTGCCTAAGTAACAAAAGTAACGACGTTACCTAAGACGGTTTTGGATAAAATGTTATTTGCCAGTTTTGCATTTGTGTCGGTGAACTGGCGTGCTAGCGCTCAAACTCAAACTGCACCAGTCCCGTGGCTACGCCGCCCGCTGCATAACTTTGTTCCGCAAAAGTAATTTGCTCTTTGGTTAAAATAAAAGCAGTACACGCTCGGGTTCCATATTCGCCGCCAACAATAAAGCAGGGGGCCAATCTGCGTTCATGCTCTATGGGTTGCCCGCGTTGGGGCAGTGCAGTGTCATCTGGCTGCTGGCGGTTATTCAACATTGTTAGTAGATCTGCGGGGGCGAAGTCTTGTTCTACCGTTGCTTCGAGGTTTTGCGAGCCAGTAACGCATTTCGGCCAGCTAGCGCCCAACTCTGCGTTGCTTAAAGCGTAATAGCCTGGCGCCAGTACTTGGGTAGAGTCGCAACCTGCTACTTCAATATTAGAGGTATAGACCAGTTCATTACCGTCGAATAAAAATAGGTTGTAGCCAGCGTATTCGTCGCCGGGTAACCCTTGGGCGTATTCCAGCGCGCTCATGTCGCCGACTAAAAAGTCATGTACCAGACTGCCACGAGACCTTGCTATAGGTGCTTCGCCGCCTTGGTTGAAGTTGGTCAGGCCTGCGAACTTGCCCGATTGAGTGCAACCCAACCAAGTGCCGCCCGCCACTAAATCTTTGCCCGCTAGTAGTTCTGGGTATTGTGGCCAAAACTCTGCCGCTGCACTGGCGCGTTGATGAAACTCGTCTCTGTTCGCAGCAACCACTAGTGGGCGGTCTGAATTAGGCTGGTAGCCCACTAAAATTAAGCACATATATCTTTACTAGCAAAAGGCGAATTATAGCAGCACTTTGCGTTATTCTGCGCTCTACTGTGGCCAACGAGCGATTCGGAGCAATATGCATTACCCCATTATCGATCCAATTATTTTCTCCATAGGACCCATCGCACTGCGTTGGTATGGCCTCATGTATTTGCTTGGTTTTGCTGCCGTTTATTGGCTAGGCACTCGACGTATGCGTACCCACCCGGGTGGGTGGGACAGCGAACAAATTTCCGATCTGGTTTTTTATGGCGCCCTAGGCGCACTACTAGGTGGTCGCGTGGGTTACGTCATTTTTTACAATTTTAGTAATTTCTTGGCCGATCCGCTTTATCTGTTCAGAGTCTGGGAAGGTGGCATGTCTTTTCATGGCGGCTTTTTGGGCGTCTTGGTGGCCTTGCTGCTGTTTGCATTCAAGACTAATCGGCATTTTCTGCAAGTGACCGACTTTATTGCGCCTTTAAGCCCCATTGGTTTGGGCCTAGGCCGAATGGGTAACTTCATTAACATGGAGTTGCCGGGCAGGGTCACCGACAGCGCTTTCGGTATTGTCTTTCATTGTGATGCGGTGCGGGGCCTAAGTGCCTTATGTCTAGGTTCTTGGGAGAGTGTCGCGCGGCATCCGTCCTCGCTATATCAAGCGTTTACCGAAGGACTATTGCTCTTTTGCCTGCTCTGGTTTGTGTCAATCAAGCCCAGGCCTATGGGGCAAATCTCCGGCTTGTTTCTAGTGGGTTATGGCTCGTTTAGATTTATCACCGAGTTTTTCCGTTCGCCAGATTCGCACATTGGTTTTGTTTTTCTCGACGCCTTCAGTATGGGGCAATTGCTCTCTCTACCCATGATTATAGTGGGTGTGCTTTTAATCCTTTGGGCGCGAAGACGAAATTTGGCCGCTCCGGCCTAGCGCAGTTACAGAGTAGGATTATAAAAGCGCTTCCCAAGCTCATTGGCGTTGTCCTAGATTGGACTGTTATGTGCCATCGCCGCCGTGGGTTAAGGCTGGTATTCTATGACTTCCGAAAGAAAGGTTGGAAGCGAATAGATTGAAAGTAGGCAAAATGGGTACTTAATTAAGCCCACAAAGGCAGGAAAATCTGCCAACCAGCATCATAGTCAAAAAGATGGAATGAACGGTAAGATATGCGACAGTATTTAGAGTTAATGCGCCACGTGCGGGCAAACGGGACATATAAAGATGATCGCACGGGTACCGGCACCTACAGTGTCTTTGGTCATCAAATGCGCTACCCGCTGGCGGATGGATTCCCTTTAGTCACCACTAAAAAAGTCTTCCTAAAGGGCATAATTCACGAGCTGCTGTGGTTTTTGGCAGGCTCCACCAATATCAAATATCTGCTCGACCACGAAGTGCACATTTGGGATGAATGGGCTGATGAGCATGGCGATCTAGGTCCAGTTTATGGCTCTCAATGGCGTTCATGGCCGGGTCCAGATGGCTCGACCATTGATCAAATTGAAGCGTTAGTTGAGGGTATCCGCAATAATCCGGACAGCCGCAGGCACATTGTCAGTGCATGGAATGTGGCTGAAGTGAGCAATATGGCTTTACCACCTTGTCATACGCTGTTTCAGTTTTATGTGGCAGATGGCAAATTGTCTTGCCAGTTGTATCAACGCAGCGCAGATATATTCCTTGGTGTGCCTTTCAATATTGCCTCTTATGCATTGTTAACCATGATGATTGCTCAGGTCTGTGACTTAGAAGTGGGCGACTTTGTCCACACACTGGGGGACGCACACCTTTACTCTAATCACTTAGAGCAAACGGACCGGCAGTTGGCCAGAGAGCCGCTACCTCTGCCGAAAATGCGCATTAATCCAGAGGTGAAGGATATATTTGGTTTTAAGTATGAAGACTTTGAACTCCTCGACTACGAATGTCACCCCGGCATCAAAGCACCAATAGCGGTCTGATATGCATATTTCACTCGTGTGGGCCATGGCCGAAAATAGGGTCATTGGCCGAGACAACACTTTGCCTTGGCGATTACCTGACGATATGCGTCATTTTATGAATACCACCATGGGTAAGCCCGTGTTGATGGGACGTAAAACGTTTGAGTCAATGAAGTCTGCTCTGCCCGGGCGCACAAATATTGTGATGACCCGCGACCCCAACTGGCATCGCGAAGGTGTGAAAGTTGTAGCTGATTTAGACGCAGGTATAGAAATTGCTGAGAGTCAGGCTCTCATTGACGGCGTAGATGAAATAATGATTATCGGTGGCGCCGAAATTTATGCCTTGGCATTGCCTCGGGCAACCCGCCTATATCTCACTCATGTGCATGCAGAACCCCAGGGCGATGTGTTTTTTCCCGAGCTAGATTTAGCCGCTTGGGAATTAGTTATGCAAAAGAAATGTTATGCCGATGACCGTCATAGCTGCGACTACACCTTTGAGAATTATCAACGCTAATGTCTAACGGTAAACTTGCGCTTTGTGTAAACCCAATGTCGGGGCGCGACGTCAGGCGTTTAGCTGCCCGCGCCAGTAATATGACCCACGAAGCCAAGCGGGATATTGTTGCCAGAGTAGCTGCTGGTGCAGAGGCCGCTGGGGTAACAGACCTATACATTGCCCGAGAGCCTTTTCGTATTGCCTCGCTCGCACTGGAGTTGATGCCGCTTAATGCTCGGGTGCACATTATTGATGTGCCCATTACTAATTCGGCCAAAGATACTGAAGAAGCTGTAAAACGTTTCAAGGTCGAAGGCTGCAATACTATGGTGTCGCTAGGCGGCGACGGCACTAACCGCGCCATTGCCAGAGCCTGTTCAGATATGGATCTTATTCCAATCTCCACGGGCACTAACAATGTCTTTCCGGCGCTTATGGAACCTACTATTGCCGGTATGGTTGCAGGTTTAAATTGTTTGGGTCGTTTTGATGGGGCGCCAGCAGAGTTAAAACAAGCGGTCAAAGTGCTCCACCTAACTACGCCACAGGGTGCAGATGTGGGGCTGATCGACGCGGTACTTTTGCGCAATGACCATGTGGGCAATTTGTTGCCTTTTGACGCTCAGCGACTGAGCCGCATGGTGCTCACTAGAGCAGAACCTAATGCCATCGGTATGTCGCCTATCGGCGGTTATATTGATCCGGTTTATGCTGAAGACGATGTTGGTCTAGTTGTTGATATGGGGCCAGGTGGTGCCGAAGTTTTAGTGCCGCTTTCCCCGGGCTTTTATAAAACGGTCAACGTGCTTTCCACGCACCGTGTGGACTTTGCCGAAGAAGTTGTTTTGCAAGGCCCTGGAGTGGTCGCATTAGATGGCGATCGAGACCATAAGATCAATGCCGGTGAAGAGGCGCTGGTCAGCGTAAGACGCGACGGCCCTAGGGTAATGGATGTAGACGCTGCCATGCGCTGGGCAGTAGCAGCAGGTATGATGGCGCCCGCAATTTTAACATCCACGCACTCGAACCAAGGGAAATAGAATGATTGTAAAACCACGTATTCGCGGTTTCATTTGCACAACCGCGCACCCTACAGGTTGCGCTGCCCACGTTGGCGAGCAAGTGAACTATGTTAGCCACTTGGACAACATCTCAACGGGCGAGTTTAAAAACGTCCTGGTTCTCGGGTGCTCAGGTGGTTATGGCCTTGCTAGCAGAATTGTTGCCGGGTTTGGTTGTGGCGCTAATACCTTGGGTGTGTCTTTTGAAAAAGCGCCCAGCGAAAATAAGACGGGCTCTCAAGGCTGGTACAACAACGCGGCTTTTGAGCAACACGCCGAAGCTGCCGGTTTGTACGCGAAAACAATGGATGGCGATGCATTCTCTGACGAAATGCGCGCACAGGTACTAGACACCATCCGCGCCGATATGGGCAGGATAGATTTGGTTGTTTACAGCCTAGCGTCGCCAGTTCGGCAGCATCCGAAGTCTGGTGTGTTGCACCGTTCGAGCATTAAGCCTTTGGGTGAAGTGCTAAGCATTAAGACCGTGCATGTTGAAAAAGGCGAGGTGTCAGAGGTTAACTTAGAGCCAGCCACGGCTGAAGAAACTGAAAACACTGTCACAGTTATGGGCGGCGAAGATTGGGAATTTTGGATGCAGGCTTTAGTCGAAGCCGATCTTTTAGCGCCTCAAGCAAAAACCGTGGCATATACCTATATTGGTAGCGAACTGACCTGGCCCATTTATTGGGAAGGCACTCTGGGCCAAGCAAAGTTGGACTTGGATAGAGCCAGTCAGTCGATTAATGAAAAGTTAGTAGAAATTGGAGGGGGCGCTCGAGTAGCGGTACTTAAAGCCATAGTTAGTCAAGCCAGTTCAGCAATTCCCGTTGTTCCTCTTTATGTTGCCCTGCTTTTTAAGGTAATGAAAGATGAAGGGTTACACGAAGATTGTATAACGCACATTCATCGCTTATTTGCGACCCAGCTTAAGGGCGGGTCACAGATGCGCTTAGATGACGCCGGCCGCATTCGCGTAGATGACCTGGAGTTGTTAGAGCCAGTGCAAGATATTGTAAAACAACGTTGGCCGTTGGTGACTACGGAAAATTTGCCGGAACTCGGTGATCTCGATGGCTTCCGCGAAGATTTCTTGAAGATCTTTGGCTTCGGCATTGACGGTGTGGACTATGATGCCGAAGTAAGCCCGTTGAGTATTGACCCGCAATAACGGTCACTTCAATAAAGCGCTGCTCTGTCGCCAAATTCTAACGGCGTAATAAATGATGGTTATCGGATTTTCGATAAATGATCAGGTAACCAACAATAAAGAACAAATGAAAAATAACAGAAACGATAAGGTCTAACTGATGGATAAATCTGCAAAGGTTTTTTTACAAGCTTGCCGAGGGGAAGCGACCTCGCACACACCAATATGGTTGAACCGCCAAGCAGGTCGATACATGCCCGAGTATCATCAGGTGAAAGGAAATCTGCCCAGTTTAGATTTTTTCAAGAATCCGGAAAAAGCCGCGCAAGCCACACTGGATGCGCAGCGCCTCCTAGGCGTGGATGCTGCAATTATGTTTGCGGACTTGCTGCCTATTTTGGAACCCATGGGTATGGAGCTCAATTACGTGCCAGGCGAAGGTCCAGTTTTTAGCAATCCCATCCGTAGTGCCAAAGATATTGCTGCGTTGCATAATGGCCCTGCGATTGAGCAAACTCCATACATTGCCGATACGGTCAAATTTATCAACGCCGACCTACCGAAAGATATTGCTCTAATCGGTTTTGCTGGTGCACCGTTTACGTTGGCCTCCTATGCCATTGAAGGCAAAGGCTCGCGTAACTACGTGCACGTGAAAAAAATGATGCATGAAGCGCCCGAGCTTTGGCATCAACTCATCACAAAACTAGTAGATCAGTTAGCCAGCTATTTGCAGCTGCAAATCACGGCTGGCGTTGAGGCCGTGCAATTGTTTGACACTTGGGTGGGTAATTTGTCAATTCAAGATTATCGGGTTTTTGTTGAGCCTTACCTGAAGTCGTTGTTAGAAAAGATTGGTAAAAAAGTGCCGGTGATTTATTTTGGTACGGGTAACTATCATTTGCTGCCGGCAGTGGCGGAGCTAGACATTGATGTGTTGGCCTTCGATTGGCGAACGCCACTTGTGCCTACTTGGGATCAATTGGGTTGCACCGCAGTGCAAGGCAACTTAGATCCTATTGTTTTGTGCGCTGATCAGGCGGCGGTTGCTCAGCAAACTCAGTGGCTATTAGATCAAGTGGCAGGACGTCCCGGTCACATTTTCAATTTAGGTCATGGCATTATTCCTGAGACCCCGGTAGATAATGTGAAGTTCTTGGTCGATATGGTGCATGAGAAGACTTCGGTTTAGCGCTTAAGCCACTTCTTCAGCATTCTCTGATATTGCGCGCCACATAACTTTCCGAATAAAGTAGAGTAGTCAGCGAAGGAGCGATGTTCCTTCGCTTTTTTCTTTTCCTTTCCCCCATTTCCATCTTTCCTCTTTCGCTTGCCGTTCTCGTGTTTTCTGTTTGCGATGTTATCTTCAAAACACCCGCAACCTCGCTGTGCTTTCACAGCAATTTTTTCTCTGATCGTAATCTTACAATGCAACGTTTTTGCTGCATGATAGGTATATAAAGAAACGGGAGAATACGTGTTGTTAAAGAAAATTTTGTTGCTAGTTGTATTGGCACCTTTCATTTACTTCGGTCTGATTATGTTGGCGTCAGAAAGCGGCGAAGTTGTTGTGCTTGAGTCGCAGGATGATCAAGGTGAATTACAAAGTACTCGTCTTTGGGTGGTAGACCATGATGGCAGTATGTGGCTGCGGTCTGGCGACGATCAGTCGGGTTGGTATCAAAGATTAATGAATAATGTGCAGGCGGGGCACGCCGTTTATGTCACCAGGGATGGTGATAGATTGAGTCCCAGTGTAGTGTCAGATCCTTCTCAAGCTGCAGCGGTGAATGCTCTCATGGCTGAGAAGTATGGTTTCTCTAATGACGCTATCAGTTTTCTGATGGGTGAATATCGGCAAGATGCCATTGCAGTGCGTTTGTCGCGTTAAAGGTCGGCCCCTTATTTTGCGCGGCTGACGTTAAATGTTGAAGTTTTCGGGCGGCGCGTAAGAGCGAGGCAACAAGTCATTGTCGCCTCGGTCAGGTATCAGTAGGCCTCTGGCGGCTAATGCCGCAAAAAGGATAGGCTCCAAATTTGCAGCCCATCCTTGGGCGGCACCAGACCAACACACTTCGCATACCGTTAACTTGTACCCCGGCACTACGTCTTGTGCCGGGTTGACGCATAGTTCACAAGTTGACACGTTTTCCCCTATATGCGGTGTGGCTCTTAGCTAGAATTCTAGCCCAGATATTTGTCCGTCACCGCGCCTTCACTTGCCGAGCTCACCAGCTGAGCATATTTAGCCAGCGTGCCGCGTTCGGTGTAGGGCTTGGGTGCCGTCCATTGAGCGCGCCTTTGAGCCAACACTTCGTCGCTGACATCTAGGATAACTTCTTGAGTTTCCGCGTCGATGGTAATGGTGTCGCCATCCTCAACCAAAGCAATGGGACCGCCCAAGTGCGCTTCCGGTGTCACGTGGCCTACAACGAAACCGTGAGACCCACCTGAGAATCTGCCGTCGGTGAGTAGTGCTACATCCTGCGACATGCCGCGGCCATTGATGGCGCTGGTTGGGCTGAGCATTTCGCGCATGCCTGGCCCGCCTTTGGGGCCTTCATAACGAACAATAACAACGTCGCCCTTTTGTACTTGGCCGTCCATGATCGCAGCCATTGCCGCTTCTTCGCCATGGAAGCAGCGGGCGCTGCCAGTAAATTTCAGACCCTCATGACCCGTGATTTTTGCTACTGCGCCTTCTGGGGCTAAGTTGCCGCGTAAAATCACAAGGTGGCTGTCTTTCTTAATTGGGTTAGACATTGGGCGAATGATTTTTTGGTCCGCAGGATAGTCTTCAACATCGGCTAAGTTTTCCGCCAGAGTTTTGCCTGTAACGGTTAAGCAATCGCCATGCAGCAGGCCTTCGGCCAACAGCATTTTCATCAGCGGCTGTATGCCACCAATTTCAATCAGCTCGCTCATGGCGTATTGGCCGGCAGGTCGCATGTCGGCCAAAACCGGCACACGCTTACCAACACGGCTAAAGTCTTCAAGCGCCAGCGGTATATTGGCTGCGTGGGCTATAGCCAGTAAGTGCAATACGCCGTTGGTAGATCCCTCTAGGGCAATGGTCACCGTAATGGCATTTTCAAACGCTTCTTTGCTCAAAATGTCGCTAGGTTTGATGTCCAACTTAATCAAATTCCTAACCGTCGCTCCGGCGTTGTAGCTGTCTTGCTTTTTGTCTTGGCTAATGGCGTTTTGCGCTGAGCTGCCTGGGAGTGACAAACCTAATGCCTCAATTGAAGAGGCCATAGTATTTGCCGTATACATGCCGCCACAGGAACCTGGTCCTGGAATGGCAGTTTCTTCTACTTCTTTGAGCTCAATATCAGAAACAGTGCCGGCTGCGTGTCCGCCTACCGCTTCAAATACAGAGACAATATCGCGTCGCTCTGCGCCGGGTAAAATGGTGCCGCCGTAAACGAAAACACTGGGTCTATCCATACGCGCCATAGCAATGGCGCAAGCTGGCATGTTTTTGTCACAGCCACCAATGGCTACAAAGCCGTCAAAACCTTGCGCGCCAACGACCGTTTCAATTGAGTCTGCGATGACTTCCCGAGACACCAACGAGTAACGCATACCCGGTGTGCCCATAGAAATACCGTCTGAAACAGTGATGGTGTTGAACAACACTGCTTTAGCGCCGGCTTCATCAGCGCCCATGCAGGCGGCATCAGCCAGTTCATTAATATGCATGTTGCAGGGAGTGACCATGCTCCAAGTAGAGGCAATACCAATTTGCGGCTTGCTAAAATCCTCAGGTTTAAAACCTGTGGGGTACAGCATAGCCCTACTGGGTGCTTGCTCTACACCATCTACAACAAGAGAACTATAGGGACGATCGTTAGCCATTTTACTTCCTACATTTTGAGGCAGGTCTTTTTTACCTGCAGTTAGCGCAGCGTTAGCTCAGAGGTTTTGAAACTACCTTCGAGCCGCGCTGCCAATTATAAAGAGACTGTTTGCTGGTCGGTAAAGCACTCACATCGGTGGGTGCAAATCCCTGATCAACAAACCAATCCTGAGTTTGAGTTGTGAGTGCAAATAAACGCTTAGACCCATAGCTGCGCGCTTTTGCTTCTGCCGCTCTGAGTAAGTTGGCACCAATTGCAAGCCCACTCCCTTTACGTCGGTAGTGTTTATGCACAGCCACACAAGCCAGCTCCGCTTCATCTTCAAAGGGATAAATTGCGCAGCAACCCACGACAACGCCGTCTAATTCGGCGACCAAAAAGTGCTCGATCTCTTGCTCTAAACGATCCCGAGACCTGCGCACCAAAATGCCCGCCTCTTCAAGAGGGCGAATAATTTCAACAATGTCCGAAACATCTTCGGCCCTAGCGGGGCGTACGGGGCCGGTGGTTTCTTCGAGCACTTGGGTGCCCACGCCGTCGGCAGTAAAGAGCTCTTGTAGAACGCCGCCATCCTCCTGAAAGGAAATGATGTGAGCTTTGGTGACGCCACCGCGCACTGCCTGAATCATGGTGTCTAGGCGCAGGCGCGTAGTGGTTGAGATCTGTTCATTGGCACCAATGAGTATCTGCAAAGAGGTAGGCGTTGCTGTGCTCTCACGTTGGCCACTCGAGTTGGTCAAATAATTTAACTCATCCAGCATAATCAATTTGTCAGAATTTAGCGCCACGCTGACATCAGCGGCCAGTTCTTCTGCTGCCAAATTAAAGGCTTGGCCAGATGAGGAATAGCCCATGGGCGATATCAGCACAATTGAACCGGCGTCCAGCAGGGTGTTGACCCTTGCGGTATCTACGTTGCGCATGCGGCCAGTGAATAAATGGTCTACGCCTGCCAACACGCCAATGGGTCGCGCGGTGACAAAATTGCCAGCAACCAAACTGATCTCAACATTGTGCAATGGTGTATTGGGTAACCCGGTAGAAAATAACCCTTCCAACTGGCTGCGAAGCTGTCCATAAATGCCGTTGATAATGTCCATGTCTTCAGCGCGGGTCACCCGGCGCTGCTCTTGCATAACAGAATCTGCCAGCGCACTGTCTAGTTGCGGTCTGCCACCGTGAATTAGAACCAAGCGCACACCCAGTACATGCAGTAGCGCCAAATCGTGGACTATGTTGGTAATGTTCAGATGCTCAAGGCTGTCTCCACCGATAAACACCACAAAGGTTTTGCCTCTGTGCGCGCTGATATACGGTGTGGAGCCTCTGAACCACTGTGAGTATTCATTGGTTTTCATGGTTTAGTCGATGCAATAACGTTGAATAACTTGGTGCAGTGTAGCAATCGCCGGGGCTATATGAGCTTTTGCCAAATATTCATTGGGTTGGTGCGCTTGGTCAATACTGCCTGGACCCCAAACTACGGTTTCCATGCCCAAGGTCTGCAAAAAGTGCGCCTCGGTGCCAAATGCAACAGTGCCCGGTGCGCGCTTGCTCAAACTACTTAATGTTTGTACCAGGTCAGCATTTTCAGGAGTGGCAAATGGCGGGATGGGCGGATAAGCCTTGTTTAATGTCAACGTCACCGCGCTGTCTGCAACAGCCCTTTGTATACGTCGCTCTAATTCTGCGTGAATTTCTTCTGAGTCCATGCCAGGTAAAAGGCGCAGGTCGATTTGTAGATTGGCATAGCCGCAAATTCTGTTGGGGTTATCGCCCGCACGCATGCAGCCCATATTCATGGTGGGCACGTTCACGACAAAGGCATCGTTTTTATTCGCCGCCGCTAACTCAGCGCGCATATCCAACAATGCGCTCATTACTTTGTGCATGGCGTCCAAGGCATTGTTGCCCAAGCTCGGGTCAGAGGAATGTCCTGATGAACCCAAGATGTTAATCGACATCATGCTGATGCCTTTGTGAGCAAATATGGGTTGCAGTTCTGTGGGTTCACCAATAATGGCGTAATCTGCTTTTGGTCTGCCAGACTCAACCAAGTACCGACCACCGGCCATAGAAGACTCTTCGTCAGTGGTGGCCACAATGGTCAGCGGCGCGTTCAACTGGCCTTTGGCAAAGGTTGCCGCAGCCTCCAGCGCAACCGGGAAAAACCCCTTCATGTCACAAGAACCCAAACCGTAAAACACATCATCTGTATCTTTGAGCGTGAACGGGTCCGACTGCCACAGGCTTTCATCGAATGGTACTGTGTCGGTGTGCCCGGCAAGCACCAAGCCGCCTTTGCCTTCTCGCGGCGCTGGACCCAAGATGGCGATTAGATTGGCTTTATCGGGTCGGCCGGGCAGAGGCATCAACTCAGTGCTAAAGCCAAGGTCATTGAGCCAGTTACCCAGGTGCTCAATCACCCGCAGATTGCTGCGATCAATATCGGCGCTGGTGGAGCTAACGGAGGGCTCGCCCACCAGTTGGCTTAACATTTCAGAAAATTTGGGTAACACGATTTTTAATTCATGCTGCAATTAAGCATGCAGCGTGAAAGCCTTTTTAGATTCGGGAGACAGATTGTAGTCATAAGACGCGCTGTGTGCACCCGCCACGGCACGGTCGCTAATAGGGTATAGGTTACTTATAAAACGATGGCTCGCCAATGGGTCGAGTTTTAAAGCGGCGGTGCATCCACAGATACTGGGCGGGCACTGATTTAACCTCCGCCTCGAGCATGGCGTTAAGGCGAGTTGCGTCGGCTAGGTCATCTCCGGAAGGGAAGTCATCTAACATCGGCGCGAACTTCAGAGTCCATGTTTTGCTCTTAAGATCTCTAAATTGGTGCAGCATGAGTACCGCAGATTTATTTTTGATGGCTAAGCGGGAGCTGACCGTTATGGTGGCGGCGTCGATGCCAAAAAAGGGCGCGAAGACCGAATGCTTTATGCCGTAATCTTGGTCCGCTGCATACCACATGGCGCGGCCTTGTTTCAGACGCTTGAGTATCTGCCGCATGTCACTGCGTTCAACAACACCGTCGAAAAAGGCCTTGCGCCCACTGTATTGCAAGCTCTCCCAAACTGGGTTTTTGTTCAGTCGGTACATCACATCAACAAAACCAAAGGCACCCAAAGGCTGGCTGGTAATATCAATAGTCGTATAGTGAGCGCCCACTAAGACAATACCGTTGCCCAGTTCATGGGCAGCGTTTAGATGTTCGACCCCCTCAATCTTGAATCTATCCGCGAGATCTCTCGAGGGATTTAGCCAAGGTAGGGCGATCTCAACCGCGCCAATGCCCGTGTGCACAAAGTTCTCGCGCACCAAGGCCTGCTGCTGCTGGGCGGACAGCTCAGGGAAGCACTTGGCGATATTAACTTCGGTGATGTGGCGTCTAGATTTGGCTAAGTGGTAGCCTAGAAATCCAATCATTCTTCCCACCATAAATACTGCCCCGATAGGTAGGCGCGCCACAATCCACAAACAGCCGACCAAAATCCACTTGGGCCACTGCTTGATTGAAAGTTTGGGTGCTAGCTTGCTTATGTCCAATTTGGCTTCTTCGTTATTGTGTTGGTTAACGTTAGTGGATCTAGGTGTCAGCTGTGAGTGCTATTGGGTATGCTCTCTAGGATAATACACTTGTTCTATTACCCATACAGCGCGCCGAGGTTTGCTTGTCTCTTTTATCACTGAATACCATTGATGCTCTCACGCCCACTAACGGGCACGTTTTGGTGGTGGGGGACATTTGGTTAGATCAGCAGCAGTTGACCAGCCGTAACCAAGCGCAGAATTTCTTTCACTCGGGCCAAAGCGCGGGGCTGGGTCTTGCGCTGACGCTGCATTCTGCTCAAACACCCTGCACCTTTGTCAGTTATGTGGGTGACGATGATTTGGGCAGCCAGGTGAGTGAAGCCCTTGCAAATACTGGTGTACTTGGTGATTTGCTGGCGATTAAAGAATGGGCCACCTACACCAACGCGTTGGATTTTGTCGACAAGACTGATGAGGCTGACGCACCCGCAGTTGCCAATATGCGCCGCCACAAAGATGAAAAGATCATTCCCATAGATGGTTTCAGTGAATACCAGGCGCATCTGCAAAACCGTATCGAAAAATATCTGCTCAATGCCTCAGTCATTGTGGTTGTAGATTTAGATCTAGGCTGTATTGCAGAACCGCGCGCATTGAATTTTGTCGCCAAGCAGCGGGGCGTGCCTATTATTGCAGTGGTCAGTGAGCAAGTTCGATCGCGTTATGAGGGTTTTGAATTTATTCTCCCTGCCACTGACGCAGATTTGACAGTTCATGTTGCCAATCATGTAGCCGGTTTTGTTGCTGCCACTGGGCAAAATCAGTGAGGTATCTCGGCTTTTTTCTTGTTCTAAGTTTTTATAAGGTTTTGCTTTGGCTGGGGTTGCCAATAGTCTATCTGCGTCTACTTATGCGCGCTCGCCGCGAACCGGCTTACGCAGCTCGTAGGGGTGAGCGATTTGGTCGCGTGCCAGATGCTATAAAATCAGGTGCAATATGGTTTCATACCGTCTCCGCAGGGGAGTCAATTGCGGCAGCCCCATTGATCAAAAAAATGATCGACAATCTGCCTGAACAAAATTTTTTAGTCACTACCATGACGCCCACAGGCAGTGAGCAAGTGCATCAACATCTGGGTGACAGCGTCGATCATTGTTATGCGCCTTACGACTTTAGTTTTGCCGTAAGCAGTTTTCTGCGTAAAACTCAACCGCGCATGTTGGTGCTGATGGAAACCGAAATTTGGCCCAACCTGATTATGCAGGCCAATGCACTGGGTATTCCTGTAGTGCTCATTAATGCGCGTATGTCTGAGCGTTCGGCCCGGGGCTATCAGCGTATGAGTTGGTTATCGCGTCCTGTCCTTGAGGCAATCACGCATATTGCCTGCCAGTCCGCAGAGCACATGCAGCGCTTTATTGACCTTGGCGTGGATGCGCAAAAGGTCAGCGTTTTAGGCAGTGTGAAGTACGACTTACAGTTGCCGCAAAATTTGGCCAAGCAAGCGTCATTGTTAAAAACCCAGCTTAATCTTAGTGCTCGCCCTGTTTGGATTGCCTCCTCCACTCACCCCGGTGAAGAGGAGCAGATTATCCAAGCGCACCTATTACTACGATGTCAATTGCCCGAGTTATGTCTTTTGTTAGTGCCGCGGCACTCGCACAGAGCGGGTGAAGTAGGTAAGCTGATTAAGCAGTATAATTTGTCATGGAGGGCTTCCAGTGAGGGGCCCACGGCAGGCGTTTATGACGTCATAGTGGGAGATGTTATGGGCCAGTTGTTGGCTCTGTACAGTTTGGCGGATGTGGCCTTTGTCGGCGGCTCGCTAGTAGATCATGGTGGGCATAACCCAATTGAGCCTGGGCTGCTTGGGCTGCCCATTGTTGCAGGTCCTGCTGATTTCAATTTTGTCGAAGTGGTGGCGCGATTGGGTGAGGCGGGTGCCTACAAGAAAATCGCCAATGCAGGCGAATTGACAGAGGTGGTGAGTGAGTTGCTGATTGATGCGGCTGGGCGTGAACAAATGGGGTCTAGTGCTCGTGCGGTGATCATGAGCAATGTAGGCGCTACCCAGCGCACCTTAGCGTTGCTGGCGAGTCAGTTAGAGGTCTAGTAATCTCGCAACCACTATTAAACTTTTCAGCTAGTCTTAGCCTGTTTTAACGCAGCCGCAGTGAAACAACGCGTTCTACCAAATCGCCGTCATCCACAAACTGATTCAACTCTTCAAGATCTTCTTGGGTCAGCTTGCCAGTGGCCTGCTTAAGCCGCATCAAATTCAATACGTAGTTGTAACGCGAATCGGCATAATCAAATTGTGAGCTAAACAAGCGTTGCTGGGCTTGCAGCACATCCACAATGTTTCGCGTACCCACTTCGTAACCTGTCTCGGTGGCTTCTAAAGCAGACTGAGAAGAACGTATGGCTTTTAATCTCGCTTCAACGCGTACTACATCTGTGGCAACAGACTTAAAAAAATTGCGAGTATTGCGCGTAACCGTGCGTTTTTGGTTAAGCAACTGTTCTTGAGATTGCGCTACTCGTGCATTGGCCTCTCTGACTCTAGAGCGTACAGCGCCACCTTGATAAAGTGGCAGGGTCAGTGACAGCGCGTAAATGGTGTTTTCTGTGGTGGTGTCGCCAGCATTTGCGCCGAAGAAATTTTGTCCGCCAGTGACGTTTTCTGCGTAGGTAGCTGTGGCGTCTATTGTTGGCAAATGGTCAGAGCGTCTTGCTCGTACATCTGACCTGGCAGCAGCCAATTGGGCTGTAGCCGCCTTAATGCCGAGGTTAGATCTAAGGGCTGTACTCACCCATTCTTCTTCATTCTTCGGGTTAGGATCAATAATGGGCAGAGTTTGCGACAGTCGGGCTAACTGATCGTAAGAGCGGCCGGTAAGCGTGCTTAATGTTTCAAAGCTAATGTCATGATCACTTTCAGCCTGAATGCGTCTCACCACAGTGCTGTCATAAACCGCCTGAGATTCCAGTACATCGGTAATGGCCACTAAGCCCACTTCAAATCGTTGCTGCACCTGTTCTAGCTGTCGTTGTACCGCGGTAACCTCTGCGTCTGTGGTGTCTAAGCGGTCTTTGGTGCGCAAAATATTAAGATAAGCCTCAATAACGCGAACGATTAAATCTTGGTTTTCTGCTTCCAGCTGCATGCTCGCCGCTTCAACAGAAGATTTGGCGCTACCCAAGGTATACCAACTGGCCAGATTCAACATTGGCTGGCGCAATTGCGCATTCCAGCTATTGTCATTGTACTCTTCGCCAAGAACGGCCTGTCCGCCGAGCAAGATATCGCGATTAATTTTACTGGTACTAGTTTGGGCGCCAATGCTAGGTAGCAGTCTTGAGCGTGCTTGGGGAACCAATTCTTTGCTGGCAGCAAAAGATGCATTGGCGGCACCCAGCACTGCGTCGTTGTCTTTGGCGGTTTTGTAGACGTCGAGCATATTCTCGGCAGCCGCCAATGGTGTGAATAGCATGCTGGCGGAGAAAAGCGCCACCATCTTTACATTGCTTAAGTTAGAGATTTTGTACTGCTTCATAAAACTTCCTGTCTCAGAAAATTGCCCCGCCCTAAAAACAGACTAGGTATTTTGCCTATTCTCATTCCTTTGAGTATATCAGAACCCTGAAAGGGTTCCTTTCCTGCGCTGGTCTTCAGACCAACATGAACATTTCGAGGATTATGCGCTCAATAGCCGTTTAAGTAATGTGAATCTGGCGACATTGCCGGCTCATTTATAGATGCTAAGCGCTTGCTAGCTTACTGTGTTTCTAACTTATACGCCCCGCAACCAAAATTCAGTTCATGTTTGTGGTTGCCCGCGCTTCCGCCTTTAGAATTTCTGCGTCTCGCATGCTTACCAGTAAGCGCCCTAACTTAGCGTTTCTCGCCTGTTGCGGTGCAGGTTTAATAGTCCCAAGTCGGCAATTTATCCGACCAACAGCAAATTCTGCAATTGTTCAAATAAAAGCACTTTGGGCCAGTGACCCAAGCCAATCTGGTGGGTATATTAGGGTTTAAGCATTTATTAGCTATCCATAACTATCTAGGCCAGCAGTGTCAGAAAAACGTACTGAGACAGATAAAGATATTTTAACCCGTTCCAAGGCTTTAACCCGTGGTTTTGCCAAGGGTGAGATATCCAGTATTCGCAAGCGAACCTACAAGGTAGATTTATCTGCCCACATGGCTGTGTGCGATATCAACTATCAGCGCATGCTCAAGTTGTTTCCAAAAATGCGCGAGAAAGACGAAATGAAGATTGCTTTGACCCCAGGTGCCGATGGCACTTTTGTGGTCGTTAAAGCATTAGAGCGCAGCCCTTATACGACCCTTTTGCACTTGAGCCAGCAGCCCAAGCTAAATTGGGGTAGTAGCCCAAATATGCGTATTCGCATGTATCACGACTCTTCCAGCGCCGAGGTGGTGGAATATCAGCACGAGAATCGTTTCCATGGGCATTACGAATACCCCAATCAACGCATGCGTCACCCAGATGAGAAAGTGCAGTTAAATCGTTTTCTGGGTGAATATTTGAGTCTCTGTTTAGCCATTGGTGGGGTTGTTGAGCCGGTAAAACTGACTCTTGAATAACGCAGCTCTCATTAAGAAAAGCCGCAAAAGTCATATAGTCCGCAACAGTAGCCAAAGTTCTGAAGGGTGTTCTGAAGGGCATAAAGGCGAGATTGCGCTGGCAGTTGGAATAAGCCTTTAATGCAGCGGGTTTTGCACATCACAGATTGTCACCTTGTTGAGGCTGGCCAAACCTTATTGGGGGTAGATACTCAAGCCTCACTGGAGGCTGTGCTTATTCAGGCTAAAGCCCAAGATCCTTGCGATGCTGTGGTGGCGTCTGGAGATCTTGTGCATGAAGGGTCGTCCGCGATTTACCAGCGCTTTTTAGAAACCGTGAGGCGTTTTTTTGATGTGCCTTTATTGTGTTTGCCGGGCAACCATGACGTGTTGGCAAATATGCACCATGCACAGTTGCCTATGCAGGCTTTAACGTTAGGTTCGTGGTTGATTGCGCCACTGGACTCTCATGTAGATAACGAACCTTCTGCCTATATTGCGTCAGATGATTTAACCAATCTCACTCAAGCCATAGTGGCAAGTGACGCTCAGCACCTTTTATTAGCAACTCATCACCCTTTGGTTGAGATTGGTGCGCCGTGGTTAGATAAAGATCGGATTTTGCGTGTGGATGAAATAATGGCTGCCGTTGCAGCTACCCCTGGTGCTAACTTGTGCGGGACTATATTTGGGCATGCGCATCAAGAGATAGAAGTAACAAGTGACTACGGTCCTCTGTTAGGGTCGCCATCAACTTGTTTCCAATTTGCGCCAAATAGCGCCACGTTTACTTTGGACGACAAGCCGCCGGGTTATCGCTGGCTGTCTCTTGCCGAAGATGGCTGTATAACAACTAAGCTAGAGCGTTTAATTACGCACTCCTTTAAACCAACTACGAATTAGGTAAATGGCCGAAAAAACTTATTCTGCTGAATCACTACAGGTCTTAACTGGATTGGAACCGGTGCGTCGTCGCCCGGGTATGTATACCGATACAACAAGGCCCAATCACTTAGTCCAAGAAGTGGTAGACAACAGTGTTGACGAAGCAATTGCCGGTCACGCGCAAGAAATTGAAGTCACCATTAATCAAGATGGCTCAATCGAAGTGCAGGACGACGGCCGAGGTATGCCCGTTGATATTCACCCGGAGCATAAGATCTCCGGCGTAGAACTTATTTTGACTCGTCTGCATGCGGGCGGAAAGTTCGACAACGAAAACTACAGTTTCTCCGGTGGTCTTCACGGTGTGGGTGTCTCGGTAGTGAACGCTTTATCTGACTGGCTTGAAGTAGAAGTGAAGCGCGATGGCAATTTGTATCGCCAACGCTATGTCAGAGGCGAGCCCGTTACCAAATTAGAAAAAGTCGATACGGTTGGTAAGCGCAATACGGGTACCCGAGTTAGATTTATTCCCGAAGCCGCTTACTTTGACACCACCGCGCTGGCGATGACGCGGCTGCGCCATCTGCTGCGTGCCAAGGCAGTACTTTGTCCTGGTTTGCGCATGAGCTTGTCTATTGAGGGCAAGCCTGACGACAACATCAGCTGGTATTACGAAGACGGTTTAAAACAGTATCTTGAACAAAGCATAGGTGACGCCGAGTGCGTGCCTGAAATGACCATTCAACATACGGCTCAAGGGGTTCAAGAAACCACTGACTACGTGCTTAAGTGGGTAGTTGATGGTTCTGCACAAATTGCTGAGTCCTACGTAAACCTTATTCCTACTGCCGCAGGCGGCACCCACGTTAATGGTCTGCGTTCAGGTTTGGTTGACGCATTAAAAGAGTTTTGTGAATTCCGAGATTTATTCCCCCGCGGCGTAAAAATTACCGGCGATGATATTTGGGAGCAGTGTAACTATGTGCTCAGCGTTAAGTTGGCGGATCCGCAATTTGCGGGCCAAACCAAAGAACGCCTGTCTTCTCGCCAGTCTGCAGTTTTTGTTGCAGGTGTAGCCAAAGATGCGTTTAGTTTGTGGCTAAACGAGCATTCGGTTGAAGGCGAAAAAATTGCTGAAATGGCCATTAGCAATGCGCAAAAACGACTTTACGCGGCAAAAAAAGTTGCTCGTAAGCGCATAACCTCTGGGCCTGCACTGCCAGGCAAGTTAGCCGATTGTTCCGGTCAAGATACTGCTCGAGCTGAGCTGTTTTTGGTTGAAGGTGATTCTGCCGGCGGTTCAGCTAAACAAGCCCGCGATAGAGAGTTCCAGGCAGTCATGCCCTTGCGTGGAAAAATCTTGAATACTTGGGAAGTAGATGCCAGTCAGGTTTTGGCGTCTCAAGAAGTGCACGATATCGCTTTAGCCATTGGTGTGGACCCTGGCGTGGATGACCTCAGCAGGCTGCGCTACAACAAGGTTTGTATTCTTGCTGATGCGGATTCCGATGGATTGCACATTGCAACATTGCTTTGCGCCTTGTTCGTAAAACATTTTCGACCGCTGGTGGATGCCGGACACGTTTATGTGGCCATGCCGCCGCTGTATAGAATTGATGTTGCGAAGGAAGTTTACTATGCCCTCGATGAGGCGGAGAAGACTGCAATTCTGGAACGTTTAGCAGTAGAGAAGAAACGTTCTACACCAAGTGTGCAACGTTTTAAGGGCTTGGGTGAAATGAACCCACCGCAGTTGCGTGAAACCACTATGTTCCCTGATACCCGGCGTTTGGTTCAATTAACCAATGAGTCCGGTGCGTCTACGGACAGCATGATGGATATGCTGCTGGCGAAAAAGCGTGCGCCAGATCGCCGCGCTTGGTTAGAAAAGAAAGGCAATGATGCCGTTATTGATTAACGACTGACGACTAAAAGCATTAAAGGAATTGATTTTAGTGCGGGCGAAATTTTGCGGGCCGGCCCAACAACGCAAAGAACCAGATAAAACTTTATTACACCTGACGGATAGGTATTCGATATTATGGATGACGAAATCCAAGCACCAGAGACTGAACAACTACCGCTATCGGTCTACACCGAGCGGGCGTATCTTGATTATTCCATGTACGTTATCAACGACCGCGCGCTGCCGCATATCGCAGATGGTCTGAAGCCAGTTCAGCGTCGTATTATTTATGCAATGAGTGAGCTGGGTTTAAATAGCCAGGCCAAGCATGCTAAGTCTGCTAGAACAGTTGGCGATGTGCTGGGCAAGTTCCACCCACATGGTGACAGTGCTTGCTATGAAGCTATGGTGTTAATGGCGCAGCCCTTTTCTTTTCGTTATCCCATGGTTGATGGCCAAGGCAATTGGGGCGCACCAGATGATCCAAAATCATTTGCTGCTATGCGTTACACCGAAGCGCGCCTCTCGCGCTTCGCGGACCTTTTGCTTGCTGAGGCTCGCCAGGGCACGGTAGATTACAATCCAAACTTCGACGGCACCGTTCAAGAACCGCGCCTGTTACCAGCCCGAGCACCCTTTGTCTTGCTTAATGGCAGCACGGGTATCGCCGTTGGTATGGCAACAGACATCCCTCCGCACAACCTTAATGAAGTGATCAGTGCTTGTGTGCATTTACTCGATAGCCCCAAGGCCACAGACGCAGATTTGATGACCCATATTAAAGGGCCTGACTATCCTACAGATGCGCAAATCATTACACCGCCTGCAGATATTAGGCAGATGTATGAAACCGGTAAGGGCAGCATAAAGGCCCGCGCTATTTTTCACCGTGAAGGCCCAGATATTGTCATTACTGCGCTGCCGCACCAAGCATCCCCTGCGAAACTGTTAGAAGCGATTGCGCAGCAGATGCACGTTAAAAAACTGCCCATGTTGGTAGATTTGCGCGATGAGTCAGATCACGAAAATCCAACCCGCTTGATTTTGGTGCCTAAATCAAACCGCATCGACTATGACCGTTTGATGAGCCATTTGTTTGCCACCACGGATTTAGAGCGCAGCTACCGAGTTAACCTAAATATTATCGGTTTAGATCAGCGGCCTGCTGTTAAGAGTCTGGCGAAAATACTTAAGGAATGGCTGAGTTACCGCTTTGACGTGGTCACGCGTAGGCTGACATTCCGATTAGACAAGATTAATGATCGGTTGCATATTTTAGATGGCTTGCTTGTTGCGTATCTTAATTTGGATGAAGTCATTCGAATTATTCGAGAGGAAGATGAGCCTAAAATTGAGTTGATGAACCAGTTTGCGCTAAGTGAAATTCAGGCCAATTCAATTCTTGATCTGCGTCTGCGTAACTTGGCCAAACTCGAAGAGATGAAACTCACCGGCGAAAAAAGTGAGTTAGAGATTGAGAAAGCTGGCTTAGAGAAAACTCTGGGTTCCAAGGCGCGGATGCAAACCTTGATCAAGAACGAACTACTGAAAGTAGCCGAAGAGTATGGCGACCCCCGCCGTTCGCCAATGGGTGAGGTTGAAGAGGCTCGCGCTTATAGCGAAGAAGATCTTATTACTAATGAACCAATTACTGTGGTTCTTTCTGACAAAGGTTGGGTGCGTTCAGCTAAAGGCCACGATGTTGATCCGCGTGAATTGAACTATCGCACTGGCGATGAGTTTGCCCATGCTGTTAAGGGGCGGACCAGCGATGTGCTGATATTCCTCGACTCCTATGGCCGCACCTATAATACGCCAGGGCACAGCCTGCCATCCGCTCGTGGCCAAGGCGAACCTTTATCAGGCCGCTTTAAGCCCAAAGAGGGCGCGCGCTTTATTGGCGTGTTGATCGGAACTGGTGAGCAAAAAGCGTTGATGGCATCTAATGCCGGATTTGGTTTTGTCGGTCAGCTGGATGATATGGTGACAAAGAACAAGGCCGGCAAAGCTTGTTTGAGTGTGCCTGATTCAGGCGTAGCGCTTCCTCCAGTATTACTTTCTGAAGAACTGCTGGCAGCAGAAGTTTGCTATGTGGCAGCAGTTACAGATCGAGGCCGCTTGTTAGTCTTCCCCTTAGCGGAACTACCTGAACTGGCTCGCGGTAAAGGTAACCGCTTGATCAACGTGCCTACTGCTGCATTTAAGGCCGGAGAAGAAGAAATGGTCGGCGTGGTGGCATTGGGCGAAAGAAACGAACTGTTGGTGCATGCCGGTCAAAGACATTTGCGTATGAAACCTAAAGACTTAGAAAGCTACATTGGCGAACGCGCGCGTCGTGGTCGTAAGCTGCCGCGCGGCTTCCAAAAGGTGGATCGTCTAACGGTAGATTAGGGGCGTTTATAGTCCAGACGCTTCTTACTTAGAAGAGCTTAGAAGAGTCGAAAAAGGGCTTCAAAAAAGGCAGAAGAGAGTGCGTTGCATTGCGCAAGTTATGCGGCTACAGGCTAGCTCAGACGTCCGTTAGCTAAAGCCCAAAATCAATTTGGCCTGCTCCCTGATTAATGAGGCTTCCTGTTCTGGTAATGCAGTGATGTTGAATAAGTTGCTTGCAGGCGCCACGTCTTCTAGAATGGGGTGGCTAAATGGCTGGGCCCATGCTTTTTCCGCGTCACTTAAACCATTAAAAACCATTTGATCAAAGAGCAGCGTATTGGCTTTAGCCAATGACGCCAACGTTAGATTTTTGTCTAAATCGTCAAAGCTACTGAGCTGCTGCAAATCCATTCTTGTTGCCTCTGCCGGATTTGTTGCACTCTGGCTCTCTGATAAAAAGCAGCGAAACTCGCCATCGGTTTCATATTCAGACAATAGTCGTTGAATCAAAAACGCAGCATAAAGCGCCTTGAGCCCACCTAGTCCCTCTTTTGTTAAAACCAGGGCGATACCTTTTTCATTTAGTGCCAGCGAGATACCGGGGTAAAGGGCACATACCTCTTGGGCCATGACCATGGCGTCTTGAATTGAAGTGACCTGGGCATCGCGAGAAAGGGCGTATTGATTATTTAGCGTCAGCGCAACGACATAAACTGCTTGTGCATCAAGACCTTCTTTGCGTACGGAGACAATGGGCAATGAGCGGTTGCCCCGAGCACTAAGTTGTAGAGCAAGCATTGCCAAAATAGGCGTCAGCATAATGACCATTAAGGTCAGCAGGCCACGCAACCAAGGCACTTGTCGCTCAAATGCTTCGGGGTCAAGAATGATGCTTACGTAACCCGCCGTCGTGTCGTCAAGAATAGCGGTTGCTGTGTAACGGTGGCTGGGTCGCTGGGTGCCGCTGGTAGCAACTATTTCGTTGCCAGCATCGTAAAAAGTGATGCCAGCAATTTCCGGATTTGCGGTCAGGTGGTTTGCCGTAAGGGCAAGGTTGATGCGTTCGGCATCGAATAAATCCCCGGCGGTAGTTTGCGCTAAGGTACTGACAACACTGTTGCCGTAGCGATCCATTTCAAATTTTGTTGAGCCGTTGTCAAACCACAGCAAAAAAAGCCCAGAACTACAAAGTGCGGTGGCGACAAGTGTTGCCGGGAATGTGGCCTTATTCGGCCTAAAACGTCTCCACCAAGTCATTGCCAATACTTCAGTCTGAAAGATGCACTAATTTAGCACACAACACTTATATCTGGGCCTCAGTAAAAGCTAAACTGTGCGCATAAATTTTTACAACTCGGGCGGTTTATTTTGGCTGACGAAATTATTCTCATCAGTATCTCGGGTCGGGACAAACCTGGCTTGATGGCTGCGCTCATGGAACTCATCGTAGACGCAGATGCCAATGTGCTAGATATGGGTCAGGCGGTGATACACGATGAGCTGGCCTTGGGTATTTTAGTTCAGGTGCCAGAACTGGGAACGTTAACGGATGATATTACCGCTCAGTGTCATAAGGTCGGCTCGGCCTTGCGAATTACTTTGGTGGAAAACGACAGTTACGAATTATTGTCCCAGGGTTTCAGTCAAAGCCCGCTAATTCTCACAGTCTTGTCTCAAGGCCGAGGCGGAGAGCCGCTGAAAGCCGTCAGTAATTTAACCCGCCGCTACGATCTGAATATAGATACCGTTCGCCGTCTGACCAAGCCTCAGCGTAAGCCCCAGCCTGATACAGAAGTTGCCGGCGAAGTTGCGCCGCGCCTGTGTTTGGAGATGCGCCTAAGTGGCAACCTGCAAAACAGCGAAGCATTTCAGGCAGATTTGCTGGTTATCGCTGATGACATTGGTTTCGATTTCAGTGTGCAGCGCGACACGGTGTTTAGACGCAATCGCCGCCTCGTGGCTTTTGATATGGATTCCACCTTGATCACTGAAGAGGTCATGGACGAATTGGCCAAACGTCATGGTGTGGGTGACCAAGTTATTGCCATTACCGAAGATGCCATGGCTGGCCGAATAGATTTCAAGGAAAGTTTCCGGCGTCGCGCAATGCTGCTTAAAGGCATGCCCGCCACTGTGCTGCATGAAGTGGCAGAAGCCGTGGTATTGAATAATGGCGCTGACAAATTAATCCGCGCCCTTAAACACTTTGGCTATCGCGTGGCACTGCTTTCTGGTGGTTTCCAGTATGTGGGCGAATATTTAAGTAACAGCCTAGGCATTGACTATGTCTATGCCAACGAACTGTCGGTAGTGGATGGCAAGATGACTGGCGAGGTCGTTGGGGAGATTGTCGATGCGGAAGGTAAGGCAACGCTTTTGCAAGACATTGCCCGACGGGAAGGTATTATGCTGGAGCAGACTATTGCCGTGGGCGATGGTGCCAATGACTTACCCATGCTCAGCCAGGCTGGTCTAGGTGTCGCTTTTCATGCGAAATCTGTGGTTAAAGAAAGCGCCCAGCATGCCATTTCTAATTTCGGCTTGGATGCCATTCTCTATCTAATCGGCTTTAGCGATTTAGATATTGAGCAGGCCCTGGGTTCTTCAGAGCAAAAGGTTTAACTCAAGGGCTAGCTGGCTGATTCAGCCTTAGGGCCAAGCCTACAAATGCGCCCGCAAGCTGATCTAAATGTTTGTTTGGAAATTCAGCGGCTGCCTTTGCTCAAAGTTAACAGGGGTTTTGGCAATACCACCGGGCAGCTCTCTGACTAGTCGCGGTAGCAAATAGCCAGGCAGCTGTTCGCGCATGACCTCGTAAATAGGCTGGGCCTCAGAGTCATCCAAATAAAAGTGGGCGGTGCCCACTACCCTGTCTGGCATATGTAAATAGTATGGCAGCACCCCTTGGTCAAAAAGTTGTTCTGACAATTTGATGAGCGTTGGCGCATCGTTATTTATGCCTTTCAGCAAAACAGATTGGTTGAGCAAAGTAACCCCAGCCCCGCGCAAGCACGCCAAGGCTCGCTGGGTTGTTTCATTTAATTCATTTGGGTGGTTGCTGTGGATGACCATGGTGATTTTGCAACGCGCACTTGCCAATGTTGCGACAAGATCGATAGTCACTCGTTCCGGTAGTACGATCGGCAATCTACTGTGAATACGAATGCGTTTGACGTGTACCAGCGCATCTATATTCCGGATGAGTGCCGCCATGCCGTCATCGTTCATTAATAGAGGGTCGCCTCCGGATAAAATTACTTCGCGAATACTAGTGTCTTGGGCAATGACTTCCAGGGCCAGATGTTGGTCCTTGGGCTTGTGATCTGTGTAAGGAAAATGCCGGCGAAAGCAGTAACGGCAGTTAATTGCACAGGCAGGTGTGGTGATCATTAGCACCCGACCTTGATACTTATGCAGTAACCCCGGTGTCTGCCCATAGCCCAACTCAACATTACCCTCCTGCAGGGGGTCCACTACAAACCCGGGTGTTTGCTCATTTTCCGATTGCAGTGAGAGCACTTGGCGTAGCAGCGGATCTTGTACATTGCCTCGTTCTATACGCTGGGCGTAGCCTCGCGGCACCAAAAGCGCAAAATGTGGCTGCAAATCTATGCCATTTGCAGCCACATTTGAAATACCCAGGTACTCGAGCAGCGCCTTTGGCGCACGAAATGCTTGTTTAAGCTCGGCTTGCCAATCGTTGGGATGCCATGGATTGTGATTCGGGGTTATCATATGCGCTGTTCAAATTATCCAATGCGAGAAAAATGGCCAACTATTCTACCAATGAATTCCGTTCAGGAATCAAAGTAATGCTCGAGGGCGACCCCTGTAATATTCTTGAGAATGAATTTGTGAAGCCCGGTAAGGGCCAAGCGTTTAATCGCGTCAAATTTCGGAATCTGAAAAATGGTCGAGTTTGGGAGCGCACGTTTAAATCTGGCGAATCGCTAGAAGCCGCTGATGTGATGGAATCCGATATGGAATATCTGTATTGCGACGGTGAGTTCTGGCATTTCATGCGCACTGACGGCAGCTTTGAACAAATTGCTGCCTCCAAAGAAGCGGTCAGCGATTGTCTGGACTGGCTAAAAGAGCAAGATGTTTATGTGGTCACACTTTGGAACGATGATCCCATTGCAGTTGCCGCGTCCAATTTTGTTGAACTAGAAGTGACAGAAACCGATCCAGGACTGAAAGGCGACACAGCCAACGGCGGCACCAAGCCAGCGACCCTAGCGACGGGTGCAACCATTAAGGGCGTGCCACTGTTTATCAATGTTGGCGACATTCTAAAAATAGACACGCGAACTGGGGAATACGTCTCGCGCGTAAAGAACTAGTGACCTCTTGGCAGCCCAGCACCGATGTGAATGGATTGGTGCAGCGGGCTGCATTGTTGCAGCGCTTGCGCCAATTTTTTGCCCAACGCCAAGTGCTAGAAGTTCAAACGCCAGTGTTGGCGCCCAATACCGTCACAGATCCAGATGTAGAAAGCATTGCCGTTCCTGGCTACGGCTTTTTGCAAACCTCCCCCGAATACCAAATGAAACGTTTGCTCGCTGTGGGCGCTCCCTCTATCTATCAGTTGGCACCTGCTTTTAGACATGAAGAAGTGGGGCGTTTGCACAACAGCGAATTCACGATGTTAGAGTGGTATCGCCTAGATTTTGATCATGGCCAGTTAATGGAAGAGGTCGCCGACTTGGTGGATGAGGTGCTCGGGCCGGCCAGTTACACTACAGTGACCTATGCAGAATTAGTTGGCGACTTAGACCGCCCCAGAGATGAGCTAGATTTGGCATTTGCCGAAGCCACGGGCGCGTTAAGCCCAGGTCGATTTTTTGTTGTAGATTATCCTGCGGACCAAGGTGCTCTAGCACGCTTGAAGCCAGATAACCCAGCAGTTGCCGCGCGCTTTGAATTGGTCATAGATGGGGTTGAGTTAGCCAATGGTTATTGGGAACTTTTAGATCCAAGCGATCACCTACAACGTTTCCAGCAAGATCAAAAAATTCGCGAAGCGCGAGGCCTAATTCTAGTTGAGATTGACCGCGCATTTATAGCAGCATTGAATACCGGTTTACCAACCTGTGCCGGTGTTGCCCTAGGTGTTGATCGGTTGCTGATGCTGGCCATGGGCGAGCGCAGTTTAGATAAGGGGCTTACGTTCAGAAACTTCTGAAGTGCCAAACACTCTGCTTAGCTAGAGGCCTTTATTCAAAGGTCTTTTGTTCAAAGCCTTTTCTATAAGCACTTCTCTCAAAGCCCCCCTCTTAAAGTATCTTGCCCAGATTCTCACCCAGTCGGATTTTGCTGCCCACTTTAAGCTCAGGGTTCAGTTCAATGGCATCTTTGGGGAAACAGCAAACTACTGTTGAGCCCAGCAAAAAGCGCCCAATTTCGTCACCGCGATTCAGTTCAATACTGTGATCGTCGTATTGCTCAACGCCGTAAGGTGAGGTCGGCCCCGGCCAAACTGTTTCAATGGAGGCAACGATTGACGCGCCCACTAAGACAACTAACATTGGACCAAATTCCGTATTGAACCGGCATACCAATCGCTCGTTGCGGCAAAACAACCCTTCAATGCCTTCCTCTGTTGCGCCGTTAACAGAAAATAGTGCACCGGGCACAGCGAAGGTTTGTGCAAGCTTGCCAGCGAACGGTAGGTGAATTCTATGATAATCGTTAGGTGCTAAATAGATGGTGCAAAAATCACCATCCTCCAAGCCGCTGCCTGCCTTGCCAGCCAGGCTGTTAAGCGAATAGCGATGGCCCTTGGCTTGCATCAGTTGGTTGCCGTCGATCTTGCCCAGTTGACTGACCGCGCCATCTACCGGACTCGCTAAATTGCGTGCACCACCGGGCATTGGGCGAACGCCGGGTTCTAGTGCGCGGGTGAAGAAGTCGTTAAAAGATTCATAGTCAGATAGCGATTTACGCTCTGCTTCAGCCAGTGAAATATCGTATGCCTTAGCAAACTGGGTAATAAAGGTTTTACTAACGAACGGGTGCTTGCTCTTCGCTAAAGCGCCAACAAGTCTGGAAAGTCCGTGCTGTGGCAGTACCTTTTGAAAGCTACTGAATAGATTGCTCATATGTGTTGTTACTCTATTGCTTTAACTGGTGTTTAAACTATTGGTCTAGTTCGATAGGTGTGTCTGGTTGGTTGCCCCACTCTGACCAAGACCCGTGGTAGGCGCGAATATGCAATCCATGCAAACGGCCGACCAAATAAGATAGGCCCGAGCGGTGGTGAGTTTGGCAGTGTGTAATAATCTGCCCAGCACCCGACACCCCCAGATCTTTTAAAACCTCAGCCATATCAGCGCGAAGTCGGGTTTGTTTTTGCGGGTCTTTCAAAAGCTCCCAATCTAGATTAACTGCGCCCGGGATATGTCCGGCTCGCTGGGACCCTGAACGCAGGCCCAAATATTCTTCTTTGGAACGCACATCCCAAATTAATTGCTGTGAATCTTCAAGGGTGGCCATTACGTCCGGAATTTCGGCAATTGGGGCAGTGTCTATACTGATATTCGCAGGCTCGGTACCCATCGCACTGCACGGACCCTTAGCCAACTCCATGCCAGCGCCGTGCCAAGCGTGCAGCCCACCATCTAAGTAGGCCCAGTTGTCATGGCCAATAATATCTAAGGTCCAGAGGAAGCGCCCGGCCCAACCACCGCCTTCATCATCGAAAGCAATAATTTTGCAGTCAGGCTGGTAGCCAATACGAGTAAATAGGGTCTCTAGGTCTGCCAAAGCCGGCAACTTGCCGGATGCAGGGGGAATGCCACAGACCAATTCTTGAGGTGTGACCAAAACCGCGCTAGGAATGTGCGCCTGGGCAAACAGTTCAGCGCTGGTGACCTGAACCAAAATGACTTTGTCTTTGTTCATTGCGGCGAGGTCAGATGGTTCTAGAAGTGCTACGGGATGGTGGTGGTACACAATAATCTCTTCTGGTGTGCTTTGGTATTGGCTAATCATAACGGAAATTAGCTGTGGGTCATCTGTTGCTGAACTAAATATGCGCACAAAAATAGCGCTCAAGAGGTCTGGCCATCGCTCAAGTGAGCGCGTTATGGAAGTAAGATTTTGATTGATGAAAAAACGAACTATTTGCTCGAGACGGTTTATTATTCATTGCATGCGTACAAGGTGGAGTGGCGTGGGAGGCTTCATCAACAAATAGCAGTGAACGTTTATAAGCTTGGGCAAGGAGATTACATTGAGCGCCAACTTAGTATGGATTGATTTAGAAATGACAGGCCTCGATCCCAAAAAAGATCGTATTATTGAAATGGCTATCATCATTACCGATAGTGATCTAAATGAGTTAGCCGTGGGGCCAGTATTGGCTATTCAACAGCCGCAGTCGCTGTTAGACGGTATGGACGATTGGAACCAAACCCACCATTCCGCGTCCGGACTGTTGCAGCGCGTGCAAGAATCTAAGGTTACAGAAACAGAGGCCGAAGCAACTTGCTTGGCTTTTCTTGAGGCCCATGTAAAAGCTGGCGAAGCGCCGTTGTGTGGCAATACCATTTGGCAGGACCGACGCTTTTTGTCCCGCTATATGCCAGACCTAGAAGGCTACCTACACTACCGAATAATTGATGTTAGTAGTATTAAGGAGCTGGCAAAGCGTTGGCACCCAGAAATTGCTTCAGGGGTTATAAAAACCAATCAACATACTGCCCTTGCGGACATTCAAGAGTCGATAGAAGAGCTGCGCTACTACCGCGAGCATTTGTTTGTGTCTTAGTTAGGCCCCGGACAACTCTAATTTTAGAGGCTGAGGAATCCGCTATGAGTAATGAAATTACAGCTAAAGATTTCGCCGAATATTTTTTGGCAAAAGGGTCATCTTTTTCGAATGTTGGTATGGGCTTTAAGCACGGCTCTGCGTTTGGATTAAAAGATATGGCCGAGGAGGTGAGTGAGCTAGAGAGTTTGCTCAACTTTAAATATCTCGAAAAATATCTTGATATCATTACAGATTGCGGGGCGTTCGCCAATGCTCATTTTAGGAGCAGTTGGTGGCGCGTTAAAATACGTTAGACGAAATGGTTCTTTGGTCTTACTCTTTCTCTTACGCCGGCTTATCACTCCGGTATTGTAGGTCACGAGAACACACAGCGATAAACCAATTCCAGATTTGCGTACGGCGGCTATGATGATTTCTTTAAAGAAAATTGCTTCTTCTTATGAATCATTAGGTATCTAGCTTAGCTTTTTATTCTTGCTTCTGTCGGCCATATTGTTTCTCAACTAGTTTTTGTTGCGAGTGCACGTACCTTCAGTTGCCCTAACGCCCAGTCTATATGCTGATCCACCATCAGGTTGACTCGCCCCAGTCCATGGGTTAATGCGTTCACAACTTCTTCCCCGCCAGCGCCATTGCCCAGTGCAATGGCTATGTTGCGTTGCCACTGCGGGTAACCGACACGGCCCATGGCAGAGCCTTGTATAAGCAGCCGAAATTGCTCTTCTGATAATTCGAATAAATCTAACAGCTCGGGTTGGTCTAAACCGTTGCGCACGGCAAAATCAGGCTCAGTGGTGGTGGGTGCATCACGGTTCCACGGGCAAAACAGTTGGCAGTCGTCGCAACCGTAGATACGGTTGCCCATTAATGGGCGCAGTGCTTCGTCTATGCTGTCTTTGTGCTCAATGGTGAGATAGGAAATGCAGCGAGTGGCATCAAGTTTTTTTGGGCTGATAATGGCTTGAGTTGGGCATACGGTCATACATGCGCTGCATTTGCCGCAGGCGTCTTCAACGATAGTTTGGTCTATCGCCAGCGGAGCATTGGTATAAATCTCTCCAAGGAAAAACCATGAACCGGCTTCCTTGTCGAGTATCAGTGTATGTTTGCCCATCCATCCCAAGCCGCCTTTTTCCGCTAGGGCTTTTTCTAATACCGGCGCAGAATCGGTAAAGGCCCGAAACTGATAATTCGCCGATTGCCCTTGAGTTAACAACTCGTTGATTTGACTCGCAAGCTTAGCCAAACGCCGGCGCAGCACTTTGTGGTAGTCACGGCCCAGGGCGTAGCGAGAGATATAGGCTTTGTTAGAGTTTTCCAGTACCTCAATGGGCTGGGTGTCGGCGGGCAGGTAGTTCATGCGCGCTGTGATCACTCGATAGGTGCTTGGTTCTAATTGATCCGGATGCAGGCGTTTTTCTAAGTTCCTGTGAAGGTAGCCCATCTCTCCAGCAAAGCCTTCATTAAGCCACCGGCGCACATGAGGCGCGTGTGCGCTCAGGTCTATGTCGGTGACCGCCAATTTTTGGAAACCCAAATTTTCAGCATGGGCGTTTATTTGGCTTCTTATTTGCGCTTGGTCCCAGCCGGGAGGCGTTTCAGATATGTTGTCGCTGGGGGTTTTGATGATTAACCTCTATGCAAGCTGCTTGCATCTAATAGATTCTTTTCGAAAGTGGGCACAATGCTGGTTACACTATACTAGTGTGTGGCAGCTAACTAAATGCTCGAGCTGGGGCGCGGGCATATACCGGGCCTTAAGGTTCATTATTCGGATGATATTGACCTATGTTGGATGAGCAAATACATCTTTATACCGCTGCAGCCAGTCAGGCCATTGATGTGGATGCAGTTCAAACCACAGCCCAAGGCGGCTTGGGTATTGAAAGTTTTGATCTAATGAAACGTGCGGCCGATTACGCCCTTGCCTGTCTTTGCCACCGCTGGCCGGATGCCGCCGGTTTTAGCGTGTTTTGCGGTAAAGGCAACAATGCCGGTGACGGCTATGTTCTGGCTGCAATGGCCTCCCAAGTTGGCATGCACGTACAAATTGTTGCTGTGGTAGACCCGCAAATTTTAACAGGCGACGCACTGCGCGCTTACGAACACTGCGTGGCAATCGGTTTGGTGATTGATGATCTTCATGCGCCCATAGCTCATCCAATCGTTGTCGATGCGCTGCTTGGTACGGGTTTTTCGCCGCCGCTCAGGGAGGAGATGGCCCAGACGATTAGTCGCATTAATGCACACAAAGGTGATGTGCTCAGTTTAGATTTGCCCTCTGGTGTCAGCGCCGACAAAGGCCTTGCTGGTGCCGCGGTAAACGAAAGTATCAACGCGACACTGACGGTTTCTTTTATAACCCATAAAATTGGGCTACACACCGGGGCAGCGATTGCTGCACGGGGTGACTTACTTGTTACAGACCTTGGCGTGCCAGCGCATATTTTTCATCGTTATCCTTCAACTCCATGCCTTAAGTGGTCCCCAAGTAGGCTGCCGGTAGCTCGTGTAAACACGCATAAGTCTCGCCAGGGACATGTCTTGGTAGTGGGCGGTGATGTGGGTATGGCCGGTGCTGTATTGATGGCAGCCCAAGCGGCTTTTCGCGCTGGCGCTGGATTGGTGACTATTGCCACTCATGCCGAACATCGGTCCGGTATTTTGGCTCGGCTACCCGAGGCAATGTGGGTTGACCCTGATAGTGCAAACTTCGATATTGTCGCCCAAGGTTGTGATGCGGTGGTAGTTGGACCAGGCCTAGGTCGGGTGCCTTGGGGATTGGCGATACTTAAGCGCGCGTTAATCCTCCCTTGCGTAAAAATTCTAGACGCCGATGCCCTTTATTGGTTGGCCGTAGAGCAAGAGGTTAAAGACTTTTGTGCCGTCTCTAGTGCAGCTCTTTTTATAACACCCCACTCTGCTGAAGCTGCACGTCTACTTAATCGGCCGGTTTCCAAAGTTGAATCTGATCGCCTTGCCGCGACAAGTTTGTTGGCCGAGACATATGCTTGTTATGGTGTTCTTAAAGGTCCCGGTTCGGTGTTTTTTGCGGCGCAAGAGCATGCCATATGCGCACAAGGCAATGCGGGTATGGCTACCGCCGGTATGGGTGATGTTCTCAGTGGTATTGCCGGCGCCCTTGTCGCTGAAGTTGCGGCCAACGGTGACGCGGATTTGGCTGCGCTCAATTATGCTTTCCAAAGCGCCGTGTTGTGGCACAGCGCAGCAGCAGACCTGGCGGCTGTCGAATTAGGACCGCGCAGTTTAATGGCCACAGATGTAATATCATCGCTGCCTAGGGCTGGGCGGAGTGCCGAGCTGAATAAAATGTAACGGATTATTTTAAGCCATTAGAAGAGATGTTCGAGTTGCTTGAAGCAGAAGATATGCACGAAGTACTAATTGACGAGGCCGCAACCCAAGGGTTTGGTGCCGCGCTCTTGCCTGTGCTCAAGGAAAAATTCCCCTGCGGCGCAGTGATCTTTTTGCATGGCGATTTGGGTGCTGGCAAAACTACATTTGTGCGTGGCATTCTTCGTGAATTGGGTTTTTTAGGCGCGGTAAAAAGCCCTACTTATACGTTAATGGAACCCTATGAACTGGACGATCTTGAGGTATACCATTTTGACCTATACCGGCTGCGGTCTCCTCAAGAATTAGAATTTGTTGGCTTTGATGAAATTTTTAGTGGCCCGGGGTTAAAGCTGCTTGAGTGGCCGGAGCAGGGTCAGTCCTGGCTGCCCAGTCCAGATGTAGACGTGTACCTTGAGCTATATCGCCCAAGCGATGATGAAGACTTTCAACGTAAAGTGAGTGTGCGTTTTGCACGGACTTAAGACGAAGAATAAAGTTATTCGAGTTGCTCTGGTTTATCAGGCGGCGATTCTTTGTTGGCTTTTTTTCTTAGCGCCAAATGTCTTTGCTAACGTCCTAGACGGCATTAGAGTTCACGAGGCACCAGATTCTATTCGGGTAGTACTTGATGCTCGCCAAGAAACTCAATTCAAGCAATTTGCCTTACAAAATCCACACCGCATAGTCATCGATCTAAAGAATACACGGCCAGGTAAAAAGCTAAGTTTTGCTAAGGCAGGCGTAGGTCTAAAGGGTATTAGGGGTATTCGCGGCGCTGAACGCGGTAAGAATTACCGCATAGTTATTGATACCAAGGGGCCATTGTCGGCCAAGCCGTTTAAGCTGCGACCGATTAACCCTTACGGTCACAGGTTAGTGGTGGATTTGTTTTATCCAACCAAGAAGAAGCCGGTAGTTGTTGCAAAAAAAAACCGATCGCAAGAAAAAAATAGAGACGTAGTGATTGCCATAGACGCAGGTCATGGTGGCGAAGATCCGGGTGCGTTAGGCCCTAGAAAGGCTGAAGAAAAAAAGGTCGTTCTGAGTATTGCGAGGCGAACTGCAGATCAGATTAATCGTATGAAGGGCTTTAAGGCAGTGTTGATTCGCACAGGTGATTATTACGTAAAATTAGAAGATCGTACTACTCGAGCAGCTCAGAGCAGAGCCGATATGTTTGTGTCGATTCACGCAGATGCGTTTAAACAATCCTCTGTGAGTGGCGCTTCAGTTTGGATACGGAGATCAGAGGGAGACGTTCGGGAATCCAGTGATCTTGAAAAATTCCTGGTTAAGCAAGCTAATCAATCCGATATGATCGGAGGTGTAGGAGAGACGATAAAGCTCAGCAGATACATTACGCCGGTTCAAGAATATATAGTGGAGAACTCTACAAGATTTGTGCGTGAGGAAAGTCGTTTGGCGGGCGAAGCCGTACTTCGAAATATGCAAAAAGTTACTAAGCTCCACAAAAAGGAAGTTTCGGAGGCCAGATTTATGGTCCTCAATAGACCTGATATAATCTCGATTTTGGTCGAAACGGGTTTTATTTCAAATCCATTAGAGGCAAGAAGGCTTTCCCAGTCTAATCATCAATTAAAATTAGCTAAGGCCATTGCCGACGGCATAGGCGAATATATGCGAGCGAATCCGCCCCCCTTAACTTTTCTTGCGGCGCGGCGCTCTGAACTGCGTTATACCATTTCTTCCGGCGATACATTGTCAGAGATCGCTGGTCGTTATGGGGTATCGGCTGCGGCTTTGAAACGGCGCAACAAGTTGTCCAGTGATCGTATTCGTGTAGGTCAAACAATTTATATCCCCCGTGGAGCCTAGTATGAAGCGTGTAAAGCGTTTGAGTTCATTTGTAGCTGACCAAATTGCAGCGGGAGAAGTGGTTGAACGTCCGGCTTCAATTGTAAAAGAATTGTTAGAAAACAGTCTTGATGCGGGTGCAACAAATGTAGAGGTTCGCTCCGAAGCCGGCGGCGTAGGTCTTATTTGGGTGCGCGATAATGGTTCAGGTATTCACTGCGAGGATTTGCCGTTAGCGTTAGAGCGCCATGCCACAAGTAAAATCACTGATGCGGACGACCTTATTGGTATCAGTAGTCTTGGCTTTCGCGGCGAAGCGCTGGCCAGTTTGGCGTCGGTAGCGCGAGTAAAGTTGAGCTCTTCAACCAATGCCGATGAAGGCGGTTGGCATTTGGAGAGTCATGGTGGGAGTGAAATCTCTACCGGTCCCATTGCGCATAATCAGGGCACAACGGTTGAAGTACGCGACCTGTTTTACAACACCCCTGCCCGACGTAAGTTTCTTAAGGCTGAAAGAACGGAAGCCCATCAAATTGACCTGGTGCTGCGACGTATGAGTCTTGCATATATGGATGTGGGTTTTACCCTTCAGCAAACTCGCGAGGCAAGCATCGCCGGTAAGGCTGCGAGACCTCTGGTGCTTGCTGCAGGCAATACCGAAGATCGGCTAGGCCGGGTATTGAGCGCAGATTTTGTTGAACAATCGGTTTTTATTGATGAAAGTAATCACGACTATCGAATATATGGTTGGGTAGGTTTACCCAGCCATAACCGAAGACAAATGGACCAACAGTATTTTTACGTTAACGGTCGGGCGATTCGAGACAAATTGGTGGGGCATGCCATTCGTCAAGCTTATAGCGATGTGATGTTTCATGGGCGCCATGCTGTCTATGTCATTTTTCTCGAACTGCCCCAAGAGTTGGTCGACGTGAACGTGCATCCAACCAAGCACGAAGTGCGCTTTCGTGATGCACGCCAAGTGCACGACTTTATTTTCAGTTCGCTAAACCGCGCCTTACGCAGTCTACGTCCGGGAACCCCGCATAGTAATGAGGGTGCAGAGCCTGGATTGCCGCAGGGCTCCGTTGCCGCGCAACATACTCAGTGGGTAGATAATCCGTCGCCACGCCAACAACAAGAGATGGGTTTACCTCATGCACCAACAGGCAATAGTAGTTACAGACCGCAAACTCATTCAGGGTCTCTCTCAAGTTCTGGGGGGCGGTCTATCGGTCCAGATGGCGGCTTAGTGCAACTAGTAGCTGAGGAAAATCCTCAGTGGCTGCAGTCAGGTTTGGAAAATGGCGGCGCTGGTAACTCTACTGCGCAAGAGCAGGCGGGGACGCCACCGCTAGGTTATGCCGTTGCTCAAATTCACGGCATTTATGTCTTGGCGCAGAATGCAGACGGCTTGGTTGTTGTAGATATGCACGCTGCTCACGAGCGCATTGTTTACGAAAAAATGAAGCGTGAGGCCGCCCTAGACGGAATTGCAAGGCAGCGCCTACTAGTTCCCTTAACCGTAGGAGTCAGTGAGTCTGACGCAGACTTGGTCGAAGACTTTGGCGAACGATTGGCCGAAAGCGGCTTGCTGGTTGAGCGAATGGGAAGAGACAGCGTTGTAGTCAGAGAGGTGCCGCTGTTGCTTGGTAAAGCTGACGTTGGTCAGTTGTTAAAAGACCTGATTGCTGAGATGGCAGAGTTTGGTACCAGCGAGGAAATTAATAGAACCCAGCTAGATTTTTTAGCCACCCTTGCTTGCAGAGGTTCGCTGCGGGCGCATAGGCAATTAACCCTGCCTGAGATGAATGGCTTGCTGCGTGAGATGGAACAAACTGAGAATGCAGGGCTGTGCAATCATGGCCGACCCACTTTTTTACTGCGTAGTTTGCATGAGTTAGACAAATTGTTTTTGCGTGGTCAGTAGTCGATTAATGTCCTTAAGCAATGAAAGTGCTGGCAATGCAATGGCTCGGGAAAGCCTATTAACTCATCAAATTGAAAATGAGCAAACAATAGTCGTCCTAATTGGCCCCACCGCGGCGGGTAAAACCGATGCGGCGATGAAATTGCAAGATCACCTTGGAGGGCAATCCGCAGCTCAATTGATTAGCGCAGACTCTGCAATGATTTATAAAGGTATGGATATTGGCACGGCTAAGCCCTCTACTGAAGAATTGGCCGCCTACCCGCATGAGTTGGTTAGCATATTAGATGCAAAAGAAATCTATTCCGCTGCGGATTTCGTGCGTGATGCGGATACATGCATCGTTGATGCGTTTGCGCAAAAGAAGACACCAATTATCGTCGGGGGCACTATGCTCTACGTGAAGTGTTTTTTGCAGGGCATTGCCAAGTTGCCTGATGCAGACGAAGCTACTAGAAGTCAGTTGGTTAAAGAATTGGAACTGCGTGGTGGCAAGGCGTTACATGATGAGCTGGCAGCAATAGACCCGGCTGCTGCTGCAAATATTCACCCAAATAATCATCAACGACTATTGCGAGGGCTAGAGGTGGTGCGCCTGACTGGCAAGCCGCTGTCTTCTCAGTGGGTCGAAAACGCAGGAGCGTCAGCCTCTTCGAGGTTAGGCGCTAAAATACTATTGTTGGGTATTTTGCCAACGCAGAGAGAGGTATTGCACCAACGCATTGAAAATCGCTTTGATCAAATGCTAAAAGGTGGGTTTCTTGATGAAGTGCGAGCTTTGCGGCAGCGCGGTGATCTGCACGAAGATTTGCCATCGGTAAGAGCGGTGGGCTATCGCCAAGGTTGGCAGTTTCTCGCCGGAGCAATTGATGTAAACACCATGCGTGAAAAAGCAGTGGCCGCGACACGGCAATTGGCTAAGCGGCAAATGACATGGATGCGTCAATGGCCGGGTTTAGAGAGCTGCATTACGGATCAACCTGAGCAGGCGACGGCAATGATAGTGGAACGTTTGTCAACTTCTGAGCAGGTTTGATCAATTTAGAGGGTCTTAAGAGGTCTGGCACAAATTTATTATCGGCCAGCGGAATTTTGGCTGTTACGCTCTTTTATTCATGTCCCCTCCTTTCTTTC
>CAUZON010000001.1:0-126103 GCA_963581445.1 Gammaproteobacteria bacterium | reverse complement strand
GCTCGCTAGTTTGCATAGCAATAACACCTTGAGCGCCACGACCACGAATAGGGAAGTCGGTAATTAGTGAGCGCTTGCCATAACCATTTTCACTGGCTGTTAAGAGATATCCCTCTTCATCAGGAATAATCAGTGAAATAACACGCTGTCCTTCGCCTAGCCTAATACCGCGAACACCCTTCGCCGTACGACCCATAGTTCTTACGTCTGTTTCCTTGAAACGCGCAGCTTTTGCCGCGTTAGAGCACAGCATAATGTCGCAGCTGCCATTTGTGATGGCCGCGCCGACTAATGTGTTGCCTTCTTCCAAATCAATAGCAATCAAACCGCTTGGGCGCGGACGTGAAAATTGCTCTAGCGGCGTCTTTTTAACGGTGCCATTGGCTGTCGCCATAAAGACAAAATGATCCGCCGCGTAATCTTTAATAGGCAGGACAGCTGTGATGCGCTCGTCGGCACCCAAAGACAGGAGATTAATCATTGGCCGACCTTTGGCGCCCCGACTGCCTTGTGGAATCTGGAACACTTTGAGCCAAAAAACCTTACCTCTATCAGAAAAGCAGAGTAAAACGTCGTGAGAATTCGCAACAATCAAATGCTCAACAAAATCTTCGTCCCTGACTGTTGTAGCCGCTTTACCTCGACCACCCCGCCGCTGCGCCTGATAAGTGTCTAATGGTTGCGTCTTGCCATACCCTAGGTGAGAAATAGTGACCACAAGCTCTTCTTCGTTGATCAGATCTTCAACCGATAGATCTTGGTGACTGGTCACTACTTCAGTTCGACGCTCGTCTCCATAAGTGCTCCGTATTTCTTCTAGCTCTCCGCGAATCACGGAAATCAATCGGGTATGCGACCCCAAAATATCTAACAGGTCAGCGATTTCATCAATCACACCCTGGTAATCTTCCATCAGCTTGCCCTGCTCCATAGCAGTCAAACGATGTAAGCGAATTTCTAGAATAGCCTGGGCTTGCTCTTCGGTAAGGCGATAACGACCATCACTAAAGCCGAAGTCTTCTGACAACCCTTCTGGCCGGCACGCATCGCTGCCAACTCGTTCTAATAAGTCGAACAATGCTTCGGCGGCCCAGCGTTGTTCCATTAACTTCACTCGCGCTTCTGACGCTGAAGGTGACTTTTTAATCAATTCAATGACTGCATCAATGTTAGCCAAAGCTACAGCTTGGCCTTCCAGAATGTGTCCACGCTGACGTGCGCGACGCAGTAAATACAGAGTTCTGCGTGTCACGACTTCTTGTCTGTGCTGCAAAAACGCTTCAAGCATTTGCTTGAGGTTGACCAACTTTGGCTGACCTTCGACCAAAGCAACGCAGTTAATGCCAAACACAGATTGTAATTGGGTCTGGGTGTACAGATTATTTAGAATAACCTCACCAGATTCGCCGCGACGCACTTCAACTACTACGCGAAGTCCGTCTTTGTCCGATTCATCTCGCAGTTCAGTAATGCCATCAATGCGCTTTTCTTTTACCAGTTCAGCGATTTTTTCAATCAGTCGAGACTTATTCAACTGATAAGGGATCTCGGTGATGATGATGCGCTCGCGACCATTCTTTTCTACTTCTACACTGGCGCGTCCACGCACATAAATACGTCCACGGCCCGTACGATATGCTTGAACAACACCCGCGCGCCCGTTAATGATGCCACCTGTAGGAAAATCTGGCGCGGTGATGTAATCCATCAGCCCGTCAATTTCCATCTCTGGATTTTCCAACATAGCGAGACAGGCGTTCACAACCTCCGTCAAATTATGCGGTGGAATATTGGTCGCCATGCCTACCGCGATACCTGAGCTACCGTTTACTAGCAGTGTTGGTACCCGAGTAGGCAATACTTCCGGCATTGACAGCGTGTCATCGTAGTTAGGCACAAACTCAACGGTGTCTTTATCTAAATCTGCCAAAAGATCTGAAGCCATCTTCGACATACGCACTTCTGTGTAACGCATGGCGGCCGGTGGATCTGCATCAATAGAACCAAAGTTGCCTTGGCCATCTACCAGTAAGTAGCGCATGGAGAAATCTTGGGCCATACGCACAATGGTGTCGTAGGCTGCTGTATCACCATGCGGGTGGTACTTACCAATTACGTCGCCGACCACTCGAGCCGATTTAACGTAGGGTCTATTGTAGGTGTTGTTGAGTTCGCTCATGGCAAACAAAACGCGCTTGTGCACTGGTTTTAGGCCATCGCGAATATCTGGCAGCGCTCGACCCACAATCACGCTCATCGCGTAATCCAAGTACGACTGACGTAGTTCATCTTCGATGTTTACTGGGCGAATATCTCTAGAATCTGGGGGCGTAGTTTCGGACATAAATGCGGCGCTATCAGCTTGGGAAATTAGCTCCAAATGTTAACACAATCATCAACAAATGGGTCATTTGTAGGCGTCTTTTACAGCAGATATTGCGCTCCTTCGGCGAGTACCCTGGCACGCCTAATGATGCTTGCGAGAGCGCCAAATTGAGGACATTTTAGAGGCCCCGCCTGAGACCTCGCCCAGGACTGAAAAACCCTGCCAAAGACTGCTGAAGCAGCCTCCTCAAATGCGCAGCAAACGGCCACAAGTGCGCAACAACATCACTGCTTCGAAGAGAGAAACCGCTCTGCACTGAGATTTCTAACGTCAACTTTCCAGTAACCTAGCAGAATCTTCTGCGACAATTTCGACCAATTTACGGCTCCTCCTTTCGTGACAGGGGTAGTGGCGGCTACAATGGCCAAAAATGCTTTTAAAGAGCACTATTACGTTCTTTGCCAGCAATTACGGAGTGTGATTACACATCATGGATAACGCGCAAAATGTGGACCCTGAAGAAATCAGCAAATTCAATGCGCTGGCAAGCCGCTGGTGGGATCTAAATGGCGACTTTAAGGCTCTGCACGACATCAACCCAAGCAGACTCGCTTACATTCAAGAACGCACAGATTTGCACGCTGGCCCGATTATAGACGTTGGCTGCGGCGGCGGCATTCTTGCCGAATCTATTGCCGCAACCGGCGCTCAAACAACTGGCATTGATATGGCCGTTAAAGCACTAGGCGTTGCCAAACTCCACGCCTTGGACAGCGGCACTCAAGTGAATTACGAGGAAACCACGGCGGAAGAATATGCCGAGCTAAAACCCGCGCAATTTCGCACAGTCACCTGCTTAGAAATGCTGGAGCATGTGACTCACTACCCAGATACTGTGAAAGCATGCGCAAAACTAGCCCAACCTGGAGCTGACTTATTTTTCTCCACCATCAATCGCCACCCCAAAGCCTACCTTTTATTAGTTTTGGGCGCCGAGTACTTGCTGAATATTTTGCCTAAAGGCACGCATGAGTACGCCAAGTTCATCAAACCTTCCGAATTGGCCCAAGCGTTGAGAGATGCGGGACTCGAGGTAGTAGAGATCAGGGGCATGAACTATAACCCGCTGACCCGCAACTGTCGGATCAGCAACGATACAGATGCAAATTACATCGTCCATGCAAGAAAACCTCAATGACACAGACAAATAGTGCAGCCAATAACCTAAGCCATTACCCTGAACTGGCGGCCAAACAAAGTAACTGGCAACACCACTTTCAAGGTGACGTTTTAAAGCGCAAAACAATATTAGTCACCGGTGCAGGCGACGGCATTGGCAGCGCCACGGCTAAGACTTATGCGAGTTTTGGCGCAAATGTCATTCTTTTAGGCCGCACGCGGAGCAAGCTTGAAGTTGTCTTCGATTGGATAGAGGCTCATACCAAAACAGCGCCTGTCATCGTGCCCTGCGATTTGGAAAACCTCGATAGCGAAACAGTAGAAAACTTGGCCAACTCAATTGCTGATAACTTTGGGCAACTGGACGGCTTAGTGCATAACGCCTCGCGCCTTGGACCCAAAGTGCCCATTGCCCACTACCCTGCGGACGAGTGGCAAAAGGTGATGCACACCAACGTTAACGCTGTGTTTATGCTCAATAAGGGCCTGTTCGAATTACTCGACAAGAGCGACAACGCCTGTGTAATTCATACTTCCTCAAGCGTGGGCCGCGAAGCTAGAGCTTATTGGGGCGCGTATGCGGCATCAAAGTTCGCGTTAGAAGGGTTAAGTCAACTGTTCGCTGACGAAACGGAGACCGCCGGGAACATTCATGTCTATAGCGTTAACCCGGGCGGCACCAGAACCGCCATGCGTAAAGAAGCATATCCACTCGAAGATCCGGCCCTATTACCGACCCCAGAAGATCACATGGAATTGTATTTAGCGCTGATGTGCGGGAGTGATCAGGTCAGCGGTAATGTCGTAACCTTCGCCACTGGGCAGCAGTTAGACGCTCGCACCTGGCTGCAAATAAGCAACTAATGGCAGCAACTGATGTTGGCGCGCCTATTAGCCTGCTTGCGACAAGCTAACTTTCGGCAAGCTAAATAGAAGCAAACTGCCGAACTAACGCTTAGTCGAGGGTCGACCGCTTCTGGCAGGGCGACTACTGGCAGCAGAACTGGACTTGCCGCGACTTCTTGCCTTCGCCAATGCATCGATTTTGCGCGCAGAACCCGCTCGATTATCGGCCGAGTTTTTACGCACAACTTTGCCACCCGTTTTTCTCGAATCTTTATTGCTACTTTGACCCGAGCTTTTAGCAGGACTTTTACCCGAGCTGGCAACTGACCCTTTGGGAGAATTTCTACCCGTATATTTGCCAAGCACAGGACGCGCCTTATTAGCAGGCACTCTGGCAGTGGGCCGCACCGGCCGCTCCTTCCACTCACCTAGCTCGTCCGAACCACCCTCAGCAAAATCTAGCCCCGCAGCCATTTCGGCGGCCATAATGGAAGGATCTTCAGGCTTCTGCGCAGCCTTGGGCGCAGTCAATTTTGGATAAGGTATAAGGCAGCTGCCTTTTGCCACCCGCGAGCGTTTAAGTTTTTGCCCACTTCGACCTGGTCGTGGTAACCCAAGCATTTTGTATAAAAGCTTCAAATCTTCCTGCTGCAAAGACGCCCACTGACCGACTGTAAGCCAAGAGGGCAATATAACGGGCCCATATCTAACGCGCTTAAGGCGGCTCACCATGCAACCAGCACTTTCAAACAGGCGTCTTACCTCGCGGTTACGACCTTCTGTTAAAGCCACGTGATACCAAAAATTATTTTCACTGCCATTGTAATAGCGAATGTCAGAAAAGCGCATCATCTGCCCTTCTAGCTCCACCCCCTCTTTTAGCTGGCGAATCACTTTATCGTCCAACTTTACATTCACTCGCACCGCGTACTCGCGATCTAAGCCAGTAGATGGATGCATCATCCTGTGCGCGAGACCACCGTCGTTAGTGACCAATAACAAACCCGTAGTTTGCACGTCTAAACGACCCACTGTGACCCAGCGACTGCCTGGGATTTTAGGTAACTGATCAAATATGGTGCCCCGTCCTTCAGGGTCACGCCGACTACAAACTAAGCCGCCAGCTTTATTCAAAACGATAACTTGTGGCGTAAGACCCTGATCTGAAGAGACCGATTGCCCATCTACTTCAATACTGTCAGCGCTGGTAACGCGCTGTCCCAAATGTGCTGGTTCGCCATTTACGGCAACTCTACCCGCGCTAATCCACGACTCTATTTCTCGACGCGAACCACGACCATGAGAAGCGAGCACCTTCTGCAACTTTTGCGCTTCAGGCTCTTCGGCGATAGCTGCTCGACGCGGACCCTCGTTAAAAAACGATCTCGAACGATCTCTATCCTTGCGCTCCTCGCGTGTACCTGAAGGCGCTTTTCTAGAGAGAACAGACTTGGGGCCAGTATTGCCAATAACTGAAGATCTAGACATAGTCATGACAAGAGGTACCTGTGTGTAGGTCGAGATAAAGGTCGGTGTAAATACCGAGAGTATAGGTCATTAATTTTGCTCAGGTTGGGGCGGAGTCACTTCGTTTGCGCGCTGGTCTAACTGACCATCGGCATCAGCGACTTCTTCATGTTCGTGTTCATCATCATCTTCTTCGCGGCTGACCTCGTGACCCTGATTTTCTGCATCATTAATAACGCTTAGATCGTCACCCGCCACATCCGCAATATCATCACCGTGGCTGCCGTGGTTTTCTTCCATCTCAGCAGCCTCGTCAGCTCCGTGGGCAGTTAGCGTAGATTCATCCGCCGTGCCATGTGGATTTTCTTCAATCTTCTGGGCACCTGCATCCGCTTCACCTGCAACGCCTACCTCTGCACCTACTTCTGTATCTACTTCGGCGCCTTCGATACCACTTTCCGAAACAGTCTCTGCCATACTTTCAGCAGCACCTTCAGCAACCTCTTCAGCAACAAGAGTCGGCTCAATAAGCGCCCTAATTTCTTCCAACGGTGGTAGCTGATCGAGGTTATTTAAGTTGAAGTAATCCAGAAACCTCTTAGTTGTACCATATAATGAGGGACGCCCAGGCGCCTCGCGCTGACCGACTACGCGTATCCAATCTCGTTCAAGCAGTGTGCGCATAATATTTTGACTCACACCAACACCGCGAATTTGTTCAATATCACCACGGGTCACTGGCTGCTTGTAGGCAACCAACGCCAAAGTCTCCAGCAATGCACGGGTATAACGCGGGGGCTTTTCTTCCCACAAGCGACTCACCCACGCACTCAAATCTTGTTTGGCTTGATAACGATAGCCACTGGCAACACGAATGAGCTCAACCCCACGGTCGCCACACGCCTCTTCTAACGCCGTTAGCACGTCGCGTATTTGCTTACGCCCATTTTCGTCTTCTAACTCGCCGTCAGCAAATAGCTTAAATAAATTCTCTACAATCAAAGGACCTTCAGCAGCCAATAACGCGGCTTCAATAATCTGGCCTATTTTCGCTTCGGTAAGCACCTGCCCCTCAGCCATTAGTCAGCCTCCTCATCAGATGCGTTGGACGAGTTATCATCCTGATTTGCGTAGCCACCTTGCTGTGAGCCCGAATTTTGCTCGGCCTCAGCTTCGGCAGCTATGGGAAGTACTTCCGCTGACACGCTTTCACCGCGCTCGTCGTTTGTAAACACCGCATCTTCGTCAGCTTTTGACCCGCCATATTGATCATCATAAGACTCGTCAAATTGTACACCACCATCGGTTCTAGCTGCTCCAACGCGTACATGGATAGGCGCAAAGGCCTCGTTTTGAACAAATTCTATGAGCGCTTCGCGAACTAGCTCCATAATGGCTAAAAACGTAACCACCACGCCTAGTCGCCCCTCTTCCGCCACAAAAAGCTCGTAAAAAGGTATAAAGCCATCACGTTCACTCACCGCAGATAAAATATTCCCCATGCGCTCGCGCACTGACAGCGGCTCAAATTTGACTTCATGCTTGGTGTACATTTCCGCACGGCGTAACACGTGAGATAGCGCAAAAAGCACATCACGTAAATCTACGTCCGGCTCTGCAAGCATCTTAACCATGTCAGGCTTATTCGCAGCTGCAGGAAACACATCGCGTTCTAAGCGAGGAATTTCATCAAGATTCTCTGCAGCAGACTTTATTTGTTCATACTCTTGCAGCCGGCGAATCAACTCAGCGCGAGGGTCTTCCTCATCTTTCAAGCTTTCCGGTCTGGGTAACAACATCCGCGACTTAATTTCAGCCAACATAGCTGCCATTAACAAATACTCACCTACAAGCTCCAGCTGAAGGGCTTGCATGAGATCGATATAGCTCATGTACTGGGCCGTTATAACCGACACTTGAACCTGTAAAATGTCTAGGTTTTGCCGTCTGATGAGGTACAACAGTAAATCGAGTGGGCCTTCAAAAGTCTCTAAAAATACCTCTAACGCTTCCGGTGGAATGTAGAGGTCAGTTGGCATATCAACAAACGGCTGGCCTGCCACCATAGCTAGGGTATTTTCATCCGCCTCACGCGCGACATTCAGCCTTTGCGTGGGCTCAACGACAACCTCTTCCGAACTATCCGAGGCTATGCTGTCTTCTGCATTTGTACCTATCGACACAACAAACTCCGAGCACACGACATAACTGACGCAACAGATTTCAACAAACTAACCGCCGTCAGACCGTATATTTTAGCATTACTGGCGATAACTAATTCCCACAGCTTCCTTCACGTCGTCCATAGTTTCTCGGGCGATCACACGGGCTTTTTCCGACCCTTCCTGAATCACCGCATGGACAAGATCCGCGTCTTCTTCAAACTGCTGGGCGCGATTACGTATCAATTCTTGTTCAATATTAATGCTGTCTATCAATGGCTGTTTGCAATCAATGCAGCCAATGCCCGCTGTGCGGCATCCTGTCGTGCACCAGTCCAATACCTCTTGATTTGAATACACTTGGTGCAGCGCAAATACCGGGCAATTTCTTGGCTCACCCGGGTCGGTCAAACGCACCCTAGCAGGGTCTGTTTGCATAGTACGAACCTTACTTTCCACCACGCCAGGCTCTTCGCGCAGGGCAATAATGTTGTTGTAAGATTTGGACATTTTTTCGCCATCTAAACCAGGCATCTTGGCCTGTTCGGACAACAGCGAATGCGGCTCAGGCAAAATAATTCGACCGCCACCTTCCAAATAACCAAATAATCGCTCGGTATCCCCAATGGAGAGGTTTTGCTGCTCAGAGAGCAATGCCTTTGCGCGCTCTAATGCTTCACCATCGCCACGCTCTAAATATTCACGACGAAAATTCACATATAGTTTGGCAGCCTTCTTACCCATCTTCTTCACAGCGGCTTCAGCCTGCTCTTCAAATCCGGGTTCACGCCCATAAATATGATTAAAACGCCGCGCCACTTCCCGAGTAAGTTCTACGTGGGCAACCTGATCGGCACCAACAGGCACTCTACCTGCGCGGTAAATCAAAATGTCTGCAGCTTGCAGCAATGGATAACCCAAAAATCCATAGGTCGCTAAGTCGCGATCCTTGAGCTTTTGCTGTTGGTCTTTGTACGAAGGTACACGCTCTAACCACGACAATGGGGTAATCATTGAAAGCATCAAGTGCAATTCTGCGTGCTCTGGCACCTTGCTCTGGACAAAAATTGTTGCTGCGCCAGGGTTAACCCCGGCGGCCAGCCAATCCACCACCGTATCAAAGGTAAACTGATCAATGCTTTCAGAATGTTCGTAATTGGTAGTAAGGGCGTGGTAGTCGGCAACAAAAAAGAAGCACTCGTACTCGTGTTGCAAGCGCACCCAATTGTTTAACACGCCATGTAAATGGCCCAAATGCAGACGCCCGGTGGGGCGCATTCCAGAGACAACCCTCTGATTCGAATCATTACTGCTCAAGCGGGCACCTTAAAATCAAAATTGACTGGGTAGTATAGATCACATGGCCTCCAATGGCAGGTATTTCCTACGCTGCCGCGCGATAGATCTGATGATTTGAGTCCACATCTCCTTTACCGAGAACGCATATTAGGCGAGCACTCCCAGACCCTGGCGCACAATGACCGGATCGCCGTCGGACATATCGACAATTGTTGAAGTTTCTATGCCGCAAGGGCCGCCATCTAAAATCACGTCTATGTCTCGATGATTACCAAGCGTTTCAATAATTTCGTCAATATCACCCAAATTTTCATCGGCATCTTCCAAGCGCAAAGTGGCGGTAACCATAGGTTCGCCAAAAACCTCCAGTAAACCTTGAACAATAGGATGGTCAGGTACGCGCAGGCCAATCAGCTTTTTCTTTGGGTGAACCAAGCGCTTTGGCACTTCACGGCTGGCTTGCAAAATAAAGGTAAATGGCCCCGGAGTATTGCGCTTGAGTAACCGGTAATCGGCATTCTCTACCTTGGCGTAGGTTGCAAGGTCGCTCAAATCTCTACAAGCCAAACTGAACTGGTGGTTCTCATCCAAGTTTCGCAGCGCAATGATTTTTTCTAGCGCGGTCTTATCACCCATGTGGCATGCAATGGCATAGGTGGTGTCTGAGGGATAAATAACCAGCCCACCCTTATGCAGGGCCTCGGCAGCAATTTTTAACAACCGGTTTTGGGGGTCTGTTGGGTGTACGCGCAAATGTTGAGCCACGACTTAATATCCTATGAAAAACTTACAGCCCCAGTGTATTCCTTTATCATCGCTATTCCATCGATCAGCAACAAAAGAACGTTCATGAAGCAGTTACTTGACTACTTGGCAATCATTGCCTTCGCCATCGTCTACTTTGCCAGTAAGGACATATTTTTAGCCACCGGAGTACTCATGGTCGGCGTCACACTGCAAGTGATTGCTTACAAAGTAATGAGCAAGCCTATTGGCAACGAACTCAAAATCACTTTTTGGGTGAGCATGGCTATGGGTGGTTTGACCCTGCTCTTTAGGGACGAAGCATTCATACAATGGAAGCCGAGCATCGTCAGTTGGGCCATCGCGTCTGCGCTCATTGGCGCCCATTGGTTCGCAAAAACATTTTTACTGAAGAAAGTCTTGGGCCATGCGCTGCAACTGCCCGACGAAAAATGGAAAGTTCTGACCTACGGGTGGGCCTTAGCGTTCACTTTCTCTGGCGTGCTCAATTTATGGGTCGCGAATAATTTCTCAATGGACACTTGGGTCACGTTCAAACTGTTCGGTCAGCTGGGCATTAACTTATTCAACATCTTTGTCATGATTGCCTACTTAGTTGCCTCTGGCGCGCTCAGCGAAGCCAATCTGGCGGCGCAAGGAGAAGGAGAATCTGACGTGGCTCCAAATCCAAGCATGCCTGAGAAAGAAAGCGGAAATGAGACCTCGCCAATCACGCCATCCGAGGAGACGCCAAAATGACAGTACTCAGCGTTAACTTGAATAAAATTGCCCTGCTGCGTAACTCCCGTTTGGGTGACCGCCCCAGCGTAGTGAACGCAGCTCGGCAAGCCATTGAGGAAGGCGCTGTTGGCATCACCATACATCCGCGACCAGATCAGCGACACATTCGTCCACAAGATGTATACGACCTAGCGCTTTTGTTGAAAGAGGAATATCCACATATTGAATTTAATATTGAAGGTAATCCATTCGCTGGCCCGCGCGACAATGGGTATCCCGGATTCGACGCGCTAATAGAAGCCACCAAGCCGCAACAAGTCACTCTAGTGCCGGACAATGACGATCAACTGACGTCAGACCATGGCTGGGATCTGAGCGGAGACACAAACCTGTTAAAAGAAAAAATCGCTCGCTACCATTCCACGGGTGCCCGGGTCAGCTTGTTTATGGACCCAGTTCGAGAGCAAATCATTGCGGCCCAAGAACATAGCGCCGACCGCATAGAGTTTTATACCGGCCCTTATGCAGAAACCTATTGGGCTAATGGCCCCACCCACCCTGCTACCCAAGCAAGCTTTCAAACCTATGCAGATGCTGCAAATTTGGCATTAGACATAGGCTTAGGCATAAACGCTGGGCATGATTTGGACCAAGCAAATCTTCCTCTATTCGCAACCCTGCCAGGGCTTCAAGAAGTATCGATAGGTCATGCAATTATCTGCGAATCTCTAGAGTCAGGTTTTGCGCCCACTATTCGCGCCTATGTTGAAATATTGAGCTAGCGCACGACTGGCAACTAACCAATCAATTAAACGACCTGCTAAGCACAAAACGCCGACCGTTAACTAAACGGTGGCGAGGAGGCCTTCACTACTGCGCCGAATACCCGCTAAGACCGTGTGCGCAAAATACTCAGCCGATCAGGTACCCTGTAATTATTCATGCAATAGAGTCTTAACCATGCAAAATATTTTCGCCAAAATCACCTTAATGGGTTTTGTCATAGTCACCATGGCCAGCCTTTTACAGGTTAAAAATGCTGCCGCTGACAATCCTCGAGTCGCCTTAGTGACCTCTCTTGGTGAGATACAAATTGAGCTTTTACCGAAGTTCTCACCCAAGCACGTCAATAACTTCTTGGCGTTAATCGACGAGAACTTTTATGTGGGTTTAGTTTTCCACCGAGTGATCCCAAATTTCATGATTCAAGCGGGTGGTTATACCGACACCCTCACTTACCGACAGACCAATCGCAGCGTTGCCAATGAGTCGCTAAACGGATTGAAAAATCGTAAATACACCGTCGCCATGGCCCGCCTAGATCATCCAGATTCCGCGGATACCCAATTTTTTATCAACGTTGGCAACAATACCCACCTTGACGCAACGCCTGATGGGCCTGGCTACAGCGTGTTTGGCAGGGTAATCAGTGGTCGCGATGTTATTGAAACCATCGAATTAGTAGACACTGGCATCAGCGCAGGCATGGTTGCAGTACCGGAAACACCAATTGTTATCTTAGAAACCAGAAGGCTCTAATTTCCCTCACTAAACGGCGCAATTCCTGTACACTCACGCACAACATTTATAGACCTAAGATAACTATGCGAACTTTTATCATCGCCCTCGCCAGCGCCCTTCTGCTGGCTTACATCGTCACCGAATTGTTTACTCGCATTTGGCCTGACAACTCTCTTGCCCTTGCCGCAATCATGATTGTGGCACTGCTCATCAATGGCTTGTTTAATGCAAAGCTCAGCGAAAACGGCGGTCGCAATCAGCGCGATCGCGAACCTCGCCGCGAAGCAAATAGTCGCAGCAAAGATTCGCGTAGCAAAAACGCTGGCGAACGCAAAGACCGTAGCCCCAGAAATGGCGAACGCAATAGTGAGCGAAGCAATGACCGCGACAACGGTCAAGCAGAACGCAAAGGCAAAAGAGAGTCTAAAGCTGAAAATCGCAACAAATCCGATAATTCAGACAGCGATCAAAATAACGAAGACTTGCAGCCAAAGCCTGACACAAGCAACTTGCCTACAGAGAACGGCACAGTTAAGTGGTTCAATAGAACCAAAGGCTATGGCTTTATCGTTAGAGAATCCGGCGAAGAAATTTTTGTTCACCAGCGTTGTATTGTTACAACAGAAGAGGGCCAACGGCCTAATCTGCGTGACGGACAGGAAGTCACTTTTGTTGTGGTAAATCACGACAAAGGTGTTCAAGCAGATCGGGTTACGCCCATCAACTAATTGATTTGGCTGCTAAAAAATGAAAATTAAGGCGCTATTGTCTCAGCGAATTGAGAGTGCCTTCGAGGCACTCGGCCTGCAAGGCCAGGCCATGTTACAATCCGCTAGCCGACCAGAGTTTGGTGACTACCAAGCAAATGGCGTAATGGCTGCGGCTAAGCGAAGCGGACAGAATCCAAAAGAAGTGGCTGTTCAGGTCATAGCCCAACTAGACTTAAAAGGCATAGCCAAAGATGTCATCATCGCTGGCCCTGGCTTTATAAACATTACCTTGGCTGAAGAATTTTTAGCCACCATCTGTAATACCCAGCCTTCTCAAACAGATAGTCCACAGACTGCGGTCGTAGACTACTCCGGGCCAAACCTAGCCAAAGAAATGCACATTGGGCATATCCGCAGCACCATTATTGGTGACTGCATTGCTAGAGTGTTAGAGGCCCAGGGACATAAAGTTGTCAGACAAAATCATGTCGGCGATTGGGGTACCCAGTTTGGCATGCTGTTAACTTATCTCAATGAAACCGGCGAAAACTCTGATGCGTTGTCAGATATCGAAGATTTTTATCGAGCAGCAAAGCAACGCTTCGATGAAGATGACGACTTCAAGAACCGCAGCAGACAGACAGTAGTAGCACTACAAGCCGGCGATGCAGACGTCACCAACCATTGGCACCGCTTCATAGACATGTCCATAACTCACTGCCAGCAGCTGTACCAGCGTATGGGTGTTGAACTAACTCGTGAAGACATTAGGGGCGAGAGTTCTTACAACGACCAACTTGCGCCCATGATTGAGCTGCTGTCAAAAGCCAACTTACTGACTGAATCGGATGGCGCCCAATGTATTTTCTTAGACGAGTTTAAGAACAAGGATGGTGGGATTCTGCCGTTGATCGTGCGCAAATCCGATGGTGGCTACCTCTACGCAACCACTGATATGGTCGCTCTGCAACATAGAACTCAAACTTTGGGTGCAGATCGTGTACTGTATTTTGTTGACGCTCGTCAATCTTTGCACTTCAAGCAAATATTCGCTGCAGGTAGAGCTGCGGGGCTAGCCTCAGAGCAAGTTGAGCTGTCGCACATGCAATTTGGCACCATGCTCGGTAAAGACAATAAGCCCTTCAAAACACGCCAAGGTGCCTTGATCAAATTAGCAGATTTGCTGGATGAGGCCATTGAGCGAGCACAAACCGTACTCACAGAAAAACGCGACGGCAAGCCCGAGGATATGGCGCACCTTGCACAAGTCATTGGCATAGGCGCGGTAAAGTACGCCGACCTGTCGAAGAATCGCACCAGCGACTACGTTTTCGACTGGGATCAAATGCTTAGCTTTGAGGGCAACACCTCCCCGTATCTGCAATACGCCTACAGCCGTATCCAAAGCATATTCGGCAAAAGTGACATTGCACGAGCATCTTTACCCGAACAAATAACAACCGTAGATGAAGCAGAGCGCCGCTTAGCTGTGGCCATTGCTGGCTTCGATGACATGCTCGACTTAGTCGCAAAAGAAGGCTACCCACATTATCTGTGCGGTTATCTATACGACCTAGCGGGCAGGTTCACTCAGTTCTACGAGCAATGCCCAATCCTCACCAGTTCAGACCAAGACAAAATCCGTCGCCTGAGGTTGGCCGAACAAAGCGGGCAAATTTTAGCGAAGGGTCTAGAGTTACTGGGCATTGGTGTTGTCGACCGAATGTAGCCTGCGGTTTAGAAGTCGATCCAATTAAAGGTATTCGCCAATGAGCTTCACGACGCTTATTACAACTACAGAACTTGCCAATCACGCATCTGAAGGCCTGCGGATTTTGGATTGCAGAGGCCTCCTTGGAGACCCTATTTGGGGTCAAAGAGCTTTTGATCAGGGCCATATCGCCAGCGCAGTCCATGCTGATATGGACCGCCACCTCGCAAATCAACCCAACCAACATGGCAGACACCCACTGCCCTCACCTAAAACCTGGCTTACACAGGTGCAAGAATGGGGCATTAAAAATCAGGATCAGGTTGTTATCTATGACGACGCTGGCGGCAGTTTCGCTGGCCGGGCTTGGTGGATGATGCGCTGGCTCGGGCACTCGCGTGTTGCAGTACTCGACGGCGGTTTAAATAATTGGTCAGGAGCGTTAACCGAGCCAGGTGCAAGCGTCCACTCATATCCACCCAGTCAATTCCAAGCCGCTACACCGCTGACAAAATTGTCCTCCGCTGAAGACGTTTTGGCTCTAAGTACCAGGCTCAAGAATGCCACTAACACAACAAATGAATATCTTGTTGATGCACGTGCCCAGGCACGTTTTGCCGGCCATGAAGAACCCATCGACCCAATCGCCGGACACATTCCCGGAGCAGTCTGTCTGCCTTTTAGCGAAAACCTAGACGCTCACGGTTTTTTCAAAGAGCCACAAGATCTTGCTCAACGCTTTATCAACCTAGGCTTAGACCCCGCAGACAAAGATCTAGCTGTAACCATTTATTGCGGCTCTGGCGTCACTGCCATTCACAACATTTTGGCCATGCGCGTTGCAGGGTTTGGCGAAGCCGCGTTGTATGCAGATTCTTGGAGCGGATGGATCGTGGACGCCAACCGACCAGTAGCTACTGAGTTAGACAAATAACTTTTTATGTCGCAAAGCCCGACCTATCACCAAGAATATATAGCCCCCGCTGCTCTGGACTGGATCAACGACCAGCCATTCTCTAAACAGTATGAGGACATTTACTATACCGCTGACGGCACAGATGAAGTCCACAGAATCTACCTAAAACCCAGCGCGATGCTTGAGCGCAAAGACCTAAGTGCCTGCATTAATGTGGGTGAACTGGGCTTTGGTAGCGGTTTGAATTTTGCCATAACAGCCACCGAGCTTTTACAGCAAACTGACAAACACCTGCATTTCATCAGCTTTGAAGCACATCCACTGGACTACGAGGCATGGCAAAAAATAGCCCTAACACGCACAAACTTACCAATATATAAGACCCTTGCAGACAATCCCCCACCGCTGCTTACGGGCTGGCACCGGCGCAGTTTCGCCAATGGACGCGTTCAACTCAGTGTCTATCATGGCAACGCCTTAGAGGGACTTCAGGATTTAACTCAGCGACAACAACAGCCCGTGGACGCATGGTTCTTAGATGGCTTTTCACCGCCAAAGAATCCGAACATGTGGGACTTAAAAATATTGTCTTCTGTTGCGGACAACTCCACCGAAGGCACCACCGTATGTTCTTTCACTTCTGCCGGAGCTGTAAGACGAGGCCTTGAAGCATTGGGGTTTGTTATGCGCAAAGTTGATCAGCAGCCCATTAAACGCTCAAGTCTCGCCGGCACTTTAGTGGGTAACGGTGCTAAACAAAGACAAAGCACACCTAAATGCGTAAGTGTTTTTGGCGCAGGTATCGCCGGATGTACCGTTGCTCGACACTTGGCCGACCAAGGCGTGCAGGTACAAATGTTCGATCCCAATGGCGTGGCCAGTGGCGGCTCAAAAATGGATGTCAGCGCACTGCATTGCAGATTGTTAGGCGACAGCAGTCCTGGCGCAGAATTTCGCGCCCGCGCTTTTCACTATGCCCGTAGCTACCACCCAAACTACCCTGGATTCTCCGCCACCGGCGCAATACAACTGGCAATGAACGACGGCGAATTGAGCAAAATTCGCAGAATAGCCAAGGTCTACGCGCCTGACTCTGCTGCTACACAAGATTGGCTAACCTATTTAGACGAGCAAACCTTAACTGAAGACTTTCAGTTAGCCGGCCTTGGCGCATTGGTTTTCCCCAGCGCCGCAATCATCGACTTGCCTCAGCTTTGTCAGGGTCTTATGGACCATCCGAAGATTGAGTTCGTTAAACAGGCGGGCATTGAGACTGACCGGCAACCCTTCATTGTCGCCTGTGCGGGTGCCAGCAAAAATTTCGCCAATACCCAAAGCTTAGAAATTGGCGAGATGTATGGCCAATTAGATTGGATAAAACCGGTCGCTCAAGCACGAATACCCATGCCAATAGTCGGCAACGGCTATGTCATCCCCGGCGACAAAGAATGGACTGTGGGCAGCAGCTACGAATATGAACCGTGGACATCAGCGGAAGCGAGCACGAGTAACATCAACAAAAACCGACGCTTTATCGGCGACGGTAAAATGACATCACTGCGCCATAAGCGCGCACCGCGCTGTGTCTCCAGTGACCGCGAAGCAGTGGTCGGACAACTCAGTGATATGGGCTGGATTTCCACCGCCCATGGATCAATGGGCACCAGCTCCGCGCCCTTGGCCGCAGCAATGATTAGCAGTCAACTATTGGGCTGGATCGCGCCGGTATCTGAGCGTGTAGAAACAAATCTCAGCCCTAAGCGCTTTATCACCCGCCAAGCTAGGCGCGGCGTAAAGCATGTTGGGCCAAAACCTGACTAGTTGAGTCTGCGTCGATGCGCACAGTCAGCACTTACCTAAACAGCAGGCAAAAAAAAGCGCACCTTCAAATGGATGCGCTTTAATTTTCTGATCCTGAACAGGATCAAGACTCAAAGCAAAATTAACGCTCTTGAATCACGCGCACGTTAATCACGCTTTCAATAGCTCGAATTGCTTCAAGCAGGCCTTCATCTGGCGATTCCGACAGATCAATAAGGTTGTATGCCAATTCATCACGGCTCTTATTGATCAGATCAATCACGTTGATGTTGCGCTCTGCTAATACCGCAGTCATTTGGCCCAACATGCCCGGTACATTGTGGTTACTTACTGCCAAGCGATAGCCAGAAACCGCATCTGCATTTACCGCTGGAAAATTCACAGAATTCACAATGCTGCCGGTTTCTAAAAACCGTACCAACTGGTCCGCAGCCATTACCGCGCAGTTCTCTTCCGCTTCGTCAGTACTCGCACCTAAGTGAGGGGTTAGCATTACGCGGTCGTGGTCCAACAAGCCTGGCACTGGGAAGTCGGCGACATAGCGGCCTAAATGCCCACTGGCTAGGGCTGCTTTTAATGCGTCTGAATCAACAATAGGCTGACGCGCAAAGTTCAACAACACGCTGCCTGGCTTAAATGCCTTTAGAGCTTCTTCATTAATCATGCCTTCTGTCGCTGGCAGCAATGGCACGTGAATGCTCACGTAATCTGCTTTCGCAAAAAGACTTGGAAGATTTTGCATACGCTCTACCTGAGAAGGTATGCGCCATGCCGCGTCCACTGACAATGCAGGATCGTAACCCAACACGTTCATACCCAGATCCATGCCTGCTCTAGCAACCATAGAACCGATAGCGCCTAAACCGACCACACCCAAGGTTTTGCCTACTAGCTCGCGACCCTTAAATTTTTTCTTCTCAGCTTCCACCAGCCTGTTCAACTCAGCTTCGTCTGTGACATTAGCCAGTGAACGTACGTAGGCAATGCCACCAAATACGTCCCTAGATGCCAGCAATAATGCGGTAATCACTAGCTCTTTAACTGAATTAGCATTAGCCCCAGGCGTGTTAAAAACAACAATGCCTTTTTCGCTGCAAGCCTGTACTGGAACGTTGTTAGTTCCCGCACCGGCACGAGCCACAGCTTTAAGGTCTGGGTTTAAGTCTTCGGCTGCGAGTTTGTGGCTGCGTATGAGCAACGCCTCAGGAGCGTCATGCTCCGCATTAACTGCATAGCCATCAGATGGAAATCGCTCTAGGCCGATTGGCGCAATAGCGTTATAAGTTCGAATTTTATACATAGAATTTACACCAGAAATGAAGCGAGCACGGTAGGCAACCCATGGGTGCAAGTCAAGGAGAAGGCTTCATGATGAGATGAATTTGCATAGCCTGGTACAAAATAGGGTACTACTTCGAGGCTAACCTACAAATAACCGCGATCTAGATGGCAGCATTTTCTAGCTCTGCCAGCAGCAACTCGCTGGCTTTCAGAGCTGTCACACCCGCAAGTACTTGCTGATATTGCTGTGCATTGTCGCGCAAAGTTATTAGCGCTCGGAGCAACGACTCTGTATTGAGATCTTCTTCCGCCACCACTTCACTCAACCCTTGAGTCTTAGCGTAAGCGGCATTGGCTAATTGATCGCCCCGAGACGCTGCCCCAGACAAAGGCACCAATAAAGCGAGTTTTTGCAGGGCCCATAACTCAAACAGCGCGTTTGCCCCAGCCCGCGAGACCACAATATCTGCTGCCGCCAACATATCGCCCCAGCCAGCATCCACATACTCCAACTCGAGATAACCAGATTGCACAATGTTTTCAGCCTTTCCGGGGCCGCAAACGTGCACCACAAAATAACTCGCGCAAAGCTCAGGTAAAGATTTTCTAACAATGGCATTAAGCGCATCAGCGCCTAAACTACCACCGGTGACCAACAAGATTGGCAGTCCATTTTCAGCACCCAAGAAAAGTCGACCTGCTGTGGCATCACCCTTTAACAGATCCTCACGCACCGGAGTGCCCGTGTTTACAACCCGGCCCTTAAAACCAGCAAAACGTGTGTCGGCAAAACTTGAGCAAAGGGTAGACACAAAAGGCATCACCAAGCGATTGGCCAAGCCCGGCGTTAGATCTGACTCGTGAGCGACAACCGGAACTCTCAACAACCAACCCGCAAAAACTACGGGAAAGGAAACAAAACCGCCTTTAGAAAAAATCACATGGGGGCGAATCTTCCGAAGCAAAGACACCGCCTGAGCAATGCCCAGCAAAATGCGGATGACGTCAGAGAAATTTTGCCAAGAGAAATAACGCCGCAGCTTACCAGCAGACACACTATGAAAAGTAATGGCCCTGCCGCCCAACAGTTTCTCTTCTAAACCGCTATGCGTGCCTACGAAATGGACTTGCCACTGCTTTTTCATCAGCTCATCTGCCACGGGCAACGCTGGTAGCACATGCCCTGCGCTACCGCCACCGACGATGACGACGGTCTTTGTTGTGATATTTGTATCTCGACTCATGAGCCTTCTTTAATGTCGCGCCGTCACCATCGAACTGTAAGTGAACACCCTAGCAAAACCGAGCTATTGCGCCGAAAACTAGTAACCCAAAACTTCTTTGAGTAACGGCACAGTAAGCATGCGTTTATGTTGCAGTGTGGCGTAGTCCAACTTCTCTAAATCTTTCAACAAAACCTGCAACTGCCTTGGACCACGACGCAGCCAATATTCCAAAACACTTTCTGACAAATGGTAACCGCGCTCTTCTGCCCGTAGGCGTAAGACTCGTGCTTTACCTTTGTCATCTAACGGCACAATTTGGTAATGACTCAACGAGCGCATGCGAGAATTGAGGTCGGCTAAATTGAAGTTTTCTAACAACGCAGATTGGTTATGAGTGATCAGTAGTGTGCCTTCAATAGCCTCCATATGATTGTACAGCGCCATTAGCAGCTCCTCTGCTGATGTATTGGCCTTCAACCCTTGGGCATCATCGACTACAACTAAGACTTTGCGCCGCTGCTCGAGCCCCGCAGAGGACTCGAGAGCAGGACGAAATGCTTGCTGCAAAGTTTGCTCACTTGCACTGGCTAGGTCTGCACAACTGATAAAGAAACAGTTTTTACCCTGCTCCAGACCTTCGCTGTAACGACCCTGCAGTAGGTGACTGCGGCCACTGGCCTCTTCACCATAAATCCACATGCCGCAAAAACCCTCTGCGTCACTGAGTAGATTTTTCAGCAGCTCAACATTGTCACCGACAACAAAGTTGTCCAACCGCGGTTGATGCGGCGCATCAATAGAAAGTACATTTTGATCTAACAAATCAGTAACTGCCTTCGTCAGATTTCACTTCAACGTCCACAACACGTTCCTCACGTAACTTTTTTAACTTCAGCGCCTTAGACGATCTATTCGCCCAAACCACAATATAATGAACACCAGAAACTGCACTGAGCACGGCAAGCAAGTAAATACCAAAATCATCAACGGCCACGTGCGCGTAAGATCCAACTACACCTATGGGCAACTGGCTGGCCATAAGCAACGACAACACAAGCATTTGCATAGCGGTATTGGCTTTGCTGATCAAACTGGGCTGGACCTTAACATAACCAATAATGACTCGATAAAGTGTACCGCCGACCAACAAAATCAAATCTCTACCCAGAGTCAGCACCACCAACCAAAAAGGAATTAGGTTTTGCACTGTGAACACAATGAAAACTGCTGCGACCAAAAATTTATCCGCGAGGGGATCAAGCAGTCTGCCCAAGTCGGTTTTCCAATTATAGCGTCGCGCCAGTGCGCCATCTAGCGCATCAGAAAAGCTGGCTATTAACATCAACGCAAAAGCTTGAAGTGTGTGCCCCTGCCACAAGAACCAAGTGGTGGGAAAGACCAATATTATACGGATTACTGTAACAATATTTGGCAAATGCCGCATATCAAATTACCCCTGCCAACTCAATAACGGCTGCGCTTCAGCAGTGGCCAAATTAGTCAGCCGGCCTTCCATAGCAAGTAGAGTTACCAATCGTTCGAGAGTTGCCGAGGAAAGTATCTGCAGCGAAATCACGTCGTCTTGTAGTGCCAACACATCTACTCGCTCAATAAATTCGAAATCTTGTAAATAGACCACCAGCTTCGAGTAGCTTTGCAAATTGTCTAGGCCGCTCACACTAATCAAGTGGTTTTGCCGATCTCGGCTGAATATGGCGTATTCTTCAGCTAAACTTGTGGTCGCCAGATCCACTGCTGAACGTGCCACGCCAGCAATTTTTTGCGCTTGGAAGCCTCTTACGCCAGCAGCCACAAAAGCGTTTGGCTTATTTGCCTTCAGGAGATCCAATGGATTCTCACCGGCTTGCACCTTCATTAGCTGCCACTCTCCGCTGTACAAACGCTCACCTAAAATCTCCTGAACACTGAATCTGCCAATTAAATATTGCGCAGCCCCATACCTTGCGGATGCAACGTTAAGCGCATCTGTAAATTTGCCCCAAACATCGCTTACTGAGACCAAAATACTGTCGTCTAAGTCCATCAAGGGTAATGCAACCGGCAGACCTCTTAGGTCCGCTTGCGCAAGTAGGCCTTGTACCAGCGAGCTGCTGTCATCTGCGCCTAGGATACGTCTTTGTCCGGGTTCATCCACTACCGCCCACACCACTGTTTGCGGCCGTTTAGTCCACCAAATAGGTAACCCGGCTTGTCGAACCAATGCCAAAACTGATTCTGTCTGAAAGGTAAATCGAATATTCAGCATCTGAGCAGAGCGGTCCCGGCCCTGGCTGCGCACATAGTCAAACTTGCTGTAATAACGGTCAGGGGATTTTAGCGCGGCATTCACAACGCCAGATCTGGGTATGGACGCCAGACCAGTCAGCCGCGAAAGCACCGTTAACAATGCATCTTGCGCCGCTAAACGTCTGTTTTCGCCACTCTGATCCAAGACTTGCTGATCTACGCGGTAAAGTCGATCCTCATGACTTTCCGCTGCGCGACCCTTAGCGCTCAAAAATGTAAGCAACAGGCAAAGGCTTGCAAAGGCAATGGTTTTGCAAAGAGAAGACAATTGACGGTCTGGGGAAGTTATCGATGTCATGCTGCAATTTGAGCTAGCTATTGAAGGCCCCAGTGTAACGAAATTCGGCGGTTGGTAGAATGTTTCTACGGCTTATCTGATCTAACATCTGATATGACATCTGACTTACGATTGAAAGGAGTCTAACAATGGCAGCTATCGACGAAGATCTCGCACAGCGGGTACGCGAAAGCCTTTTTAACTTGGCCGATTTCGCCGACATCAGTGAATGCAAACTGTTTGGCAGCTTGGTGTTTATGGTCAATGGGCATATGGCCTGTGGCGTTGGCGTTGGCGTTGGCGTTGGCGTTGGCGACGAGGATCTAATGTTGCGAGTTGGTGCAGATAGATCTGAGCAGGCACTGACACAGCCTCACGCTAAGGAAATGGATTTCACCGGCCGCCCCATGAAAGGCTTTTTGTATATCACCTGGGAGGGCATCGAGGCTGATGAAGATTTGTCCTCCTGGTTAGATCTAAGCTTAGGCTTCCTCTTGGCCCAACCGCCAAAATAGCCGCCCCAATAACCATCGAAATAGAGGCGAAAAATTACCCCTTCAATGCACCGCAGAATTCATTAAAGCAAAGATAATCCTGTACACTGCAAGCCTCGCGCAAAAGATTAAAGGAACCTAGGTGCCGCAACCCCCGACATCAAACGATTCAACAGAAAATCATTCCAACGGTCTCTCCTATAAAGAGGCTGGCGTCGACATTGAAGCTGGCGCTGAATTAATACGGCGCATTGGTCCTGCGGCTAAAGCAACCAGACGCCCTGAACTTTTGGGTGGCCTTGGTGGTTTTGCGGCCATGGCAGAAATGCCAGCGGGCTACATACGGCCAGTGATTGTGACCGGCACAGACGGTGTGGGCACCAAACTCAAATTAGCAATAGATTACGCGCGACACGATGGCGTAGGACAAGATCTAGTCGCCATGTGCGTCAATGACGTTCTGGTCACCGGCGCGGAAGCATTCTTATTTCTCGACTACTACGCCACAGGGCGTCTCGACGTAGACGTAGCTGAACGCGTTATTAAGGGTATTGCTGCGGGCTGTGAATTGGCCGGTTGCGCATTGGCTGGCGGTGAAACTGCGGAGATGCCCGGTTTCTATAGCGAGGGTGAATACGACCTGGCTGGGTTCTGCGTGGGCGTCGTAGAAAAAGCCAAAATCATCGACGGCAGTAAAATCAGTACCGGCGACCATATTATTGGACTACCCAGCAGCGGTCCCCATAGCAACGGCTACTCGCTGATCAGAAAAGTGATAGAGCGCCAAGGCATGGTGCCAAATGACGACCTTTTAGACGACTTATTAGCACCCACACGGATTTACGTGAAGTCAGTACGACACCTGCTAGAACATGTAGACGTACACGGCATGGTGCACATCACTGGTGGCGGTTTTTTTGAGAACATCCCCAGAGTATTCAGCAACCCAGATCATGGGGCGCTTCTAGACTTAGACAGCTGGCGACAACCTGAAGTTTTTTCGTGGCTGCAACAAGCGGGCAACATCAGTAATGATGAAATGATGAGCACATTTAATTGTGGCTTAGGCATGTTACTGCTGGTGGCTAAAGATGACGTTGAGCAAACCTTGCAGACTTTAAAAGACCAAGGCGAAGAGCCTGTATTGGTCGGACAAGTGGTTGAAGGCGACATTGCTTTAGCTAAAGGCCAATTACTGATTAGGTAGCCAGCAAACAATTCGCTAGTCAATAAAGAGCAATCAAAAGCTGGAGCACAAATCTTTTCTCCAGCCGGCCGACTGTCTCGCAGACCTTTCTCTAAGCTTTAACCCAAAGTTTAAGGCTTAGGAAGCGTCACTCCAGTTTGACCCTGATACTTACCACCGCGATCTTTGTAAGTGGTCTCACAGCGCTCATCTGACTGAAAGAACAACATTTGCGCCACGCCCTCGTTGGCATAAATCTTCGCTGGTAATGTGGTTGTATTAGAAAACTCTAAGGTCACATGACCTTCCCACTCTGGTTCTAGGGGCGTTACATTAACAATAATGCCGCACCGCGCATAAGTCGACTTACCCAAACAAATTGTTAGCACGTCCTCTGGAACACGAAAGTATTCAACGGTACTGGCCAGCGCAAAAGAGTTGGGTGGAATAATACAAACGTCCCCCTCCACATCGACAAAGCTACGTTCATCAAACGCTTTAGGGTCCACTGTGGCTGAGTGAATGTTGGTAAATACCTTAAACTGTGGACCACAGCGCACGTCATAACCGTAGCTAGAGGTGCCATAAGAAATCACTTTGTTGCCGTCACGGGTTCTAACTTGACCCGCCTCAAATGGTTCAATCATGCCTTTTTTGGCTTGTTCTACAATCCAGCGGTCGGCTTTGATGCTCATACTTTGTGTCTCTTGATCTGTATATTCAAAATCTATTTGTTAACTCTTGGCGTGAATGGATGCCGCCAAACAACGCTTAATCGTCGACCATGCTAATAGTCGGCGTGCTGCCTTGGTTGCCCCATAACCGGGCGGCCATGTTACGCGCTGCGTCTCGGTAAAGCTCACTAATGGCAGAGTCAGGTTCTGCTTTCACCGTTGGGTGTCCACCGTCAGCCTGCTGACGTATAGACATAGCCAATGGCAATTGCCCTAACAGAGGTACGCCTAAATCTTCCGCCACGCGCTTGCCGCCATCTTCGCCAAACAAATGGCTGAGATGACCGCAGTTATCGCATTGGTGAACGCTCATATTTTCTAAAATACCCAGCACAGGAATGTCTACCTTAGCGAACATTTCTATACCTTTAAGCGCGTCTAACAACGCTATATCTTGAGGCGTGGTCACAATCACAGCGCCTGCGACCGGTGCCTTTTGCGACAGGGTCAACTGAATATCCCCAGTACCCGGAGGCATATCAACAATTAGATAATCTAAATCGCCCCATAACGTTTGACCCAAAATCTGTTGCAGTGCGCCACTGGCCATAGGGCCACGCCAGACCATTGGCGTTTTATCGGTAATCATAAAGCTCATAGACATTGCTTTTATGCCGTGGGCTCGGATGGGGTCAAAAAACTTACCATCCTTAATATCTGGTCGACGACCTTCTGCCACACCCAGCATCATGCCCTGACTAGGGCCATAAATGTCTGCGTCCAAGAGGCCAACTTTGGCACCCTCTGCGTCTAGCGCCAGAGCCAAGTTAACCGCAGTGGTAGATTTACCTACACCGCCTTTGCCGCTGCTGATCAACACCACGTTTTTCACCTGACCAAACCCTCGGCCCGGCGTCGCTGAAAAGCCAATATCTAGTTCAATGTCGTCAACGCCCAAGAAAGCTGAGAGTTGTTCAGCCAACTTTGCCTGCATACCCAGAGCCGGGTAGCCTAAAGTGACAGAAATGCGTTTGCCTGATGACAGCACTCGAGCACCCAGAGACTGCCAAGTTTGCCCTAAGTAGGGGTCTACAAAATCTTCAACCTTCATCAGTGTCTAACATCCAAATAAAACAAGGCGCATAGTGTAAGCCCATTTGCTGTATTTTGGCTTTATTCTTCTTCTAGGCAATGTATATTGCTCCGAACTTAACGCTGTCGATCATTTCCGCCGCGTTCAATGCTTCACGGTACTCATAGGCCCCACATGTCACGTCGAATTTTAGTTACTAGCGCCCTACCAAACGCCAACGGCCCCATCCACCTAGGACACATGCTTGAGCATGTACAAACGGACATCTGGGTGCGCTTCCAACGCATGCGCGGCAATCAGACCATCTTTGTGTGCGCAGACGACACCCACGGCACGGCCACTATGATTAAGGCCGAAGAGGATTCCGTAACTCCAGAAGTATTGGTAGAAAATATACGTCAGTTACACGTAAAAGATTTTCAGGGCTTTTTAATCAGCCACGACAACTATTACTCCACCCACAGTGATGAAAACCAACATTTCTCATCGCTGATTTATAACCGTCTCCAAGAGAAAGGGCTTATTTTTACCAAGGAAGTTGAGCAGTTATACGATTCGGAAAAAGGTTTGTTTCTAGCCGACCGCTTCGTTGTTGGCGGCTGTCCTAAGTGTAAGGTTGAAGGCCAATACGGTGACAACTGCGAAGCCTGCGGCGCCACGTATGACGCCACCGACCTAATACAACCTAAGTCCATTTACTCAGGCGCAACACCAGAGCTGCGCGCCTCAACCCACTACTTCTTTGACTTAGCCAGCTACACTCAATTCCTTAAAGATTGGACACGAACGGACGCGGTACAGCCTGAAATCGCCAATAAGCTCAGCGAATGGTTGGACGATGGTCTGCGCCCTTGGGATATCTCAAGAGATGCGCCCTACTTTGGCTTTACCATTCCCGGCACTACAGACAAATATTTCTACGTTTGGATGGATGCGCCCATTGGTTATATGGCCAGCTTCCAAAACTACTGCAGTGCGCAGAACGACCCAAACCTACAATTCGATGATTTCTGGAAAGCAGGTTCCAGCGCAGAGGTACACCACTTTATAGGTAAGGATATTGTTAACTTCCATGCGCTATTTTGGCCGGCGGTTTTAGACGGTGCAGGTTTCCGCACACCGACCAAAGTACATACGCATGGATTTGTCACTGTAGACGGCACCAAAATGTCTAAGTCTCGGGGTACATTTATTCTCGCTGAAAAATACCTAGAACATTTGAACCCAGAATATCTGCGCTACTACTACGCAGCCAAACTGAGCAATTCGGTAGATGACTTAGACATCAACCTAGAAGATTTTGTGCTACGCGTGAACTCAGATTTGGTCGGTAAAGTCATCAATATCGCCAGCCGTACAGCGGGCTTCTTGGTGAAAAACTTCGACGGTATAATGTCCGACGAGGTTCACGACAGCGCGTTAATGGCGAAATTCACCGAACAAGCAGAAAACATTGCGGCACTTTATGAACAAGGTGAGTTCAGCAAGGCAGTGCGTGAAATCACTGGCTTGGCCGATTTAGCCAATCAATACATTGCTCAGCATGAACCTTGGGCTATGGTAAAAAATCCGGAGCTGCACGACAAAGTACAGTTGGTGTGTAGCCAAGCCATTAACATGTTCCGCTTCCTCGCTATTTTCCTCAAGCCGATTTTGCCGGTGACGGCAGAAAAAGCCGAAGAGTTCCTCGGCGTTGCGCCGCTCGCATGGTCTGACTGCGAGCATTTGCTCAGCGGCCATAAGATAAACAAATTCAACCCTATGTTGCAGCGTATTGAAGGCAAAACGGTTGCTCATTTGATAGACTCATCTGTGGAACCCGCTGAGCAATCTTCTGAAAACAAAACAGCAAAAAAGAACAAGCAGCAAAAAACTTCTAAGCATGCCAAGCAAGAGAACGACACTTCAGACAGTGAATTTATCGATATAGACGACTTCACCAAAGTGAGCTTGAAGGTCGCGAGAATTATCTCCGCCGAAGCAGTCGAAGGCGCGGATAAATTACTTAAACTCACTTTAGATGTGGGCGACCATGAACGCTCCGTATTCTCAGGCATCAAAGAAGCTTATAACCCAGAAGATTTAGTCGGTCGTTTAACCGTCGTGGTTGCCAACCTAGCACCAAGAAAAATGCGCTTTGGCGTTTCCGAAGGCATGGTCTTAGCAGCCGGTCCTGGCGGCGCTAACATCTTCCTGCTTGCACCTGACAGCGGCGCAGAATCCGGCATGGACGTTAAGTAATGTTTAATGCTGAGGCGTTAACAAGAGCGGTAACGCTTTGCTAGTCGCAGTGAACAGCTACTCTGCGGTATGCCATCGGCTATATCGGCTATATGAACTAGGCAGAAGGAAATTGTTTGCGTCAAAAATGTGCGCAAACACCCTGCAACAGCTCAACACAAGACGCCTTAACCTGTGACTGATCTCGGCCTAATTTTAATCGGCGCCCTGTTGGTGAACAATTTTGTCTTGGCTCAGTTTTTGGGCTTATGTCCTTTTATGGGCATCACCAAGAGCTACGACACCGCCCTTGCAACAGGTCTGGCCACCACTTTTGTACTTGCTCTCGCAGCCGTCATCTCCCACCTCATTTACCACGGCATTCTGGTGCCCTTGGGCCTGACTTACCTGAATATCATTTTGTTCATTGTGGTCATTGCCGGGCTGGTACAACTGATCCAAGTTTATCTGCACGCCACCTCCCCGGTATTGCACCAACTGCTGGGTATTTATCTGCCCCTCATCACCAGTAACTGCGCCGTATTAGGGGTGACCTTACTGGCCATCAATCAAAATTTAACGCTGCTGCAAACACTGACATTCGCCATTGGTGCTGCAGCGGGGTTTACGCTGGTAATGGTGTTGTTTGGTGCCCTGCGCGAGCAGTTACAACAAGCCAGCCTGCCTGAAGCTTTTGCAGGTACGCCCATCGCTCTAATAAGTGCAGGACTCATGAGCCTGGCATTTATGGGCTTTCAGGGCATTGGTACCTGATGTTTGGGCCACTGCTCATCATTTGCGCTTTGCTGGTATTTGCCGCTGGCGTGTTATGGCTTCGCGGCAATGTGGCAAAAGACGAAGACAGTCTTGTTACAATCATTGAGGCCCTGCTGCCGCAGACCCAGTGCGCCCAATGCAGTTATCCCGGTTGCCGCCCCTATGCACAGGCTGTTGCTGACGGTGCGGAAATAGATCTATGCCCGCCCGGCGGGCAAGAATTGGTTATTCAGTTAAGTGCTTTGATGGGGGTGGAAATACCGGCTCAAACATTAGCAGAGCCGCTAACCTTGGTTGCTGTCATTGACGAAGCTGAATGTATTGGCTGTACCTTATGCCTGCCGCCCTGTCCGGTGGATGCCATTATTGGCGCCCAAGGGTTTATGCACACTGTGCTGAGCAAAGACTGCACCGGCTGCGAACTGTGTATCGCACCCTGCCCAGTGGACTGCATCACCTTAGAACCCGTCGCCAATCCAACCACAGATTTGACTGACAAGCCATTCGTACTGAAAGGCAAAGGATGCATTAACTGCGGTCAATGCGCGCCAGCCTGCCCCAAAGATCTGTTACCCGACCAACTGCTAAAACTCGGTAACGGCGGGTTATGGAAACAGGCAGATGAACTGAACCTGCAAGACTGTATTGAATGCAGCTTATGCGACAGAGTGTGTCCCAGCGAAATCAATTTGGCGCAATTCTTTGCTCACGGCAAAGTGATAGAACAGCAGCGACTTGCAGAAAACGTCGAAAAGCAGCGTATTCAAGATCGCTTTGAAAATCATCAGTCGCGGCTGCAAGCTAAACAAGAAGAAGGCAATCAGCGTCGCCAACAGCGCCTGAACGAGCGCCTGCAAAGACTTCAGCAGAGTCGGAGCGGTGATCAGTGAAAGCACGCAAAATCATTAAGACACCCAATGTCATGGCATGGGTGCTCGTTGCACTGCTCCCGGGCTTAGCCGGCATGACCTTCTATTTCGGTTTGGGCTTAGTGTGGAATTTATTCTGGTTATCCGCCTTTTGCTTGGCCACCGAGGTGCTCGTTGTCGCCCTTAAAAGCGGCAGTCTTGCCCCGGCGATTTTGCGCGCGCCCCTACACAACAACCTCGGCGACGGCACAACCTTGCTGGCTGCCTGGCTCATTGCCATTTGCCTTCCGCCCTATGTTTCCATACAAATTTTAGCAGTCGCGGCGCTCGCCTCCATTGGCCTGGCAAAACACGCTTACGGCGGACTAGGTAACAATATCTTTAATCCAGCTATGGTGGGCTACGCGGTAATATTACTTTCTTTCCCCCAAGCATTAGCCGCATGGCCGGCACTGGAGGGCGTAGAAAATTTAGCAGCGGACACCCTCAGCGGTGCCACCTACCTTTCAGAATTTCGCTACCGCGATGCTATGACGGTTGATGAGTTTTTACTCGATAACCCACAAGTTATGCATCAACAAATTATCGCCGGACTGTTTTTACTCGGCGGTTTGGGCCTAATCTATCTACGGATTATCAGCTGGCGAATTCCTCTGGCACTACTGATTACCGTTGGACTGCTGGCCAGCGTCACATATGACCAAGGCTCCACACAAAGTATGGGCTCTGCGTGGTTTCATTGGACTACTGGCGGCACTATAGCCGCGGCTTTTTTTGTTGCAACGGACCCAGTCACGCACCCAAGCCGCCACAGTCATCAGGTGATTTTTGCGGTCAGCATAGGCATCCTGCTATTTGTCATACGCACCCAAGGCAACCTACCCGACGGTATCGCTTTCGCCGTTTTGCTAGCCAACTGCGCTACGCCACTACTCAACCGCATCCACAGACAGCGGGAGAGCCAGCATGTTTAAAACGCTGACCGCGCTTACGTTGATCGGCGCTGCCTGTGGGCTTTTGTTATTTGCCATGAATGATATAACCCGCGGTGATATTGAAAAAAATAGAACACAAAAAGCCCGAGCAATAATGGCTGAGCTACTTAAACAACCGCTGGCTGATAAGATTTTATGGGTGGAGGATATTAGTGGAAGCTGTCAGTTGGGCTATTTTATTAAGCATGCAGAAAACGGCTACTCAGGACCGATCAATTTTTTTGCCCTGTACCAGCCAAACTTACCTGCTGATGAAGCGCCTCGCGGAGAAACTACCAGGCAAGAACAGCTGAGTTTGCGAGTCACGCGCCACCAAGAAACACCAGGCATTGGCGACTTCATTAATCACAAGCGCGACAGCTATCTGCCCGACCTCGACCAGCAATCAATTGCACAATGGCAAAATTTGGACAATATTACTGGGGCAACCATTACCCACCGAGCGATTAAAAAGGCGGCGCTAAATATCCAAACTCGGATCCGCTACCACACCGAGAAATATCCCTGTGTCGAATAACGATTTCAGCCGTGGCGCAATAGAGAACAATCCGGCCTGGGCGCAACTTCTGGGTCTTTGCCCACTGCTGGCTGTAAGTAACAGTATTGCCAACGCGTTGGGGTTGGCCTTAGCCAGTGGATTTGTTTTGCTCGGCGCCAACACAAGCATCTCACTGATGCGAAAAATTATTCCTGACGTGGCTCGCCTACCCTGCTTCGTGCTTATTATTGCCACTTTTACCACGGTAGCGGTTATGGTTTTAGAAGCTTACGCTTTTGATTTGTACACCCGCATTGCGCTCTTCATTCAAATCATTGTGACTAACTGCATGATTCTGGGCAGGGCCGAGGCCTTTGCTAGCAGACAACCTGTGGGCCGCGCAATAGTAGACGCGCTTGGTACGGCTACGGGGTTTGCCATTGCGCTCTTGGCCTTAGGCGCAGTCAGAGAGCTGCTGGGTAATGGAACTCTATTTAATGATATGGAGCTATTAGTAGGTAGCATAGGCGCTGACTGGCAACTGACAATTTTCACCTCAGCGCCACTGCCTTTGGCAGTCTATCCTCCGGGCGCATTTCTCCTAGCCGGACTTTTTTTCGCAGCGGTTAAAGCGCTAACAGCAACACAAAGTGGTCCCACTGCAAAAAAAGAAGTTGAGAAAGAAACTGGCACAGCCAATGATGCAATGCGCAAAGCGAACCCGTAAGTTAATATCTACCCATTCTATTTAGAGGTGGTCTATGAACGCTGACAAACGCCATGAAATTTTCACCCGCCTACGCGCAGAAAATCCAAACCCCACCACCGAGCTTAATTATGACTCGCCCTTTGAATTGCTTATTGCGGTGTTGCTTTCCGCCCAAGCCACTGACGTTGGCGTCAACAAAGCCACAGGGCCACTGTTTGCTGCGGCCAATACGCCAGAGGCCATCTACAATTTGGGCGTAGACGGGCTGAAGGGATACATTAAAACCATTGGCTTATTCAACACAAAGGCCGTCAACGCACACAAAACCTGCAAAATTTTGAAGGACGAGCACAACAGCCAGGTGCCCGAGGATAGAGAGGCACTGGAGGCGCTACCCGGTGTGGGCCGCAAGACTGCGAACGTTGTACTCAATACCGCCTATGGTCACCCAACGATAGCCGTAGATACGCATATTTACCGCGTGTCCAACAGGACCAAAATAGCACCGGGGAAAAATGTCCGGGAGGTTGAAGACAAGCTGATAAAGTTTGTGCCAGCAGAGTTCAAGGTGGACGTGCACCACTGGCTGATTCTGCATGGACGCTACGTATGTGTGGCGAGAAAGCCCCGCTGCGGCAGCTGTAGTATTGAAGATTTATGCGAATTTAAAGACAAGGCCGACGACTAAGGTTTTTGTTCACGGCCTTTGTCAGGCTTTTTTCTCAGTCCAGTTTGCTAGCGGGGCGTAGCTATTTATAAGTCGACCAGGCTCACATTGCTCAATGGACCGCCAAAGAAATAGCCGCCCACTTTGCGGAATCGCTCAATGCTATCTGTGGCCAAAAACACTTTCTCGTCATCTGACGCCGGGGTATCGCGCAACAACTCCAACTTTAATAAGTCGTCAGAAACAGTAGCGGCTGTTGTTTGCGCCGAATCGACCACCTGCACATCAGCGCCAACTAATGCCTCAATTTGCCGGCGAAATAGCGGAAAGTGGGTGCACCCTAATAGCACAGTCTTGGGGTGGTTAGAGGTAGAAACCAAGTCATCCACAAATCCACGCAATCCATGCTCTAACGTATGTTGAGTTAACGATGCCGCCTGCTCGTCCACCCACCCTTGCTCGGCCAACGTCACCCACAGTGGGCAAGCCCGACCATAAATGGTCAGCGATGGATTTTGTTTGAGCAGTGCGCGCTGGTAAGCGCCGCCTAATATTGTACTTTCTGTGGCTAAGACCAAAACACCACTGGCGTCAGCCTGCATTGCTGCGGCCTGAGCACCAGGGTCTACTACGCCGTAAACCGGCAGTGGAGAAAAGTCTTCGGCAAGAATTTTAAGAGCTGAAGCTGAGGCTGTATTGCAGGCAACGACCAAGGCTTTAACGCCCCGCCGCACCAATTCTTTCGAGGCCTGCCGCGCATAACGCACGACTGTCTCTGGTGATTTGGTGCCATAGGGAAGTCGGGCACTGTCGCCTAAGTATATGAACTGCTCGTTGGGCATGGCCTTAGCCAAGGCCGACAAGACAGTTAAACCACCCATACCTGAGTCGAATACGCCAATAGGCAACTGTCGATCAGGCTGCCTATCCAACTGTTGATCAGACATGACTAAATTTACTGCCTAACGCGCTATGAGTAATCACGACCACGCTTGGCGCCTAGGCGTAAGCGCAGTGCATTGAGCTTAATAAAGCCACCCGCGTCCACTTGATCATATGCACCCAGGTCATCCTCAAAGGTCACCACGTCTTCGTCATACAAGCTGTCCGCAGAAGCGCGAGCCACAACAGTGACGGAGCCTTTATACAATTTCAGCGTAACATTACCGTTTACTGGAATTTGCGACTCATTAATAAGCGCTTGCAGAACTTTACGCTCTGGCGACCACCAATAGCCGTTATAAATCATTTTCGCGTAGCGCGGCATCAACTCATCTTTGAGGTGGCCTACTTCACGGTCAAGGGTAATAGATTCCATGGCTCTGTGACCGCGCAGCATGATGGTGCCGCCCGGTGTTTCGTAACAGCCACGAGACTTCATGCCAACCATACGATTTTCTACAATGTCGGATCGCCCAACGCCGTGCATGCCACCTAAGCGATTCAGTTCACGCAACATCTGTGCGGCTGAAAGGGCTGTGCCATTTAAGGCTACGGGATCGCCTGCTTTATAGGTGAGTTCAATAATCTCAGCTCTATCCGGAGCAGCCTCTGGCGAAACGGTCCAACGCCACATGTCTTCATCAGCAGGGCTGGCAGGATCTTCCAAGCCGCCGCCTTCGTAAGAAATGTGCAGTAAATTAGCGTCCATAGAATAAGGTGATTTAGTGCCACGCTTATAGTCCACGGGAATTTGATGCTTCTCACAAAAATCCATAAGTGATTCACGCGAGCTCAGGTCCCACTCGCGCCAGGGGGCGATGACTCTGATATCTGGGTCTAACGCATAAGCGCCCAGTTCAAAACGTACTTGGTCGTTGCCCTTACCGGTAGCACCATGAGAAACCGCAAAAGCGCCGGTCTCGTTTGCTATCTCTACCAAGCGGCGAGCGATAAGAGGCCTGGCAATACTGGTACCCAACAAATACTCGCCTTCATAAACAGTGTTGGCGCGAAACATGGGGAATACGTAGTTGGCAACGAAATCTTCGGTGATATCTTCGATATAGATTTCTTTCACACCCATGGCTTTGGCTTTTTCACGGGCCGGCTCAACCTCTTCACCTTGGCCGATATCCGCCGTGAAGGTTACAACTTCAGCGTCGTAGGTTTCTTGCAACCAGCGACAAATGACTGAGGTGTCTAGCCCACCAGAATAAGCGAGGACGATTTTGTTTTTGTCTGACACGGAACTTCCCTTGAAATTGACCGCGCCATCTTATGCGAAGCCCCTTTAGATGACCATATATATGCATTACATCTAATAAGAAAGAAAACAACGGCTACCCAGTATGAGTTGCACCTCATCAAGAGAATACGGGGAAGATAGAGAAATTAACCCTAGCCGTTATTGAATTCTGTTATCGTTCCACCATGGAAATATTTGAGCGCTTTCGCGGCTACTTGCCGGTTGTTGTAGATTTAGAAACCGGGGGATTCAGCAAGGAATCTAACCCGATACTGGAACTTGCCTGTACCTTTCTCACAATGAACGAAGACGAGCTGTCCATTAAGCGGCACGCTAAATGGAACGTTAACCCGTTCCCAAATAGCATTATTGACCCCGCTAGCTTAAAGGTCACAAAAATTGATCTAGAAGACCCGGATAGAAATGGCATCGATGAAAAAGATGCATTAACCGAGTTCTTTCGTGAGGTCAGAGATGAGATGAAAGCATCTGGCTGTCATCGCGCGGTGATGGTCGCCCACAATGCTTCCTTCGATCAGGGCTTTTTAAACATGGCCTGTGCGCGAACCAATTTAAAGCGCAACCCGTTTCACCCCTTCACAGCACTAGACACAGCAACCTTGGGCGCATTGGCCTTTGGTCACACGGTTCTGCGCGAAGCGTGTCGCCGCGCTGGTATAGATTTCAGTGAAAGCAAAGCCCACAACGCAGCGTACGACGCAGAACGCACAGCTTTGCTGTTTTGCCACATCGTCAACGCTTGGGACTATCAGACCGCCTGGCTGGATTCAGCCAGGGATTAAGAAGTAGCGGTTGCTACTACTCAGCTTCTGACGAAGGGTATTTAGCACTGGTATCAACCAGTAAAGTTTCTAGCTCGCCGGCTTCAAACATTTCAGTAATGATATCGCAGCCGCCAACCAACTCACCGTCTACCCAAAGCTGGGGAAATGTTGGCCAATTAGCGTATCCAGGCAATGCAGATCTAATTTCTGGATTACTCAGAATGTCCACATAGGCAAAGCGCTGCCCGCAGGCAACCATGCACTCAATAGTTTGTGCAGAAAAACCACACTGAGGCGCTTGAGGAGAACCTTTCATGTATAAAATAATGGGGTTATCGCTAATTTGCTGCTTGATGTTATCCAAGACTTCTTCTGACATGTTGAGCACCTCTCTTAAGAAGGGCATATTGTAGCCCTTAACGTTTGTCTTTTTATACGAATTTACTCAGCTTCGCCGAGCAATAGACCACTCTGCCTAATGATGCGGCTAAAGTCAGATTTTACAAGTAAGCGCACTATTGCTTATGTACCGGCACTAGAGTGGTCAACATATAACCCACCGAAAGGCCCATTTAAAGCTCGGCCTTTTACGGCTTATCAACTTTAGCAACTCGTTCTAATTAAGGACTGATCCATGGCTACACCCTTGAATCAAATAATCCAGCGCCAAGGCACCCAGAGTACCAAATGGGAAAAATATGGCGACCGGGACATTCTGCCTTTTTGGATAGCGGACATGGATTTCGCTTCGCCAGATTTTGTTCTGCAGGCGCTCTACCAGCGCTTAGAGCACCCTATCTTGGGCTATAGCCAACAGCCAGATTCTCTTACTCAGGCGTTCCAAGGTTGGTTGCATCACCACTTTGGCTGGCAGGTGCCGGAAGAATGGATCGTCTGGCTGCCTGGCGTTGTACCCGGCCTTAATATGGCTGCGCACACGCTGACTAATAATCAGAGCATTATGATTCCCACGCCGGTTTACTACCCGTTTTTAGAAATTGGTCAAAACGCTAAAGTGGAACAAATATTAACGCCGCTGCAACTGGTTAATGGTCGCTGGGAAATGGACATTGACGACATGATCCAGCAGCTGAGCAAAAACACCAAAATGGTCTTTATTGCCAATCCGCAAAACCCCACCGGGCGGGCTTACAGTCTGAAAGAGCTTCAGGCCTTGGCTGAATTTATTGAAAAAAACGATCTATTGCTGGTGTCCGACGACATTCATTGCAGCCTCATTATCGATCCTGCGGCAAAGCACCTGCCCATCGCTCACGCCGTGCCGGAGATCGCTAAACGCACCATTACCCTCTTTGCAGCAACCAAAACTTATAACATTCCCGGCTTAAGTTGCGCCGCAGCGGTGATTCCAAATGCGGATTTAAGAGCGCGCTTTCAGGCAGCAGAAAAGGGGCTGGTCTCAGGCGTTGGGCCACTAAACCATATTGCATCAAAAGCGTGTTTTAACGACCGCTCAGACTGGGTGCCAAATCTGTTGACGCAACTGCGCAGCAACTATGAACGACTAAAAACCATCGCTGGACCGAGAATGTCTAAATTGGAAGCCACATACCTAGCTTGGATAGATGTGCGAGATTTGGGCTTAAACGATATAGACGCCCACTTTGAAAACTACGGACTGGGCATTTCCGACGGCAAGCAGTTTGGCCTTGAAGGTCATATAAGATTTAACTTTGCCTGCCCTGAAGCCACATTGGATGAAGGCCTAGCTCGACTGAGCGAGAGCTTAAGCACCCATTAAAAATACGGCACTTATAGCCGCCTGTAACACTTTCGCAGCCGAACATCGCCGAGGTAAAACACATAGTTGCCCGAGTGGGCGAGGTTTAGTAATATCTCACTCTTATTGGCCGCATTTGTTGCGGCCTTTTTCGTTTTTGCTAAGTGTTTTTCTTTTAGTTCTAAAGGGCTTTTTTAGATAGAATAAAAATTAGACAACGAATAAAAACGTTCGTCTGTGTAGCTCGACTATATAGCTAGGCAGAATGGGTAGGCTGATATTTATTAGCCGCCAAACATTTATATAAATTAAGAGCAGTCACTCAAAAGTTGTAGATATGAACCACGTCATGAATACCTACGGTCGAATGCCCGTAAACTTTATTAGCGGCCACGGCAGCTACTTGGAAGATACCGAGGGCAAACGTTACCTCGACGGTCTCACCGGCATTGCTGTATGCGGTTTAGGTCACGCTCACCCCCATGTAGCCCAAGCCATAGCCAAACAAGCAGGCACGCTGGTCCACACCTCAAATTTGTACAAAATACCCTTACAAACTGCACTTGCAGAACGTCTGTGCCGCAAGTCGGGTATGGATAACGTATTCTTTTCTAATTCAGGCGCGGAGGCAAATGAAGCCGCCATTAAATTGGCGCGACTGAAAGGCAACAACAAAGGCATAAAGTCACCGTGCATTGTTGTCGTAGACGGCAGTTTTCACGGTCGAACCATGGCCACGCTCTCCGCCACCGGTAACCGCAAAGTACATGCTGGCTTTGAACCCTTACTCAGCGGTTTTGTGCGCGCACCATTTGATGATATTGACGCCATTGAAAAAATCGCCCGCAACAACCCCAACGTTGTTGGACTGTTGGTTGAACCCATACTCGGCGAAGGCGGCATCTATATTCCTAAAACTGGCTACCTTGCAGCCCTACGTAAAATTTGTGACCAGCACGACTGGTTGATGATGGTGGACGAAGTACAAACCGGTAACGCCAGAACCGGCAAGTATTTTGCCTTCCAACATGAAGGCATCATGCCCGACGTTGTCACCACCGCGAAGGGACTGGGCAATGGCATGCCCATTGGTGCTTGCCTAGCCCGCGGCGAAGCAGCATCCCTTTTTGTACCAGGCAATCATGGTTCCACGTTTGGTGGTAACCCACTGGCCTGTGCTGCAGCCCATGCTGTGATTGATGTCATTGAGCAAGACAATTTAGAAGAGCGCGCCCTGGCCTTAGGTGAACGCATTCAAGGAGGCTTTAGACGTGCACTGGATGGCAATAACAATATCAAAGAGATTCGCGGCGCTGGCCTAATGTTGGCCGTGGAACTGAATGCTGACGCACCAGACTTAGTCCATCGCGCTTTAGCAAATGGTGTGCTGATCAACGTCACTCAGGGCAATATAATACGACTGTTGCCACCTTTGACAATGACAGATGCTGAAGCAGATGAGTTAGTGGCCAAAGTTGCCGGCCTAATCAACCCTTAGAAATTCAACAAGTACTGATGAGTAATACTCCTATGGCAAAACGGGATTTTTTGTCGCTGCTGGATTTTACCAGCGATGAACTTAAGTATGTGGTCAATCGAGCTAAAGATTTCCGCAAAATGCATGCGGCTGGCGAAGTCCACCAACCACTTGTGGGCAAAACTGGCGCGATGATATTACAGCTGAGCAGTACGCGAACCCGCGTTGCATTCGAGGCAGGTTTTGCGCAAATGGGCGCTCACGCCATATTCCTCGGCAGTGCAGATACGCAGATTGGCCGTGGCGAACCCATTGAGGACCTAGCCAGAGTGCTGTCTGAGATGGTGGATATTGTAATGATCAGGACCCTTGATCAGGAAGCTATGGAGCGCCTAGCCGAATACGCGACCATTCCTGTCATTAACGCCATGAGCTCGCTACTGCACCCGTGCCAACTGCTGGCAGATATACAGGCATTTGAAGAACACCGCGGCTCTATTGAAGGCAAAACCGTGACCTTCCTTGGCGACGGCTACAATATGTGCCATTCCTATATCAACGCGGCCAAGCAATGGGGCTTTAATTTAAGAATTGCTTGTCCGGATAGCCATCAGCCCAACGCGGATATTCTTGCCAGCTGTACAACAGCAGAACGCGTGGTAGACCCACGCGAGGCTGTTGAAGGCGCCCACCTTGTGGTCACAGACGTATGGTCGTCTATGGGTCATGAGGGACAAGAATCACATCGCCGCGCAACCTTTGGCGCGTATCAAGTAGGTGAAGCGCTACTAGACCTTGCAGACCCTGAGGTACTTTTTATGCACTGCCTACCCGCCCACCGTGGCGAAGAGGTCAGCGACACTTTGCTAGATGATCCCAGATCAGTGGTCTTTCACGAAGCAGGCAATCGCCTGCACACGCAAAAGGCATTAGTAGAGTTTTTGCTGTTAGGCCGTCAATAAGACGCTAGCTAAACATAGGCGGGCGATATATGTCCGCCGACTTCCCACCGCTTATGAGCACTTCAACGAGGCACTTCATTGAAGTGCCTCCTATAAAAACTTCCAATAAAGGCACCCTATAAAGAACACGCTTTTATGAAGAAAGCGCCTGACTCAAAGCCTGGTTATAGCCCTTCAGCAATTGCGCTCTAACTGAGTCAGCCATAATGGGTGCAAAACGTTTATCCAAGCGCCAGTGGATTGCAGCATCTTCCAAGTCTTTCAGCACACCACAACCAATGGCAGCAAGCACACCCGCGCCCTTCGCCGCGGTTTCAATATCTGCTGGGCGCTCAACATCTACTTGCAAAATATCGCTGAGAAATTGGCACAAAGCCTCGTTCACCACCATGCCACCGTCCACCCGCAACGTGTCTACCGGCGCGCCTTCCTCTGCCATTAAGCTGAGCAAAGTTTCAGTTTGGAAAGCCACGCTTTGCAAGAACGCTGTAATAATATGGTCTTTGTCGCTGTTCAATGTCAGACCTGTGATTAGGCCTCGAACGTCTGGCCGCCAATGCGGCGCACCTAAGCCGGTAAATCCAGGCACAACGTAAACGCCCTGAGCATCTCCCCCGGTGCGCTCATAAGCAGCATGGGTGTCTGAAGCGTGCTCAATTAAACCCAATTGATCGCGTAGCCACTTCACCGCCTGCCCCGCGACAAAAATGCTGCCTTCCAGCGCATAACTGGTTTGCCCATCAATACGATAAGCAATAGTGGCCAATAAATTTTTCTTCGAGTAACGCACCTGCTCGCCAGTGTGAGTCATAACAAAGCAACCGGTGCCGTAAGTACTTTTGGACATGCCCGGCTTAAAGCACGCTTGGCCTATTAACGCCGCCTGTTGGTCACCGGCAACGCCCAGTATAGGAATTGGCGCGCCGAACCACTCAGAATCTGCAATACCAAATACTCCAACACTGTCGTGTACCTTGGGCAATATACCCTCGGGAATTTCGAAGTAGTCTGTGAGCTCAACACTCCACTGATTAGTGGTGATATCAAATAACTGGGTTCTGCTGGCATTGGTTGCATCTGTGACGTGGCTCGCGCCCTTGGTCAGCTTCCAAATCAAAAACGAATCTACTGTACCAAAGCATAGCTCACCAGCTTCAGCTCTCGCTTGAGCGTTGGGGACATTGCTCAGAAGCCACGCCAATTTGGTGCTAGAAAAATAGGGATCAATAATAAGCCCAGTGATTTGGTTAATAGCCACGGCCAAACCTCGACCATCTTTGAGTTGCTCGCCAGCCATCTCAATACACCGATCAGCGCCGCGACGGTCCTGCCACACAATGGCGTTGTATAAGCATTCGTCGGTCTGCCTGTCCCATAACAAGGTGGTCTCGCGCTGGTTGGTGATGCCAATGGCCTTTATTTGCCCCGCCTCTATAGAGGAAGCTTTTATCGCATCTCGACCCACCTGTAAAATGGACTGCCAAATAATATTGGGGTCTTGTTCTACCCAGCCATCTTGTGGGTAGACAGAATCGAAGGTCTGTTGTGCAGTACCCACCACCTCGCCAGCGCCGTTATAAATTATCGCTCGGCTGCTCGAAGTGCCCTGATCTAGAGCCATCACATACGTCATTGGTCGTTCCTTAATAACAGCCGCTTATCTTAGCAGCAAGGTTAAAGGCATTGGCGACTATCACCTTTTCGTCAATTTTAAAGTGCCTTTATACCCCTCTAAATCCGGGCATTTTGGGCATTTCGCAATGCGATAGATGAAGCCCGATAGGCGCTACATTAAAAGCGGTAAAATCGTTCTTAGCGACAGTTAAATAATTGAAAATAGGTCAGTTGAGTCGACTTTTATTTTGGTGATTATTTCGGCAATTACGAAGGCAATAAAAGCATCAAAAAACGCACCAAAAATTCAAATATTGCGCCCAATTACAGTGCGTAATGGGCTTTTTTCAAAAAAAACGCACTAGTTTGAGTTCATCACAAGGTTACCCCCTAATACACACAGATTATCCACAGACTTTTCCTTGCAAAGATATTATGAACCCATTATCTTGTGTCTTGGTTGTCGCAAACCTCTACATATGGGATTTATAAACTTTGACCCGGTCAAAATTTAATCTGCATCTGTAGAAAAAAGAACGCACAGAAAGGCAATTTGGCCTAAATTTTGACCCTAAGAGAGTAGATTTGGGCTTTTAAAAGCTGTTATATCAACATGTTACGAGAGCGATCGAAGAGCATGTTGATTTCGCCCATTTCAGACATTGGAAAAGACAAAATTTCACGCCCAAAACACGCTGAGTCAGTGCAGACTGGAGACGAAGTTTTTTGCGCCTATTTTTTCGCTTGAGATGTGAATATTCGCAGTAAAAACCGAAAAAAATCCAAGAGAAATCTGGGAAAAATTCGGGGCGAAAGAGTAACAAAAAAGTACAGAAAAAAAATATCAAAAAAGACGCAAAGGCAAAGAAAGACGCAAAGGCAAAGAAAGACGCAAAAAAAGCAGGAGAAAAAAGGGGCAAAGCTAAAAAGCCAAACAAAAAGAGCGAGGCGAAGCCCTAAAAGCAATCAAAAGCAATCAAAAGCAATCAAAAGCAGACTAGAACGTTGGTATGTGCAAAGCAGTACACGCCAAAAGAAAACAGTTCGTAAATACAAAACACCGAGAAGAGGGCGCGTTTTCTAAAACTAAAGTCACAGCTTGCTAAAGCCGTACGGCGAGTTGGATCTTGAGCAGGCTTTGATAAAAGACCTGAAAAGGTCTTAGAAAGCAGACTTAGAAAAAGAAAACGCTGAATAGAGAATAAAGGGAAAAGGTTTTAAACACATGCAAACAGATACACCAGTAGGTTCAGCAACTGCGCAGCCAACAATGCAACCCAACCAACCGCTGTCGCCGTCTTTGACCGCAACAGCGCCTGGGCAACTAAAGATTATCAAGCGCAATGGCACCGTAGTGCCTTACACAGCAGATAAAATCGCCGTAGCAATGACCAAGGCTTTCTTGGCGGTAGAGGGTGGCACCGCTGCTGCATCTCCACGTATTAGAGAAACCGTAACCGCGCTCACCAAGCAAATGACTGAAACCTTTAAGCGCCGCCTGCCTTCTGGTGGCACATTGCATATAGAAGAGATTCAAGACCAAGTTGAATTAGCCATGATGCGTGCTGGTGAGCAAAAGATTGCCCGAGCCTATGTACTGTATAGAGAACAGCGTTCACAAGAACGACAAGCAGAAAACAACCTCAACGTGCCACCACAAGCTGCGGCCATCAATGTGATACACGCCGATGGCAGCCGTCACCCATTAGACATAGCGCGCATCCAGACTATCGTTAATGAAGCCTGTGAAAACCTAAGTGATGTTAATCCACAGCGCATTATCGATGACGCCATGGCCAACATGTACGACGGTATATCTGTTACCGACGTCGCCACGTCTATATTGATTACCGCACGCACGTTAGTAGAAGAAGAACCTAACTATAGCTACGCCAGCGCCCGCCTGTTGTTAGACGAACTGCGTACCGAATCGTTAACGTTTTTGAACGTGACCGGTTCAGGTGAAATGCAGACTGCTACCCAAGCCCAAATGACAGAATTTTACCCGTTAGCGCTGAAAGGCTTTATAGACCGCGGCGTAGAGTTAGAGCTGATCAGCCCAAGACTGCAAACCTACGACTTTGCTCTATTGGGTGCGGCTATTCGTCCAGATCGCGACCACCTGTTTACTTATTTAGGCCTACAGACCTTATATGACCGATACTTCATCCACTGGAATGAAGTACGTATAGAACTACCCCAGGTATTTTTCATGCGAGTTGCTATGGGCTTGGCTGCGGAAGAAGCAGACGCTAACGGCCGCGCTATCGAGTTTTATAACCTATTGAGCTCATTCGATTACATGAGCTCGACACCTACACTGTTTAATGCGGGCACTCTGCGTCCACAGTTATCATCTTGTTTCTTGACCACCGTGCCAGACAATCTACACGGCATTTACGGCGCCATTCAAGACAACGCCATGTTGTCTAAGTGGGCTGGCGGCTTAGGTAACGACTGGACCTCAGTACGTGCACTGGGTTCTTACATTAAAGGCACCAATGGTAAATCTCAGGGCGTTGTACCGTTCCTTAAAGTAGTCAACGACACAGCAGTAGCTGTTAACCAAGGCGGCAAGCGTAAGGGTGCTGTGTGTGCATACCTAGAAAGCTGGCACCTAGACATTGAAGAATTTCTAGAGCTACGTAAAAACACAGGAGACGATCGTCGTCGTACCCACGACATGAATACCGCTAACTGGATCCCTGATCTGTTTATGAAGCGCGTAGCAGAAGACGGTGACTGGACATTGTTTTCACCCGCAGACGCACCAGATCTACACGACTTATACGGCCGTGCGTTTGAAGCGCGCTACTGTGCCTACGAAGAACAAACACGTAACGGCGAAATGAAGCTGTTCAAGCGCATTAAAGCAGCCGACCTATGGCGCAAGATGCTCTCTATGTTGTTCGAAACAGGTCACCCTTGGATAACCTTCAAGGACACCTGCAACGTTCGCTCGCCACAACAACACGTAGGCGTAGTGCACTCTTCTAACCTGTGCACAGAGATCACGCTGAACACCTCAGCAGAAGAAATTGCAGTATGTAACCTAGGCTCCATCAACCTGCCACAGCACGTAGAAAACGGCGTGTTGGACATGCAGAAGCTGGAGCAGACCATCCGCACCGCAGTACGCATGCTGGATAACGTCATCGACATTAACTACTACTCTGTAGAACAAGCGCGCACCTCAAACATGCGTCACCGTCCAGTAGGTTTGGGCATCATGGGTTTCCAAGATGCACTGTATAAACTGGGCATCGCTTATAGCTCACAGCAAGCAGTAGATTTTGCCGACAACTCGATGGAAGCCATCAGCTATTTCGCTATTGACGCCTCAAGCAACTTGGCCGAAGAGCGCGGCGCATACGCCACCTTCGCAGGTTCATTGTGGAGCCGCGGGATATTGCCTATCGACTCGTTAAAGCTGCTGCAGCAAGAGCGTGGCGAGCAATACCTAGAAGTAGATATGTCCGCCAAGTTGGACTGGAGTGCCCTACGCGCAAAAGTTCAGTTGAAAGGCATGCGCAACTCCAACGTAATGGCCATTGCGCCAACGGCGACCATTGCCAACATTACTGGGGTTTCACAGTCTATTGAACCGACTTACCAAAACCTTTATGTGAAATCTAATTTGTCTGGTGAGTTCACAGTTGTTAACCCTTTCATGGTCAGGGATTTAAAAGCCCTAGGCTTATGGGATAAGGTAATGGTCAATGACATTAAGTACTATGACGGTAGCTTGCAGTCTATTGAACGCATTCCAGCAGAGCTGAAGCAAAAATATGCCACCGCGTTTGAAATAGAACCACGTTGGTTAGTAGACGCAGCAAGCCGCAGACAAAAGTGGATTGACCAAGCCCAGTCACTGAACCTGTACATAGGTAATGCATCAGGTAAGAAACTGGACATCACTTATAGAATGGCGTGGATCAGAGGTCTTAAGACCACTTATTACTTACGCGCGTTGAGCGCTACCAGTGCGGAGAAATCCACACTAGATCGCGGCACGCTAAACGCTGTTTCATCAGCGGCAGCAACGCCGGCAGAGCCAGCGGCAGCAGCACCGGCACCTTTAGTGCCAGAAGTACAAGCAGCAGCGCCAGTGGCACCTGCAGCATTAGACATAGATTTGGACTTGAGCAATGCAGCGCCTGTCCCATTAGCTTGCTCTCTGGACGATCCAGATTGCGAAGCTTGCCAATAATTTGTTAATAACTTTACAATAAAAAGAAACATTAAGGGAGTATCGCAATGTTAAGTTGGGATGATTACGAAGAAGCACCAAGCAATGACCAAGCGGTTATTGCCCAGGCAGCAACAGAAAAAGTAGCAGCAGAAGAAACTGTGGCTATTCAGGGTTCAGTGCAGAGCGCCGTAGAGATTGCAGCACCACAGTACACTGCACCGCCAGTCGTACAACCTATAGTACAAGAAGCCGCTCTGGTAGCGGAGCCCGCGCCTGTACAGCCAATAGTCGCTGCGCCAGTAGCACCTGCGCCTGTTGCCGCCCCAGTAGTAGTTGCAGCACCAGTTGCCGAAACTTCGGAAGAGCGGTCAGAGCGCGTTACCGTTGACCAAAAAGCAATGATCAACTGCCGCGCAGACCTAAACCAACTGGTGCCCTTCAAATATGAATGGGCATGGCAGAAGTACTTAGACGGCTGCGCCAACCACTGGATGCCCCAAGAAGTAAATATGACTGCAGACATCGCACTGTGGAAGTCTGACGAAGGCCTAAGCGACGATGAGCGCACAATCATCAAGCGCAGCCTAGGTTTCTTCTCAACAGCAGATTCATTGGTCGCTAACAACTTGGTATTGGCCATTTATCGCCTAATCACCAATCCAGAATGCCGCCAGTACCTACTGCGCCAAGCATTTGAAGAAGCCATTCATACACACGCGTATCAGTACTGTATTGAATCGTTGGGCATGGACGAAGGCGAAATCTTCAACATGTATCACGAAGTACCGTCGGTAGCGACCAAGGCGTCTTGGGCAATCAAGTACACCAAGGAAATTAATGAGCCAGGCTTCAACACAGGCACATTAGAAACCGACAAAGCACTGCTGAAAAATCTGATCGCTTACTACTGTGTATTAGAAGGTATCTTCTTCTACTGTGGTTTCACCCAGATACTCTCTATGGGTCGCCGCAACAAGATGACCGGCACCTCAGAGCAGTTTCAGTACATCTTGCGCGACGAGTCAATGCACGTGAACTTCGGCATCGACGTGATCAATCAGATTAAGCTAGAAAACCCAGAGTTGTGGGATCAAGAAATGCAAGAATCTGCACGCAACATGATCTTGGAAGGCACAACACACGAAGTAGCCTACGCACGCGACACAATGCCACGCGGTGTATTGGGTATGAACGCCAACATGATGGAAGAGTACTTACAGTTCATTGCTAATCGACGATTGGCACAAATTGGACTAGCAGAACAATTCCCAGGCGTGAAGAACCCATTCCCATGGATGTCTGAAATAATGGATTTAAAGAAAGAGAAAAACTTCTTTGAAACCAGAGTAACGGATTACCAAACAGGTGGCGCACTGACTTGGGATTAGTACTCGAACACGGTCTAAAGCGTTAGATTGGGGCTGCCTCAATCTAACGCAATTAAAAAGCCCTCTAGGAGATTCCTGTGAGGGCTTTTTTTTGGGCTGACAACTATCACTTCAGGTCTCTTACCCGCCTCGTTGTTCGAGCAGGCTGGCTGAGCGATAACCACGAATAGTCGGTATCCAAATGCCGACCAATCCAAGAAACAACGCGCCATAGACATTAGATACAGACAAAGGGTTAACCGCGAAACCTATTGGCTGCATTGCCGCCCAAAACAGAAGTAAAACACCTACAGAACCAACTCCTGCAACACCGATAAAATAACTCTTCTTAGCCCTAAGCATCTCGTGTTCTCTTACATTCATTTATCAACTCCCCGATAGCAGTCATAGAAATTTTAGGCAGACCATACAAGTAATAATCTACGATCCAGACAATTGCCGCTTTATACAAATAGTTCCGCTCGTCATAAATGCTCACTAGTAAAAAACGAAAAAACCACCGAACTTTACCAACCGCTACAGATTGGTTTACCTAGCTAGCTGTTTTTAGCAATCGCCTCTTTTAGGTAATACTCAAGTTCTACAGACAAAACCTTTTTCAACGACAATACCCGCATGCGCTTAGTTTCCCCGTGTAACAATCCGTACTTATCGTCCATCTTGACTCCCTTTAGGAAACCAATACCAAAGACCGGCTTGGAGCCCTCCAAGATCGCCGTAAACTAGCGAGTAGGTGATCCCAGAATAAGCGGAAGTAAGACCAAACGCTCTCCGCCCCATTTTGTTACAATATGTCCTCTAAATAGTCACTTGGTCTGGAGAGTCTCGTGGGTCGTTTTTTTCTAAACTTTGCTTTATCCCTTTCGCTGCTTTGTATGAGTGCTGTCGCTGTTGCCGAGGAACCTAACCCCTTGGCTGCAGATTCAACCTACAAGGTTGTTGGGCTTTCGCTACCTGCCGAGATTATTGTGGATGAGTGGGGTGTGCCGCATATCTACGCTAACGATCATTACGATGTGTTTTTTGTTCAAGGTTTTAATGCTGCGCGGGATCGCCTTTGGCAGATTGATACTTGGCGTCGTCGCGGTTTGGGTCAGTTGTCGGAAGTCTTCGGTGCGGACTACGTGGCCCAAGATACAGCCGCGCGTATGTTTCTTTACCGTAAGGATATGTACAGCGAGTGGCTGGCGTACGGCAACGATGCCAAGCGCATTACGGAGTCGTTTGTTGCGGGTATAAACGCCTTTGTTAAGGTGGCCCAACAAAATCCTGATCTAATGCCGCCTGAATTTGCTCTATTGGGTTACGCCCCGTCCATTTGGCAGCCTGAGGATGTTGTACGTATTCGCAGCAATGGTCTTTGGCGTAATGTGGTTACTGAGGTTTGGCGCGCCAGGCTCGCGTGTGAAGATCAGTTGGAGGAAGCGGCTCAATGGAAGGTATTGGAGCCGTCTTGGGAAGCTAAGGTGCCTAAGGGTTTGGATCCTTGTGTGATTCCTGATGATGTTTTAGACAACTACTTGCTGGCGAAAGCGCCGGTGGAGTTTCAGGCGAACCCAAAGCAGCAGACGTTGGCCCAAGCTGTGGTTGAGGCGCACAGATTAGACGTGGGCAGTAACAACTGGGTGGTTGCTGGGGACCGCACCACTACTGGCCGTCCTATATTGGCAGATGATCCACACCGTGGTCATGCGGTGCCTTCCCTGCGTTATATTGCGCACCTTAATGGTCCAGGCGTTGATGTCATTGGTGCCGGCGAGCCTGCGTTGCCTGGCATTTCTATTGGTCACAATGAGCGCATTGCATTTGGTTTAACTATTTTTCCTATCGACCAAGAGGATCTTTACGTTTATCGCAAAGATAAGAACGGCTATCGCTACCAGAACGGTGTTGAGCCTTTTACTAAGGTGACTGAGGTTATCAAAGTCAGGGGCGCGCCTAGCCAGAGCGTTAAGCTATTGTTCTCTCGTCACGGCCCTATTGTTAGCCAAACGAAAAAGCATGCCTTTGCCGTGCGCGCTGCTTGGTTAGAGCCGGGTATGTCGCCCTACTTTGGCAGCATTGAATATATGCGTGCTCAGAACTTCCGCGAATTTGTCGGTGCATTGAACCGCTGGGGTGCGCCTTCTGAGAATCAGGTTTACGCAGACACTGACGGCAATATTGGCTACAAGCCTGCTGGCAGATTCCCTAAGCGCGACAATTGGGATGGGCTTTTGCCTGTGCCCGGTGACGGCAGCTATGAGTGGGATGGTTACTTTGACATGGATGTGCTGCCTGAAGAATATAACCCTGAGCGTGGTTTCAGCGGCACCGCTAACGCTATGAGCCTGCCAGACGGCTACCCTATTAAAACTTATAAGGTGGGCTTTGAATGGTCTGCCCCTTGGCGCTACCGCCGCTTGTGGGAGGTACTTGAGGCAGATGATGTGCATTCCATGGAAGACTCGCTAGCCCTGCAAAGAGACTATGAGTCGGTTTTTGCCCGTTCTGTACTTGCCCAAGTGCCGGTGCTTTTATCGCGCAAAGTTGAACAATCACAGTTGCTTGCTGGCTGGGACCATAAACTGACCACAGACAGCGCTGCTGCCGCTCTATGGAATGTTTGGTACTACCGTCACCTTGGACCCGCTTTAGGCGAAACGCTATCGAAAGAACCTGGTGCTGCCAGCCCAAGGATAGATACACAGACTGTGTTGAAAATGCTGAAAACTGAGCAGGGCCAAAGTATTGCGTCAAATACGCTGGGCGCTGCATGGAATGAAACCAAAGATCTTTTGGGCGATGAGCCAAGTGATTGGCAATGGGGCGAATTACATAAAATCAAGTTCTCACACCCACTGCTGGCCATGGCTACGGGGGAACTGAAAGAGCAAATGACCATTCCTGAGTACCCGCGTGGTGGCAGCGAGAACACCACCAACAATACCGGCTATAACCCAGATAACTTTCTGGTTAGAAGCGGCGCTTCTTTTAGGATGGTGGTTGATGTGGGTAATTGGGACGAGGCGAAAATGACCAATGCACCAGGACAGTCTGGCAACCCTGGCTCGCCCTACTATGACAACCTATTGAAGAACTGGGCCACAGACAGCCATCTGCCTATGGTTTATTCAAGAGCCAGAGTGGAAGCGCACAAGGCGTTTACCATTACGCTTGAGCCTGAGGAGTAGAGACCAAAAGGTAGAGGTTGAAAAGTAGCGCCTAAAAATAGACCAAAGCAGCATTGCCCGCTGCTCTAGTCAGAGCCCAAACTGATAAATAGACCAATAACGACTGGGGTTTCTAGTGAAATCTATATTGCGGATTACTAGGCCTTTTACTGATAAAAGTCTTACTAATCGAAACGGGGTAAAGCGCTAGGACTTAGCCGCTAGCTCCGCACAGATTTCACCCAACGCTTCAACGAACGCTAAGGGCTGATCTAAAAACAAGTGATGTTGCGCATCTGCAATTTCTCGCACGGGGAAGTCTTGGGGAATTATTTCCTGCATATAAGCCAAGGTCTGCTTTGAGAACAAATTACTTTGCGCACCATAGATCAGCGCCAGCGGAATCTTGATGGCCTGAAAATCTTCTGGCTTGCGTTCCACATCGGCCAGCGTGGTCAGCAAATCTTCATCAAACTTCCAAGCCCAGCCGTCTTCATCGCGCATCAAAGAATTCGTCGCAATGTACTGCAATATGTATTCGTTCTCACAAGGCTGAGGCGGTTGCAGACGAAAACGCATTAACGCGGACTCGCGGTCCGGGTAGACCTTGCCTGTGGCTCCGCCCATTTTAGGCGGATCAGGAATGGGTTCGTCCGGATGACGAATACCTGAATCTACCAATACCAATCCGCCAAAGCGTTCTGGGTATAGATTCACTGCCTTCACCGACATATAGCCGCCAAAACTATGGGCGACAATCAGGGCACTGGTATCAAAGCCAGCGTCATCCATCACAGCGACTATTTCTTTGGCATAGGTTGAACTGGAATATTCATATCTATAGTCAGAATCGCCCATACCAGTAAGATCCATGGCGGCAACTTGATATCTGTCTAAGAGTTGTGGGGCAATAAAATCCCACCATCTGGAATGGGCATTCATGCCGTGTATAAGGAGGAGACCTGGCTTACCCGGAGATGGGTAAAAACGGTAGGCAACATCGCATTCTTCCACTTCTACAGTGCGGGACTCGGCTTCGGTGTCTACTGCCTGCCAAAACCAATCAGGTATAGTTGGCCCTTCACTTTTATCCCAACCTGCCATATGCCCTCCTCACGGTGTTTTTCTCTCTTTTGGTCTTTCTGGATTCTGCCGGATCTTTCTTTGATCTTTGCATGATCCTTTTTGACCATCTTCAACTTTAGCTCAACGCTTATTCTAAAGCCCTTAGCTAAAGCAACTGTTACAACAGGTGAGCAGCCCCTCGCCCCTCGCCGCTCACCCATTTCTACTTTCTTTTAACTACTCTCTAAAAGAGTTGAAGTTATAGGCTACCGAAACGCTTCAAATGAAAGTCTACATTGCCGAATAGTGTTTCAATAATGGTCAAACGCTTGAAGTAATGTCCAATACTCAGCTCTTCTGTCATGCCCATGCCGCCGTGCAATTGCACTGCGTTTTGGCCAACAAACTTGCCAGACTTACCAATTTGCACTTTAAACGCACTGATCGCTTTTTGCGCTTCAGGGCCATAGCCTTCGTCGATACGCATGCCTGCCATGAACATCAACGACTTAGATTGCTCATGCTCCATAAACATATCTACCATACGGTGCTGTAGCACTTGGAATTTACCAATGGCCTGACCGAACTGCTCACGCTGCTTGCAGTACTCTACAGTTTCTTTGTAGAGCTTTTCCATGCAGCCCACTGCTTCTGCGCCTACTGCAAGAATGCCGTCGTCAATTGCGTGCTCCAGTGCAGCAAAGCCTTGGCCCACTTCACCAACAACGCTGTCTGCACCTACTTTGACATTATCAAAGGTAATTTCAGAGGCGCGGAACGCATCCACTGTTGGATAGTCTCTGCGTGAAAGACCCGCTGTCTTAGTATCTACTACAAATAAGGTAATACCGTCTTGGTCGCGCTGATCACCAGAGGTGCGAGCACTAACTACAACGAAATCTGCGCTTGGGCCGTTCAATACCACTGCTTTGTGACCGTTGATTGCGAAGCCGTCACCGTCCGCTGTTGCGGTAGTGGTCACGTCAGCTAGGTTAAAACGTGCTTGTGGTTCGGCATAGGCTAACGCGCTCTGCGCACTGCCATCTATAATACTGGGAAGGTACTTAGCTTTAAGTGCTTCGCTACCACCGTGCTTGATTGCGCCGCCGGCTAGAATAACTGTGCCGAGCATTGGCTCAATTACCAAGCCGTAACCGAACTGCTCCATCATTACCATACATTCTACTGCGCCGCCGCCAAAGCCGCCGTCAGCTTCGCTGAAACCAACGCCCAACCAACCTAATTCTGCAAATGTCTGCCAGTTTTGCTCGCTGTAACCTTGTTCAGAGCCAACTGCTTTTTGACGATCGTCAAAGCTGTAATCGTTCTGAATAAATCGCTCAATACTTTCTTGTAACAGTGTCTGTTCTTCTGTGAAGGAAAAATCCATCAACCTACCCCTTTTGTTTTAGCAAAACTATTTTCGTTACGAGCCCAGAAATTATTTACTTCTGGCACTCCATTTGTTTGAGACTTAAATATTCTCAATGAGTTCTATTAACTCGCTCTTCACCCTCACCGACTTGAGTATGCGAGAGTCGATGGACACGATCTGGAACTATGGCTGCCCTAAACCGAGGGTCTAAGATCACCTATTTTCTTCAGACGTGTCGTTCAATCCTAATTCGGTGCCCACCAAAACGTCCTTTAGCTCGAACTCCTCGCGCCCGCCACCTATGCCAACCAGCCCTTGTCCAACCAGACTTGAGGCGTTTTGTTCAAACAGGTGCGCTTGAGGATAGAGTGGACCCTCGTTATCAAACAAGCGCGCATCAAAATCCGGGAGAGCATAATACCCGAAGCTCGCTATTTGTAGAGCACCTAATTTCGCTCTAATTTTGTCCGCGCTAATTTGCAAAATCAACGGGGAGAGCGTGTTTGTCTTAGTACGGCTTTGGGTTGGGATTTGGGCTTGAGCCAGCACGCGCAGCTCCAAAGCATGCAGTACCACTAAGTCTACGCCTAGCTCATTCACGTCGCGGCTTAGTTCCTCGTCGTCTATGTAACCCTGCTGCTCTATATAGCCCTGTATATCGGTCAATTGACGCTGCAAAGCAGGCGCAGTGACTTCGATTTGCGCACCCATATTACCAACTACTTCAACCGCCACCTCGCCTTGGGGCGCTGAACTGGCGGACTGTTGAGCGACGCGCTGGATAAAAGCCTGACCAGAAATAGGCAATATGTCTGCTTGGTAGACCACAACGTTGGAAAAAACCACTGCACCAAACTGGCTTTGGCTGGCGCTAGAGGGGCGTACATCAACGCCCTGAGCGGTTAGATCAACAATACACAGACCACCGTATTCTTCCTCATCCAGATCATTGCTCTGATCCGTGCTTTGATCGGTGTTTTGATCCGTACTGAGATCCGTACTCTGATCACGAGCTTGCATCTTCCCGGCCTCTGCATTTAGCGCGCAGCCTACCAACATCCAGCGAGCGGCCACCACACCTAAAACCGCGCGCTTCTCGCCGTTCAAGAGGTATTTACCGGTATCTGACTGCACTAGCTTGGTCGACATATGCTGGCTCAGGTCAGGCCACTGGGCTTCCTTCCAACCAAAACACCAACCTTGAGTGAAATCTCGGATGCCGGGCATATATCCACTTAGTAACGCTTGTGGCACGTATTCAACCAGCAGTGGCCCCACATGCTCGGTGGCAAAAGTTCGGGTTGCAGGTGCATTAGCCGCCATGCAGCAACTTTGCCAAATATAATGCTGCACAGCAGACCACTGGGTGCCACCAAATTCTGCAGGCCAGCTAGGTACACTCCAGCCTGCGTCCACCACGGCCTTGTACCAAACCTGCGTCTGACCTGAGCGGCGACCGCTATGCACTGCGGTTTCAGCCGGCCAATACTGAGCAATAAACTCATCTATTTGGGCGCAAAACGCTTGTTCCTGTTGAGAAAATTGAATCTGCAACGCTGCTTTCTTTAACCTCTTTTTACCATCTGTCAGAATTATCCAACAACACCCCGGTAAGCATAACGCCTAGCTGGGGATTTTGCTTTCTCCGAAGATACAAATGGCCAAATCACATAGATAAAATCATCCAAGGTAGGCACCATACAAGCAAAGAAAAAAGTCGAATTATAGGGGAGACGAGATGAATTACAGCACCATTCTTTATCAAGTTGAAGACAGCATTCTGACCATTACATTAAATCGGCCAGAAGCGCTCAATGCATTTAATAATGAGATGCTTTTTGAATTAATAGACGCATGCGACAAAGCCGACGCAGACGACGATGTAAAAGCCATTATTGTCACCGGCGCGGGCAGAGGTTTCTGCGCTGGCGCCGATTTATCTGGCGGCGGTGATGCTTTCGACTACGACTCTAGAGAAGACAAAGCAAATGGCCTCAGCCGCGATGGCGGTGGCCGTTTAACACTGCGCCTGTACGAGCTGAACAAGCCCATTATTGCGGCTATCAATGGCCCAGCAGTAGGTGTGGGCGTTACCATGACCTTGCCTATGGACATTCGCTTAGCCTCAACCAACGCCAAATTTGGCTTCGTTTTTGCACGCAGAGGTATTGTTCCAGAGGCGTGCTCAAGCTACTTCCTACCCCGAGTTGTGGGCATCAGCAAAGCTTTGGAGTGGTGTTACTCGGGTAAAGTTTTCCCTGCGAGTGAAGCTATGGAGGGCGGACTGCTAAGAAGTTTGCACGAACCCGAGGACTTGCTGGTAGAAGCGAGAAAAATCGCCACTGAGATCAGGGACAATACCTCCGCCGTGTCTATTACCTTAGTCCGTCACATGATGTGGAAGATGCTGGGTGCAGATCACCCAATGGAAGCACATAAAATTGACTCTCGTGGCATTTATCATCGCGGTAAGTCACCAGATTCCAAAGAAGGTGTGGTTTCATTCTTAGAAAAAAGACCAGCAGACTTTCCGGGTAAAGTCTCTACCGACATGCCGGAATTTTTCCCTTGGTGGGAAGACCGAGAATTCTCTTAACCCACTGAAGACACCTAAGCACTTGACCCAAGTTATAGATCTAGTACCACACTTGGTACTAGGCCTTTTATTGCAGTCAGCTAAAGCCTAATATCCGCTTCATAAACTAAGTTACCTCGTTACAAATAAGGAACGAATGTGAGCAATCCAGTCATAGCACAAAAATCTCCCTACCCGGTCGACGTCGTTGAAGGCAAAAAGTACTTTTGGTGCTCTTGTGGAAAAAGCGCGAGACAACCACTTTGCGATGGTTCTCATGAAGGCACGGACTTTCTACCCATAACTTATACCGCAGAAAAAACTAAGACTATGTTTTTCTGTGGGTGCAAGCACACAAAAGGTGCGCCTCTTTGTGATGGCGCTCATAACGCACTGCCGCAGGATTAGTACGCCCATGTTTAAGCGTCTGTTTAACTCTGATGAAAGATCAGCTCAAAAATTGGTGACCCAACTGGAATCTAGCGAAGATCTTGGCAAAGTAGATATCCTTAGATCTTTGGCGAAAGGCCGAGATTCTGCTGGATTAGCAGAGCCGCTTAAAAAAACTGTGATCAGCATATTGCACACTTCTTCTAGCGACGAAGTTAGAAGATCTGCGATGCAGCTCATTGAAGACCACAGCTTATTAGAACCGTTTTTGAGCAATGAAAATCTTGCGCCAGCAGCAGCCACAAAGATCATTGCATTGGTTGGCAGCGATCAAGCCAACCCGCTCATGGCAGATCCGAGAATAATCAGTGCGCGTATAGCCAATGCTTCCGCAGAGGACGTTGACGGCTTAATTGAACATGCAACTTCACTGAACCAACTTTGCCAGTTAGCCATACACGGCAATGAAGCCTCTCTGCGCAAGATATTGAGCAAAACGGAGATGCGTAGCGACGCCGCGCTTACCTTGTTAGAAAAATGCTCAAGAGGTCACGACAAAGCATCCAATCGTTTAGCGCGAACGCAACTAGAAACCATTAAAAGCGCGAAGTCGTCTAAAGCTGCGAATATTGAAAGCCTTGATGCTGTAGATGACAACATCAAAAAGACGCGGAAGGTAAAGCCCAGCAATTTAGACGCCCTCATCGTGCAGCGTAAAAAGCTCAACTTATTGAATGGCAAACGCAGCGATTCGATAAGTGCAATTGCACAATCTGAGACCGAGTTGCATGCTTTGATAGAAGGCGAAGCAACTTATACGCCCGCCGAAAATCCGCTCGCGAATATAGATATTTCTGTGCCCGACGCCTCAAGCAACCCTTATCCAGAATTAATTAAACGACTAGAGCAGCTTGAAGCAGCCGTTAAGGAGGAAAACGCGCTGGACAATTTGCAACAGCTGCTGTCGCAGAAACAAGAAATATCGCAAGCTTGGTCCGTTGCCTCAGAGCAATTTCCACCGAACCAGGGCCAAGAAGATATTTACCGAAGCGTCGATTCAAAGGTACAACAGCTAGTCAATGCAGCAGAAAGACTGGGCAGAGTCGCTCCCGCAGCACTCACACTGTTTGAACAATCCGGTGAAAAAAACACCAAGCGCTTGTTAGAAGCGAATAAAAAATGGGCTTCTCGAGCAAAGAAAACACTGTCCCAAATAGCCTGGCCAAAAGAGCTTGCCGAACCGGCAATACTCAGAGCTTTTGCCGCGTCAATACAATCAGCCTCACCTATAATTGCTGATCTAGCCGCTGAACAGAGGAAGCTGACCTTAGAACTAGAACGCCATATCAACAGTATAAGAGTAGCTGTTGAAGCGGGTAGCCTGCAACAAGCCAGCCAAACTTTGAGCCAAGCCCGGGCCATTCAAAAACGCGGCATTTCCGGATTTGAAAAAGACATTAACGCACTGAGCGCTCAAGTAGATGAAATGCGCGATTGGCAAGACTTTGCTACGCATCCAAAACGCGATGAGCTCACTACCGACTTACAACATTTAGTCGACAACCCACTACATCCGGAAAACCAAGCAGATCGCCTAAAGGATTTGCGCCGCCAATGGAATGCTCTGGGCAATCTACGTCGCGAAGAAGCTGAACTTCAAGCTCGTTTCGACACCTTGGCTGATCAAGCCTTTGCCGTGTGCAAAACTCACTACGCCGAACAAAATACCATAAAAAAAGAAAACCTAAAGCGACGCAAAGTACTGTGCACAGAAGTGCAAAATTTTCTGCAAAACACAGATTGGGCGGGTGCCGACATTCAAGCAGTGGAAGGCATTATGCGCGCAGCTAGAACAGAGTGGCGCACCTACCACCCCTGCGACATCAAAGCGCTTAGATCGGTAGAAAAAGCATTTGAAGCAGCCCAAGCACAATTATACCAACACATTAAAAATGGTAGAGACACTAACATTGCTGCGAAAGAGTCCATTGTTGCGGACGCTAAAGCACTGCTAGAACTTGAAGACATAGAAACTCAAACTAGCACAGCGAAAGAACTACAAACTCGCTGGAAAACTATTGGCAGCACGCCTAGAGGCACCGACCAACGTTTATGGAAAGAATTTCGCGCAGTCTGTGACGAAATATTTAAGCGACTAAATACTTCCAGAAATGCAGCCGCAATAGCTAACAAAGAACAACAAAAGGTAATGGATGACGCCATTGCCGATTTTAATACCAAGCAAGTCGATCCAAGCGTATTCAGGGCGGAATTCGAAACATTGGCAGAGTTGGCAGACCAAACCGATTTAACCGGCGACCACGTAAGGCGCCTGAAAGGCCTGCGTGCCTTAATGGAAGGCCTGCAACAAAATGCTAGGCAGGCTAAAGTAAAATCTCGCCTGCAACAATGGAACGAGTGGGATATTGCTGTAAGTGATGGCGAGCAAAATAAAGAGCCTGTTGCCTCGCCGCATACTATTTTTGTCAATCGCATTAATAGCATCTCTGCAAATGAAGATTTAGATCGACTTACCCTCGAAGCTGAAATTGCCGCAGAGCTGCCCAGCCCTGCTAAAGATCAGGCATTGAGAATGACGTTACAGATCGAACTTATGAACGCTGGCCGACGCAATATGCGGCTCATAAATAACCAAGAGTTCATCGACCGCTGGTGCGCTACTGGACCCAAGCTGAAAAAACATAATGCTTTAAGAAAGCGTTTCTTCAAGGCCTTGGAGCACCGGTTAAGTTAATCCCACTGGCAGAGCGTTAGCCAATGGGCTGATGATCAAAGTCAGCCCTTAAAGTTGATGCTCTAAGTTAGAACTCAGAGTCAGCGCACTAAAGAACGCCAACTGGCTCGATAAAACCTAAACTGTTTTAGGCAGGAGTTAGGCTAAGGTTTTGGGCAGACTTTTAGCAAGTCTTGCAAAGATTTATCAGACCACCTTCAGAGGAAAATTAAGGGCAATCTTCGCCCCCCCCATTTCACTGTCGCTAATAGATAAGCTACCTTTATATAAAACAACCAATTCCTTCGCCACAGCTAAGCCAATGCCTTGACCTGACACTTGCGTATCTAAACGCAAACCGCGGCCTAGAACTTCTTCACGCATGGCGACCGGAATACCTGGACCATCATCTTCAATAGTTATACTAATGCCAACGTCAATGGCTTGCGCCGCTAGAACTTGATCAACACATATCCGGACGGAGTATTTACCGTACTTACAAGCGTTTTCAATAACATTGCCCAGTATCTCCAACAAATCTCCCTCGTCGATTCGCAGCTTGGGTTGCGTGTGTAATTCCAACAACAAATCCATCTTCGGAAAAGCTACCTCCAAGGTACGCACCAGTTTGCGCGCAACCTCAGCTACATCTACTTGGGTGTTCAGCATCACTGGCGCAACCACCACCCGCGCCAATTGCCGACTCACTGTGTCTTGCATTGAATCAATTTGATCTTTAATCAAACCTTTATCTATTTTCACTTCTACCAACGCATTACTTAAAACACTCATTGGCGTTTTTAAACTGTGGGCCAAGTTGTCCAGCGCTTGACGGTAACGCAGGCGCTGCTGCTGTTCGTGACTGGCAAAGCGTTGTAAGTTTTCCGCCAGCCCAGACAGCTCTAGTGGATATTCGCTACTCAGTTCACTGCGCGTACCTTGCTCTAGCTCGCGCACTTCTCGTTGCATTACCAGCAAAGGTTGCAACCCCCAGCTTAGAGCCAGAAGCTGGGCAAGGATAAAAAATAACGTAGCGCCGCCTAGGCCCAGCCAGAGGTTCTGGCGGAAATCGGCTATTGCCGCTAAGTAAGGGGCTTGATCAACTATGGCCGTAAAAACTACCTGGCTTGGTTCAATGCCCTCCCATATCACCGCATAACTCAGCTGAAACTTTGCCTGCGTACTATCAATATTGGAGAAGGAGAACACGCCCGGGGTGATGTTTGCGAACGCCAAACTATTGCTAAAGTTCGATGAATCAATAGATTGAAGTGAAGGAGAGCGCCAAAGGATTTGCTTTAGATCGCCAGTTACAATGGCATAAAGTCCAGATTCTGCTTGGGCTAGACGCGGGTCTGCGAGTGATTGATTGAACACCAAACTGGTGCCCTCTTCCTCGGCAATACCCATAAGCGCATAAATCACTAACTTTAATTGTTCTTCAGCACCTTGCACAATACTGGCCGAATAAGTTCTATCCAATACCCAGCCCGTGGAGGTCAAAAAAACCACCAAAATCAAGCTTGTGATCGAAATGAGTCGACGCTGAATTGAAACTGCCACTAGCAAACCGACACCAAAGCCCGCCGCTCATTACCCAAACAAGTTGTCTTACTTAATGCAAAACCCAGGCAGTGCCGAAAGAAGCAGCGGTAGTTAGGAGTCATTATTCGCTGCACTAAATCTATAACCCTGCCCGCGAATCGTTTTGATTAAATTAAGTGGCGCGATTTTTTTGCGCAAACGACCAACAAATACTTCCAGCACGTTACTGTCACGATCAAAATCTTGCTCGTATAAATGTTCGGTAAGTTCGGTCTTGGAAACAATACGATCTTGATTGAGCATCAAATATTCCAACACCTTGTATTCAAACGCAGTCAACTCAATGGCATTGCCCTGCAAGGTTGCGACCTTGCGACTGGTATCTAAGCTCAGCCCTGCGCAGACAATTACTGGCGTTGCATGACCGGCAGAGCGACGAATCAGCGCGTTGAGTCGTGCTACTAATTCTTCCATTTGAAAAGGTTTGGTCAAATAGTCATCGGCACCTGCATCAAGTCCACCCACCTTATCTTGCCAGTGACTTCTAGCCGTAAGTACCAATATCGGGAATTCACGTTTTGCGGTGCGCAATGATTTGATCAAATCAACGCCGTCTAACTTTGGCAAACCCAAATCGATAACGGCAGCGTCCACAGGATATTCGCTTCCGTAGTAAAGGCCTTCTTCGCCATCGACAGCCACATCTACAACATAGCCTTCACCGCGGAGATGTGCGGCTAGCTGCTCGCGTAGATTGGCGTCATCTTCTACAACGAGAATACGCATAAACTACCTACTTTTTTGTATACGGCCACTACCATCTACCACCACGTTTAACACCCGACCACCATCAAGCAGTAGGCGAATATGATGACGCGGAGGGCGTTGACCTTGGCCATTTTTTGATTGAGCAGAAAGCACACGACCTCCTTTTTCGCTGAGCGCTATGTTAATGGCTTGTTGCAGAGGTACTTGCGGGGCACCGCGCGCTCCGGGCTTAGCTAAAAACCCCTGGCGAGATGGATTATTTTCGGCGTAGGCAGTTATTGTGACCATAGGCCAGGGCGTGATAAGAGTGCCAAACAGCACCCCATAAAAAATCTTTTTCATACTCATGATGGAAATATAACAGGCCATTTACCTAATTACCCAAAACAAATAGTTATGGCCGCGTTCTGCGACAACTATTGGTAAAAAATAGACGTGACAAAAAACGCTGGCAAACACTCGGGCAATTACCACGAGCAATTATCGCTGCCCTGTCTTTAAAATTGCCTTCTAAAAAGCTTTCTACAAATTTTCCTACAATGGCGAAAACTTAAGGATAGGCCTGGGACAAGTTAATATTTCACCAAGCGGTCACGGGACCAAACGCTAGCTGGGCCTAACCTTAACTTTAGCTTTCATTGGGCTATGCTGGATTGACTCTTACCTTAACGCGCAGAGATTTGCCTGGATCACGGTCTAGTCGTGTCTGATAGGTTTGTCCCGCATAAACATAGCTTACGTCATAGCCGAGCAAATGATCTTCAGTTCGCTCTTCATAAACAACTTTGCACACTTGTTCGTGTCGGTACGTAACTGCTCCGTTCCCTCGATTTGCCTGCTGGCGGCGACCAATGTCTCTACCAATGGTGTATCCCAATATACCGCCGACGGCGGCGCCTACTCGCTTATTAGACTTTTTATGCCCTACCGCGTTGCCCAGTGCGCCGCCTATTAAGGCACCCACAACACCTGCCGTTTTAGACTCTCGAACCGGTTCTTGATAAGCCACACGCTCTTGTTGACAGACCTCGCGGGGTTCCTCATAAACAACGGTTTCATAAACCGGTATAGACGAAACCACTCTGGCCTGATCGTAACTGGACTTCGCAAAGGCGGTAGTTGAAACAAGGCTAAGACCAGCAACCAATGCCGCGGCTTTGAGTCTGTTACCTGTCGCACCAACTGAATTTGCGTTGTTGCCTAAGGAAATATTTTTGTCAGTCATCGCTGTCACCTATCATTAAACATTCAAGTTGCTAGTACGATAGCGGGTGTTAACTGAACACACTCTGAATGACATAAAAAGCCAAATTATAGTGTGGCAAATAGAATAGGCCTTCTACTAAGATTGCTTCACGCAACTTGAGAAGGCCGTAGACTTATGGGCGGAGGCAATATGAGTAGAGATAATATGAGCGGACATAATCTGCTGTTAACCCTCTCCGAAGGGGGCATGATTCTTTATTGGGTTTTTGCATCATTGGTGGCCCTTGATGTGCTCATGGTTGCACCAGAATACATGTACTGGGATTACACCAACCCATCAATGGTGGCATGAAACTGGTCGTTTTTACCGATAGATGCGCTCTTTGCAGTTGCTGGCCTTTATGGTCGCTTCGGAAAAACCAGTGAATTAGGACGAAACATACTTTCAACATTCTCACTGTCACTCATGTTTTGTGCAGGCGTAATGGCAATTTCGTTTTGGCTTGTAGCAGGTAGCTTTGACCCATTCTGGTCGTCTATTAATTTATGGTTGGTTGCACTGGCATCATGGGTGTTAACTGAAAATTATAGAACTCACCAACATTTAACTTCGAACTAGTTGTTTCTAGCCCATCAACGCCAACTACAGCAGTTAGCTTAACGACACGGAAGATACTCTGTGATCCTCGGCCAGAGCGACCTTGAGCCCCGGTTGTAGGTTTGCTGATTGCCACTGCCAGCGTGTTAGCCGCTCGTAGTGCTCTATAAAGCGTTTTAACTGCGCCGAAGACATACGCTGAGCATTGGGCAAGCGGGCTTCTTGTTCGCCACGCCATTGATGTACCTGGGTAAAACTCGGCGCATTTAGCTGCACCCAATAATCCACATGCGTCCATAAATCAGTGTAGCTATTTTCAATTTGCTGGTTCACCCAGCGCCGCCATCTGCTACTTTTATCTTCAGCTTCTTCAAGTGAATTTATGGCCTTTCCCAAGAGCTGTTCCGGCTGGGGCTGAACACCTAAACACCAACCTTCCAGTACTAATACGGAGGCCTCTACTTCACGCAGTCCCTCGCGATCATCTATACCCTTGTTAAACCTTGGCAGGCTCATTTTTACTGGCGACCTTGGTTCATTGTTTAACGCAGGGGCATTAGTTTTAGAAATGGTCTTAAGGACTTGATGCAGCAATCCCACGTCATGGGTACCGGGAACACCGCGGGTCTGGAGTAGCGGATGCACTGTTTCAGCGAGCAAGCTACGTTGAGCGCGGGTTAAATAAAAATCATCCAGAGAAACGGCTGCCGCGCTGACACCTAAAGTGGATATTGCGGAGACCAAATACTCAGCAAGGGTAGACTTACCTGAGCCTTGGCTGCCACAAATAGCCACGACACTCTGCCCTTTTTCAACAATCATCGGCGCCAATGAGCTACTGATCAACTGCCAATCCGCAAAACCCGCCGGGGTGTTTTTGTTGCCACCGTTTTTGCTGCTACCAGTAGCAACGTCGCTATTTGCGGCCAAGGCCAGCTGTTGCTGTAACTTCGTTAAATCCAACACTGCCTCCATTTTGAACGATTATTTGCCACCGAAATGACCACAGTAACGCCGATCCACTCGCCATGCTCGGTCCAATGCGCCACCCGTATATAAGTAGGCGTTGTCTTTGAACTTCTACCTTTGATCAGGGCTAGGTTATATCCTGCCCTTTATCTGGCGTACATTAGCTCTTATAAAACATCGCTTATACGAAACATATACAAAGATTAGTTTAATCTTCTGAAAATATTAGGCTAAATCAACTCTCCAGTGCCAACCCGCTATTAGCCGTGACCTGGAGACAGAATCTGGGATAGTAGAAAATGTAGCGTCGCCCCAGACCATTGAGGCAGTCCTTATTTTTAAACGAGATTAATCAAACGGTTAATCCACTATCAGTACACTTATTACGGAGTAGGTAAATTGAACACTAAACTGTTTGGTTTTTGTTGTACGGCACTCATCATCAGCTCGCTAAATGGCTGCGCGGTGTCTGAACAAACGTCCATTACTGAAAATGCTGCTGAGCCGATAACGGTGCGCAAAAGTCCCAACGATGATCGAGACTATCGCTACCTTGTGCTGCCCAATAAAATGCGTGTCCTACTGGTCTCAGATCCCAATACCGACAAAGCCGCTGCGGCGCTGTCTATTTATCGAGGCAGCTTTCACGAGCCAGAATCACGTCCGGGCCTAGCGCACTTCTTAGAACACATGCTATTTATCGGAACGGAAAAATACCCGGAAGTCGATAGCTTTCAAAACTTCATCACAGGCAATGGCGGCTCTTCAAACGCATATACGGCCCAAGACCACACCAACTACTTCTTCGATATTCAAACCAGTGGATTCAATGAAGGGTTGGACCGTTTTGCGCATTTCTTTATCGATCCTCTTCTTTCCCCAGAATATGTAGAGCGAGAAAAAAATGCCGTGCATTCAGAATATCAAATGCAAATTAAAGACGATGGCTGGCGCGGCTACATGGTCAGCAAGCAAGCCCTAAATCCTGCGCACCCAGGACATAGATTTACCATAGGCTCTTTGGAAACGTTGAAAGGCGACGTCGGCAGCGACCTGATGAGCTTTTTTGCAGAAAACTATTCTGCCGACCAAATGGGCCTTGTGGTGTTATCTAATAAGTCGTTAGGCGAACTAGAAAAACTGGTGACACCCTTATTCAATCAAGTTAAGAATACCGATATAGGACCTAGCTACCCTGAAGAAGCACTTTTCACCAAAACTCAATTACCTGTTGTGTTGACGTCAATTTCGCTGAAAGAAAAATATCAAATTGCCTATAACTTCCCTATGCCCAACACCCGGGAAGTTTATAAAACCAAACCTGAGCAATATATTAGCAATCTATTGGGGCATGAAGGTCAGGGCAGTTTGCATAGTGTTTTGAACAAGGCAGGCTGGATAGAGAGCTTAGGTGCCGGCACCCAAAGTTTTGATCGTCGGAACAGCCTACTTTCAGTCAATATTGAACTCACAGAAGAAGGTCGTTCTCACATACCAGAAATAACCGATCTACTCTTTCAGTACATTGACCTGCTTAAAGCTGACAAGCCCGAAGAACGAATTTACCTCGAACAGGCCAAGATTGCAGAACTGGGTTTCCGCTTCCAAGAAAAAGGTTCCACAGTGGGCTTTGTTTACCAAATGGCACCCCGCTTAGATGAATATCCCGCACAAGATTTGCTTGTGGCTCCGTATTTGATGGAAGGCTTTGACGCCGCACTCATTAGTAAATCTTTGGACTTTTTACGTAAAGACAATGTATTTATGGAAATCTCCGCTCCCGATCTAAAAACTGATCAGGTAGAACCTTGGTTTAATGTGCCCTACGCATTAAATGTGGGCGAGATTGAAACAATAGGATTCAACGGCGCAACTTTAAACTTACCCCCAACCAATCCTTACTTACCTAACAACCTAAATCTACTGCCAGTGGACAATAAAAGCATTAACCGCGTAACCGACAAGCCTGAACTACAAGTATGGTTAGACACGGACGTCACTTTCGGCACGCCACGGGCAAACACAAGCATATTGCTGCTGACCGATGGCGGTCTCAGCGGCCTCAAAGATAGGGCCTATGCCGAGTTATATCGTCGTTTGGTGAATGACACCTTAAGCACCACGGTGTACCCCGCCTACCTCGCGGGCTTAGGTTATGGTCTTGGCAGCAATGAAGCTGGCTTTAGCATTTCGCTTAATGGCTACCAAGACAAGCAAATGCAATTGCTTGATACGGTAATAGATCATCTGCTAAATGCGGAGCTAACCGAGGAGCGTTTTGCTACTTTTAAGATTGGATTAATTAAAGATTGGCAGAATGCCGCCAAGGACAAGCCCTACACCCAAACACTTGGCGCGCTGAGCACTGTTTTAATTTCATCCAGTTGGTCGCCTGAGGCCCTCGCTAGCACTTTGACATCCTTAGATCTAACCGAATTAGACAAATGGCGAAAGAGTAAACTCGCCAAAATTGGCGTAATCGCCGGACTCCATGGCAACGTATCGGCAAAAGCCGCTCAAGCGTTAGAAGATTTGCTGCAACAAAAATTACCTATGGCGGCTATTGTAAAAGAGCAGTCATCCGTTGCCGACATCACCGAACAACTGTTGTTAAATCTCAATGTTGACCACAACGACGCGGCGCTTTTACTTTACGTTCAAGATCCGGACGATAGTTTTGCTAGTAGAGCAAAAAGCGGCTTAGCTGGGCAAATACTGCGCTCGGCTTATTTCTCTAGCCTACGCACAGATCAACAATTGGGATATGTGGTGAGCGCCGGGGTACGCCGCATGAACACGCGCAGCGGCAACCTTTTTCTTGTTCAGTCACCAAAAGCTGGTGCGGAGGACTTAGAACTGGCAACACTGATATTTCTGCAAAATTACATAGACGGCTGGAAAGACCTCAGTGATGCCGAGTTCGCCCAGCAAAAATCTGGCCTGATTAGTCGACTCACGGAATCTGACAAAAACTTGGGTCAGCGTAGTCAAAAGTACTGGCAGAATTTAAACGACGAAAACTATAACTTTGACTCCAATGAGCAAATTGCAGCTGAAGTGGCAAAACTGAGCAAGGCCGAAATGGGCGAGTTTATGCAAAATATCCTCAAGCGTTTAAAGACCCAACGCATACTCATTTTTAGTCCTGGCAAGTTTGAGCAAACCCCCAGCGAAGGACGTTTATTGGAAGACTCGCTAGCATTTAAAAGTAATTCGCACTAAGACGGCTATACAACTGCAATAGAGCACCTATAGAAAGAACGGCCTTTGATAGAGTTTTCTTGACCCTTGGGCGGAGCAGCAGCACACCGCCTTGTATAATCACGTTTACTTAGTTCTTATCCGTTGGAACTAGCGAGTCATCGTGAAATCTTTAGATTCAAGAAACACTCTTGAGGCGCTGTCTTAGCCAAATCAGACGCAAGGCAGACTGTTTTTATCTGCGCTTTTAGTATTGTTGGGCGTGCTGATTATCGCCCTCTCTGCGCAAATGCAAATACCCTTTTACCCAATACCGGTGACTATGCAGACTTTCGCTGTATTAGTTGTTGGCATGGCCTTTGGCCGCTGGCTTGACGGACTGACAGCTGGTGTTTACTTAGTCGCCGCAGTACAACGCTTACCTATATTGGCCGGCTGCGGTGAACAATCCGCTGACTTTGAGTTATTAGCCAGTCCAACTAGCGATTTCCTAATTGGGTTCATAGTCGCTGCATGGACAGTTGGCTGGCTTGGAGAATTAGGTTGGGGGGGGGGATTTCTGTTGGGCACTGTGCGCAATGATCACTGGCATTTGTATTATCTTAATACTGGGCATGCTCTGGCCAACGTTTACCTATAGCTGGAGTGGAGAACTAGTCATCAAGAGTTTGATAGGCTAAACACCCGGCGCAATTTTAAAAATACTGCTGGCCTCAACTTTGATGCCTTTTCTTTGGCGCGCGCATTTGCGAAAAGGCGGTTATTTACAATAAACCAGAGCTTAGATGTGGGTAAAACCAGCAGAGCGAAAAGCCAAACCTTAAGACACAGGCAAAATACGCGTTAAGGCATATTGATGGGCAGATCTAGCCTGAAAGGTGGCAGCGACTCTATAAGCGCACGACCGTAACGCTGGGTGACAATGCGTTTGTCGAGCATAGTAATGGTGCCAAAATCTTCTTCATGGCGAATTAGACGTCCACAGGCTTGGACCAACTTCAACGCCGCATCAGGGACAGAAATTTCGTAGAAAGCATTACGTCCACGCGCTTCAGCCCACTCTGCAATAGCTTGATCTATAGGGTCATCTGGCACCGAGAAAGGTAGCTTTACGATAATCACATGGCGGCAATAAGCACCGGGTAAATCTAGTCCCTCCGAGAAACTAGAAAGCCCAAATAGATAGGAGCCTTCTTTCGCATCCACCCGCCGTTTATGTTCGACAATCAGCGCCTGTTTGCTGCCATCGCCTTGCACCAACAAACCATCTGAGAGCTTGTCGGGCAATGCCTTCACAACCGCATTCAACTGCCGCCAAGAAGTAAACAGTACCAGCGCGGACTCTTCGCGTTTTAACAAATCGGGCAAAAGCTCGGTAATTTCCGCACTATGGGCTTCAAAATCTCGCGGGTCAGACTGCATACTTGGCACATGAAAAGTGGCAATTTCTGGATAATTGAAGGGACTGGCAATAACCAATGTTGGCACTTCCACCGGCAACCCCACCCGTTCTATGAAGCGATCAAATCGTCCCAGGGCTGTAATGGTTGCCGATGTACAAACAGCACCATAACAACGCTGCCAAAGTACTTCTTGCAGGATGTGTCCAGGCTCAATAGGCGCGCTGACCATTTCTACATCATAAGAATTTCTATTCAGCCAACGCGCATAACGCCGTTGTTGCTTAGACCCACTGGCGTAATCTTCAAGTAAGGCCTTGGTCGCCAAGGCTCTACTTTGCAGCTGGCCCACAGGAAGCAACCAATCTTCAGCCTCAAAGGCTTTTTCCCAATCCAAATTGCCGGCAACGGCTTCTTGTAAAAGGTCATGGACCCGCTCTAAATCATCACAAAGCTTGTTCATGGACGGCAGAGTGGCCAGCGAGAGATCCATTAACGTTTCGGGCACTTCACCCAGAGGAAAGCGATAAATTTCACGGTCTTCGTCCTTCGTCTCGAAGGGCATTATATTTAGACCAGCCGACAGCGCCTCGAACATAGATTGCAGTGCTACAGTTTCTCCAGCCACGCTGGTGGCTAGGGAGAGCAAATTGTGTGGGCGAGCAAAACGCTGAGTTAGCGAGCTGAGAATATTATTGACGTTGTCTAGCCACTGATGAGTACTGTTGATACGCGCACTGGTAGAAAAATGATTCTGCGTTTTGTCAGCAATATGGTGGGCTTCATCAAGGACATAAATGCAGTCTTCTGGATCAGGTAACACCGCGCCGCCGCCTAAAGCTAAATCTGCAAGTACCAAATCGTGATTGGCTACGATCACATCCGAGCCTTCCAAATTGCCTCGCGCGCGGAAAAATGGGCATTGTTTAAAAAACGAGCACCGGTTATTACTACAACCGCGATGGTCCGTGGTCACTGTAGACCAAGCGCCGTCGGCCATAGATTCGGGCCAGCTATCAAACTCGCCATCCCAAGCGCCTTGACCATAACGGCTGAGCATCTCTTGGTAGAGCACCGTATGATCTTCATCAGACACGTCAAAAATGGGAATGGCCTGTTGTTCTTGGTACTTCAAATGATCGTCAAGACGCTTCAGACAAACGTAACGGCCACGGCCCTTCGCTAGACTAAGGCTAAAAGAAAGCCCGGATCTTTCTTTAATATCCGGCAAATCTTGCAGCACCACTTGCTCTTGTAGCGCCACGGTGGCGGTACTGAGCACTACGGTTTTGCCCAAGCTTTGAGCTAACGGAATAGCGGCTAAACAATAAGCAGCTGTCTTGCCGGTACCTGTCCCTGCTTCTACTACGGTCACTCGATCGCCATCGCCGGCCAAGGTGCGGGCTATCTGTGCAATCATCTCCCGCTGACCACGACGTGGCTTGAAATCTCTCGATTCCAACCAGGTGCTATAAGCAGTTTGAATTTTGTCTTTTACTTTGTCGGTAAGGGCTGAGGGCATGTGCGAACTTTGCGGGAAAGCGCTGCGTAAACCAAGCAGATAGGTGAGATATTTCTGCTCACAACGAATTGCACAGACGGTGAGGCATGACATTGAATAGTCCAGGGGAGTGTGCGACTGTGCAGCCATAGAGACTAAATGACAAAAAAATGATCAAAACACTTACCAACACCATTACTAAAAGAGCAAAAAAACTCGCCCCGGGATACGCTAAATCAGCGCCAAAGCGCCGATTAAAGAGCCTAAATATCGCCAAAACCCTAGCATCTGTCTTGGGTTTGAGCGCCCTCATACTCAGCGCTCACGCCGACCCCAGACTGACTACACCTCCTGGCTTCAGTATCACTAAATTACCGTTTTCAGTGCCCAAAGCGCGACAACTAGCCCTTACAGAAAACGGTACGCTTATTGTCGGGTCACGCAAGTCTGGCAACGTGTACGCAATACCAGACGCTTTAACCGCCGCTAACCCAAAAGTGATCACCCTATTTAGTGACCTTAATGAACCCAGTGGTCTGGCGTTGGCAAATGGCGACTTGTACATTGCCGCGGTGTCCAAAGTGCTTCGGATAAACGACATTGAAGATCAGTTAAAAGCCAACCCAAAGTTTGATGTGGTAACGGATGCGCTGCCGACAAAAGCTCATCACGGCTGGAAGTACATAAAGTTTGGCGAAGACGGCATGCTTTACGTGCCCGTTGGCGCGCCGTGCAATATTTGCCTTTCTGAGGATAAGCGCTTTGCCAGCATGCTGCGTATGGATCCAGCGACCGGGACCACTGAAATCATCGCTGAGGGTTTGCGCAACGTTGTGGGCTTTGCATGGCATCCAGAAAGCAAAGACTTATGGGTGAGCAATAATGGTCGAGATATTTTGGGCGACGATATTCCAGCCGATGAGCTGAATGTCATTCCAGCAAAAAATACCAAAGCGCTGCACTTTGGCTACCCTTTCGTCCACTCAAACAACGCGAGTGAAGCTTCTGGCATAATCAAGGACCCTAAGTTCGGCGACCATGCGGACGCGACCAAGTACAATTTCAAGCCCGCTGCTGTGCGCATCCAAGCGCACTCAGCGCCTATTGGCATGACTTTTTATACGGGGGCGCAGTTCCCTGCCCAATACAAAAATGCGCTCTTTGTCGCTGAACGTGGCTCTTGGAATAGAAGTTCCAAGGTGGGCTATCAGTTAACGGTTATGACCATGGATGACTTGGGCAAGCCGGTTTACGAGCCCTTTATCTACGGCTGGTTAGAAGGTGAAGAGGCATGGGGCAGACCCAATGATGTGCTGCAAACTGAGGAAGGCCACCTGCTAATCTCGGACGACACAGCAGGCGCCGTTTACTTAGTGCGCTATAACCAAGCGTTAGCCGCCAACTAATACAGGCAACGGCATAGTGTCCCGGCTACTGCAAAGTCGTGCAGTCAACCGTGCTCGATCCCTAATCACGTATATCGACCTCAGCCTTTTGCTTTGGCATGAGAGATATTTCCATAGGGGCAAAGTGCTCCATATCTATATCAATAAGATATGGACCCTTTGTCTCCATGGCTAAATCCATAGCCTGGGCAAATGCTTCGACACTGGTTACACGTTGTCCAGGCACGCCCATACTTTGGGCCATCTGAGCAAAAGCCACTTTACCTAGGTCTGTTTCATTGACCCGACCAAAACGATTTTGTTGCAACCAGCGCAAAATTCCGTATCCAGAATCGTTAAATACGCAAATAATCAGCGGCACCTGATACTGGGCACAGGTGGCCAGTTCTGTGGCATGAAACATAAAGCCACCGTCGCCATGGATAACCATAGTTTTGCGCTTGCTGGCTATGGCAGCTCCCACGCTCATGGGGAAACCCGGGCCGATTGCGCCAGAGGTAGGATTTATCGAAGTGCGAGGCTCAAGGATCGGAAACTGCTGATTGCCCCAATTGTAGGCGGAAATTGTTTGATCCCGAACAAACACGCTGTCTCTTGGCAGCTTCTCTCGAATGCAGTCCATCACTAGCGGCCAATCATCACCCAAGCGAGCGCGCATAGCGTTGCGCACGCCGTCTCTTGACTCCCAAAGCTTGGCATTGAATTGACCGTCGTTGGGCAGAGTCTCTAAGCTAGCGGCATTGATTCCTTGCAGCGCCAACTTCGCGTCTGCGATAACACCAATATGAGCAGTGTGTGTGCGACCGATCATGTTGCCATCAATATCAATGTGCACCAGCTTACCCGGTGGGGTTTGACTAGCGAATTGACCCTCTACACCGACTGCGAACTTAGTGCCAATAGCCAAAGTTAAATCCGCGCCCTGAATAGCATTATAGATGCCGGCAGAGTTGTAATAATTGCCCATGCACAACGGATGATCTTCGGGAATAACGCCGCGTCCATCCACAGTGGTCAAAACCGGCGCATCGAGACGCTCAGCCAAGGCCAAAAACTCTTTGTGAGCATTAGCGGCAATCACACCGCCACCAGCAACAATAATGCGTTTGGAAGATTGACCAAGGGCATCAACAACTTTGCTTATGCGACCTTCGTCTGGTGCAAACGCGCGATTGCTTGGCAAAGATACTTGCACTGGCTGCGTGTCCGCATATTGAATATCGATAGGTATTTCAATTGCCCCAGGCGCACCTCTACCGGTGAACATATCGTTTATTACCGCACAAAAAGCGCTGCCTAATTGATTTACGTGACGGGGGCTTTCTACTCTGCGGCAAACGGAGGCCAGCATGGGGATCTGATTTTCTGCCTCATGAACGTAGCTAAGACCACGCCCATAAAAGGCTGTTTCCGCCTGGCCGGTAATGACCAGGACTCTGGAGGATCCATACTGGGCTTCGTAAAGACCTGTAACAGTATTTGCTGTGCCGGGGCCAGTAGAGGCAATCATCACGCCGAGCTTACCGCTGGTTCGAGCGTAACCATCGGCCGCGTGTGTTCCGGCTTGTTCATGACGCACATCAATAATTTTGCTTATACCCAGACGATTTATGGCATCCAGTATTGGCATATTATGGATACTAACAATGGCAAAAACATTCTCCACCTCCAGTTGGGCCAAGGCGTCGGCGATTAAATCTGCACCGGTAAAGCCGGATGTATTGCTGGACATAGACACTCCTAAATCGTTAAAAATTGAAGGAGTCCAGCAAGGTGCTAAGCCTTCCAAGCCCTCCCAGACCAAGGTCTAGAACTATTAGGCGACAAGCCCAGCCTGTCAAGCAGGGGAAATGAGAGAGACAGAATCAACCGACTCATTGGCGGCCCCGCTTAGAGCTAGTTTGTGGGGGAGGTTGAGAACACTGCTAAAAGCGCCATTAGAAGCGCGGTTAAAATAGGGGGAAAGGCCGCGTTAAAGCCGCGGCAAAATCCTCTAAAGAACTTAGAGCCTAATCGTTAGTATTACTAAAGTGATCTACCCTAGACCGAATAACTGGGCGCTGACTTAAAATGCGCAGCATACTGACCTGCTAATTTAATTTGGTTTTGCAAACCATATTCCTTAAAAATCTTCAATTAGGCCAGTTTGTAGCTGCGGCACCGAGCCGACAGCAGCACGAACATGAAATGTACACAGACCGGAAACCTTACATATAACTGATGAAAAACTTATATCCATATCGCCCAAAGCCAGTAAAGTAATTGACAAAATTAATTTTTTGAAGTGCTAGTAGTTGACTGAAATAAAGAGAAAACACACAGGTTCGAGAACAGAGGCGCGTTCTGCTCTGAGCCGAGTAGTGGCTAAATAGGATAGGAGAGCGAATTAAGAATTGGCAGTAAAGTTAAGGACTTTCGGCTATGAGCTATGAAGTTTACCCTCGCATGCTTCGCCAAACACGCTCGGGTGTCAGCGGCATATCTAAAGATTCAACACCTAGAGGTGCCAGCGCATCTAACACTGCATTAACAACCGCCGACGGTGCAGCACATGCACCTCCCTCGCCAATACCTTTAACGCCCAGCTCGTTATTCGGATCTAACACTTCATTAAAGCTGACTTGGATATCACCAACTTGAGAGGCCCTAGGCATGGCATAGTCCATCAAGCTGCCACTCAAAAGCTGTCCGTCATCGTTATATACAACGTTCTCATACAGCGCTTGGCCTATGCCCTGAACCACGCCGCCATGTACCTGACCCGTGGCTAGCAGTGGATTAATAACCCGCCCGCAGTCATCAACTGCAGTATAGGCAACAACATTAACAACACCAGTTTCAGCGTCTACTTCTACCTCGGTAATATGACAGCCGTTGGGAAAGGTAAACCCTTCACCACGATTATAGCGGAGTAATTTGGTTAATCCCGCGCCGCCGAATTGGGCTTCTTTCGCGGCCTTGGCCACTTGAGGCAAGCTTACTTGAGAGTCTGTGGTGGATGCGCTGAACACCCCCTGCGCATAAGAGACGGTTGGCAGAGGGGCTTGCAACATTTCTGCAGCAATGACCTTAGCGTCCTCTAGCACGCCTGAGGCTGCGCGCTGCACGGCAATGCCACCCATTTGAGAGGATCGTGAACCTCCGGTACCACCGCCAAAATGAACTGCATCTGTATCACCTTGGATGATATTAATACTGGCAAAATCTACATCTAAAGTTTCACTGAGGATTTGCGCGTAAGTTGTCCGATGGCCCTGCCCGTGGGAAAAAGTGCCCACAACAACATCAACCGCGCCGTCATCATGAATGGTAATGCGGGCTTCTTCTTCGGGCCCGCCACCACTGGATTCCACATAAAACCCCAAGCCACGCCCCCGCATTAGCCCACGAGCCTGACTTTCTTGTTGGCGTACTTCAAAGCTATGCCAATCCGCATTAAGCAGGGCTAAATCGAGCGTTTGAGCAAACTCACCACTACTCAAGGTAACCCCTGATGGCATGGCATAAGGTAATTCTGCGGCGCTGATAAAGTTCAGCTTACGCAGCGCAATTGAATCCATATTTAGCTGTTTTGCGGCAGCTTCCAAGAGCCGCTCCATGACATAACACGCCTCCGGACGACCGGCGCCGCGATAAGCAGCCACGGGCATTGTATTGGTATAAACACAGCGCACAGAGTGATGTACATGGGGAATACGGTAAACCGTGCCGACAATACGGCCACCGGCCACGGTTGGTACAAAAGGACCAGCCGCCGAACAAAATGCGCCTAGGTTTGCAGTGGTTTCTACACGCAGTGCAGTCAAATGACCTTGGGCGTCGAACCCTGCGGTAGCTTGGGTCAAATTGTCACGGCCATGGGAGTCACTGAGAAACATTTCTGATCTGTCGCCAGTATATTTCACCGGTGCGGACAATTGCTGGGCAGCGTAAAGTACTAAACAAGTTTCTGGATGAATTTCTCCGCGAATCCCAAAACCGCCACCGGTATCTGGAGAAATCAGTCTAAGCTGCTGCTTAGCAAAGGAAAAGATCTTGGTCAGAATCATCTTCTGAGCAACCGCTCCTTGGCTTGGGTTATATAAAGTAAAACCCTCTTCTGTGGGCTCTGCCAAACACGCCCGCGGTTCTAATGGGCTTGGCGCAACACGGTTATTAATCAAATCTACTATAACCCGATGGGCGCTGGCAGCTAGCGCTTCGTCTACTAGCTGACCCTCGCCTTTTTCAAAATGCACACAAAGATTTGAGTTCTGCGCATCATGTAAGGGCTGGGTATCTGGGTCCAAGGCACGACTAGGGTTTGCGCAGGCAGGCAAATCGGCCACACTGAGCACAATAGCTTCCACCGCATTTTCAGCATGCTCTGACGAATCTGCAATAACAGCCGCAATGGCGTGGCCTACAAATAACACCTTGTCTTCAGCAAGGATGGGGCGATTGGGAATAAAAGCTGCATTACCTTGAGCATCTTTGAGTACCGCTCTACACGGCAACGTACCAAGGTGCGAAATGTCTTTAGCCAGGTAAACCGCTTTCACGCCAGGACTGGTCAAAGCGTCTGCAATATCTAGCTCTGTAATATGGCCGTGCGCATAGGGTGATCTTAAAACGCGCAAGTAAAGTTGGTTGGGTCGGTTAATGTCATCGGTGTATTCACCCTGACCTGTAATCAACCGCGGGTCCTCCGAACGAGGAACACTTTGACCTATACCAAACTTCATCTGTTATGCACGCCAATAAACATTGCTACAAGTTTTCACCCACTACAGGATTACGCAAAATTCCAATGGGTTTTACTTCAACCTCAATTTGGTCGCCATCATCCATAAACACTGGCGGCTTACGCGCAGCGCCAACGCCCCCCGGCGTACCGGTAACAATGACATCGCCTGGCTCAAGGTCAATAAAGGTAGAACAATATTCTATGAGTTCAGCAAACCCGTGCACTAACATATTAGCTTGGGCGTGCTGCATTACTTCACCATTTAGGCGAGTGGTAATTTCCATTTGAGATAAATCTCCTATCTCGTCCATGGTCATCATCCATGGACCAAAACCACCCGTATTAGAAAAGTTTTTGCCCGGGGTAAACTGGCTTGTTTGACGCTGATACTCGCGCACGCTGCCGTCATTATAAATACCGAACCCCACTACATGAGACAGGGCGTTTGAGCGATTGATGCGACGACCGCCCTTACCAATAATCATGGCAATCTCACCCTCAAAATCTAAGGTGGCGGATTCGATGGGCCTTACCATTGGTTGCAGGTGACCCATTTGGGCCGCCGCAAAGCGGACAAAGACCGTGGGGAAACCTTCACCACCTCGGCCAGTTTCTTCCTGGTGCTCTTTGTAATTCAGACCTACGCAGAGAATTTTTGCTGGATCGGTTATGGTCGGCGCGTATTCCAAACCTTGCAACGGCAGGTCGGCCTGGTCGCCACAAGATGCTGGCAGCGTCTCAAGAGCCTGAGCCGCAATAGCTTGGCGGAGGGTGGGGTACTCAACTTTTGCACCAACATCCACAACGCCTTCAGCGCCTGCTTCGTCGACAACCACATAGCCATAAGTACTTCGACCATTTCGAACGAATGAAAGCCAGCGCATACCTTCTCCTTAACGGGTTCTTTCTTTGATTTCCTTGAATATCTAGGAGTCCTGCTACCTAGTCGAACATAATCACGCTGCGCGCGATCTCTCCTGACTTGAGTGCTTCCATACCTTCATTGATATCGGTCAACGCGATGCGGTTTGAAATTAGGTCATCTAAATGCAATTTGCCTTGCAGGTAAAAGTCGATAAATCTTGGCATATCAACACGGAAACGATTTGACCCCATGAACGAGCCTTGGATCTTTTTCTCAGACAAGAAATCCACACCGTGTAGAGAAACCATCTGACCGGGAGGAATCATTCCAATAACGGTAGCTGTGCCACCGGCTCGAAGCATCTGGAACGCTTGCTCTGCAGTAGCCTTGAGACCAATGGCCTCAAATGAGTAATGAACACCACCACCAGTCATCTCTATGATTTTACCTACAGCTTCGCCATCGCTGGCATCTACAACGTCAGTAGCACCAAATTTACGCGCCAGCTCTAGCTTAGAAGGCACCATGTCTACGGCAATAATTCTTGCTGCTCCAGCCAATGCAGCGCCATTAATTGCAGACAAACCAATACCGCCACAACCAATAACAGCGACAGTGCTGCCTGGCTCTACTTTAGCTGTATGAATAACCGCACCAATACCAGTAGTTACACCACAGCCAATTAAAGCAGCTCGGTCCATTGGCATATCTTCACGAACTTTAACCAAGGCATGTTCATGCACCAGCATCATCTCAGCAAAAGACCCTAACTGAGCAAACTGAGTTAACGCTTGGTCATTGTGACTCAGGCGAGGTTCTTCTTCTTTGGTTCTATTGGTTTCTGGCTCTTTGCATAACGACATATGTCCAGTTAAGCACTGCTCGCAATGACCACAGAATACAGAAAGGCAGGTAATGACATGATCGCCGGGCTTAACGTAGTGAACATCACTACCCACTTGCTCAACCACGCCAGCACTCTCGTGACCTAAAACCATAGGTACTTGACCAGGATAGCTGCCATTGTAAAAGTGTAGATCGCTATGACATATACCCGCAGCTTTTGTGCGAATTAGCACTTCTCTCGGACCGGGCTTGGATACAGAAATCTCTTCGATTTCCATAGGTTTGTTCACTTCACGAAAAACTGCTGCTTTCATGGCATTCCCCTCTCATTAGTAATGCATTTATCAGTAGGTGGAGTGTGCCATAGGCGCCTCTACCCAGCAAAATAAACAATCCCCAAAATACAGAAAAGATGCAGAAAAAGTGTCTTTGTATAAAACCTATAAAGACTACAAAGACGCTAGGTTTTTGCTCACAATGGCCTGGGCTGCGGTAATGGCCGCCACCAGACCTGTGGCATCTGCTATGCCCTGCCCTGCAATGTCAAATGCAGTGCCGTGGTCTACCGACGTGCGCACAAAAGGTATGCCTAATGTTGCGGTAGTCGACTCGTGAAAGTTATGCACTTTAATCGCGATGTGGCCTTGGTCGTGATACAGCGCCAGCACCACATCAAATTCGCCATCAATGGCACGGTTAAATATTGAATCCGCAGGTAATGGACCGATGACGTTAAAGCCCTTGCCCTGAGCCTGAACTACGGCGGGTGCTATGGCATCAATTTCTTCTCGGCCCAATAACCCCCCTTCGCCACCATGAGGGTTCAATGCAGCCACTGCTATGCGAGGCTGTGGCATGCCCCAGGCCGTTAAGGTCTCATGAATTAAATCTAACTTGGCGAAGACGATTTCTTGGGTAACGTACTGCGCGGCCTGAATGAGAGATTTGTGCGTAGAAAGATGCACCACCTTGAGCCCAGGCGTCATGAGCATGGTTGCGGTACGTTCAACCCCTGCTAGCCGGGCCAATATTTCTTGATGCCCAATGTCGTTCACATAACCCGCCGCGTGAATGGCTTCCTTATTAATTGGGGCAGTAACCATTGCGGCCACCTGCCCTGCTAGGCAGGCCCTAGCCGCGTATTCCACGGCAGCCACAGCGGCATAACCACAAGCCGCTTGAACTTGGCCTAAGGTAAAGTCTTGCGGACACGCCTGACCTAAATCCAGCATATTTAGACCGCTCTGCACATCTGCTAGATCACTGACCATGTGGATGGAGGGCAGCGCCACATTGAGCATTTTTGCGGCCATTTCTAGCGACCACAAGTTACCAATGAGCAACCAAGGGTGTTCGGGCCTCGGGTGCAGTAGCAGTGTTTTAACAACCACTTCAGAACCAATACCGGCAGGATCACCCAGGGTGATAGCAATAGCATTTTGATTTTCAAAGTGAGCTGAGGTTTGGGGCTGCATAGGGCTAACTTGGGGTAATGGCTACTTCTTCATGATAACGCGATGGGCGCAACAATAAGTAGCATTCTCCGAGTGCGAAATAACCTCATCCGCGGCTTACTGCGGCAACTTCGTAAAACAAGACAGTTATCGGCAAAACAAGAAAATGATTACTAAAAGTTAACAAAACGCAGAATTCACTTGTCAATAGATACTGTATATTTGTACAGTTAATAGCCTTTCCACTAACTCTCAAAAAGGCTAAAGACATGCAGACCCTCAGCGATCTAGTTGACAGTTTTCACCTGCACGCTATATGTGAAGACTGTCAACGTAACACCCAACTAGACATCAGTGACTTGATCAAAAAACTTGGCGGGCAAACGAAAGTTAAACAAATACGCGCAAAACTGCGCTGCTCAGTATGCAAAGCGCACACCGAAGATATACGAGTAGTTTATGTGGGAGCTGAAAACAAACGCGCCATTTTTCAATATCGACGCTAGAAAAAATGGTGCCACCGTGAAACTGTGGCGCGCGAAGACTCATTTCTAATGAATATTTTGCACTAAAGCATTTCAGTAGATTCAAGGGTTAAACCAAAGCCTTCAACGCCTACATAATCAACATCTCGACCGGTTATTAAGCGAATTTTGCTGACGTTTAGGTCACGCAATATTTGTGCTCCAACGCCCACCTCTAGCCATTCGCTACGACGCTCCTCTTCTTTGCTTTGAGACGCAAAATTTTCGTGCGGAACACCGACAAAGCCCGTGCGCAGGTAAATAAGCACGCCGCCTTCCAGAGCTTCAATTCGGCTCAACGCTGAGTTCAAAATATTGGTCGAATGGCCGCCGCCCTGAGTACCGAAAATATCCTCCACGACTTTCTCTCTATGAATACGTACAGGCACGGAGTCCATAACGTTAATATCGCCAAACACAATGGCTAAGTGTTCTGCGTCTTCAAACTTTGTTTTATAGGCATAAGCCTGAGCTTCGCCGATATTGGTCTTTATAGAAAACTCATGACTGCGCTCAACCAATTGCTCGCGTTGTTGCCGATAAGCGATCAAATCTGCGATGGTGATGATTTTGAGGTTATGTTTGGCTGAAAACTCCAGCAACTGCGGCATGCGCTGAACAGTGCCGTCGTCGTTAACCAACTCGGCCAACAAGCCCACTGGCGGCAAACCTGCCAGTGTGGCTAAATCGGTACCCGCTTCGGTATGTCCTGAGCGAACCAGCACACCGCCCTGACGCGCAACCAACGGGAAAATATGTCCAGGCCGCACAAAGTCTTCAGGACCAACGTTGCTGTTGGTGAGTGCTTGTGTAGTGGCCGCACGCTCTTCCGCAGAAATACCCGTCGTCAGACCTTGCTTATAATCAATTGAAACCGTGAAGGCGGTACTCATTGGCGCGTCGTTGCGACCCACCATAGGGTCGAGATGCAACCGAGTTGCCTGTTCTTGCAAAATGGGTGTACACAAAATGCCACTAGTATGACGAATCATAAACGCTACGGCGCTTGCGGTAGCTTTGCTGGCCGCCATAATCAGATCACCTTCATTTTCACGATCATCGTCGTCCACCACCACCACCATTTCTCCTTGGCGAATGGCAGCTAAAGCGTCTTCTATGGTATTGAATTGAGTAGTCATAATGCGGGTTACTTTGCAAAGGTTAGAATTCGAGCGTACCACATGCGCAAAGCCGCCAACAATTAGCGACCAAACAGCGTCTAAGATGTCTCAGACATTTCTACATATATTCTAGCCAAAGAAAATGCATCGAAAGCGACCCAGGACAAGCTAGAAGCCCCGGACTAGATTGTGCTGATGCGAACTAAAATACGGGGCCAGCAGCCGCTAAACAATTGCAGCTGCGTGTGACTATTTAGAGAGCGTCGTCTTGGCGCAGTTGCTCAACTTGTTCAGACGTCAACTGTAAAAACTGCCCTAACACCGCGGCGGTATTTTCACCCAAGTGCGGCACGCCGGTGAGCTCGGGCGGGGTTTGACCCTGAAATCTTAACGGCGTATGAAAAGACAATGCTGCCTGCTCTGCACCCTCATCAGACCAACTCAAGGTGCCGCGCTCATGCAGGTGTACATCGTTAACCACATCCTCAAGATCTTGTACCGGCGCGCATATCATGCCGTGCCCCTGCGCTATGCCAAAAACCTCTGCCTTGCTCAGAGTGAGGGTCCAAGATTCCACCAACTCGTCGAGCTCATCCATATTCTTGGCACGCGCTCTTCTACTGCTAAAGCGCTCATCCTGAGCTAATTCAGGCCGACCCATTGCGGCGCAAAGCTTATGCCAATGACTTTCGCGCAAACAAATCATCGCAACGTAACCGTCTTTAGCTGCGTAAATATTGTACGGGGATACAGCTAAACCTGAGTGACGGTTGCCAGTACGCGGGCCTTGTTTGCCTGACTGAAAAAAGTTACCCAACTGGGTGTTTAGTGTGGGAAATACGCAGTCTTGCATGGAGATGTCTAACACCGCGCCTTCACCACTTTGCTCGCGCTGATACAGGGCCGAGACAATGCCAGAGTACAAATGTACCCCACCAAGAAAGTCACAGAATGCTGCACCTGCCTTCATGGGTGGTCCGCCATCTTCGCCGGTAACACTCATAATGCCGGTCATTGCCTGCAAGGTAATGTCCATACCGAGATAGTCTCTGTTAGGACCCGTACCGCCATAACCGGTACTTGCCGCATAGATTAGACGAGGATTAATCTGCCGCAGCACATCACTACTTAAACCATAGCCTGCCAAGGTGCCGGGCGAAAAATTTTCCACCAACACGTCAACGTGGGGAACAAGTTCTTTGAGCAAACGCTGTCCATCAACGCTTTTGATATTCAGCGTAATACTTTCTTTACCATTGTTTAGCAGGGTAAAGGGGAAGCTATAAGGCCCGTTTTTACTGCGCCCTCGCAGCGTTTCACCTTTGGGAGATTCTACCTTAATCACCCGGGCGCCGGCCTGAGCGAGCAAAAACCCGCAATACGGCCCGTTATAAACCTGGCCAAAATCCAATACTTTAATACCTGCTAAAGGCGTAGCAATGGACATAACAAACACTCCTATAAATACACTTTAAGACGCATAGCTTGCGTGCTAAAAAGCTTGCGTGCTAAGTCACTTGCGCCTTAACTAACCTACAGCTTAAAAATATAGCTGGCAGACTATTACTTTATTTGCTTAACCCGATAACTGCCGCCACCGGCCACGCGCAGCATATAGCCGCCAATTAGCCCCTGTTTTACGACCACGTCGTTACCAACTTTAAAAGTCACCAAACGACTCTTTTGGATCTGCCATACTTGACCGTTGCTTAGCTTAACCAGCGCTTTGGCATTTCCCTTACCCTTAACAACCTTTGCAATAGTTGCCGAGTATTCAATTGGACTTTCAATCGATTGAGAGAGAAACGAAGATTTTTTGCTCGCCGGCGCTGCCCCTTCTGACTGATCGCGGACTGCATTGGACTTTGAAATGGGCGCTGGGCTGGTTTGCGCGGCTACCTCTCGATCTTCAATGCCCTGACTACTTAAAAATTTGGCCTGACCGTCGTAACAGTCCAATCGCTCTAGTGCTGAATCAACTTGAGCACAATTGCCCATATCATGGGCATAGCTATTATTGATAGTGAAAAAAAAGCCCAACAGAATCAGTACCGTTGTGGTTATTGATCTCATAAATATTCTCTCTGTTACGTTATCTAGACAAAAGTGTAAAACAATTTTTTGTACCTGCTGCCATAAAAAATCCGCACATCACGCTCTAACTAAAATTTTTACGCAGATAAAAAAAGGCCCCGAAAATCGAGGCCTTCCTTTATATTTGGGCTAGCCCAATTTACATACTAGCACCCACTCTGAAGTACCAGACACGACCTCTAAAGTCGTGAGTTACTGGGTCGTAACTTGTGTTGTTAGGCACCCAAGGGGCCTCTTCGTCCAACAAGTTCTTGGCACCAACAGTAACTGAACTAGAACTCAAGAAAGAAACTTCAGGTAGCGTGTAGGTGTACTGAGCATCTACCGTTACGTAACTATCAATATTTGAGTTGTAGTATTTAGCTGAAGTTGCATCATCAAGGAAAATCTTGATGGTGTTTTTCCAGAAGCCTGAAGCTGGCTCATCAGACAGTGTTGCCTCGTAACCGTCTATATAACGAACAACCGCATATGCGCGATGGTTGTTATTGCTCCAATTCAACGTACCGTTGATCTTCCACTCAGGAAGCGCCCGACGAGGTGTCACAGGGTTCTTCACGTTGTACATGCCAACAGCGTCTTTTTGACCCGCAACCTTGTACTCTTGCGCCCATGCAGCGGCTAAGCCAGCCTTCCAAGCACCCATTGAGTTATCAAAAGAGTAACTTGCCTGAATGTCTAAACCACTGATCTCCGCAGAGTTCTGGTTAACAAAATCTGGTAGTACCCGAAGGATAGCGCCAGCGCCTGTTCGCAGAACTTGCGTCCGATTACCAACACCCGCAGCAATTGCTTGAGTTACGGTTTGTCCGTCATCAATAGCAGCGTTCAGAGCAGCATTGTCAGCTGCAATAATAGACAAATAACTCTCACGTGAGAGGATGTCTTCATACTCGTAAGAGTAGTAGTCCGCATCAATCTGCAGTCCTTCAAGTGTGCCTTCTGGCACCCATGAGAAACCAACATTCCACATTTCAGCGCTTTCAGGCTTCAACTGATCACTACCTACTGTTAACGAAGGCTTGTACGCAGATGCGCCATTATAATCGGTCATGTTGTGAACCGTGGTTACACGGCCAAACAACTGCTGAATGGAACCTACACGATAAGAGGAACCCGCAGAGGCTCTAGCTGTGATCGTATCGGTGGCGCGCCACAGAACGGTGATTTTAGGATCTGTTGTATCCACACCCAGCTCATCAAAGTCTTCGTAGCGGATTGCTGCGTTAACGTCTATGGACTCGCCAATAGGCAGACCAATTTCCGCAAACACTGCAGTGTTGGTCAATTCACCTGACCAGTCTGTTGCACCGTAGACGAAGTCTAAGTTACCTGAGTTCATGGTCGCGTCGTAAAGCGTACGGCCATAATCAACACGTCTCTGAAAACCCAAAGCCAATCCAACGGGACCAGAGTCTAAGTTCGCTATTGTGCCTGCTAATACTGCATCAATAACATCTTGCTCAAAGTGCGTGTCTGCGGTTACACGACCAAGCAGGTACTCATAGAGTTCTGCAGGGTTAACCAATGTTTGGTCTGTTTGGCGAGTACCATCTGGGTTCACAAAGGAGTTACCAAATGGGTTAAAGTAGTAGCAGTTGCCCGCGCCAAAATCGCCGCCAGACGACGCATAAGCTGCGTTACCACTGCCCGCAGTGCCGTTAAACGGATCACAGTTGGGACCGCCCATACCGTTGATCGCCAGCTCCATTTCCACAGACTGAGTGTCCTGTAGTTCAGTTCGCTGGGAATTGAAAACAGAACGTGAGTAAGAAACATCAAGATCCCATTCTTCGCCACCAAAATCTAGAGCGATGTCAGCACCTACCTGCATGCGGTCCATAGAGCGATCAATTTGCGAATAGGTGTTTAGAGGACGCTCGCTGGTGCCTGAATCATAGACGGTGCGGCCAGCCATTCGGGTTCCGTTTCTCAACGGCTGAGGAACAATACCTCTATTAGATGCGTCTTCAATCAAACCCAGATGGTGCGTTGGAATCGTTAAGGAAACCGCGTTGGGATTTAACGAATTGTAGCGAAAGAATTCAGATCCGTTGGAGCCTGCTTCAAAATACAGTTCTACTTTGTCTGTTACATCATAATGTCCTGTCATGAACATTTGACGACTGGACTCATCTCCTTGTAAAGGAAAGAAAGGCCCAAAGTCATATGCACAAAGAACGCCGTTAGCGTAGAGGCCCGATCCGCCTTTAGCATCTAAAGCGTCTGCAGCTTCACAACTTGGGTCAGCATTACCGAAACTGGTACCTGCTGCATTACGAGGAAACTTTCCATCCTCTACTGCTTCTCCAGGATTAAGACCATTAGCTGCCCAGACAGGCGCTTCGGTGGAGTACATACGACCGGGCTGTCCTGTGCTTGAAACAGTAGAACCACCGTGACGAGAGTATAAGTCTCCAACGGTGACCATGCCGCGTGACATAGAACCAGCAGAAAAGACTATGCCGCCTCTATCGCCCTGAGCACCAAACAACATTTGAATATTATTCGTGTCACCTTCATTCACCTGCTCTAAGGTCGTATACTCGTATTGAACATCAAATCCTTCAAAATTTTTCTTGGTGATAAAGTTAACTACACCGGCGATAGCATCCGAGCCATACAGCGCCGAAGCACCGTCTTTGACCACTTCCATACGCTCTAATGCGATAGTAGGCACTAGACCTTGGATATTTACTGCCGCGTTCGAGTTACCATCGTAGTAAGTTGCAACATTACGCTTGCCGTTGACTAACACCAACGTAGAGGACATGCCTAAGTTACGCAGGTTAACGGTCATTTGGCCTAAACCAGAACCGCCGTTAAAGGTAGCTGAGCGGGTTTCACTACCCGACTGCCATGGCATTGTATTAATGATCTCAGCCATACCTTGAGCACCTAAGTCCTCAATGTCTGCAGATGTCACTACTGAAAGTGGCGATGGAGAATCTTCAGAAGACCGCTTCAGATAAGAGCCAGTCACAACGACTTCTTCTATCATATCGTCTGAGTCTTCTGCTATGGCGAATTGCCAACTGCCAAGCAGCACCGCTGCACCGCCCAACAAAGGAATAATTTTTTTCAATGGATCTCTCCCTAATTAATTTTAGTATTACGAGATTCACAAAAAGCCAAAAGACAACTTAAAGAAGATGGGGAACAACTTAGACCCATAAAACCCATTACGGTTATGCCGAACTAAACCCCTTCAAATACCAATACACCACTCCCTTGGATGTACCCTATAAGTTTTCTGTTATGCATTTCCGCAAACATCTCAAGGATTTAGCCCTCACCAAATCCCTCCTTCTAACCATGATTTATAACTCTAAGTTTGTCAAAGTAGCTTTGTTGGCAATCATTTATAAGTTTTTTGTTATCTTTTGGTGTCTATTCCAATCACTCAACTCGTCGACGCATTATCTGATCACCCTCCCTTGCCACTGGTTGCGACGGCAGTTACCTAACAAAAAAAGTCGACGCAATTCCCAACAATACCTTTATCTTCATAGACCCCAAGATAACCCTATAAAACCACACATCTAAAGCCACATGCGACGGCTCGTCACTTCAAACGGCGTCTTCTGACAAAGACGAAATCCAGCACAGTCTTTGTCGCTCCTTAGCGGCCGTTTTAGGGCCTTTTTAATCGTTTGACCTTAGACCATACTCTAGGGTTTATAGTTGCCCTATGGAATCTAAAACAATGTTAAAAATCGGCGAGCTTGCTGCACTTGCCAGCGTCTCCAGAGACACCCTGCGTTTTTACGAAAAGCACGGCTTGATTACGCCGGGGGAACGCAGTGAAGCTGGGTATCGCCTCTACTCCAAGACAGATGTGCACCGCATCGGCTTTATTATCTGCGCCAAAGAAGTCGGTTTTACGCTCAACGAAATTCACCAATTGTTGGAACTGGAAGTCACCAAAGACGAAAAATCCTGTTATGACATAAAACAGTTTGTTGACGCCAAAATCACCATCGTCAACCAGCGGCTTGCAGAAATTAAGCGCATCAAAAAATCTCTGCAAACCCTCAGCAGCGCCTGTTGTGGCGGGGATGAACCTGCCACCCATTGCACAATTCTCGAGGCCCTAGGCGAGCAAACGGACTAGGACATTATGTATGTTACTGATTGAAAATTTTATTGATCTATTTGTTGAGGCTGCACCTTGGTTAATGCTCGGCCTATTTGTCGCCGGCCTAATGAAAGTCTTTGTGCCTAGCCAGTTGATGGCTAAGCATCTTGGTGAACCTGGACTGATGTCTACCGTGAAAGCCGCATTATTTGGTGCGCCATTACCTCTGTGTTCCTGTGGTGTTATCCCAGCTGCTGTGGGCTTGCGTCGCAGCGGGGCTTCAAAAGCCGCCACCACATCTTTCCTCATCTCCACGCCAGAGACCGGCGTTGACTCCATCTCTATCTCCTACGCCATGCTGGGACCCTTTATGGCCATTGTTCGTCCCGTAGCCGCCATTACAAGCGCCATAGTTGCCGGCGTTTTGGTAGGTAAAGACGAGGCACCCGTGAGCGCACCCCAGGCCAACTCTACAAGCCTTGAAGAGGACGATTCCTGCTGCGCCAGTAATACGGCACCTGCAGAAGAAAGTCTTACCAATAAACTCAGAACAGGCCTGCGCTTCACTTTTGTCGACCTTATTCGCGACATCGCACTGTGGTTACTAATTGGCTTAACTTTTGCGGCATTGATTAAAACCTACGTCCCTAATGAATTTTTACTCCAATGGGGCGATGGCTTCTTGGCATTTGTCGTCATGGCAATTGTCGGCGTGCCCATGTATGTCTGCGCCACAGCGTCTACACCTATCGCCGCCGGATTGCTGTTTTCTGGCGTCTCGCCGGGCGCAGCTTTGGTATTTATGCTAGTTGGCCCAGCAACCAATATAGCTACAGTGGCCTTGGTTAGAGAGGAGTTGGGCAACCGTGCTCTGGCAGCCTATCTATTTAGTGTGGTGGGCGTTGGGTTTGCCTTTGGCTATCTCACCAACTACTTAGTCGACCTATGGGAAATGGACTTTCTAGCCCAAGCTGAGCAAGCACATAGTATGGTGAACACACCATTGGCATATACTTCAAGCATTCTTTTGGCAGGTCTAATGGCTTATGTATTGGCGGGCAAAGTACGCAAAGCATTAACCCAGCAGAACCCAATAACTTCGTGAAGGTGAAGGTGAACCCTGTCTGACCTAACTTGTTTAAAAAATTGAATTGGTGCACCCGGTAGGACTCGAACCTACAACCCCCAGGTTCGAAGCCTGGTATTCTATCCAGTTGAACTACGGGTGCATGCGCGCATGGTGCCTTAGCACCGCATGCTTATCAAGGCCCACCCGCTGGAAAAGTGAATTACACCGATTATTATAAAAACCATCCGTGCAAAATTGGATTCGCCACCAAAATCGACACTTCTAGCTTCTTAACTTCTTAACAAGCGCCCAGGCACTGCGCCCGTGTGCTCGTTATTCGTCAGCATAATTTCACCATTCACCACGGTGTGCATAATGCCGTCAGCAGTCTGCTTTAAACGTCTAGCACCAGAGGGCAGATCGTGGACCACATCGGGCATCCTTGCGCCTACCGTAGATGGATCAAAAACAACTAGGTCCGCGGCCATACCTTCGCGCAACAAACCTCTATCATGTAAGCCCCACATAGTGGCCGTGTTGTAGGTGATTTGCTTAATAGCTTCTTCCAAAGTCAACGCCTGCTTTTCCCTCACCCAATAACTGAGCAAGTGCGTTTGCAGCGACGAATCCATAATTTGCGATACGTGAGCGCCAGAATCAGAAAACGTCACCACTGAGCGGGGATGCTTCATCATCTCTAGCACATGGTCTTGATTTTCGTTGGCAATAGGCTGCCTGAAGAACATGTGGAAATCCCGCTCTAAAGACATATCTATCATTAACTCAACAGGGTGTTTACCCTGCTCTCTGGCAAGCTGGGCCATTGAAGGTTTGTCGTAAACCATGTCCTCCATAGGGTAAATAAAGTCCCATTCTGGCGGACGCGCCTCTGCGCCAACAACCCGTGGCCCTGTGTATTCGCGGCTGGCGACCTCTATCAACTTGGCTTTGATCACTGGGTCGCGGAGTTTTACAGCCTGTTCCGCCAGTGGTAGTTGCCGAAATTCTGACCAATACTCCCAGTTATCAAAGGGGGTATTCGATTGAAAGGACAACAAACTAGACAGTGCGCGACTATGTACCTGAGCGTACATACGCCCACCTGCTCTGGCAGTCTCATCTAATAAATCAAAGTATGGTCTCCAGAGATCAGGGGCTGCACGAACACTGAACATACCCCAAGTTTGCGGCACACCGGATTCCACTGCTAAGTTCAAAAGGCGCTGATGATATTCTCTAATCCGCTCTGGATCTCGCCCCGGGGCTTCTCCGGCAATTTCAAATAGACCTTTTCCCGTTTCTCCTACCGCATTAACAATGGCTCGCACTTCGTCCCAATGGGCAATGCGACTGGCCACCGGCAGGTCATCCGCAGTTAAATGGTTGAACGTTCGAGAAGTCGAAAAGCCTATTGCCCCAGCGCCCATTGCTTCTTTAACAATGTTCTGCATTTTACGCACTTCGTCTTCGCTGGCTTTGTCGATAAACGCTCGCTCACCCATCACATAAGTACGTATTGCTGAATGGCCTATATAACCGGCGTAGTTAATGCCTTTGGGCAAATCATCTATGGCATCTAAAAATTGCGGAAAGGTTTCCCAACTCCAATCGATGCCTTCCAGCATGGCGTCACGTGAAAGGTCCTCGGCCCGCTCCAGGTTCTTAAATACCAGGTCCGCATCTTCTTGCTTACAAGGTGCCAGAGTAAAACCGCAGTTGCCCATCACCACACTGGTTACACCATGATAGGAGGAGCAGGAACCAATAGGGTCCCAAAAAACCTGGGCGTCCATATGGGTGTGGCCATCGACAAATCCGGGGGAGACGACATGGCCCTCGGCATCGACAGTCTGCTTCGACTTACCGCTGAGCCGTCCAATGGCAACAATTTTGCCGTCCGCCACCCCTACATCTGCGCGATAACCGGGGTTACCTGAACCGTCAATTACCGTGCCATTTTTAACCAATAAATCGTAAGCCATAGGTTTTCCCCTGTTTTCCTTAACGCCTTTAACCCCAACGCCTAATATCATTGCTTTTTTGCATGGTAGCATGAGTTTTTTAACTGCATAGCTCTGTATTCAATGATCCAATCTGCACATGAAACTCAACAGCCATATCAGCTCGCCTACAAAGTCCACCCCGGCAGCGGCCCCTACCTCATGCTCCTGCATGGTTTCATATCCTCTAGCGCGCAATGGTTAGACAACCTCCAAGCGCTGGGGCAAGTATGCCAACCGGTAACAGTTGATTTGTGGGGCCACGGCAACTCGCCCGCACCAGAAGATTTGCACTACTACAGCCCAGCCGCCTACGGTCAGCAATTCGATGCGATACGCAAAGCCTTGGGCGCCCAAACATGGTTTGTGTGTGGATATTCGTTAGGCGCAGGGCTGACTATTCGCTATGCCTATGACTATGCCGAACATGTCACGGGACATATATTCACAAACTCTAACTCTGCGTTGGCGGACGAGGCACAAGTACTCGACTGGCAGACCACTGCAATAAAAGGCAGCGAAAACATTAGGCTAGGCGGCATTGCAGCAATAGAAAAAATTGCCGTCCACCCACGCCGGGCTCGAACGCTACCCGCCCACATATACGCCGCACTTATGAAAGACGCAGACAATTTTTCTCCTATAGGTGTGGCAAATACCTTACTCGCCACCAATCCAAATACTTGTATTAGAGACATTGCACCCAACAACCCTCGCCCAGTATTGCTTTGTGCTGGCGATAAAGAACGCCGGTTTAAAACCAATAAGCTGTGGGCGCTAGAGAACATGGCAAACCTTAAGTGCGCAAGTTTTGACGCGGGTCACGGGGTGAATATGGAGGCGTCAGAAGGCTTTAATATAGCTGTAGCGCAATTCATACAATCTCTCGTTTGACGCCTAGTTCGCGTAACCTCAATTTTTTACCGTAAAGCGCATAACCGACAACCCAAACAAGACAAAGGATCATTATGCAATCTCAACCCAAAAGAGCTCGTAGGTGTGTTCTTTCAGTGCCCGGAAGTTCAGACAAGATGATGGCTAAAGCATCGGGGACTGCGGTAGACGAAATTTTGCTGGATCTGGAAGACGCCGTTGCGCCCAATGCCAAAACAGCTGCCCGTGGACAAATTATAAACGCTCTTAACACCCTAAATTGGCGGCCAAAAGTGCTCTGCGTTCGCATCAACGGCGTACAAACTCAATGGTGTCACGACGATGTTATTGACGTAGTTACCGGCGCGGGTAGCCGCTTAGACACAATAATGTTAACCAAAACCAAGAGCGCCGCCGACGTGCAATTTCTCCACCGACTGCTTGATCAGCTGGAGCGAAAGCTCGGACTGAGCAGACGCATTGGCATTGAATGCCTGATAGAAGACGTTGAAGGCTTAATGAATGTTGAAAAAATTGCCGCCAGCTCTGACCGCCTGGAGGCCATGACTTTTGGCATGGGAGACTACTCTGCCAGCCAACAAATGCCCCTAGAATCTGTAGGCAGCACGGGCGACTACCCCGCGGATATCTGGCACTACCCAAGATATAAAATGACCATCGCCTGCAGAGTCTTTGGCTTAGATCCAATAGACGGGCCCCTTGCCGACTTTCAGGATTTAGCCACGCTCCGCCAAGAAAGTAAGTACGCACTTACGCTGGGGATGTCTGGGAAATGGGCTATCCACCCTTGCCAGGTAGAAATTGTACAAGACGCATTTTCCCCAGACAGAACAACTCTAGCTACCGCTCGCAAGCAAAAGGCCGCCTACGAGCAGGCACTTAAAGAAGGTTTGGGGGCGATTAGCGTAGACGGCGTTATGGTCGATGCAGCGAGTATTCGTATGTTGCAAAACACTTTAGACAGGGCCGAACTAATGGAGCTATAAGCGCGCACTTACGAGCGCGCACAAAACGATCCCGCAGAAAATACTATGAGCAAAGCAGAGCCAATAAAATTCGTTAACCTGATCGAGGACATACACGCTTGTTCGCTCTGCGCTGAGCATTTGCCTCTCGGACCAAAGCCCGTATTTCAGGCCAATGCAAAAGCGAGGATTCTGATAGTCGGTCAAGCACCGGGCACAGCAGTGCATGAGACAGGCATTCCATTCAACGACGCTAGCGGCAGACGCCTGAGAGACTGGCTCGGCATGAGCTCTGAAACCTTTTACAACGAAGAATTGGTCACCATTGTTCCTATGGGATTTTGTTATCCGGGCCGAGGCAAAGGCGGCGACCTACCACCCAGACCAGAGTGCGCGGTAATGTGGCGAGCCGAGTTACTATCCCACTTAACCAATATAGAGCTCACCATAGCCATTGGCCGCTACGCCATCGACTGGTACCTTAAACCCAAGTCTTCCATCACCTTGCAAGAAATAGTCGCGGACTGGAGAGAATACCTACCCCAATTTTTACCGCTCCCTCATCCCAGTCCTCGCAATACAATCTGGCTGAAAAAGAACCCTTGGGTAGAAGCAGAAATCATTCCCACACTGCGCAGCCTGGTTGCCAAAATTTTGGGCAATTAATAGCAAAAGTTATTTCACCTCCGAAAATGCTCTTCGATTCTCACTTACAAAAATCCGTACATCGTAAAACACCTACCGTTGATAGGTTGATAACACTTCTTTACATACGTTCCCAATTTAGCGGTTAAACTCAGTGGTCACTTTCATCATTTGAGATTCATATGCGAAAAATTACTCACCTACTACTAGTACTGACAATTTTAGGCGCAGGCCAAGTTTCGGCAGACTCAACAAAAAACGCCCAACCAGGTGTAACTGTAGCCCACACAGACAACCGCGCTGCGGGCTGGATAGACGTTGAGGTAGAGGATTTATCCGGACTACGAAACGTTAAATGTCACCCTAGCGCGAACGCCGTCGCTGACGGAGATTTTGACGTTGAGGAATGCATAATTTCTGAGAGCGTACATGGCATCACCGAAGTATCGCCTCTTTTCATTGGCTCGGGCTTCCAGCACGGACAAACTAGCCCGGTTAATCGTGAAGCGGCCAATTGCCTGCTGAAGAACATCAATAAAGCACGCAGCGATGCAGCTGCGTTGGCAGTACTCGAAAGCTGTAATGTCCTGCACCCTGAGTAAGCCTGCTTAAAATTTACATTAAGAGCTTTTAAGGACCATATAAGCCTTCGCTGCTTGAGGCAGGTTTGTATGGTCTTTCTAACAAGATCCCCTTAATGCGATCTCCTAATAAGATCTAGGCAACCCTAATACGTGTTCAGAGACATAGTTTTGTATCATTTCTTGAGAAATAGGTGCTATCCGCATCAAACGCGCCTCACGCCAATAACGCTCAACATGATATTCCTTGGCATAGCCAAAACCGCCGTGAGTTTGCATGGCTTGGTCCGCTGCCTGGAAACAAGCGTCAGCGGCCAGCCACTTAGCCATATTCGCTTCCGCGCCACAGGGCTGCCCATTATCCAGCATCCAAGCGGCTTTGCGAATCATTAACTCTGCCGCATCTAAACGCATTTTGGCTTCGGCCAATGGAAAGGCCACGCCCTGGTTCTTACCAATAGGCCGACCAAAAACCACCCGCTCATTGGCATAGTTAACAGCGCGTCTTAGCGCAGCCTTGCCAATACCCAGCGCTTCCGCAGCAATTAAAATACGCTCGGCATTCAGTCCCGAAATCAGATAACTGAAACCTTTACCTTCCTCACCCACCCGGTCTGTGACCTTTACCGGCAAGTCGTCATAAACCACTTCACATGTCGCTACTGCGTTACGGCCAACCTTATCAATAGGCGATATAGTTACCTCGTCACGCTGTAACTCAGCCAGCAGAAGGGTCATGCCGTCGGTCCGGCGCTCAACTTCATCTCTAGGCGTAGTGCGCACCAGCAATAGTACTCGCTCAGACTGTAACGCCTTTGTGGTCCACACCTTGCGCCCTCTGACGATATAATTATCTCCCTCACGACGTGCGAATGTGGTGATAGAGGTAGTATCAGTGCCCGCATCGGGTTCGGTAACGCCAAAGGCTACGTGCATTTCGCCACTGGCAACGCGTGGCAAATATGTTTGTTTCATTTCCTCGGAACCGTATTTAACCACCGGTTCCATACCAAACATGGAGAGGTGCAATGGCGTTGCGCCATTCATTGCAGCGCCGCTGGCGGCCACAGTCTCCAGCACAATACTGGCTTCAGTAATACCACGCCCACTGCCCCCATAGGCTTCTGGAATGGCAACACCAATCCAGCCTGCTTCAGACATGGCATTGTAAAAATCCCATGGGAATTCGTGCTTTGTGTCTTTTTCCGCCCAATACTCGTCAGGAAAATCTTTACACACTCTAGCCACTGCATCGCGAATCAACTCTTGTTCGTCTGTTAAAGCAAAATCCATAATTCTCAACTTTTGATTGTTATTGAAAGTACTCCTGACGTACTTTTTACAGTCAGGCCACAGGTGGGGAACAAAATTATCTGTGTGTTAGTCCACAGAGTGTTCTCGAGGGCTACAGATGCCTCGTCCACAAGACTAGTATAGAAGAAAATTATAAGAGGTATATATGCCACTAGAACTTTCAACACAGCGCATGCAGGCCCATATCGCCGATGGAATTGGTTGGATGACCTTTAATAACCCAGCCAGGCATAACGCCTTATCTTTAGAAATGTGGCAGGGCATTGGCGATATTCTTGAGCATTTTGCTGACAATGACGAAGTTCGGGTGATCATTATGCGGGGCGCGGGCGGCAAGGCATTTGTTTCTGGCGCGGATATTTCTGAATTCGATGAAAAACGCGCTAACTCCGAACAGCGCGAAAGCTATGGTCAAATTGCAGGTCGTGCCACGCACTGGTTGGGCAAAATCGAAAAACCTCTAATTGCGCTTATTGAGGGTTACTGCATTGGCGGCGGAATGGCTACAGCGTTGTCAGCAGACATCAGATTTGCCACGCCAGATTCGAGTTTTGGCATACCTGCCGCAAAGCTGGGCTTGGGTTACGAATACGAAGGCCTGGCCAAATTGGCGAGATTAGTTGGACCGAGCAATGCAAGAGACATCATGTTCTCAGCGCGTTTTATGCCAGCCGGTGAAGCCAAAGAAATGGGCATTGTTAACTTTATTCAGGACCGCGAAGAGATAGAAAAAGCCTGCATGGAATACGCGCTCAACATAGCCTCTAATGCGCCGCTTACTGTGAAAGCCGCCAAGGCAGCAGTCAATGCTTGGGAGCGAGACAGTCGAGCCGAGGAAGTTACCCAAGTGCGCGCCATGGTAGACGCCTGTTTCAACAGCGAAGACTATAAAAAAGGGCGCAAAGCTTTTGCCGCAAAGCGTAAGCCGATTTTTTCCAATAAATAGCAAAAGTCGGTTTATGCACAAATGCCTAAAGTGCAACCCTAGGCATCTGCTAAACTACCCACAAAAATAGATAACAAAAGCGATACTGATATGAAAGATGCGGTCACAGCCTGTGTTCTGATTATCGGCAATGAAATTCTTTCAGGCCGGACTCAAGATATAAACCTAAACCACATTGCCAAGACATTGGGCAAATGGGGCATTCAAATTAGGCACTGTAGAGTTATTCCTGACATAGAAAAAACCATCATCGATAGCGTAAATGAAGTCAGGCACGAATATGACTATGTAATTACCACCGGCGGCATTGGACCAACCCATGATGATATTACGGCAGTGTGCATTGCTAAGGCCTTCGGAGTAGAACTGATAGAGCACCCAGATATTGCCGTTCGTATCCGCAAAAGACCAGCGTCGGACGACATTATGGCATCGCGGCTGCTGATGGCTCGCGTACCGCTGGGCGCAACGTTGATAGACAACCCGTCTGGTGGTCCGCAAGGTTTTGCTATGGAAAATGTCCACGTCATGGCGGGTATTCCTTCGGTCATGCAAGGCATGCTTGCAAGTCTGGACGGAAAACTGAAAAGCGGCCCAATCATTCACAGTCATACCGTTCGCGCCTATACCGGCGAAAGCTCAATAGCTGATGCCCTCGCCAAAATTCAGGACCAACACCCAGACGCTGACGTAGGCAGCTATCCGTTTTTTCGCGACGAACGCTACGGCACAAACTTAGTGATTCGTGGCCCAGATGTCGCGCAACTGCGAACTATAGCTAACTTGATTATGGATGCAGTCACAGCAATTGGCGAAACCCCGGAAGATCTAGGCCAAGACGCGGAAACATAAGAGGCTTAATTTGACCAGATCCAACAAAATCAGTGACTGACAAAATATGTTTGAAATAGCTCTGCGACCAACTAAAGCCGGGGCATTGCTACTACTCTCGGCCAACTTGCTATTCTGGGGTAGCGCGTTCGCCGCAAGTCACGAATCGATCGCCATTCATACCGCACAGCCCAACATCGAATACACCAGTGGCCCACAACAAAACAGAACTGCGGCAGCCCTGGCAGCTAACAACAAATGTAAAACAGCCACTACAGAAATTCACCCGCAAGGGTATTGTGAATTAGTGCGCATGGATAACCTGCCTATCACCCAGGCCAGCGAGCTGAAAGCAAACACCCAGCGCCACCCTCTGTTCCTTTGGCGTTTCACGTCTAATACCAGCACCCTTTACCTTGCCGGTTCCTTGCATTTGCTAAAACAAGGCCTCTACCCCCTACCCACCCAATACGAGCAGGCATTCAATCTGAGCAATAAACTAGTTCTAGAAGTAACTACTGATCAGATTAGCCCAAGCGAAATATACGCAAAAACTCAAGCGGCAGCGCGACTAACCAAGCAACGTTATTTGCGCGAGAGTTTCAGTGCCCAAGACTATAGCCAGCTGGCAAGTACCGCGGCATTGTACGGTGTACCGCTGCAAGCCCTCCAATCCTATAAGCCTGCAATGGTCTATACCCAACTGTCGCTTATGGGTTTTATTGCGCTGGGCTATGACCCGGACCTAGGTGTGGAAGAGCATTTTTCCAAAAGCAAAGCGTCCAAAGACATACTGCAATTGGAAAGCTTCGATCGACAGCTAGGCTTTCTCTTCGCTCAACCCATGGCAACACAAATTGCTGTGTTAATGGATACAGTGAAACAATTCAATGAAATTGAAACCGTTGCAAGTGACTTGGTGCGAGCATGGGCGGCAGGTGATGACGCGACCATGGCAACGCTTATCGCTGATCAAAATGGCGCTTCAGATCTAATTAAAGATTTTTCGAAGCAGCTGTTAGATCAGCGTAATGAAGATATGAGTGAGAAAATTGCGCGATATCTCAACACCGAGGAAAGTTATTTTGTCCTGGTAGGCGCTGCACATTTGGCAGGCCCCAATTCGATAATCAAGCTATTAGAAAAAAACGGTTTGCGTGGGGAACGGATATATTCAGACGACCACCACCTCCAAGCCACGCCATCAATCGACAGCACAGAAGAAGTAAACAAAACACAATGAGTGATCCTAAGCACAACTATCCGCCTCAAGCTGAATTTTTCAATGAATCGTTTAAACCACCTTTTGGTTTAAGAAACCCTCATTCGCAAACTATTTTTTCGAGCATGGGAAGGAAATTTTTGAAGGCTAAGTGGCAACCAGAATTTTTGGCAACAACAAAAGTGCGCGAAATAAATGTAGCAGGTGTTAAATTAGTTGTGCACAGCAACTTTCAGAACACCACCTCGGGTCAAACACCTTTAGTCATGATGGTCCCAGGCTGGCTAGGTAACGTTGAGTCCACCTACGTACTCTCTGGCGCTCATGCACTTTGGCAAGAAGGCTTTAACGTTGTACGAATCAATTTGCGAGATCATGGTGATACCGCACACCTGAACAGTGGGCTCTTTCATTCCGCACTCATTGACGAGGTTGTGGCCCTAGTAGAAACTTTGATGAATGAATTTCCGCAAGCCCCCGCAGGCCTAATTGGCTATTCCATGGGTGGAAACTTCGCATTGCGCATTGCCAAGCAAATCCCAGAACTTACCACCCTGGCCATCTGTCCTGCATTGAGCCCTGAAGAAACGATGCTCAAAATCAGTAACAACATCATTTACGAACAATATTTTATGCGTAAATGGCGAGACCTTTGGAGTAAAAAACAAACGGCTTTTCCACAACTCTATAATTTTGAAGATGCAATGAACTTGTCTTCAGTAACCTCATTAACTAATTATTTTGTTAAGTATCACTCTGAATATGACAACACCGACGATTACTTCGCAGCCTATGACCTGACGGACGGAGCGCTTAACGGGGTAAAAGCAAAAATTTTGGCGGCAGGAGACGACCCAATTATTCCAGCCAAACACTATGCAAATCTACCTAATTCCATTTCTTTAGACTGGGTTGCAAGTGGGGGGCACGGAGCATTTTTGGAAAACTGGCAATTTGAGAGCTGGTGCGACCGATACAGTTGCGCCTTTTTTAACCACGCGTTCGCCAATGAGCGCAATCTGTTGTAGAAAACCAATCGACCTTAGCAATAGGGCGTGTGGGGCGGAGGAAGAACTAATGCATACAGTATAAATCCCTATCAGGACTAAAACATTGTTTGGCCTGGGAACAGCAGCAGAAAATATTTGCCTCTACTCGTTCAGCTTCTTGGTGATGCTTTACTACAATCAAATTTTAGATTTGCCCGCTACTTTAGCCGACCTAGGCCCCACCATTGCACTGGTTGTTGACGCTGTACGAATCCACTTGTAGGCTCTTGGTCTGATCGCCTAAGCAACAAAAGTTCGTTCATGCTGGCAGCGGCAATACCAGTGGCTCTTTCTTTCTACATGATTTTCTCCCCACCTGCTGGGTTAGAAACAACTAAACTGTTTCTTCGGTTAATATGCTTCTCAGTGTTGTTACATTTTTTCATGACCCTGTTCTTTGTTCCTCACTTAGCCTTTGGCGGCGAGGTGTCGAAGGACTATCACGAGCGCCCAACTATTAACGAAGCACGAGTCAACTCAAAGCCTATTGATGAGTACAGTTGTACCCAGCATGCGTTGTTATAGGGCCACTATAATGGCGTCTATTCAGACGCCTGAGCATCTTTAGACTTTCTACCTACAAAGTAGGACAAGACGACTAAGACGGCCGCTATAATGAAGTAGTACTTAATCATGTAACTAAAGACCGGTGACATGCTGGTGAGTCCATCGCCCAATGCTTCACCTCCGAGCAATCCAGCCATAACGCCACCAATGGCAGAAGCCAAGAACCATAAACCAAACATCTGGCCTACATACTTCTTTGGCGAGTAGCGGGCAAACGCAGACAAACCAATAGGCGAAAGCGCTAACTCGCCCCAGGTTTGAAACAAATAAGTGAGCAACAACCACTGCAAACCAATGGGCGCAGATTCTAATGCTAGATCCACAGCCACCAACATGATGAGAAAACTAATACCCATAAAAACTAAGCCGATGACAAACTTCAAAGGCAGCGAAGGGTCTAAATTCCGTCGCGCTAACTGAGCCCACATACCGGCAAACACCGGGGCAAAAATCACTACATAGATTGGATTGATGAACTGTACCCAAGAAACGGGCATGGTGAAGTCAAAATAAGTGAGGTCGGTATAGTCACGAGCAAAAATGTTAAGTGAACCACCGGACTGATCAAAACCCGACCAAAAAGCCGCTGCTGCCACAAACAACAAAAATAGCAGAGTGATGTTCTTTCGCTCAGCGACATTGAGTCCAGCGAAGAAATACAAATAAATGAAGTACACACCAGCAAGAGTGGTTAGGAAGTAAGCGAAATTCTCAGCAAACACTGTCGGCGCAACTGTGATGACTCCGGTTAACACCAGAACAAACAAAACCACAACTAGCCCAAAGACGAGCTGGGTCGCAGCCATCAGCTTCTTGCGTCGGTCATTGGACATCGGATTAGGCAGCGCGCCGGCATCACCTAGTAAATGGCGACTGCGAATGTACTGAATCACACCAAAAATCATGCCCAACCCGGCAGCACCAAAGCCCCAGTGCCAACCCACTTTTTCTCCTAGGTAACCACAAATGCCATACCCAATGAGGGAACCAATGTTGATCGACATATAGAAAATGGTAAATCCAGAATCTTGGCGCTCATCACTAGCGACATAGAGTTTGCCAACGATGGTAGAAATATTGCCCTTCAACAACCCTGTGCCTAGTACAACAAGCGCAAGCCCAAGGAAGAAAGAGTGTTCAATAGGTACGGCTAAGGTCAAATGTCCCAAAGCAATAATCACAGCGCCATAAAGTACAGCGCGCTGATGCCCTATGAGATTGTCGGCAACCCAGCCACCGGGCACCACCATAAAATAGACCATGCCCACATAAATGCCGTAAATTGCTTGGGCTTCCATTTGTGACCAACCCAGCCCACCATTTACGCCGGTGACCACACCAGTCATGTATAAGACCAGCAAGGCACGCATGCCATAAAAAGACATGCGTTCCCACATCTCGGTCAAAAATAAAGTTTTCAGGCCAATAGGATGGCCAAAAAATCCGTGGGTAGAGTCATTCATGATCTTTTCTCACGCGTTGAGTAGAGGGTGGAAACTTGCTCAATAGAGCATCCGGGCGTATTGGACGAGGTACAAAGTCACCACCACAGTTTGGACAGTTCCCTAAATGAGCCACGCAATCTTTACAAAAAGCATATTCAAAAGAACAAATGTACGCCAGCTTCGAGACGGGCAGCAAATCAACATGGAAACTTCGCAATTTGATCGTAGCTCCAACATGGGTTACCCGATATAAACCAGTTGCAACTTTAACCCTTTAGGTCGTTAACCAACAACTTCAAACGAAGGCTCTTAGTTCAAGGTCTTAGTTCGCTTTCTTAGTCCACAGTCTTATTACGCGTCCATTTTGGACTGTCTTATTTCACTGGGGGGAAAACACCCGCCCTCAGCATCATTGAAGGTAAAGGCTTTGCTAACACCTCTTGCAACCACGACGCGATGCTGAGCAAATCTGACAGCTCTACACCGTGCTCTATACCGCCACGATTAAGCATATAAACCAAGTCTTCAGTGGCAATGTTGCCACTGGCATTGGGGGCAAAAGGGCAGCCACCAATACCACCAATGCTTGCATCCAATACAGAAACACCAGCGAGCAAGCTAGCATAAGCGTTGGCGATGCCAGTGTTGCGCGTGTCATGAAAATGGGCGCGCAATGGCAGCTCGCCTAATACCTCCTTGAGTTGGGTAAAGGCCTGGCGCACTTGAGTGGGTACCGCAACACCGATGGTGTCAGCAAGGGCCAGCTCTACCGGACCAGCATCAGCCAACCGCTGAGCTGTATTGAGCAATTGTTTTAGGTCTACTTCACCCTCAAACGGACAACCGAAGGCGACAGCAATGGTCACTTGCACGGGAAAATTGGCCTGCGCGCCATCGCGAATCACTTCAATCGCCATTGCCACTGCGCTATCGACGTCTAGGCCTTGATTCTTTAATCCGAAGGTATTGGTCGCCGGTATCACAAGCCCCGCTTCGTGAATTCGCTTGGTGTCTCGTAAACGCCGGTAGCCGTGTTCATTCAGGATCAGCCCGGTATAACGAACGCCATCCGTATCGGGCAACATGGCGCACAGGTCTTCTGCATCGGCCATCTGCGGAACACGCATAGGGTGAACAAAACTTGTGGCCTCTATGCGCCGACAACCTGCTGCAATGGCACCCTTTACCAAACTAAGTTTCTGTTCGGTGCTAAGAATTGCGTCTTCATTTTGTAAGCCATCTCTAGGGCTAACTTCCATGATTGTCACTGATTGCTGCATCACCTAACCCTCACCCTGTAAGTTTCACACTATCTGTTCACGCACGTGTTTTACGCAAAGATTAAAAGCCTTCGCGCAAACTCACTGTTTTATTAAATACGCCTGGCAATTCAGAGTCTTTGCAGAAATAACCTTGGCGCTCAAACTGAAAATGCTGATCGTCCAAAGCCATAATTGCAGGCTCTACCATTGCTTGAAGGGTACGCAGCGACTGTTCGTTCATATCGTCGATAAAAGTCTTAGCGGATGGATTAGGCACATTAAACAGGCGAGCGTAGTCACGCACTTCTACCGGAACACTTTGTTTAGCATCGACCCAATGCACGACACCTTTGGGTTTTAGCCCTGACGTGTCCTCGCCGCTCTTGGAGTCTGGGAAGTAGGTGCAGTTAAGTTGCACCACATTACCTTCTGCATCGTATTCAACTTCATCACAGCGAATAATAAAGGCATAGCGCAAGCGCACCATTTCACCTGGAGAGAGGCGCTTCCATTTACCCGGCGGATTTTCGGAGAAGTCTGACTGCTCTATCCATAGCTCACGGCTAAAAGGTAATTTGCGCGAACCCAAATCTGCATTTTGCGCATGCCAAGGACCTTCAAGTTCAATGTCGTCTTGGAAGTTTGTCAGCACAACTTTCAGCGGCTCGAGTACGCCCATGCCTCGGGGGGCACTGCTTTCCAGGTCCTTGCGAATGCAGAAATCTAGAAGGTTCATCTCCACCGTGTTGTCTTGCTTGGTCACACCAATGCGCGCACAAAAATCACGGATAGCAGCAGCTCTAACGCCGCGGCGACGCAGGCCGGCGATGGTCGGCATGCGTGGGTCATCCCAACCAGAAACTAACTTTTCATCCACTAAGCGGTGCAGCAGGCGCTTGCTCATCACCGTATATTCCAAACCCAGGCGAGAGAATTCAATTTGCGGCGGGTGGTAATTCAACTGAATATTGTCGAGTACCCAATCATAAAGGGGGCGATGGTCTTCAAATTCCAAGGTACACAGCGAATGAGAAATCCCCTCCAACGCATCACAAATACAGTGCGTGAAATCGTACATAGGGTAAATGCACCAAGCGCTACCTGTGCGTTGGTGGGTGATATGTCGAATGCGATAAATCGCTGGGTCGCGCAAATTAATATTCGGCGAGGCCATATCAATTTTTAGCCGGACAATATGCTCGCCATCAGCAAATTCACCAGCGCGCATGCGTTGGAACAAGTCCAAGTTTTCTGCAACGCTACGATCTCGGAATGGGCTATTGGTGCCGGGCTCAGTCAACGTGCCTCGAGAGATCCGCATTTGCTCTGCATCCAGTGAGCAAACATACGCTTTACCGTTGCCAATAAGGTCTGCTGCGTACTGATAAATTTGCTCAAAGTAGTTCGACGCATGAGTTAACGAGCCCCATGAAAAACCCAGCCAGGCCACATCTACTTTGATAGATTCAACAAACTCTTCGCTTTCTTTCTGCGGGTTTGTGTCGTCAAAGCGCAAAAAGGTTGTACCCCCGAACTGCTCTGAAACACCGAAATTCAGGCAAATGCTCTTAGCATGACCGATATGCAAAAAACCATTGGGCTCAGGAGGGAAACGCGTGACGACGCCTTGGGCTAAAACATCGCCCTCTACGTCAGACTGAATACGTTGTCGAATAAAATCGGTTGTCTCGTTTTCCATGAAATCCTAACTTGATATGGCTTACCCGCAGCGGAGCGCGCAGATTTTTGCTGAGGATGGAATTTTGCCTGACCTGACCGCATTGGCAAAGGGTAATTGCATGTTCTTGCATTTTACTGGGCAGATGAAAAAGAGAATTACTGCGCCATATTCTTTACATCGGTAATTGGCACAAAATATATATACTATCCAGCCTTGGTAAAGCCTAATGCAATGCATCATATAGTGAGATTTTCATAACCATGCAGCTTCGAGCACTGACTTCAATCATCGCAATTTTTATGCTCTGCGCGGCGACATTACTCTATACAAAACTCTATGAATCTAAGCCTCTTGTAGAACAAATTGCGCATTCCATGATCGGCAGTGCATGGTACAAAATTGAGCAGTCCGGCACTCATACGGGTTTTATGCACAGCTCTGTTGAATTCACTGATGAAGATCTGTGGGGATTGCATACCTTAACGGTGTTTCAACCGATAGGCGGACAACCGACGAAAATTACTCAACGCCTAACTTTTGCCAGCTCGGGAGAATACGAGCTGACATCTGCACGCTACACCCGCACCGCAGAAAATAACGCCATCGGCATTCAGGTGGATCTAATTGAAGAGAAATATGTCGGCACATTGATGCGGCAAAATAACCTCGAACCGCTGCGCCTGGATTGGCAGTTTGGCCTGAGAGATCAATTGGCATTAGAGACTCAGCTGCACACAGGTAACGCAAAGCCAGGCACAATATTTACTACTCGATTCGTAAACTTTGAAAATCTCTCAATTGGCGAAAACAAAAGGTCACTGTTAAGCCGTAACGATGATGGTTTTATATTTGAAAATTTCCAAGAAGGCTCTACCAGTACAACCTATTTAGATCCAAATATGCTGGCTATTAGCTCTACTATCTCCAATGTATTCATTGTTAATCGCAGTACCGAAGCGCTGGCAACCACGGTCAACCCGCTGATAAAACCCATAGATGGTTGGCCTATTTTTGAACACTCTATTCCATTAGATGAGCGCTTAGAAAAGCACGAAAATCTCAAACACCTGATACTTGGGCTCACAGCCAGCGGACAAATATCGCTACAAGATTTAAACCTGCCGCAAACATTAGCCGCTACAAAGCCTGGCGAATTTCCCAGCAGCGACAGCAGTGGTGCCAGGGATATAAGCGCTTTTACCCAAAGCTCACTGCGAATCCCTACAGCGAACAAAAAAATCACCAGCATCTTAGAATCTATGGATAAACCCGTATCTATTGCTGCGCTCGTTACTGCTGCAAACCAGCAATTAACCTACGCCGACAATCAACCAGCAGGATCAGTTATCGCTGCGTTAAATTTAGGTCAGGGCGAATGCACGGACTTTGCTGATCTATTTACCACACTGGCCAGGGCCGCCGGGCTGCCAGCAAGGACAGTTTTTGGTATTGCATATAACAATGCTGATCAGCCGAGCTTCATGTTTCACGCCTGGAACGAGGTTTTAGCCGACGGCCAATGGCAAGGAGTTGATCCCACTTGGAGTCAAGTGCGGTTAGATGCAACTCACATCAAGCTCTCGGACGACCTAAGTGCAGCACTACTCTTTGCCAGTCACACAAACGAAGTCCGCTTTCGCATATTGGAGCGATCCTACTTCTAGCGCCGAGTTACTCGGTTATACGAATCAAACCTTCCTGAGTCACCGAGGCAATAAGCGCACCGTCCACAGCAAAGAAATCGGCGTGCACCATACCTCTTGAAGCTTGAGCCGTTGAAGTTCGCTTGTGAAACAGCAGCCATTGGTCAATAGGTACAGGTCGGTGGATCCAAATACTATGATCTAAGCTGGCCATTTGCAGTTGGGAGCGGTCCACCTCAGATTGATGGGGTAAATTTGCGGTTGAGACCAACCCCATGTCGGATGCGTACGCTAACAAACAGCGCGACATGAGCTGTCGCTGAAAGTCGTCATCTGCCGAAGTGTCAGATGACTTAGCGCCCAAAGGTTCAAGGAAGCGAATCCACGCTGGATTCCAAAACCGATTTTCGCCCCACGCATCGCTACCCAGCTCAAAAACTGATCTGATCTCAAAAGGCCTTTCAATTTTTGCCATAGGACTTAGGCGTGGATCTGACGTAGGCCCTCCCAAACTCAAAGCCACATCTCGATCCCTACGCAACTCGTCTGGCAGCGGCACGTTTGGCATTGGAGAACTGTGATCCAGGCCTATTTCGTCTCCCTGAAAAGAGATATCCATATTAAAAATAGCTAAACCATTTTGGATAGCGACCACTCTGCGAGTTGTGAACGAGCGACCATCACGAATCCGCTCGACCTCATAAAGGACCGGGCGAGAAACATTACCCGCACGCAAAAAATAGGCATGCAACGAATGCACGTGAACATCTTTCACCGTTCTATATGCGGCCATAGCAGCCTGTGCCAAAACTTGGCCACCAAAGAGCCGTGAACCGTTTTCTTTTTCGTTGAAGCCTTGGTACAAATTTTCCTCAACTTGCTTCAATTCCAACAACTTAAGTAAGCGCTGCGCTCTATTTGAGGTTTGCTCGGTCATCACATTTCCTAAATTTCGGCTCTCAGCTGTAGCACAGTATGTTGGGTACGGAGCACGGTGATAAAAACCGAACCCCGGATTACAGTGTAATCGCAAGAGTATGCACTGGGGTGTCAATCATGTCATTGGCATCATTCTTTTGCGGCAAGAACTGGGCGATAACCTATGCATTGTTGCAAAACGCGCAGTGGCCAAGATTTATTTGCTAAGGTAGCTGCTGTACATCACTTAATCTAACTTTGCTTGGCTCCAAGCTGAGCAAACATACCGGAGAGACCTTATGCTTAATTGGTCAAATACCCTTCTAACATCGCTAGAAAATGGCGAGCCTTACCCAAACTTGAGCAGTAAATTTCCTGATGCTAGCGTTGAAGACGCCTACGCTGTGCAAAAACAGTTTGTAAGCCAGTTAGAGCAATCAAAACAATGGGGCGACATAGCGGGCTTTAAGGCAGCTGTTACTGCGCCGCAGGCACAGCAAGCGATGGGGCTGAAAGCAGGCATTGTGGGCGTTCTGTTTGCAAAGGGCGCCCGAGAAGCTGACAGCACTCTGGAACTCGACAGGCCGGTATTATTTGAGACCGAAATCGGCTTTATCGTCGGCCACACCATTAATACTCCGGTAACCGTAGATAATGTAGCCGACTACATCAGTGGCTATATGCCAGTGATTGAACTAGCTGCGCCCAATCTGACCGAGCGACCCAATGGCATTGATCTCATCGCCGCCAACTCAGCCAGCTACGGATTCATAAAGGGAATCCAGGTGACATCAAAAATCAGCGCCGAAATAGACACCATCCAAATACGTCAACAGCAAAACCACAAGGAGCTGTATTGCGTTCACGCTGGTGCAATAATGGAAGGCCAATTAGACGCGCTAATCTGTCTGATAAACGAAGTGCTAAGACAAGGCTATGAAATTCAGCCAGAGCAATTTCTCATCACCGGCACAATTGGCCCAATGGTGCCCGCCAAGCCTGGTCATTACAGAGCAGATTTTGCACAGTTGGGTGAAATAAAATTCGCGGTAGCTTAGGTTAGAAGTTGCCAATTTTTGTATTTAGCAGAATCAAGAGTATACCTTCCTAAATGGAATATATTGCTTGTGAATTATTCCATTTTATTACTTTGATCCTACTGTTAGTTTGCCGCGCAATTCAGAAGTCCGACAGCCTATGGCCGTTAAACTTTCTTTGAAACCCGTGAACATTAATTGAGGGATTGACCATGTCATCTTATCTGGACCTGATCGAACAGACACGAACTACAGTTGGCGCGAAACAAGAGTGGAGCGCAATCAACGCTGAGTACGCAGTACGTATGAAGCTACAAAACCGCTTTAAGACTGGCCTAGAAATCGCCCAGTACACAGCAGACATCATGCGCCAAGATATGGCTAACTACGATGCTGACTCTAGCAAGTACACACAGTCTCTGGGTTGCTGGCATGGTTTCGTTGCTCAGCAAGTCATGATGAGTGTCAAGAAGCACCAGCAAACTACAGACCGTAGCTACATCTACCTGTCAGGCTGGATGGTTGCAGCGCTACGTTCACAGTTTGGTCCTTTACCTGACCAGAGCATGCACGAAAAAACTTCTGTCTCTGATTTGATTGAAGAAATCTACACATTCCTGAAGCAAGCAGATGCGCGTGAGCTGCGTCATATGTTTGTTGAATTAGATGAAGTTCGCGCTAAAGGCGGCGACGCAGACTCTATTATTCAGAGCATTGATAACTACGAAACACACGTAGTGCCAATTATTGCTGACATCGATGCAGGCTTTGGTAACGAAGAAGCCACCTACTTACTTGCTAAGCGCATGATTGAAGCAGGCGCATGTGCAATTCAAATTGAGAATCAGGTTTCTGACGCGAAGCAGTGCGGACACCAAGCCGGTAAGGTTACTGTTCCCCACGAAGATTTCGTTTCTAAGATCAACGCAGTACGTTACGCATTCTTAGAGCTGGGTATAGACAACGGCATTATCGTTGCGCGCACAGACTCGTTAGGTGCTGGACTTACACAAAAAATCCCAGTCTCAATTAAGGCTGGCGATCTTGGCAGCAAGTACAACGACTTTTTAGACACGGAACCAGTGGCTGACGTTTCAGAATTACAAGATGGCGACATCACTATTCGCGTAGACGGCAAGCTAGCTAAGCCTAAACGTTTAGACAACGGCTTGTATGCATTTAAAGACGACACTGGTTTCGACCGTGTTGTACTCGACTGCATCACCAGTTTAGAACACGGCGCTGATCTATTATGGATCGAAACCGAAAAGCCCAATGTTTCGCAGATTGCAGAAATGGTAAACGCTATTCGTGAAGTACGCCCTGAAGCCAAATTGGTTTACAACAACTCGCCTTCTTTCAACTGGACTTTGAAATTCCGCGAGCAGGTTTACACCGAATGGAAAGAAGCTGGCAAGGACGTTTCTGCCTACCCTAATCCTGCCGAAGACGCTATGGCGATGATGGATGTCGCAATCGACAGCACAGAATTGGCAGCAGCAGCAGACGCATTAGTTCGCACATTCCAAGCAGACTCTGCTCGAGAAGCTGGTATTTTCCACCACTTGATTACACTGCCTACCTATCACACAGCGGCACTGTCTACTGACGTATTGTCAGAAGGTTACTTCGGTGACTTAGGTATGTTGGCTTATGTGCGCGACGTACAGCGACAAGAAATCCGCAAGAACTTGGCTTCTGTTAAGCACCAAGATCTAGCTGGATCAAACGTTGGTGACGATCACAAGGAATACTTCCTTGGCGAGAAGGCACTGCTGGCTGGCGGCGCAGCAAATACTATGAATCAGTTTTAACTGGGTGATAGAAAATGGAGCGGTCTTGCCGCTTCATTGCAAAAAAGGGGCAGTTATATGCCTCTTTTTTTTGCGTTTTTTTCGCGCCTTTGGCTTCTTTAAAAATCTTCTATAGCGGCTGATTTCTATTTATAAGACTACCCTTCCGTTGAGGAGAGGAAATCTCTGAAGGTATCGGGGACTGATCAACCCAACCCCAAACTCGTTTTTCAAAAAATATGCACCAAGACAAGAAAATTGCTTTAACGCAAAGCGGCGGTATATAACTAAAGAAGGCCAGAAAAAGGAAAAAAGAGAGAAAATAAAAGGTGTTAATGGGGCCGCTTAAATGCGTTGATTATAACTCGCATTGCATCCACCTGATCAGGCGTGAAGGAATCGAGAAAAGCCTCAGTCTCGGGCGACTTTAGTTTTTCATCAGTACAAGCTCCGACTACTAGCCATTCAGGATTAACATCTAATAACCGAGCGACTTTAAAACACTTTCGAGGCGGAACACCTCTTTGCAACCACCCATCCACCGTCTGCCGCGTCTCACCAATAACATGTGCGAAACGAGCAGGAGTATAACCCGCAATTGTTAACTTTATTCTCAAACGATCGCCTAACATTTTTTTATCGTACTCCTTATAGAAAAAGGATTAGTAGCCGTTACACGTACATTCAATCGCGGGTCATTTACGCAGCAAACACGCCTAAACCTGTGTTATTACCTTTTACGAAAACGCTGCCTTACTTGAAACGAGCAAATTTTTTGGCACGAACCATAACCCATCGTCATTTTCAAGGCGTACCTATACTGCCAAAAACACCGCTTTGACGGTGGGAATTTCAAACAGCTTTACTACAAATATCGAAGATAAGCAACACCTCACCTCACCTCTATGCCATAGCCGCGCAACCTGTCGATTGATTAACGCATGTTAATACGATCTTCGCCTTGGTCAGCCTTTTTAGCCCAACCAATGAATGGATGTGGCACTATGACTACACCCTGCTGGGGCGCCGAAAAAAAACACCAGCTAAGAGGGCAGGTTGGCACCGAAATTGACTCTAGAAAACGGTAGCTAAAAAAGTAAAGAATTGCACGTTAGAGGCGAGGACCAATGAATGTAATAGATGCTATTGCACATACAATGAAGGCCGAAGGAGTAGATGTCCTTTTTGCCTATCCAGTAAACCCACTGATTGAAGCCGCAGCCAAACTAGATATTCGTACTGTGATTGTTCGCCAAGAACGTATCGGCCTACACATGGCAGACGCCTATTCCAGGCTATCTTCTGGCGATAAGATTGGCGTATTTTGCATGCAGCATGGCCCAGGAGCGGAAAACGCCTTTGGTGGTATAGCCCAAGCACACTCCGAATCGGTCCCTATACTGGTGATACCTGCGGGCTACCCACGTCGACTGGCCCACTACTACCCCAACTTCAACTCCACAATGAATATGCAGCACATCACTAAGTGGGCTGAACCTATCACTATGGGTAAAGCTGTGCCGGAGATCATGCGCAGAGCATTTTTTCAACTGCGCAACGGCAGACCAGGACCAGTGATGATAGAAGTGCCACTGGATGTAATGAACGAGGAGGTGCCGGACAATTGGCAATATATTCCATCATTCAGTGCCAAAACCGCACCGGCACCCAATGATTTAGAAGCAGCAGCCAAAGTCCTCGCCCAAGCCAAAAACCCAGTCATTTATGCAGGCCAAGGAGTGCACTACGCCAAAGCTTGGGGTGAACTCAAAGCGCTGGCAGAGGCTTGGAATATTCCAGTGACCACAAGTATTGAAGGTAAAAGTGCCTTCCCAGAAAACCATCCGTTGTCATTGGGCAGTGGCGGACGCGCGAATCCTCGCCCAGTGAAGCAATTCCTAAATGAGGCCGATGTGATACTAGGCATTGGGGTTTCTTTTGCACTGACCGCCTTTGGTGTTTCTATGCCTAAAGGCAAAACCATTATTCACGCCACCCTAGATCCAATGGACCTGAACAAGGATGTTCCGGCACAACACGGCCTCATTGGCGATGCCAAGCTGACCTTAGAAGCACTTAGCGCCGCCATGGAAAGTCACTCCAAAGTGCCGGCTGCAGCTAGAGCCCAAGCGCCTGAACGCATAGCGCAAATCAGAGCCGAGTGGATGAGCGAGTGGTTACCTAAACTAACCAATAACGAAACACCAATAAATCCATACCGAGTGGTCGCCGAACTCGACCGAATTGTCGATAAAGACAAAGTTGTGATCACCCATGACGCTGGCAGCCCACGGGATCAAACCACCCCATTTTGGCAAGCAACCAGCCCCCTCTCATATATCGGCTGGGGCAAAACCACTCAATTGGGCTACGGTTTAGGGTTAGCCATGGGTGCAAAATTAGCAGAACCAGATAAACTGTGTATCAATATTTGGGGAGATGCGGCAATAGGCTTTACTGGCATGGACTTTGAGACTGCGGTTAGAGAGAACATTCCAATACTGTCCATTTTGTTCAACAACTTCTCCATGGCCATTGAAATACCGATCATGCAGGTGTCTACAGACAAATACCGATCTACGGACATTTCAGGCAATTATGCAGACATGGCCAAAGCCTTTGGCGGCTACGGTGAGCGAATAACAGATCCCAACGACATTGTTGCCGCCTTGCAAAGAGGTATAGAGGCAACACAAAACGGTCAGCCGGCTCTATTGGAGTTCATTACTGACAAAGAAATTACGATTTCCAACGAATAACCTGAACACTAACTGGTAAACACTAACTAAGAGATATACGGAAAAATATTATGCAAGCAAAAGCTGTAGCACTAAAAACACGCCCAGACGGCATGCCTAAGCCCGATGATTTTCAAATCATTGATATAGAAGCGCCAGAACCAAAAGATGGCCAAATTCAGGTAAAAAACCTGAGCATGTCCGTAGACCCCTACATGCGCGGAAGAATGGTTGACCGCAAATCTTATGTTCCGCCTTTTCAAATTGGCGAGGTACTCACCGGCGGCTGCATTGGCCAAGTGGTTAAATCCGCTAGCCCAGCTTTCAAAGAAGGCGACTATGTGAGCAGCGCGTTTGGCTGGAGAGAGGCATTTACCGAGTCTGCGCAAGGCATCCAGAGTTTAGGCACTATTGTAGCCCCAGCATCGGAATACTTAGGCGCAATTGGCATGCCAGGCATGACTGCCTATGTAGGTCTGCTAGAAGTTGGCGCACTCAAAGATGGCGAAACAATATTTGTTTCTGGCGCCGCTGGCGCAGTAGGCAGCATTGTTGGGCAAATCGCTAAGTTGAAGGGTTGCACCGTTATTGGCAGCGCAGGTTCTGACGATAAAGTTGAGCTACTGACTAAAGAGTTAGGCTTTGACCACGCGTTCAATTACAACGACGGCAGCATTCTAGGTCACCTGAAAGAGTTGGCGCCAAACGGTTTGGACGTTTACTTTGATAATGTTGGCGCCGAGCACTTACAAGCAGCCATTATGTGCATGCGCCCTTTCGGACGTATCGCTTTATGTGGCGCCATTGCAACGTACAACGACACCTCGCCACGCCCTGGCCCAAACAACTTGTCTATGGCTATTGGCCTAGGACTGACCCTGCGCGGATTTATTGTGAATCACTTTGATCACTTAGCAGGTAAGTTCCGTAGCGATATGGAAGAGTGGGTTACCAGCGAACAGATCATCACAAAAGAGACTGTCTACACCGGCATAGATCAGGCACCAGAAGCCTTTATTGGGCTCTTCAAGGGCTCTAATACTGGCAAGATGATTGTTAACTTCTAAATATTTACTGCGATTAGCAGTAGTCTAAACCTATAGACCAAGTCTTTAGTTTAATAGGCAAAAGGCTAAAGAAGAAAAGAGGGGCAGCAGGCTTAACACCTACGGCTCTTTTTTTTTGACCTTTAACCCAACATCAGCAGCAAAACTACGGGCCTGAGAAAATACTCAGTCTAAGCTTACCGGCTCGCAGTCCACGTCGTCTTCAGTGAACGCCCGGGTGCTTGCGGCAAACTCTAATAAAATTCCATCTGGGTCTTTGAAATAAATAGATCTAACAAACGTACTGTCTGTGTCGGTGAGGCTTGCCTGGTTTTCAGATTCATCATGAAAAATGACAGGTGTAACTTCCACGCCCGCGGCCGCTAGTTTTTCTTGATAATCAGCGATTCTTTCTACAGGCACATCAAAGGCGACGTGGTTCATAGAGGCGTGAGCAGAAGTAATAGAGCCGTGGCCCACCAGAGATTCAGCGTGGGTAACCCCCGGCACTTTCTCTGGCGCATTAGGAAACCAGAAAAAAGCCAACTGATCACCTTCACCAATATCGAAAAAGAAATGCTGGCCAGAGTTCTGTGGCAGTTCAATGGTTTTAACCAAAGGCATACCCAAAATACCCGAATAGAAATCTACAGTCTTTTTCATGTCACGGCAAACCAATGCCAAATGGTTTATTCCGCGAATCTCAAACTTTTCATTAGCTTGCATAACCCTTCCCCTATCCAAAGTCTGGGCTACTAAAATTAGCTACCCTCGAGTAGCAATATAACCCCAAACCTTGTCTGCACCCATAGCCGCTAATCGGCTCCCTAGCATCGCCTGCCAGTAAAATTCGTTACCCCACTCATCTCGCCACGCCCACAATCTGCGGGTAAAGTGGTGTAATCGGTGCTCATAGGTAAAGCCCATTGCGCCGTGCACCTGGTGCACTTGTTCAGCAACAATGCCTACTGCCTCGCCTACCCGCGCCTTACTGGCTGACACTTCGTCTATGAAGCGGTCAGTGCCTAGCGCATCTACCGCGGCGTCTGCTGCACGCTGGGCGGCTGCAACCTCAGCAGCGACAACTGCTAAGCTATGTTGAATAGCCTGAAATTTACTGATGGAACGACCAAACTGGCTGCGCTCACTGGCAAACTGAAGACCTAGATCTAAGGTGGCCTGTAGCCCACCAGCCATTAAATTCGTTCGCGCCAAAGCCATTTGCGCAAAAGGCGAGTCTTCTAACTCAATTTCTCGCTCAGTACCTGCAAGCAAAAAAGTGTCATGAGCTTCTCCTGCAAGGTTATTTCCTTGTTCGTTAATACTAGGCGCATCCATCACCAATACTTTGTGACTGTCAGCTACAACACCTAATACCTTGGTTGCTTTACGCCCCCAAGGCACTTGGTTAATTGAGGTATCGTTTAACCGACCAATGCTGGCAAAGTCGGATCCTGTCTCAGTTGCCGTTGAGGCTTCTGTTCCCTCTGAGGCCAACCATTGATTAGACAACAACACTTCTGCTATGGGTAGCGGCACGGAAAATCTACCGCATACTTTCAGAAATGCATAAAGGTCGGCGGCGTCAGTCCCACTTCGCGCTGAGCCTAATTGGTGGAAGCCATTTTCGACAATTTCCCCCCATAGATCTTGCGGGAATGTACCTTGCTCAGCAGAGTCTAAAAGACTTTTCTGACAATGATCAGCAAAAATTTTCTCAGCCGTATCAATAATAAGTTGTCTTGTGTCCATATCAACGTAACCCCAATCCGCGCGCGATTACGCCGCGTAAAATTTCTCGAGTACCGCCACGCAACGTAAAGGATGGCGAAAGCAATAAAGTTTCTTCAAAAGTATCGCGGAATAATTTGTGTTTACCTGGATCTAGCTGACTTAGGTCTGGTACTACAAGCCGCGCAACTTCCGGCAACACTTTCTCAAAATTATTCCCCAGCTCCTTAACTAACGCTGCCTCAACGCCCACGTCTTTGCCCTGCTCCAACATGCCGGCAACAGAGATAGACATACGCCGCAGAGTCATAAAATGCGAAGCTAGACGACCAATAGCCGCCGCCTGATGTGGGCTAGGCTTGTCGCCGCAAATGCGCACCATTTCCACGAACACCCGGAAGGCTGAAAGGAAGCGTTCAGGGCCACTGCGCTCATAGGCAAGCTCAGAAGTCACCTGCTGCCAGCCGTTACCCGGCTCACCAACAATGCGGTCTTTGGGCACTAATACGTCTTCAAAAACCACTTCGTTGAAATCTTCGCCACCCGCCATATTGCTGATGGGTCGCACCTTGGCGCCATCGTTTTTTAGGTCGACAATAATTTGCGAGAAACCCGCGTGACGATTTTCGGAAGGCGCCTCGGTTCTGACCAAACAAATAATGTAATGGTTACGGTGGGCGTCAGTGGTCCAAATTTTGGTGCCATTGATGCGATATGCATCGCCTTCGGCCACCGCAGTCATCCGCACTGAAGCCAAATCTGAACCTGTGTCCGGCTCACTCATACCAATGGAGAAATAGCTTTGGCCACTGGCAATGCCAGGTAGGTAGCATTCGCGCTGCTCTGGGGTGCCAAAACGCAGCAGTAGAGGGCCACTTTGCCGGTCGGCAATCCAATGCGCACTGACTGGGGCGCCAGCAGCTAGCAGCTCTTCTGTGACAACCAAGCGTTCAAAATTACTCTGCTCCCCGCCACCGAATTCACTGGGCCAAGTCATGCCGATCCAGCCCTGCTCACCAAGCTTGGCGGAGAACTCTGGGTCATGGCCGGTGACGAAATCTGAGTTAGGCTGGGGCATGTGGTGCTGATTATCAGCAACAAAATCTCGCACCCGTTGCCGCAATACTTCGGACTCACTGTCTAGGGTTACTCGGTCGAATTGCAGCATTACTTTCCCCGCTTCTTTATTAAAATTTTCTGCCAAGACATTACTTCAGCGAACTGGGGGGTGCAAATCTAGACAGTGTTCAGCAACTATAGCAGTGACCATCAAAAAGGATAAAACCCAAATAAATTCAGTGAGTTATGTCATCCACTCAGTTCAGTGGCACTTACGCATATTCCTAGACAAAAGATACCCTGCCCCCAGCGCCATGAATTTGTGCCGGAATATTAGTCCTCTCAGCAAAGGTATGGCACCATTACCAAATGTTAGAACTTACCGATCTTAAATACGCCTTCGAGCCTGTCTTTACAGATATACGCGAACGCTCAACTGTTGTTGAACGCTTTATCGACCGAAACTTATACCAAGTATATATGGCCACGCTGTGGGCTAACGTTGTGCTCTCACCCGGCGAGGCGGGCATAGGCGAAGACGACTTAGAAGCCCTCCATGATCTGGTAGTACAGGAGTTAGCAGAGGTTTTAGGCAAAGGTACTAACTTGAACTCTGTATTTGAATTTATCAGCAGCAAGCCTGGAGAACAGGCTATGCTGGAAGCCAAGCTCAACCAGACCCACAAAGATCTGCTGCAATATTTCTCTAGTATGATTTTAGATCCGGAAGGTCATGAGCGCTGGATGAGCGAAATCCGCGACAACATGAATAAGTAAGTTGAGAGTCTTTTAAGTGGAGAGGCTTGTATGGAGAAACTGGGGATTGAGCGGCAACCCCTCCGCGATAGGCTATAGCCAGGCATTAACGCGCTAACAACTAATCGATTACTGGCCCATCACATTCACTATGAGCTTGCGCTCTTTTACGTTGTGTCGATGTTCCCAAAGAAATATCCCCTGCCAAACACCCAACGCGAGCTGCCCTTCAATTATGGGCACCGACAAGTTCACTGCAGTGATCGCACCTTTAATATGCGCTGGCATATCATCTGGGCCTTCCTCGGTGTGGGTATACATCGGATCGTTCTCGGGCACTAAATGGTCTAACCATGTTGCTAAATCTGCTAACACCGCTGGATCTGCATTTTCCTGAATAAGAATGCTGGCGGACGTATGTTGAATGAACACTGTGGCCAAACCATCTACAACACCAGCGCCTTCTATAAGAGATTTAACCTGGGGCGTTATGTCGTAAAGCCCTTGACCATTAACCGCTACAGAAAACTGATGATTCATAAAGGACTCCAAAAAATTGGGGTTAGAAAACAAATTTTCTAAATAAAATATTGCTTCCATTGCACAAGCGCAAAAGTGAATGATTTACTTCAAGAGTATAATTTTCGACAGCATCCGAGCACAAACTATCACCAGAATAACCGCTACATATGCCAGAGACTCAGCACGGGAATATAGGTGATCATGGCCAGAGCAACCAGCAAAATCAGCATAAATGGCAGCGTTGCGGCATAAAGTTCTAATAACGGCTTCTTAAAACGATAGCTGGCAATAAACAAATTCATACCCACTGGCGGCGTGAAATATCCAACCTGCATATTAGCCAAAAATATGATGCCCAAATGCACCGGGTGAACGCCGTAACCTACAGCAACAGGCAACAACAAAGGCACCATAATCACCAATGCAGAGAAGATGTCTAACATCGCACCCAGGGCCAAGAGCAAAATATTCAGCAACAGTAAGAACCCAAGAGGGCTTTTGATATAAGTCTGCATGGAGACCATCAATTGCTGCGGCACTTCAGCGTCAACTAGGTAATTGGTGAAACCAAGGGCAATGCCCAAGATCATTAAGATACCGCCCACCATGACCATAGACTCAACCGCAACGCTGCCGAGTTGTTTAATGGTTACTTCTTTATAAAGCACAACCTCAGCAAAAATGACGTAGAGGGCCGTCACCGCAGCCGCTTCGGAAATTGCAAACACGCCACTGAACACTCCACCCAGTACAACAAAGGGCAGTGGAATCTCCCAACGCGCATCCCACAACGCAGAACCTACGTTTGCCCAAGTAAACGGCACTCTAGGAATAACACCACCGCGGTGCTTCCATAGGGTCCAAGCTGAGAGCAGCACGAGCATTAAACATAGGGGCACAACACCAGCAACAAAAAGCTGAACAATTGTAAAGGACTCGCCCACGTCTATCTGCTGAGCGATAACGCCATAAAGGATGAGCGGCACTGAAGGCACTAGCAACAAACCTAAGCTGCCAGAGGTAGTCACCAAGCCAGTGCTGAATTTTTCCGAAAAACCACCCTGACGCAAGGCCGGCAACAGCAGCGCACCTAGTGCCACAATGGTCACACCTGAAGCACCGGTTAATGCAGTGAAAAATGCACAGGCTATAAACGCCACAATAGCCAAGCCGCTTGGCAAAAAACCAAACAGGCTTTGCATAACGTTGACTAGGCGCGCGGAGGTATTGGACTCACTGAGAAGATAACCGCTGAAGGTAAAGAGCGGCAGCGCCACCAGTAACGGCGTATCAACAATGCGATACAACTCAATGGCGACAATAGCCAACTCAATATCAGCACTGTAAAAGCCCAACATAGATGCGGCAAGCAACACGGAAAACAATGGCGCACCGATAGCTGCCATAATAAGGATGATGACAATACCAAGCCAAATCATTCGGGCTCAATCACTAATAGGGCATAGCGAATAGTCATTACCGCTCCGCCGAAAGGCATAATAGATTCACAGATCCACGCAGGCACGTCACCAAAAGCAATGGCGTTATCCATAAATTCATAGCTGACAAATTGATAACTGCCCCAGGTAAAGAGGACTAGTACACCACAGGTAAAAACGTGACTGATTCTGGCAACCCAAGGCTTAACCCAACCGCTCAAAAAGCGGCTGGCCAGGTCAATGCGAATATGGCTGTCGTTACGCGAGGCGATCATGGCACCCACTAATGCAACCCAAAGCACAATGACGCGCACAAGACTGTCGCCCCAATAAAAGCCACTATCAAATAAGTTGCGTAACAGTACTTGTGTGGTGGCAATACCCACCATTGACAACAGCAGAGTAACTAACAGCGCGTCTTCGAGTTTGCGCAGAAAACCTAGAGTTTTATAGATCGCTATTTTCACTTCGATACTGCTCTAAGTGTCCGATCATCTCGTTATACAAAGGTTCTGAGACGTAGTCCTCTCGAATCAATTGTTCATTCGCATTGTTGGCCATCGCAAACCATTCTGACGATTCCATGGCACTCGGTGTCAGCCACTCAACACCTTGTTTCGTCAGCGCTGCCACAGCACTTTCATTGTCACGGCGCGAGTCTGCATCTACTTGACGCACCGCAGCACTGAGCTCTTCAGTGACAATTTTTTGTTGCTCTTCATCAAGGCGCAAAAACGGTTTTTCTGCAATGGTAAATAAACCGTAGACATAAAGTATGGGCAACTCTGTAGCGTACTTCACTTGTGTATGCCACTGCAGCGCAATGGCGCCAATGGGTGGAGAACCAATGCTGTCAATCAACCCGGTTTGCAGGCCAGTTAGGACATCAGCAATAGGCAGTGGAATAGGTGTCACGTTGAAGGACGAATAAGCCTTAATGGCACCCGGATCATTATCTGGCGCCCAAACTCTGCGATCTGCAAAGCCGTTTACAGAGGTTACCGGCTGTTGAGTCATCGGGTAAGCGAAGCCCACCTCGGCCAAGCCAAAACCGACAAACTTTTTCGCCCGCAAACCGGCCATTAACTTAGCATCCATGCGCCGACGGACATAATCTGCTTCTGCAAAATTTCTAAAAATTAACGGCAAATTGTATAACGCAATATCTGGGTAGGGCTGCATAACGCCGCCAGAGGTCAGCGCTGCGCCATGGAGCTGGCCAATACGCATTTTGCGCAGCACAGCTTTGTCATCACCCATAACACCACCAGGGTAAATCTTAAATTTCACAGCGCCATCAGTGCGCTCACCAATGTTCTTAGCCGCACCGCGTAAGGCCTTCATCCAACCGGTGCCTTCAGGCGACAGTGTGGCAATTTTAAACGTCACTGCATGGCTAGAAAAAGAGCTGACAGCAAGCAATGCAAAAACCACTACTGAAAGGAGTTTTTGTCGAAGCGAATTAGTTGTGCGCATAATTTTCAAAACCCTAGAAATAATCATCAGCTGAATCCAATAGTTTTTGTGCTCGTTCTTTCGCAACAGTATTCATTAAGGTCAAACCTGGGGTTTTGCCATCTGCGGCGATCACCTCGATGAGCAGGTTATCATGTAACTCGCGGTCAAAGACTAGGCGCGCATATTGATCAGCAAGCATTACCTTAACCATAAGGTTGTTACCCGAGGATAAAGTCATGGCACGTTCAAAATGTCCGCGTCCAATTTCAGGCTTACCGCCCATGGCCGGTGGTAACAAAGTCTCGAATACACCCAGATATAGATACGCAGCACCGTTTGAATAAGTTTCATCCAACTCCACTACTCGCTGCATTAGGGCTTTGACTCTCGCCAACTCTGCGATGGCTGAAAAGTCGCTGCTATTACCCTGAATCCAACCGGCCCAAATACTGGCCAAATTATATAGAGCTGGAACGTCTTTAACCGTGCTGCTATTTGTCCAAGCCAAAAATTCTGCAAAAGGACGAGCATCTAAGTCACAGGCATCTTTTAATGAAAGGCATGTGGCGGTAAATATTTGTCTACGCGCCTTATCATGCAGGCGTGCTGCGCGTTCTTCGTCGTCAACAAAAGCACCAGCATAGGCGGAATGGAGTTCAGCAGATTGGCTCAACAGACCAACATTTTCTGGGGAACCCGCTAGCAGCGAATCAATAAGAATAAGGTACGCGGGTGCGCCATCACGCACCATAGCTGGGTCATCGCTGTTCAAAATTGCAGCTGACAAGTCCTCAGCAAAGCCTTGGGTCAGAGATCCGACTAAAGATGAACACCCAGACATCATTAACATTGCAATGAGCAATAATAGTGTACGTCTAAATGAGAGTGATTTTGCCCTCGACTTAGAACTCATCCGGGTGGTTTTGAGTTTAACTTTAACTCTAATTTGCGCTTCTAAATGTGGGATTTTTCTTGCCTCAACAAAGAAATATAACTACTAATACTACCGACCTCAGGGGCCTTCTTTCCAAGGCCCTATTTAATCGGTGCCAACCCACTAAATCAACCGCTGCGCGAACATTCCACTTTTTCGTTCCAACGACTAAGAAAGCCCCAATTTCATTGGAGCTACCTTATATCGGCTTGCCATAAGCAAGCTAAAAGCTTGTGGGTTTGAGCTAACCGGACTTTGGCAAAGCCTTGAGTGCAGTATAAATGTCTTCAAAGAGCGGTCGCGCACGGTAACCGGGTAGGGCAAATTTGGCACGGACTTTACCATCGCTACCAATCAGCAAAATACCAGGGTGCGGTATACCGTATGCTCTGTGGTCCTTTGCCTAGTCTTCGTTCCTAATACCCAGCGCATTTACATGCATGGAATTTTCATCTTGCAGCAGGGGGTAACCGAGCTTTTGCTCGTCATGAAACTCGCGCAAAATCTTTCGTGCGTCGTAGGTCATTCCTGCGACATTAATACCCAAACCTTTAAACCGTAATCGCCATTCTTCCAGTTGAACCAACTGGCGCTTACAAAATGGTCACCAATCAGCAGAGCGATTGTAAAAAATCAACACGCCTTGGCTGCCGGTTAAGTCTTTAAGTTCCTGCAAATCGCCCTTTTGATCCTTTGCCGCCAAAAGCGCTACCTGCGAACCCACTTCTGGACCCCAATTGTTTGTGTAACTATCCGCCACAGCGTGCTGGCTGATTGCACCTACAACTAAAACAACACCCATAAGAGGGCCTGTTCTAAGTACTGTTGGGAACGTTTTTAAATATCGGCGAACAAAGCCAATGAGGTTATCTTGCATATTCATCGCGTTATCCAGATTTAAATAACAGTCCTTGGAAGAATAAGAGAATTGCGCAATAGATCTACATACCGATTCGCCAGTAGGTGGTATCTAGGCGATAGCCTGAACTTATCGCCGACATTTATTCCCCAACCCACACCTTTGGTTATACCAGGAGGTATCGACCAAGGGGTGATAACAAGTTTTAGCAAAGACTTGTTATGCTGAGATCTAAGACATACTAAAAAGGGGAACTTAATGAGCAGCGCAGATTTAGTCTTGGTAACACGTAATGAAGGCATAACTAAGGTGACACTGAACCGCCCAGAGGCCCTAAACGCTCTATCAGGCCCGCTACGCCAAGCCATTGCAGAAACTTTTCTAGAACTCGCTGCAGATGACAGTACACAAGTCATCATTCTCACCGGCGCTGGCCGAGCTTTTACTGTGGGTCTAGACCTTAAAGAGCTTGGCGGCGAGACCGCATCAACTACTGTCACAGATAAGGATCTCGGCAAGGCTGTGGCCAATGTTGGCAAGCCCGTCATTGGTGCAGTCAACGGTTTTGCGATAACCGGCGGCTTCGAAATTGCGCTGATGTGCGACTTCTTAATTGCCGGCCCTAACGCCAAATTTGCCGATACCCATGGACGGGTAGGTGTTGTGCCGGGCTGGGGTCTGTCGCAAAGACTACCCAGACTCATTGGCATCAATAGAGCTAAAGAATTGAGCCTCACTGGCAACTACTTAGATGCTCAAACAGCCTGCGACTGGGGGTTGGTGAATAGAGTGGTCAGCGAAGACGAGCTATTGCCCACCTGTGAAAAGCTCGCCGCAGACATTTTGACCACCGAACCCATTACCCGAGGGGCGATACGAGAAATTATGGATGCCGGTTGGCACACCACATTAGGTGAGGGTTTGAGTATCGAAAACAGCGCAAATCGCGCCCACGCCAAAAGCGAAGTTAGGGCTGAAAAAGTAGCAGCCCGACGCGCGCAAATTCAAGATCGCGGACGCAATCAAGCAGACAGCTAGCGCCCTTCTGCCAAGCAGTACATTGCCCCAGTAAGACCAGGCTCAGTATCTAGCACTATCAAAATGGGGATCTCTTTGACATAGTCGCTGAGATCGCCTTTTTCCTCGAAGCGACGGCGCAGCGGGCTACTGACAAGAAATTCCAACATTTGCGGGGCAATACCACCGCTGATATATACGCCACCCCTCGCCCCAACGGTCAAGGCTAGGTTGGCCGCTGCAGAGCCTAAGAAACCGGCAAAAGCCTCCAGAGTTTGATGGCAAACTGGGTCACTCATGGCTTGTCCGCGCTGGGATATCTCTTCAGCTAAAATTTCCTCGGCCTGCGAACCCCACAGTCCGCACATAGCTCGGTACAAATTAACTAGCCCACTGCCACAGAGCACGGTTTCTAAACATACATGATCATGATTTTGCGCAAGAATAGACCACAACTCCGCCTCCAAAAAGGTACTGGGCGCTAAATCTGCATGACCGCCCTCTGACGGTAACACCTGCCAATGCACGCCACCGCCACTGTGGTTCGGCACAAGGGTTGCCATGCCAAGGCCAGAGCCGGGACCCAATACACCCTTAACGTGAGGCAACACCGCGCCACCACCCACCTGTTGAATCTGTTGCGCAAAGGGCACAGCCATAGCTTGGGCATGGAAATCGTTAACAAAGGTCACAGCAGTGGACAGTCGTTCTTTGGCCTCACTCGCATGAATTTGTAGGCCAGTATTAATGACTTCCACCGCGCTGCCGTCCAAGCTCACAGGCCCAGCCACCGCAAACAAGGCAGCAGCGAATTGAGTCCCTGAATAATGCGCCTGCACATCGGTCAACAATGCGGCCTCAGTGGGATAAGCCGGCGTAGACAATACCAACGGCTCACCCACAAGCACCGGTGCCTCAGCGAGATCATCACTTATGGCGCAACATTGGAAACGTGCTTTGGTAGCGCCAATATCTGCGACCAGAGATAAACCTTTAGTCATCTTTCCTCCAAAATTTGCTAGCAGTGACCAAGCCAGCAGGCAACTTATAGCAATTTTCCTATTAACCCAACTGCAAACAACCCTTGGCGGTGCGACTTTTTGCAAAATGCCGAGCGGGTTAGATGCTGTCGAAAAAAACCATGCCTTTACAGGCTGTCAGAGGCGGATACTTTTTAGTATGGTGCGCCCGCTACATACAGGACCTGTAAATGATTGCCATAAGAAGTAGAAGATCGCGCTGTTTTACACCATCTAATTTGACCAGTGGTTGCGCCGTCTATGCATGGCGTAAACCTATGGCGCTGGGGCTACTGCTTTGTCAGTTACTTATCCCAGCAACCTCAATTTCTGCAGATACGCCAAAGACACTGAATCTTGGCAACACTGGCGAGCCGCAGACACTAGACCCCCACCGCTACAATCTTAGGCTTGAAGAAACGTTACTCAACGATCTGTTTTTGGGACTCACTACGTTCAATGCAAAAGGTGAAATTGTGCCCGGCGCGGCAGAATCATGGACACAAAGTGCTGATGGTCTAATTTGGACATTTAACTTAAGAGAAGATCTTCGCTGGTCAGATGGCACGCCGCTCACCGCCGACGATTTTGTTTATTCATTTCGCCGGCTACTTAACCCTAAAACAGCGGCAAGCCTAGCGTACTTTCTTTACATGATAGAAAACGCGGCTCAAGTAAACCAAGGTGCTATGCCGGTAGAATCTCTGGGCATCACTGCCGTTGACACCCTGCAGCTTAAAATAAAGTTGGCCGCCCCGTACCCCTATTTTCTTGAACGCCTGCTCTACCCGGTTGCTTTTCCGGTGCCCAAACACGTCATTGAGCGCGAGGGCGACAGCTGGATAAAACCGGAGCACTGGGTCTCAAACGGCGCATACGCGCTGAAAACTTGGCAACCCCAGGCTTATGTGGAAATGACCGCCAACCCGCACTTTTTCACAAACGTTGCGTTAAAAACCGTCAGATACCACCCGCTGGCAAACGAACAGTCAGGCTATAACCGTTACCGCAGTGGCGAATTGGATGCCATCCCCAGCGTGCCAACCAGTGAACTACAAACGCTCAAAACTGCATCCAACGAAGCCGCCAACACGGCCCTACGCCTATCGCCACTCCTGTCCTCAATGTACTTGGTTTTCAATGTCCAGGAACCGCCCTTCGCGGATTTACGGGTGCGTAAAGCGCTGTCCATGGCGGTGGATCAAAACATACTCACAACCAAAGTCATGCGCTCTGGAGACCGGCCCAGCTACACCTTTGCACCGTCCCTCATCAGCAATTACCAGCCCGCGACATTAGGCCATAAGGGCATCGCCTTAAGTGAGCGCCAAGCGATGGCAAAACAACTACTTGCCCAAGCAGGCTTTACTAAGACCAACCCACTAACAATCACTCTTCGTCATGTCAGCGGCATTGAAGGCAAAAAAATAAATCTAGCCATCGCAGGCATGTGGCGCAGCATTGGCGTAAAAACCACATTGCATCAAGCTGAGCTAAAAGCCCATTTCACCGACCTACGACAGGGAAAATTTAGCGTTGCCTGGGCGGGTTGGATTGGCGAGAACAACGCCGAGCACTACCTCTCGCTCCTACAATCTGACATTGGCTCGGTGAATTACGGGCGCTATCAATCGAGTGAATTTGATGCCCTTATGCGCAGCGCCCAGGTGCAAGCTGACCTAAGCAAGCGCAATGATTTGCTAGCCGCCGCCGCCAACGTTGCAGTAAAAGATTATCCCGTGGTGCCGCTGTATAACTTGAGCGTAAGAAGATTAGTTAGCCCACAGCTCCATGGCTGGGAGGATAATTTACGTGACATGCACCAAGTGCGTTATCTTAGCTGGGAAGAGGCACGGTAAAATATCGCAACACTCAACTCAACCGATAAAAGCATGTCTTATGGGTGCAATAAATTATGAAGCCTAAAATCTCATCACGTTACTTGCTGGCGCGATTTGCTTTCATGCTTGTCACATTACTCACAATCATCACCTTGGTATTCGGCTTAGTTCGATTAGCCCCCGGTGGGCCGTTTGATGGCGAGCGACGCCTACCCCCAGATATAGAAGCCAACTTGCGCGCCGCCTACCACTTAGACGAACCCATTTATCAGCAATACGCGCGCTATATGGGCGGACTACTTCAAGGGGATTTAGGGCCGTCCTTTAGACAAAAAGATTTTGATGTAAATGAACTCATTAGTGCGGGCCTACCTATCTCGGCGGGTTTAGGTTTTGCAGCGCTGCTTACCGCTCTGCTAATCGGTGTGGGCATAGGTATCGCCGCCGGCTTTCACCAAGGCACATTTGCGGACCGCCTCATTATGGCTGCGAACAACCTAAATATCGCGCTGCCTACCATTGTAGTTGCACCGCTAATGGTACTTGTTTTCTCCGTATTACTGCGCTGGTTCCCCGCTGGCGGCAGCGATTCTATATGGCATTTCATACTGCCCACCATTGCCTTAGCCCTGCCCTACAGCGCCGCTATTGCGCGCTTAACACGAGCGGGCATTATTGCAACCAAACTTGAACCCCATGTTAAAGCAGCAATGGCCAAAGGCCTGAGTCAGTCACGCCTGATATCTCGTCACATTTTACCCATGGCACTGCTACCCGTGGTTTCATTTCTTGGTCCAGCCGCCGCCACCTTATTGACCGGCTCAGTGGTGGTAGAACAAGTGTTCGACCTGCCCGGCATTGGCCGCTACTTTGTTCAAGGCGCGCTAAATCGCGACTACACCCTCGTCATGGGCGTGGTGGTGGTTTACTCAGCAGCCATCGTTACCTTCAACTTTATCGTTGATTTGGCCTATGCAGGGTTAGATCCACGGATCAGATTGAGCCACTAATGCAGCAGTTAGATGGCCAGATAACAAGACCTAACGACAAGCGCAAGATGCGGCGCAGTACCCGGGTCTCTATCGCTCTGCTCGGCATCATTATCGTCGCGGCTATCATTGGACCCGAACTGAGTAACTGGCAGCCGGAAGACATTGACTGGGAAGCCATGGAGCAAGGCCCCTCG